>NZ_OY776220.1:2442500-3176059 GCF_963675415.1 uncultured Trichococcus sp.
GAATCCTAAGGTGTGCGAGAGAACTCTCGTTAAGGAACTCGGCAAAATGACCCCGTAACTTCGGGAGAAGGGGTGCTGACCGCAAGGTCAGCCGCAGTGAATAGGCCCAAGCGACTGTTTATCAAAAACACAGGTCTCTGCAAAATCGAAAGATGACGTATAGGGGCTGACGCCTGCCCGGTGCTGGAAGGTTAAGAGGAGAGGTTAGCGCAAGCGAAGCTTTGAATTGAAGCCCCAGTAAACGGCGGCCGTAACTATAACGGTCCTAAGGTAGCGAAATTCCTTGTCGGGTAAGTTCCGACCCGCACGAAAGGCGTAACGATTTGGGCACTGTCTCAACGAGAGACTCGGTGAAATTATAGTACCAGTGAAGATGCTGGTTACCCGCGACAGGACGGAAAGACCCCATGGAGCTTTACTGCAGTTTGATATTGCGTGTTTGTATCACATGTACAGGATAGGTAGGAGCCGAAGATACCGGGACGCCAGTCTCGGAGGAGGCAACGGTGGGATACTACCCTTGTGATATGACCACTCTAACCCGCTGCTCTTAGCGAGCAGGGAGACAGTGTCAGACGGGCAGTTTGACTGGGGCGGTCGCCTCCAAAAATGTAACGGAGGCGCCCAAAGGTTCCCTCAGAATGGTTGGAAATCATTCGTAGAGTGTAAAGGCAGAAGGGAGCTTGACTGCGAGACCTACAAGTCGAGCAGGGACGAAAGTCGGGCTTAGTGATCCGGTGGTTCCGCATGGAAGGGCCATCGCTCAACGGATAAAAGCTACCCTGGGGATAACAGGCTTATCTCCCCCAAGAGTTCACATCGACGGGGAGGTTTGGCACCTCGATGTCGGCTCATCGCATCCTGGGGCTGTAGTCGGTCCCAAGGGTTGGGCTGTTCGCCCATTAAAGCGGTACGCGAGCTGGGTTCAGAACGTCGTGAGACAGTTCGGTCCCTATCCGTCGCGGGCGTTGGAAATTTGAGAGGAGCTGTCCTTAGTACGAGAGGACCGGGATGGACACACCGCTGGTGTACCAGTTGTTCTGCCAAGAGCATCGCTGGGTAGCTATGTGTGGACGGGATAAACGCTGAAAGCATCTAAGCGTGAAGCCCCCCTCAAGATGAGATTTCCCATCACTTTAAGTGAGTAAGACCCCTGAGAGATGATCAGGTAGATAGGTTGGGAGTGGAAGTACAGCGATGTATGGAGCGGACCAATACTAATCGGTCGAGGACTTAACCAATTTTTAAAAAGAAGAAAACTCAAGCGGTGTTTTCGGGTTCCCTTTAATTTTGTAGATTCAGTTTTGAGAGAACAACGTTCTCTTGAAAAATGTGCGGTGACGATGGCAAGAAGGTCACACCTGTTCCCATCTCGAACACAGAAGTTAAGCTTCTTAGCGCCGATTGTAGTGAAGGGTTTCCCTTTGTGAGACTAGGACGTTGCCGCGCTTTTTGCTTTTCCGCAATAGCTCAGTTGGTAGTAGCGCATGACTGTTAATCATGATGTCGTAGGTTCGAGTCCTACTTGCGGAGTTTTTCGGTTAAGTCTCATGCATTTGATATGAATAAGATTTTATCGGAACTTGGAGAGTTGTCCGAGCGGCCGAAGGAGCACGATTGGAAATCGTGTAGGCGGGTTAAACTGTCTCAAGGGTTCGAATCCCTTACTCTCCGTTTTCCCAGTATAATAAAAATAATGGTCCGTTGGTCAAGCGGTTAAGACACCGCCCTTTCACGGCGGTAACACGGGTTCGATTCCCGTACGGATCATAATCACCAGCATTATGGAGGTTTAGCTCAGCTGGGAGAGCGTCTGCCTTACAAGCAGGATGTCGGCGGTTCGATCCCGTCAACCTCCATTGGTTCCGTGGTGTAGGGGTCAACATGCCTGCCTGTCACGCAGGAGATCGCGGGTTCAAATCCCGTCGGAGCCGTTTTTAATTTTATTTTGGTCTGATAGCTCAGTTGGTAGAGCACTTGATTGAAGCTCAAGGTGTCGGCGGTTCGAATCCGTCTCGGACCATTTTTTATATGATGGAGGGATAGCGAAGTGGCTAAACGCGGCGGACTGTAAATCCGCTCTTTCGGGTTCGGCAGTTCGAATCTGCCTCCCTCCATTTTTTTTGATTAAAATTCATGGTTGTTCCATAGGGGTATAGTTTAAAGGTAGAACTACGGTCTCCAAAACCGTCAGTGTGGGTTCAATTCCTACTACCCCTGTTGTTTAACTTAATATCATGGCGATCGTGGCGAAGTGGTTAACGCACCGGTTTGTGGATCCGGCATTCGTGGGTTCAATTCCCATCGGTCGCCCTCTTTATTGGGCTATCGCCAAGCGGTAAGGCAACAGACTTTGACTCTGTCATTCGTTGGTTCGAATCCAGCTAGCCCAGTTTTTTCAAATAGCAACATCTCGGCGGTATAGCCAAGTGGTAAGGCACAGGTCTGCAAAACCTCTATCACCGGTTCAAATCCGGTTACCGCCTTTCCGATAGGTGATCTATCGTAATTAATTTATTATCATGCCGGCGTGGCGGAATTGGCAGACGCGCTGGACTCAAAATCCAGTGCCCGCGAGGGCGTGCCGGTTCGACCCCGGCCGCCGGTATCAGACAAATAAGCTTGCGACGATGATTTCATCGTTGTGGGCTTATTTTTTTTGGTATAGTGAATCGCATTATGGGTTATAATATTATCAGTGAATTTATGTGAGAAAGAAGGTAGTGGTTGATGAGTATCATTATCCGGAAATATAATGACAATGATTTGGGGAGCATGTCCGAAATTTGGAATCACGTGGTCAAGGAAGGCCAGTATTTCCCCCAAGAAAACGGTTTGTCAATGAAGGAAGCAACAGCCTTTTTCGCGGAACAGACATTTTCCGGTGTTGCGGAAGAAGACGGTGCAATAGTTGGTTTGTATATTCTTCATCCCAACAATATCGGACGTTGCGGTCACATCGCGAATGCCTCTTACGCTGTTAATGCTGATCAAAGAGGGAAGCATATCGGCGAAAAACTTGTGCTTCATTCACTAGAGATGGCTAAGGAATCAGGGTTCCGCATCATGCAGTTCAATGCTGTAGTTGCCAACAACAAAGGAGCGATCCATCTTTATAAAAAGTTGGGCTTCAAAGAGTTGGGGACCATTCCGGGAGGCTTCAAAATGGATGACGGCAGTTTTGTGGATATCATTCCGTTTTATCTGGAGTTAGTTTGATTCACTAGATGGATTGTACTCAATGCGAGAAAGGGTGATCGAGTTATGAATATATCTGAAGCTGCAAAAATTACTGGGCTCACTGCTGCAACGCTGCGTTATTATGAAAGCGAGGGCCTGATTCCGCCGGTCACCCGCAAAAATGGCGGTATCCGGGTTTATCAACAGGACGATCTTGGTTGGATCGATTTCATCAAGTGCATGCGCAGTGCCGGGATGTCGATCGAGTCGCTGATCGAATATACGACCTTGTTCAGAAATGGGGAGCAGTCGGATGAAGCGCGCAAAAATATTTTGATCAGGGAAAGAGATCAACTGATTGCCAAACAGAAGGAAATCAATGAGACAATTGAAAAGTTGAATCACAAAATTCAGAGTTTTGAGGGTACACTGAAAGATTCCGAAGAGAGCCTGCCCCATTGAGCTGATCGTTGCTACGACTGCAGATCCGGTAACCGAAAGGAATGATTTCCGACAAAACAAAACCATCCAAGCAGACGTTTAACGGTCCGCTTGGATGGTTTTCTTATTATGCCAATGTGTCCAAGATGTCTTTTACGATCAATTCAGGAGTCAGATGGAACTGCTCATAAAGCGTTTCGAGCGGAACATTGTCCGTAAATTCTTTTTTCGCGCCGAAGTTCAAAACTTTGACAGCTGAGGCCCCATAGAAGGAAGCAATCTGTTCTCCGAAGCCGCCAGCCAATGAACCGTCCTCGAGCGTGACGATCAGGTCATGGTTTGCTTCCAGTCCCTTCAGCGTATCTGCATTCAAACCGGTGATGGAGCGCGGATTGATCAGGGTGATATCTTCGCCTGTCTCGGCTTTCATCTGATCAGCGACTTGTTCGCCGAGACCAAGGAAAGAACCTAACGCCAGGATTGCCACTTTTTTGCCTTCACGGAGTATTTCATAGGTTGGCGATTGGAAGTCGGCCAAAGCATTCTCTCTGGAGACGACCGGTCCATTCGGCAATCGTATCGCAATCGGTCCTTTTTCCTGTTTTAGAGCCCAATCCAGCATCGCAAGCAGTTCTTCCTTGCTGGTCGGCGCAAGATAGTTGAAATTAGGGATACTTTTTATCAATGGAATATCGAACAGACCGAGATGCGTCACTGCACCGCTGGAGATAGCTCCGCCGCTGATGATCAGGACTGCCGGCAATTCGTTGATGCCCAGATCATGCGACAATTGGTCATAGGCTCGCTGCAGGAAGGTGCTCGAGTGGAAGACAACCGGTTTGACGCCTTGGGAAGCCAGTCCGGCCGCAAACGTAATCGAGTGCCCTTCGGCGATGCCGACATCGAAATAGTGTTCCGGATGTGCGGCTTTGAATGCATTCAGACCGAACATGCCTGGAATGGCCGCATTGATTGCAGCCAGTTTCACTTCATCCTCGTCGACCTTTTTGATCAGATGATCCATGATGATGGAATTGTACGATTCCCCGGCAGACTTTCTCAAGCTTTCGCCTGTTTCCAGGTTGAAAGGTGAACGCCAATGGTAGTTCGTTTTTTCCTGAGTGGCTTTTTCGTAGCCGTGCCCCTTTTCGGTGTGGACATGGAGCACAAGTGGATGGCCAATGTCCTTGATTTCGCGGAAGGTTTCGATCATTTTCGCCAAATCGTTTCCTTCCTCGACGTAGCGGTATTCGAAGCCCAGTGCTTTGAAAGGATTGTTGGCTGCTTCCCCATTTGTCGCGCGCAGCTCGGCCAAGGAACGGTAGAGGCCGCCGAAATTCTCATCGATCGACATTTCATTGTCGTTGACGATGAGAATAAGATTGGACCCCAATTCTGCAGCGTTGTTCAGACCTTCGAAGGCCAGCCCACCGCTCAGGGAACCATCCCCGATCAAGGCAACGACATTTCCTGTTTCCTTCTTCAGATCCCTTGCTTTAGCCATGCCGACAGCGAGACTGATGGAGGTGGAAGTATGCCCCACCGTGAAGAAGTCGTGTTCGCTTTCGTGTTGGGAAGTGTAGCCTGTGACGGAATGAAAGTTTTCTTTGTCGACGAAGCCGTGTTTGCGTCCGGTCAGAATTTTGTGAGGGTAGGACTGATGGGAAACATCCCAGACAATCTTATCCTTTGGCGAATCGAAAACATGATGGAAAGCGATCGTCAATTCGGCGATGCCCAGATTCGGACCTACGTGGCCGCTGACCTGGCTGACTTTGTTCAATACAAGAGACCTGATTTCTCCAGCCAATTGTTCCATCTCAACGATGTTCAGTGTCTTCACGTCTGCGGGGCTGTTCACTTTGTCTATGATTGTTGTTTGTAGTGTATGCAAATCAAAATCGCTCCTTTTGGTTGTGCGTGCAGTACTCAAGAATGGTCCTGCTCATAGTGTTCTATTTTCTTGTTCAGTTGGTTCAGAGTTTTCCCTAGTTCATCGTAACGTTCCTGCAGTTTTTTTTGTTCTTCAATCAGGATGTCCTTTCTGGCAACGACAGTATCTTTTCCTTTGTCGAACAGAGCTGTATATTCGATCAGCGACTCGATCGACAAGCCGGCGTTGCGCATGCATTTGATGAAATTGATCCAACCAAGATCGGATTCTTTATATAACCGGACGCCACCGTTGCCTCTGGTCACGGGTGGGATCAAGCCGATCCGTTCGTAATAACGCAGGGTTACCGCTGTCAGCCCTGATTTTTCTGCTGCTTCTGAAATATTCATTTTTATCACCTCCAGCTCGGTAAATGTTTTGATGGATTCAGCTTACACCTTAAAGTGAAGGTTAAGTCAAGGGGGAATTTCAAATAGATAAAATGCAAACGGACCTCAGCTCCGGTCAGCGGGGTGCTCCCCGGAGTACGACGGTAACTTTCAGCCACAGCTCCGACGAAGGTCGTCTTATCGGAGCAGGGAAACTGAATATTGGCTGAACTTCGGCGAAGCCGCTGTTCACCGGAGCAGGTGCAACAGTAGCGGTAGCGGTGCTGTACGCGCCCAGAAAAGAAAAAAGAAAACACGCACATCCTATACTGGTGTGCGTGTTTTGACATTCATAGAGTCTTATCTAAGCGGTTTGGGTTTCCAGAGAGGCCGATTGTTCCTCGACCTCGACCTCTTCCTGCCGCAACTGTTTTCGTTTGACCGTGTAGAAGAGGATAATCAACAGGTTGAAGACAATCAGGATCGCCAACAGGATGAAAAGATCCGTGGAGATGCTGCCGCCGATGCCGAACAGCTGGCGATAGGCATCAATCGAATAAGTCATCGGCAGATAGGGATGGATCGCCTCGAAGAAGCTGTTGGACAGCTGGATCGGATAAGTGCCGCCGGATCCCGATAGCTGCAGGATGAGGAAAATCAGCATCAGGAAAGAGCCGACTTTATCAAACAGCAGATTGAAGAGCATGACGATCGAGACCGAGACGAACGCAGTCAAAATGGTGACCAACAGCGTTTTTTCGATCGAAGACGGCGCCAAACCGTTCACCTTCACCAGCAGGGCGATCATGATGAGAGATTGGCAGATGCCGACAGCGGCAAGCACAGAGATTTTGCTGGCCCACCAGCTGATGCCGTTTTTCGGATATTTCCGCGGGCTAAAGCTGTCGTACATCAGGTTCAGGCTGATGGCGCCGACGAAGAGGGCGACGGACATCATATAGGGAGCAATGCCGGTACCGTTGTTGGCTACCGGTGCTGTTTCGATCTGGTTCGCGCTGACCGGTTCGGCCATCATCGCGTAGGTGTTTTCCGTGGCATCGACTTCGTTCAGCGCGGCGCTGCCGTCCAGCAGTTTGGCGCTTAGTTCATCTGTGCCGCTGAGTAAAGTGACCAGACCGGCATTCAGTTGTGCTGAACCATCCGCCAATCGGCCGGAGCCGTCACTGATTTTTTCAGCGCCGTCAGCAAGTTTGTTGGTTCCATCGGTAAGCAGACTGCCGTTCTCGACTAGCTGCAAGGTTCCGTCCGCCAGTGCCTGTGTACCTTCCTGGAGTTCCGTCGCGCCTGCTGCAAGGACGCCTGTCTGCGCGTCCAGTGTCTGCAAACCGGCGCTTACTTGTTTGTTGCCTTCCGCTAGGCTCTGTCCGCCTTCCGCCAATTGTTCGGACCCGGTTGTAAGCTGGGACAGGCCGTCAGCCAGTTTTTGGGAGCCGCTTTGTGCGGTTCCGATGGCTGTTTGCAACGATTGGGCACCGGATAAGAGCGTTTGGCTGGATTGCTCAATTTGGCCAAATCCCGCTACAAGTGTCGTCGCTCCACCGTAGACACTTGTATAACCGGTTGACAGGCTGCTGACGCTGGTTTGGAGTGCGGTTACTTGTTGCACGATGGCAGCGGCATCGATGCCGCTCAATCCGGACAGGACTGTAAGACCGCCTGCGATTGACTGGATTGAGCCGGCTTGTTCGTTTGCGATGGCTTCCAGCTGTGTCGAGACGGCTTGGTTGACTGCTTCCTCCTGCTCAGGGGTCAACTCAGTGCCGCTTTGTGCAATCGCGTCCATGATGGCTGCGGTATTGCTGGCGGGGTCTGCAGCAGCCGCGATATTGTTGAGCTCGGTTTGGACCGACGCAATCGTGGTGGTGAGGCCGTCCAGTTGCGACAGGACGATTGTCAGATCTGATGCGAGACTGGATTGCTGCAGCTGACTGTCGAGCGTTTCGAGGCCAATTTTCATTTGGTCGAGTCCGCTCTGCAATGCTAACAGTTTTGCCTGCTGCTCAGCGCTTGTGAGACTCGTGTTCAGTGCCGTCAAGCCAGCGGTCAAAGATTCGCTGCCTTCCGCCAACTGGCCCATGCCATCGTTCAGGGTTGTCATTCCGGACGAAAGCGTAAGGGTGTTCGTGGCCAAGCTGGAAAGCCCGTCGCTTAACGCTGCACTTCCGTTAGCTGTTGCAGCCGCGCCATCGTTCAATTGGCTAACGCCTGCTTGCAATTCCGGCATGGTTGCTGTCAGCTTGGTTGTGCCATCGTTCAACGCCTTGGCGCCGGCATCCAACTGTGCGACTCCATCCAGATAGGTCTGCAGCCCGACCGCCAACGTTTCCGCACCATCACGGAAGCTGAGGGTACTGTCCGCAAGCGCCTCAAGGTTAGCGGTTAAGCTTTCGTTGCCTTCCTTGATCTGGACAGTGCCATCGCTGAGTTGCGCGCTGCCATCAGCGGCTGCCGTCATCCCTTCTGCGACAGTCTGCAATTTGTCAAAAACGGTTTGCGCATAGATGGCGGTCACCTCATCGGAGATGGTGTCCTTGATTTCGTTTGCCGCGGAAGCGGTCAGCTTGGAAGCGATGTAGCTTCTGCCTGCGCTGGTCCGGTAGGTCAATTCCATCTGTTGGGGTGTTTCATCCAACAAGGTGGTCGCATTTTCAGAGAAATCCTCCGGGATGGTGAGTGCCATGTAGTAGCTGCCATCCGCCAATCCGGCATCCGCTTCTTCCTGAGAAACGAAATCGAAGTCCAAGGCTTCGGATTCCTCTAAGCCGGCGACGAGCGAGTCGCCTACAGCCAAAGTTTCCTCATCATAGGAAACGGCCTTGTCCTGATTCACGACAGCGACCGGCAGTTCGGCCAGTTTGCCGTAGGGATCCCACATGGAACTGAGGAAGAGGACGGTATACAGGGAAGGGATCAAACTGATCCCGAACAGGATGATCAACATTTTTTTTGTTTTGAAAATTGACTGCCATTCTTGCTTCAACAAGGTCGTGCACTTCCTTCTTTTTAATTTTCTGCGGAGAGGACGATGGATTCCCAATCGGCGGTGCCGATCCTGTCCGAACCTTCGACCAAGAGCGAGCCGAGCGTGTATTGCCGCAAACGGGCTTTGAATTGCTGCTCTGCATCGAAGAATACCTCGAGAACTTCCTGCTTTTTGTCCTTGATTTTATCCGCGCGCAGGAACACCTTTTCGGCCAGATTGGTCGGCCGGACAAAGCTGTGCGTTCCTTCGATCGCTTCATAGATGTGCAACATCGTGATTTCCTCCGGAGTCTGGCGTAGCCTGAATCCCCCGTCTTTGCCCGCTTCAGAGTCAACCAGTCCTGAAACGACAAGGGAGCGCATCACTTTCTTCAGGTAGGAATCAGAAACGGACAGCCGCTTGCTAAGGATGGCGCTTTTGATCGGACGCTGATCGATCTGGGTCGCCAGCATGATCAGAATGCAGATGGCTTGTTCCACGCCGCTTTTCATTTTCATCATTTTCGCCTTCTTTCGTAGATATATTTTATCCATGGATGTATTTTATCTCTTAGTCGTTGTATATTCAAGCTATATTTTTCATGGTTCAAAAAAAATAGCCGGGACAAACCGATTAGAGGTTTGTCTCGGCTATTATAAAGGAGTGGAATCAGAATATTTCAATTTTGCGTTTAGTTGGAGGAGTAGGTTCTTTTTTCGGAAGCACTAAATTCAGCACGCCATCCGTCAAAGTGGCGGTGATGTCGTCTTCGTTGATGCCTTTCAGATAAATTTCCCTGTGGACGGAACCCGAAGAACGTTCTTGGCGGATGATTTGGCCTTTATCATCTTTTTCGACTTTTTCCGATTTGCGGACGGCTGAAATGGAGAGAATGTCGTTTTCATAATCCACAGTGATATCCTCTTTGCTGTAGCCCGGCAGATCGGCTGTCACTTGATAGTTGTCCTCGGTTTCATGAACGTCCAATTTTATTTCCTGAAAAAAACGATTTTGGAACATCGAGCCGGTGTCCGATAGCAGGTCGAAGAAACTGTTGCTTTTGCGTAACTCATTTGACATTTGAAAAATCTCCTTTCTTTTTTTTTGAAGCTTTTGTTCACCCTCAGTATATACCTACTGCCACCATAATTCCATCAAAATGAAGCCGTTTTCAATCCGGCGATGACGAAAGCGATAGCTGAATCCAAACGGGTTGTATGGTAAACTGTTAGAGGAGTTTTTAGTCAGGGAAGGCCTCGCACCGGGTAGCCGGAAGAGGCAGAGAAAGGATAATTAATTATGAAGAAAATTGAAGCGGGCAGTCTCTATCTGAAACAGCATCGGAATCTTTTCCAGTGTCCTATCTGTAAAGGAAGCTTTGAAAAGGTGGATGGGCATAGTGTCGTCTGCGCGAATGGCCATCATTTTGACGTATCAAAAAAGGGTACCCTGCATCTTTTGATGAAGGGCGGCCAAAATGAATACGGCAAAGAGATGCTTTCGAGCCGGAAAAATTTGGCGGACACCGGCTTTTTCTATCCGTTATTGGATGCCGTATATGCCCATATCGACAAGCCAGAGTCGGCGACAGTTTTGGATGTCGGCTGCGGAGAAGGATCGCATCTGCATTATTTGACCGAAAAAGGCTTAAAGGGAGCAAAGATAGGCTTTGATATATCGAAGGATGCAATCCAGTTGGCGGCCAGCAACTTTTTCCCTGATGCTTTCTGGTGCGTGGCCGACCTGGCGCATTCACCTTTCGCAGAGAGTGCCTTTGATGTCATCTTGAACATCTTTTCACCATCGCAGTATCAGGAATTTGACCGTGTTCTGAAACCGGGCGGAAAGGTCATCAAAGTTGTGCCGAATGCAGCGTATCTGATTGAGTTGCGGGAGCAGCTGTATGCCTTGGATACCACAAAGAGAGAGTACGACAACCAGCAAGTAGTGGACCGGTTCTACGATATCTATCCGGATGCAGTCAGCGAAGAAGTCGTCTATACCGTGGATCTTGATGCGCAAAACTACGGCTGGCTGATGGAGATGACGCCGTTGTCGTGGGGTGCTTCTGAAACGGCGTTGGCAAACGCGGCGGCAAATCCTTTGAAGTCCGTCACAGTGGCAGTAACGCTTTTGGTCGCCAGCAAAGCTGTCTGATTTTCGCTCAACCGGAATATAGCTCAAGTTTCTGAAAGATGTTGACACAGCGGTGTGATGTGCTATAATACGTATATCATTTTGTAGCCATTATTATCGTTTTGTTCCACAAAATGACCTTGACCAACGTATCGCATTCGCCGTGCCTGACACCGAAACGATACGTTTTTTTGTGCGTATTTTCGCAATCTTTTTCGGGCAGAACGAAGGCGCCGAATGGTACAAAAAAATACTGACTGTCAGGAGCAGGAAAAAATGGATTTTGCCGCATTGAAGGCTGAAATAATAGAAGAAAGCAAAAAGCTTGGCATCGATAAACTTGGTTTCACGACTGCCGAACCTTTTGAATATATGTTGGAAAGTCTGAAGGAACAGCATGCGAAGGGCCATACGGTCGGCTTTGAGCACCCGGTCCTGGACGAACGGATTTATCCGGACCGGATATTCGACAAACCGCAGTCGATCCTTTCGATCGCGCTGGCTTACCCGAGCAAAATGACCGAAAAGGCTGAGCGGGTGCGCGGAGAACGCCGCGGCAATTTCTCGCGGGCTTCCTGGGGGACCGACTACCACGTCATCCTCCGCGATAGGATGGACCGTTTGATTGCCTTCATCCAGGAAAAAATTCCGGATGCCCGCTTCAAGCCGATGGTGGATACGGGAGAGCTGATCGATACAGTGGTGGCGCAGCGGGCCGGCTTGGGCTTCATCGGCCGCAACGGACTGTTGATCACGCGCGAGTTCGGTTCCTACGTCTACTTGGGAGAAATCATCACCGATATCCCTTTCCCAGCGGATGAACCGGGTATCTTCGGCTGCGGGGAATGCACGCGCTGTGTGGACTTCTGTCCGACCGGAGCGATTCTCGGCAACGGCCAACTGAACCCGAACGTTTGTCTTTCCTACCAGACGCAGACAAAAGGGTACATGCCGGAAGAGTACCGCCAAAAAATCGGCCATGTCATTTACGGATGTGATATCTGTCAGCAAGTCTGTCCGTATAACCGGGCCATGGATCATCACCTGCATCCGGAAATGGAGCCGGAACCGGAAAGCGTCACGCCTGTGCTGCAGCCGATGCTGACGATCTCGAACCGGGAATTCAAGGAGCAATTCGGCCAACTGGCTGGCTCTTGGCGCGGCAAAAAGCCGCTGCAGCGCAACGCCGTCATCGCCTTGGCGAATTACCGCGATCGGACGGCGATTCCGGAGCTGCTGCGGATGATTGAGCAGGATCCTCGGCCAGTGCTGCGCGGGACGGCTGCCTGGGCCATCGCGGAAATCGTACGCGAAGCCAATCCGGAATTGTTGGCATTTTTCTCCGACCGACTTATAATCGAAACGGACGAAGAAACCAAAGCCGAAATTGAGAAGGCTTATCTGAAAATACTTGAAATCACAGAATAAAGGAGTCTCACTTATGACCAACCATATCGTACTATTTGAACCGCAGATCCCTGCGAATACAGGCAATATCGCGCGCACTTGCGCTGCAACCAATACCACTTTGCATCTGATCGAACCGTTGGGATTTTCAACCGATGATAAGCAGCTGAAACGCGCCGGGCTCGACTACTGGCATGACGTGAATATCATCCATCATGCGGATCTGGCGGCATTCCTCGATTATTTGGGCGACCGCCAGCTGTATCTGATCACAAAGTTCGCCGACCGCATCTACAGCGAAGCCGACTTCACGAAGGACAAGGATGTCTTCTTCATCTTCGGGAAGGAAACGACCGGTCTGCCGGAATCTTTCATGCAGGAAAATGCTGAAAAATGTCTGCGAATTCCGATGAACGATGAGCATGTGCGTTCCCTGAACCTTTCGAACACAGCCTGCATGGTCGTCTATGAAGCGTTGCGCCAGCAAGGTTTCCCCAATCTGGAATTGACCCATACCTATGAAAACGACAAACTGAAGGGCTGAACGAACCCGTTCCGCTTTTCTTGTTCGGCCGAAAGCAAAAAAGCTTCGGCCGTTCTTTTTTTATTTCCGTCGAATGGGTATAATGGACGTAACGGAAAATCGAAAAGGGGATGGAATAATGGAAAAAGCTGCATTATTGGCCTTACAGAATGGATCGGATGTTCGCGGGATTGCGATTTCGACGGAAAAACATGAAGCGACGCTGACGGCGGACAAAGTGACGCGCATCGGATATGGTTTTGTGGAGTGGCTGCAAAAAGGGAAAAACATCAGTCTGAACGGCGAAAAGAAAGTCAAAATTGCGATCGGACAGGACAGCCGCTTATCCGGTGGGGACATCAAAGCTGCACTTATGGCAGGGATGGCGCCTTATGCCATCGAAATCATCGATGTCGGCCTTTCAACTACGCCTGCGATGTTCATGTCGACGCAGTACGAAGATTACGCGACGGATGCTGCGATCATGATCACCGCCAGCCATCTTCCTTTTGAATACAACGGACTGAAATTCTTCACCAAAACGGGTGGAGCGGAGCATGAAGATATCGAAGAAATTTTGGAATACGCCTATGAAATGCCTGAAGCATTTGCGGAAAAAGAACAGGCGGCGGTCGTGACCGAAATGGACCTGCTTTCTACTTACGCAGCCGATCTCCAGGATAAGATCCGCAAAGGCATCGCTTCAGCCGAAAACCCTGAAAAACCGTTGGCGGGACGTCATATCATCGTCGATGCCGGAAACGGAGCGGGCGGATTCTTTGTGGACCGGGTGCTGCAGCCATTGGGAGCCGACACTTCCGGCAGCCAATTCCTTGATCCGGACGGCACTTTCCCGAATCATGTCCCGAATCCGGACAATAAAGCCGCGATGAAGAGCATCCAGGATGCGGTGATTGCACACAAGGCCGACCTCGGGATCATCTTCGACACGGACGTGGACCGTTCCGCGATTGTAGACAGCGACGGCAAAGCCTTCAACCGCAACAATCTGATTGCGTTGATTTCGGCTGTTCTTTTGAAAGAAGAGCCGGGCGCGACGATCGTAACGAACTCTGCGACTTCCGCCCATCTGGAGACGTTCATAACGGGACTTGGCGGGGTCCAGGACCGTTATCTGACCGGCTACCGGAATGTCATCAACCGCGGCATCGCATTGAATGAAGCGGGCACCAATGCGGTATTGGCGATCGAAACGAGCGGGCATGCGGCGCTGAAGGAAAATTATTTCCTGGATGACGGCGCCTACCTGATCGCAAAACTGCTGATCGCCGATGCACAGCTGTCAACGGAAGGGAAGCGTTTGGGCGATCTGATCGCGACGCTTGGCCAGCCGGCGGAAACGATGGAGTACCGCTTTACGATCATCGAGGAACCGATTTTTGAAGTGGGCAATGCCATCATCAAGGATTTTGCCGCTTTTATCGCTGCCACCGAGGACATGGCCTTGGTTGCGGACCATCTTGAGGGCGTGCGCGTGAATCTGGGCGGACAGTACGGGGAAGGCTGGTTCATCCTGCGTTTGAGCCTGCATGAGCCGTTGTTGGTATGGACGATCGAAAGCGATGCAGTCGGCAAACTGCCGTTGATCGCGAAGACCGTGCTTCCGTTCTTCAAAGGGCGTCCGGAACTGGATACGGGGCATCTTCATTAATATAATTTAAAGGACAAAAAAAGACTTTGCGGTGGGCTCGGATGCCTGTCGCAAAGTCTTTTCTGTTTGCTTACTCGGATATTTCGGATTCTTCCGTTTCTTCCATTTCTTCCGATCCGCCATGGTTCTTGATTTTCCTTGTCGTGAAGATATCGATGACGATGATCGAATTTTTCTCCTTTTGGATGGCCTTGAAGCGGTAGCCGTGGTACACGACTTCTTCGCCTTCCTTGATGTCGTACTTTTGGTCCAGAAGCCAACCGCCCATCGTATCCACGTTTTCGTTATCGATGTCCAAGCCGAACAGGTCGTTGACGTCGTCGATCAACATGCGGGCGCTGATGCGGTAATGGTTCTCGCCGAGCATGATGAACTCAGGTTGATCTTTCGTCTCGAAATCATCGCTGATGTCGCCGACGATTTCCTCCACGATATCCTCCATCGAAACGAGGCCGCTTGTACCGCCGTACTCATCTATCAAAATGGCGACTTGGTTATGTTCCTTCTGCATCTTCACCAGGAGTTCCTTGATCGGAATCGTTTCGATGACCGTGATGACCGGGCGAACGAAGTCGGTGACGGTGAATTTGCTCTCGTCCTTTTTCTGGACGGCTTCAACAAATGCCGCAAAGACTTCCTTGGTGTTGATGACGCCTACGATCGAGTCTTTGTCCTCGCGCATGACCGGATAGCGGGTGTATTTTTCCTGCTGGACGACATTTGCGATATCGCTCAGCGACATGTTGAAGTCCACCGCTACGATTTCCGTCCGGGGAACCATGATTTCGCGCGCCATCCGCTCGTCGAAGTTGAACACATTTTCCACGAATTGATACTCTTCGCGGTTGATTTCCCCGCTCTTCAAGCTTTGACTCATGATCAGGCGGAGTTCTTCCTCGGATACATTGTCATCCGATTCGCCGATCGTTTTCATCCCGATCGCTTTGGAAATGCCGTTGGCGGTTTTGTTCAGCACGAAAATCAGCGGATACATCGCGCGGTACCAAATGTTCAACGGTTTCGCGATCCGAAGGCCCATTTTTTCCGTGCGGCTCAAGGCCACGTTTTTGGGAACGAGTTCACCGATGATGACTTGGATGGAAGTCAAGACAGAGAAAGAAACAACGAAGGAGAGAATGGTAGCGATCGTGTTCGGGATAGGCAGATTGCCGAAAAGCGTATCGAACAGGCGCTTAAAGGTAGGGTCCCCTAACCAACCGAGGGCAAGTGATGTGATCGTAACGCCCAGCTGCGTCGCTGAAAGGTAGCTGTCCAGTTTCACTGTCATACTTTTCAATAATTTTGCTTGCTTATTTCCGCCTTCCACCAGGAAATCCAGCCGGGAAGGGCGTATCCTTACCAGGACATATTCCGACATGACGAAAAAAGAAGCGATGAAGAGGATGAGAAAAAATAAGATTAATCCGTTTGTGATTGACATAATTGATTGCCTGCTTCCTTCAATAAAAGCAGACTTCACCTCCTGTGAAATAATGATCCTGAATAGGAAATTTCTTCACGAGATCTCTGGTTTCACGCTGAAACAAATGAATGCGACCAAAAGAATCCCTGAAAATACGCGTTTTCGAAAATTCTTTTGGTCTACAGATGATTGCCATCTGATGCGTTCTGTCCCACTGGTGCCACCTACCTTAATAATTATTTAAGCAAAATTCGGTTAATTCAAAACGATACTTATGCTAAAATTATAAATCAAAATAGAGAAATTGCAATACGAGCGCATTTCTGCGACTTAAGTCGGTTTCTTATTTGAGCGATTCCTGTTACTATGATACGGAATCCTGTTATCGAAATGTGCTTTCTTGTGAAAAGCTCATGTTGTGTCTCCACTGCCACGTGCACCGCAAAGGCAATCCAATCAGCATGTCGGGGGGATGTAAAAAATGAAGAAGGATGAAAAAATGCAAAATAAACCATTTAAAGAAATTCTGAAAGCCGCCTGGTCCCGTTTCAATGAGAAACGCAAAAACTTCTGGCGGAAGTTCCGGATCAACAAATTTATTGTCTTGTTCCTGTTGATCGGTACTTTGATCGGCAGCACCTATCTTGTCTTTTTGGCAAAGACGGCCAATGTCGAAAATCTGAAGGCCGGTCTGGAACAGACAACGGTCATCTACGATCGCTACGGCAATGAAGCCGGAGAACTCTATTCGCAGAAAGGGACGTTCGTGACGATTGACCAGATTTCTTCGAACATCCAGACTGCCGTTGTTTCGACGGAGGACAAGCGCTTCTACACGCATACCGGGGTTGACCCGATCGGAATCGGCCGCGCCGCTGTCGGTTTCGTGCTGAATGGTGGGAACATCGTCGGCGGGGGGTCGACGCTTACCCAACAGCTGGCCAAAAATGCCTACCTGACCTTGGATCAGACGCTGATCCGCAAAGCCAAGGAGCTGTTTTTGGCTTTCGAAATCGAAAACAAATACACGAAGGACGAAATCCTTGAGATGTACCTGAACAACGCCTATTTCGGTTCCGGGGTTTGGGGCGTCGAGGATGCTTCGCAGAAATACTTCGGAAAATCGGCGAGTGAAGTCAGCTTGTCGGAAGCGGCCGTTCTGGCCGGGATTTTGAAGTCGCCGAGCTACTACAACCCGATCGATGATATTGAAGCGAGTACTGCCAGAAGGAATACGGTACTGCAGCTGTTGGCGGACAATGCTTTTATCGATCAAGCCACCGCTGATGCCGCCATCGCTGAAGATATCAACGTGGTGGATAACTATTACGCCGACAGCGGGTATAACTATCCCTACTATTTCGATGCGGTCATCAACGAGGCCGTCAATACCTACGGCCTGGATGAAGAGGATCTACTGAACCGGGGCTACAAAATCTACACCGGCTTGGATCAGGATTATCAGTCCCAGATGGATAACTCCTATGCGAAAGCCTATCTGCCGACTGCGGAAGATGGTACTCTGCTTCAGAGTGCCTCTGTTGCTTTGGAACCTACAACAGGGGATGTGCTCGCGGTCGTCGGAGCAACAAATTATGAAGGTTTCCGGACCTATAACCGGGCGACCCAGATGACCATGGCACCGGGTTCGACAATCAAACCGTTGTCCGTCTATACGCCGGCTCTTGAGGCCGGATACGAAGTCGATGCGGAAATCATGGATGATGATTCCTTGACTTACGGCGATGACGCTTATTCCGTTTGGAACTATGACCAAAACAGCCTATATGACACTTTGCCGATGTACCAAGCGCTTGCCGAGAGCAAGAACACATCCGCAGTCTGGCTTTTGGATAAGCTGGGTATTCAAAGAGGAATTGCCAAGCTGGAGGATTTCGGCATCTCCATCGGCGAAGCGGATGAGAATCTTGGTGCGATTGCGCTCGGAGGGATGAGCACCGGCGTGTCACCAGTGCAGCTGGCCAGTGCCTATACGACTTTCGTGAACGAAGGGGTGCGCACGGAAGCGCGTTTCATCACGAAAATTGTGGATGCGACCGGAGCGGTGATCGTGGACAATACGAATCCGGAAACGAACCGTGTCACGACCGCGGCAGTCGCCGAGGAAATGACAA
Organism: uncultured Trichococcus sp.; assembly: GCF_963675415.1. Lineage (NCBI taxonomy): Bacteria > Bacillati > Bacillota > Bacilli > Lactobacillales > Carnobacteriaceae > Trichococcus > uncultured Trichococcus sp. The sequence goes on from NZ_OY776220.1 coordinate 2,460,663, forward strand.
GCATGCTGATGGGTGTATACGCAGATGGCGGGACCGGTGCATCGGCGCAACCGTCGAACGGTATGGTGATCGCCGGCAAGACCGGTACGACGGAGCTTGACAGGGAAACCGGCTACATCAAGTCGCAATGGATGGTGGGGTATACACCCGATCTTGTTGTTGCCACTTGGTTGGGATATGACGAAACCAATGAAGCCCACAATCTGAACAATGCAGGCAAGACGATGGCGAATTTGTACAGTGCCGAGATGGGCGCGTTGCTGTCGATCAGCCCGCAGACAGAATTTGCGGTCGCTGCTGCCGAAGAAACTTATGACAGTGGTATTTTGAATGGCCTGAAAAATGGATTGGATGAGTTCATGAATGACATGGGTTCGTTCGGTCAAAGCATCGGCGAGGGTTCGCAAAAATTGTTCGACTGGGCCAACGAGGCTTTCGGGCAATAAAAATGGATTGAAGGGAAGACAGGCTGTGATGGCTTGTCTTTTTTTGACATGCTTGTTGAGGAATGTCCGATAATAGTAGGGAATCGGACAAACGGAGAGCGAATGTCCTGCAGGTTGTCCGATAAGCCGGAAGAATCGGACAAACAGAGCATATTGTTGTAGGGGATTGTTCGGCTTGTTAAAAAGTTAGTGCTCGATTTCTACCCGGGATTCATCACGCTCTGCGAAAACGCGTTCGAAAAGTCAGCTCCCACTAACGTTTCACATCCCCCGTAGTGAACAAAAGAGGTTCACTTCGGGGGATGCTCCAACGTACGGGGAGCTAAACGACTTTTCTCACGCTCTGATAAGAACATATTTTCGTGTTTTTTGATGGCTTTATTGTTCGGATAATGTTATAGTTTATGTAATATGTAAATGGAAGGAATGGGATAATGAGTAATATTTATGATACGGCTTATGAGTTGGAAAAAAATCTGCGTGAGGCTTCTGTTTTTACAGAATTGTCTTCAGCTTATGCTGCGATGAGGGAAGATCAAGTGGCTTTTGATTTATTTGAGGAGTTCCGTAATGTGCAAATCGGGCTGCAACAAAAACAAATGACTGGCGAAGCGATCACTGATGATGATGTGGCTTCTGCTCAAGCAATCGCTGAAAGAGCATCCGGCAACGAAGTTATCCAATCTTTGATGGCCAAAGAACAACAGTTGAGCCAATTGATGGAAGAAGTCAATGCCATCATCACAAAACCGTTGCAAGAATTATACGCGCCTGCACAAGATTAAGACTTAATTTTTGACGATAAGCTGTGACCATTTCCGAAAGAATGGCCGGATGATAGATAAGGACAGGATTCAACGCATTGCCGATCAATGCCATCCAACGTTCTTCATCCGATATTTGGCGGAAATGGCGCAGTTTTTTTGATTTTTCATATATGTTTTCCAAAGGGATTTTATCTTCTTTGTCAGATTTAGCATTGAATGCGGAGAGAAGGACAGCTTGTGATTACATTTATCCATACAGCGGATCTCCATCTGGATAGCCCTTTTAAGGGGATAAAACAGCTGGAGCCGCAGCTTTTTGATGCCATTTACCAGTCCACTTTTGATTCCTTTCGGGAATTGGTGACGCAGGCCATTGCGGCTGAGGTGGATTTCTTTCTGATCAGCGGGGACATCTACGATGAGGAAAATCAGAGCGTAAAGGCGCAAGCCTTTCTGCGGGATGAATTGGGTCGGCTGGATCGTTCCGGCATCCCGGTTTATTTGTCGCATGGGAACCATGATTTTCTCGGAAGGGAGTCGCTCAAACTGCAACTTCCGGAGAACGTCACGGTCTTCGAGAAAGAGGTCACGACCGAAATGTTGACCACGAAAGCAGGGGAGCGGGTGGCCATCACCGGCTTCAGTTACCCTTCCAGATGGGTTGAAGAGCGGATGATCGTCGATTACCCGAACCGGAACCATACAGTCGATTACCATATCGGGATGCTGCATGGCTACCTTGAAGGGTTGAACTCTTCCGAAGGCGTCTATGCGCCGTTCTCTTTGGGAGAATTGAACGCGAAAAACTATGATTATTGGGCTCTGGGGCACATCCACAAAAGACAGCAGCTGCAGGAGGCTCCGCCTGTCGTCTATTGCGGAAATACGCAAGGGCGCAATCCGAACGAAACCGAGGCAAAAGGTGCCTATCTGGTGACGCTCCAAAAAGGGATGGCACCTGCATTGTCTTTTCTCCCGACGGCGCCGATCGTTTGGGAAAAAGAAACGATGTCGTTGCATGGGTGCAAAACCCTGAATGATGTGTTTGCGCGCATCGAGGAACGAATGGAACAGCATCGCTCTGAGAGTGGATCGAGCGTGCTGTTGTCGCTGCTGTTCACGGACATCCAGGGGCTTCATCCCGATGTCGTCAAAAAGATCGAGGACGAGGAGATACTGGACGGTGTCCGACAGCGGTTGGAGCGGCCTTTCATTTATCTGTACCAGTTGAAGATTGCGGTCGACACGGAAAAAGAACTGTTTTCTTTTGATCAGGTCATGAAGGAGAGTTTTTCGAAGAGTTGGACGGAAATCAGTGCCGATGACGTATTCTATCAACAGTTGGACAACTTTTTCCAACATCCGCTCATCAGGACGACATTCCCTGACTTGAAAAAAGACCGAAGCTTCAAAGAGGAAGTGCTGGCGGCCGCCAAGAAGAGGATCGTGCAGGCCGTCGCGTTTGAGGAGGAAGACAGTGAAGATACGGAAGATTGAAATATACGGCTACGGAAAATGGGTGAACCGAACCTTTGATGATATGCAGGATCTGCAGGTCTTCCACGGCAAAAATGAAGCCGGCAAAAGCACCTTGTCGTCCTTCATCAACAGCATCCTCTTCGGGTTCCCCAGTGCCCGCAAGAAAGATCAGAATCTGTACGTTCCGAAACAAGCACAAGCGTACGGCGGCCGCTTGTTTTTGGAGGACACGCGGTTCGGGGATGTCATCGTTGAGCGGGTGAAGGACCGCAACAAGGGACAAGCCGTCGTCACGCTGCCGGATGGCGTGCAGCAGACGACAAAAAATCTCGGGCGGTTTATATTGGGGATGGACAGGGACACTTTCGAGTCCCTGTATACATTCAAAATAGACAGCCTGCTTTCCTTGAAAAAAACCCAAAAAGAAGATCTCAATCATTATCTGCTGAGCATCGGCACCAGCGGGAGCGAACGCTTGCTGCAATTAGCGAAAGAATACCGGGACGAAGCGGCGAAACGATTCAAACCGACAGGCAGCGTCCCGCCATTGAACAAGAAGATACAGGCTGCCGAAAAACTGCAAAGGAAGCTTCAGCAAGCAAAAGCGAAAAATGCGACTTACGAAACATCGCTGCTGCATCTGTCGGACAGCCAAAAACAGCAGGCCGAACTGTTATCCCGTCAACAGGAACTGGAGCAGGAACAAACTGCAATCGCAGAAAGCTTACGCTTGGCGGACAGTTATCAGGAGTGGAAACGGCTGAACAAGGAAATCACGGCAGTCGATTACAGCGAAGTGCCGGAAGATGCCCGTTACCAATGGCAGAGCCAGCAGGAAAGAATGGCCGCTTCGATTCAAGCACAGACTCAGCTTCAGGAAAGGTTAGCGCAGCTGCAGAAACAATTGGGCGAATTTGTCCATGTGGAATGGTACAAAGAGCACCAATCCGATTTTGCTGCTTTGCAGCACAGTGTCGCCAAAACGCAAGCGGATCTGAATAAGATCACGTATCTGGAAAATGAGGTCAGCAACAACAAAGCCGATTTGGCCAAACAAAAAATGGCCTTTGGGTTGAATCTGGCCCTTCCCGCACCGGAGCCGCTGAAGGAAGCAGAACGCGGCCGACTGCAGCAACTTGCGCAGGACATCAAGCAGACCGAAGAACAACTGCTGCTGTTGGACCACAACATCGGCTTCCATGAGGACCAGCTGGAAACGCTCCAGAAAGAGGAGACGCGTCTCCAACACGAGAAGCTGGCTGATGCTGCGTATGCGGCGCTGCAAAGCGATGTGCAACAGCCGAGCCAAAGGAGGCCTACGCCTGAAGTTACAAAAAAAAGTCCGCTCGGCCTGTTGTTTGTGGCTGCAACTGTGTTTTTGGCCCTGTCCTTTGTGCTGGCTGACTTCAGGGTGATTGCTTGGGCGTTGTCTGCTGTGCTTGCTGTCGGTGGTGCTATCCTGACCAGAAGGAAGCACCAGACACAAACGAGGGACGCTGTTTCCCAAGAAGGCTCCCCCGAAAATGCGATGGAGCAATTTCTGAAGCAGGCCGCTGTCCGGGAAAGAATTTCGGCTGTGGCCAGGGAGCTTGAAGAGTTGCAGGATAAATTCCTGGAGCTTTTGAACGACCGTGAAGAGCTGGAAGAGCGTGGAAAGATGCTCAAAACCGAATTGGAGACCTTCCTGCAGCAGAAAGGCTATCCGGCCCGAATGACGGCAACGGAACTCCTGCAATTGGATCCGGGTGCCGTGTTGGCGGAGAAGGCCGCCCTGATCATCAAGCAGGAAGCCGAAATGGACAATCTGAATCTCGCCGTGAATAAATGGAACGAGCAGACTGCGTTCATCCGCAGCCGTTTCCATTTTGAACATCTGACGGTCACTGAAATGGCTGTACGCTTTTCGGAGATACAGAATGCCGTCGTTTTGGAAGAAAGTATGGCTGCGAATGTCCAAGATAAAATCAATGAACTGCAGCAAGAACTGGAATTGGTCCAACGCGATCTTGCCGAGTCCCATCAACAGAGGCAACAGCTCTTGGATCAGGCAAACGCAAAGACCGAAGCAGAATTCTACCAGTTGCTGGCGCTGAAGGAGAAGCAGGAGCAAAACCTCAAGCGCAAGGAATTTCTGGATGAGCAAGTCAGTGGCCGTGAGCAACTCTTGGATCGATATGGCGATGCGAAGAAAAGCACCGGCCTTTATGAAAAGAATGAACTGGAAATGCAGCAGTTGAAGTCTGAATTGTCGAAACTGCAGCGGACGGAAGTTGAACTGAAACATCAGCTGGAACAATTGGAAGAAGGCGGAACCTACAGTGCCTTGCTGCAGGAGTTTGCTTTGGCAGAAACCGAACTGAGGGACCTTGCCGTCGAGTGGGCTGGTTTGGTCACCGCCGGAGAATGGATCGAAGGGGCACTGCGGTATGGCAAAGAGGATCGCCTGCCGCTGATGCTCGACGATACGATAACCTTCTTCAGCCGGTTGACGGAAGGCGCATACACCGGCATCGCGTTCCAAAAGAACGGCATGAAGGTGCAGCGTCAGGACGGAACGACCTTTTTCCCGAATGAATTGTCGCAGGGGACGGTGGAACAGCTGTACATTGCGCTGCGGCTGGCGTTTGTGAAGAACACTGCCGATATCGTCAGCATGCCGATCTTGATCGATGATGGTTTTGTGAACTTCGACGATGACAGGAAGAATATCATGTTTACGTTGTTGGAAGAGCTGAGTGAAGACGTGCAGGTGCTCTTTTTCACGTTCGATGACGCTTGCGTTCAACGCTTTTCACAGAAACAAGTATACATGTTAAAATAGGAATGAAAGGGGCTGATAGGGGTGGCCAAAAAAATATATGAACATGAAATCGATGATAATTTTGAAATTTATGTGCTGATCAAAAGTGCAGATATCCGTCTGGCGAAAAACGGCAAGAAATTCATCGCCTTTACTTTTCAGGACCGCAGCGGTCAGATCGACGGGAAGTATTGGGATGCGAAAGAGGAGGATATCCAACAATTCCAGGCTGGTCAAGTCGTTGCCGTAACCGGCAAACGGGAACTGTATCAGAATAATCCCCAACTGCGCATCACAAAACTTAGGCTTGCCCGGGAAGGGGAACCAAACCGACCGGAACTCTATATGGAGCGTGCTCCTTTGAAATCGGAAGAAATGGTGGAGGAAGTCAGCCAAATCCTGTTTGAGATCACGAGCGCGCCGATCAACCGGATTGTCCGGCATATACTCAAAAAATATCAACGGGAATTTTTCGAGTATCCAGCTGCGAAACGCCACCATCACGCTATTGTGGGCGGACTCGGTTTCCATACGGTGTCGATTTTGCGGATGGCCAAAACGGTCATCCAACATTACCCTTCAGTCAACAAGTCTTTGTTGTACGGGGGAGTGATTCTCCACGACATCGGAAAAACGATCGAGTTGAGCGGCAGCATGTCGACCGAGTATACGCTGAAAGGGAATCTGATCGGGCACATCGTCCTGATTGATGAAGAAATCACCAAAGCCTGCCTGTCTTTGAACATCGATGAGGACAGCGAAGAGGTCATTCTGTTGAAACACACTGTGTTGGCGCATCACGGCAAACAGGAATTCGGTTCTCCGGTAAGGCCGCACCTTCTGGAAGCCGAAATCATCCATCACCTGGATAATTTGGATGCCTCCATCAATATGATCGATACGGCTTTATTGCGCACGACACCGGGAACGTTCAGCGAGCGGATTTTCGGGTTGGAGAACCGCAGCTTCTATAAACCGCTCTTTGCCCAACCTTCTGAAGAAGGGCAATAATCAAAAGGACACAGGCCTGCGTGTTTCAGAAACACGCAAAAAAACACGCGAATCACCGGCATCAAAGGCCAGTGATTCGCGTGTTTTACATTATTAGGTATTAGTTTGCCGATTCAGCAGTTGCAGATTCCGCTTCTTCTGAAGTTGCAGTTTCTGAGCTAATTTCTTCAGACGTTGCGTCGGATGAGCTTGATTCTTCAGCAGGCAAGAATTGATCGATTGCTGCTGCCAAGTCTTCGTCTTTGATTTCAACATTCGCAGCTTGGACGATTGTGGACATGACAGATGTCAAGTAATCATTGTCGGCAAGTTTTTCGTCCATCATCACTGTTTCAATGTTTTCGCGTTCTTCTTCCAATGTTCCTTTTTCTGTCTTCTCGATCATTTTGATGATGTGGTAGCCGTATTCGGTAGCGACTGGTGTTTGTGTCACTTCACCGACTTCAAGCGCATAAGCGGCTTCTTCGAATGCTGCGACCATGTCGCCTGCTCCGAACAGTCCTGTTTCACCGCCGTTGGAGGCCGTTCCAGTATCAGTGGAGTTCGCTGCAGCCAATTCCGCGAAATCCGCACCTTCGTTGATTTGGTTGATCAAATCTACCGCAGTTGCTTCATCCGCAACCAGGATATGCTGTACGTTGATTTGTGGTTGGTAAGCTTCGTAATAGGCTTCCACTTCTTCATCCGTGAAAGTTGTTTCAGCTTTTACGGCTGCTTCGATCAGTTTGTTCAAATACAACACGTCTTTGTATTCTTCCTTATTTGCGAAGCCTGATTGTGACAAGATGTAGTTGAATGTTTCCTCTCCGCCGTACTGTTCGATGGTCGTCAACAGTTCAGCTTCCGTTTCAGCTTCCAATTCATTCTTGCCGATTGCGTCGTTCAACACGTCGATCAAAATCAGACGTTGCAAGACGGTTTCGCCGATTGATGCTTTCATTGCGTCGTATAATTCATCTTTTGTGATATCGCCTGCCGGAGTCGTTGCGACAGTGTCGCTGGTCGAGCAACCTGCCAATGTGATGGCCGTCAAGAAAGCAACGGATGTCAATGCTAATTTCTTTTTCATGAATGTGGCACTTCCTATCTATTTCTATTTATCTATCCCCTGAATAACCATCTATAAATATATCATAAACGCTGTGATTATGGAAAATATTCCTTAAAAACGCTAGCAAACTTCTCAGAAAATTCATATCTGCAGAACGATTCGGAAGCGAGTCAAAAACGCAACATAGAACAAAAAGAGTAGCTCCCTGCCTCTAGTGGGGAGCTACTCTTTTGGATCGATTGTATTAATTTGGACGGATCGAAGTTCTGGTCAGAAATTCCTGATCATCGGGATCCGCGGAATACCTTTCGCCGGTGTTGAGGGTCGCGATCTTGTCCATATCCTCTGTGGAGAGGCTGAAATCGAAGATGTCGCGATTTTCCCGGATGCGGCTCGGTGTGACGGACTTCGGTATGACGACGATGCCGCGTTCGATATGCCAGCGTAAAACGATCTGGGCAGGTGTCTTGCCGTATTTATCCGCAAGCTCAAGGAGTACAGGTTGTGCCAGGAGGTCATTTTTGCCTTGGCCCAGCGGACCCCAAGCTTCATGGATGATGGCATGCTGCATCATGAATGCGCGCAGTTCATCCTGCGGAAAGGCAGGGTGCGTTTCGATCTGGTTGATCATCGGGATGATTTCCGTGTGCGCCATCAGATCTTCGAGGTGATGGATTTGGAAATTGGAGACCCCGATGGCTTTGATTTTGCCGGCTTTGTATAATTCTTCCATCGCTTTCCAAGTCTCGATGTAGTTAGCGGAAGCCCAGTGGATCAGGTAAAGATCGAGGTAATCCGTTCCCAAGCGATCCAGGCTGGCTTGGAAAGCCGCTTTGGTTTCTTCGTAGCCATGGTCATAGTTCCAGACTTTTGAGGTCAAGAAAAGCTCTTCCCTTGGGATGCCGCTCTCTTTCAAAGCCTGACCTAAAAACGTTTCATTTTCGTAAATCATCGCTGTGTCGAAATGACGGTAGCCCGCCTCCAAAGCAACGTGGATCGCTTCACTCAATTCCTTTTCGTCAATCATCTTGAAAACGCCCAAGCCCAGCTGCGGGATGGTTACGCCGTTGCTGAAGGTGATATTCGTGATTTCGTTTTCCAAATCGAACACTCCCATCTAAAGTGAATTATTGCATCTGCATGTTTTTAGGTTAACACAGCCGAAATCAGCAAGCAAATCATCTGCGCTGATTCTCTGCAGATTGCTCAAAATGCCAATATTTGGTATCATAAGCTGATAAACCGAAAGGAATGGGGGGGAACTTTGTGAAATGTGAAATGAGTTCTGCGTTTTGCCAATGGCTGGAGATCAACAATTTTCATCTGAAAGTCGAGAGCGCATTGGAAAAAAGTCTGCAGACGAACCATAATCTTTCTTTGAAAGAGTTCTATGTCCTTTATTTCTTATCGCAGGAGCCGGATCAAAAGCTGAAGCTCCAGGATCTGGAGGAGAAGGTCGGTTTAAGCCAAAGTGCGGTATCCAGATTGGTCAGCAAGTTCGAGGCGAAGGGCTGCGGAGCATTGGAGCGGAATGTCTGCGAGCAGGATCGAAGGATCGTCTATACGTCCTTGACTAAAACAGGGGCAGCAAAACTGGCTGCAGCGGCTGCGACAGTGGAACAGGTGCTCACCGAGTCTTTCTCGGAAATGCCGGTGCAATCCCTCATCAGACAGGCCGGAAATCAGAATACATAGCGGGTTCTTGACCTGGTGTTTCTTAACATAACTACTGAAAAAATACGACGCTCCAAATGGCCGTTTATCCGGTTTGCATTTGGAGTGTCGTATTTTGCATCTTGCTTATTGAGTTGGAGCATCTGCAGGCGCAGGCATCTGTGATTCCATGCTTGCGGCGACTTTTTCCATATCTTCAGTCAGTACGGCAAGCTTATCATTGATGCGATTGATTCTGGGTTGGGCTTGTTGGGTGAAACTTTCAACGGATTTTGCCACATCTTCGGTGGCGGTCGTGACGGAAGCCAAACCTTCGTTTGTCAAGGATTGGATCGCTTTGCGCAAACCTTGGACGCTTTCGTTGAGGTCCTCCACCGCAAGCGTGTTGTCTTCAAGATAAGCTTTCGCTATTTTGCGGTTTTCTTTGCCGCTGTGCGGGGTATTCAGCAAGCCAAGCAGACCACCTACTACTGTACCGAACAAGATTCCTTCCATAAATGAGCGCATATCTATTCCTCCAGACTCTCTTTGATGGATGCGACTACTTTTGCCAATTCTTCCTGCGAATATTTTCCTTCATGCGTCTCCCATTTCAAACCGAAGCCATCCGTATCCGAATCCTCGTAACGCGGCAAGAAATGGATATGCGAATGGAAAACAGACTGGTAGGCAATCGAACGGTTATTGTTCAGGATGTTCAGACCCAAGATATCATCGCTGGAACGTTCGATTGCGCGCGCGATTTTAGGGATGCGCGAAAAAACTTCCTTCGCCAATTCTTCATCGTATTCAAAAATATCAGCGACATGCTTCTTGGGAACCAGCAGCGTGTGTCCTTTTGTCACTTGTGATAAATCCAGGAATGCAATGACGATATCATCCTCGTAGACAATGCTGCTCGGGATTTCGTGGTTCGCGATTTTGCAAAAAATACAATCTGTCATATGCTCGACCTCTTTCTGTTCGTAATCTACTTTTTCTATACCATAACTTTATCATATTTGTGTTTTTTTTGATATCCTGGGGTCAAAATGACGCTTCGGCCAGCAAGATATTTGGGATGAGGCAAGGCTGTGCTATAATATAAGGCACAAACGCATGCGAAAGGGACGGTTGAATGTCACTATTACTGGAGAATGTCACGGGCGGCTATACGCAATTGCCTGTCATAAAAAATATAAATTTTGAGGTCAAAGCCGGTGAACTGACTGGATTGATCGGATTGAACGGAGCAGGCAAGAGCACGACCATCAAACACATCATTGGGTTGATGATGCCTTTCAGCGGAAAGATTGCGATCGATGGCCGGACGTTGCGCGAAGACACGAAACGTTATCGTCAGTCCTTCGCTTTTATTCCTGAAACACCGGTGCTGTACGAAGAACTCACTTTGCGGGAACATTTGGAAATCACGGCAATGGCCTACGGAATCCCGGAGGCAGTTGCTATGGAAAAGGCGATGCGCTACATTCGGGATTTTCGTCTCGAGGACAAACTGGACTGGTTTCCGGCTTATTTTTCCAAAGGCATGAAACAAAAAGTGATGATCGTTTGCGCGTTCATGCTGGATGTTCCGGCATACGTCATCGATGAACCATTCCTGGGTCTGGATCCGCTTGGCATCCACTCGTTCCTGGAAATGGTCAGGGAGAAAAAAGCGCAGGGCGCAGCTATTCTGATGTCAACGCATGTGCTGGCCTCGGCTGAAAAAGAATGCGATAATTTCGTTCTGCTTCATCATGGAGAGGTCAAAGTGACTGGCACGATGGCGGACCTTCAGCGCGAAATGGGCATGCCGGGAGCAAGCCTTGATGAGCTTTACATCAGCTTGACGAAAGAAGTGGCGCTACCATGAATCTGGACAGTATCTGGAAAAAAAGACAGCAACTGCACCTGAAAAAGTTCAGTCGCTACAGCAAATATATCTTCAATGATCATTTCGTCCTTGTGCTGCTTTTTCTGTTGGGAGCTTTGGCTTACCAATATTCCGAATTCGTGAAGACCGTGACGCCGGACTTCCTTTGGGGAAAGCTGCTGATCGTGTTTCTTTTTTCCGGCAGCATCTTTGTCGGTAGGCTGGCGACTTTCCTCGAACCGGCAGATCAAGTGTTCCTTTTGGCTAAGGAAAAGGAATGGGGAAGCTATTTCAGCAAAGCGAAAACATACAGTCTGATCCTCCCGTCCGTTTTGTTGTTCTTTTTGGCGGCCGCGGCGATGCCGATGCTTTTTGCCGGCAGAACGATCGGCGCAAGTGATTTGCTTCCAATATATGCAACCTTGATTCTGTTGAAAGGCATCCATTTGGATCTGCAGGAGCTGGGTTTGAAGATAGGCGATAGGAAAGTCCGTCAAAAAAATGAGCTGTACTTGGCCTGCGCGGCGATTATATCGTTCAGTATCGCGATATTTTTTCATCCATGGGTTGCGCCGGTACTTGTAACGCTGTATACTATGTTTCTGCGTAAAAAAGTACAAGTGGCGTATGAGGTGCGCTATCCGCTCTATCAATGGGAGCAGATGATCGCCTCGGAAGAACAACGAAAAGCTCGGATAAACCGAGTCATCAATCTTTTTACCGATGTTCCTCAAGTGAAGAGCAAAGCAAAAAGAAGAAAATATTTCGATGGACTGTTGAGCCGGGTTGAGGGCAACAGCAATTCCTATCAGTATTTATACGCGCGGGCATTTTTGCGCGGGACAGATTACAGCGGCTTATTTTTCCGACTGTTAGCCATCGGGATGCTGTTGCTTCTGTTCACACCATCAGCCGGATTTTCTGTAGGCCTCAGTCTTTTGTTCCTTTATTTGACGGGGTTCCAGCTGCTGCCGCTGTATTTCCATTTTAATGAAAATATGCTGTATCGGCTTTATCCGACGCAGCAAACTGACAAATTTTCCGGATTCAAGCGTTTGTTGGCTTACCTTTTGGGAGTGGAGGGCTTTCTTTTTGCGGGTATCATCTTCTTCAACAACAGTTGGCAGATGGGGGTGGCTGCAGTAGCCTTCAACGCCGGGTTTGTCTGGTTGTTCATCCAGTTTTACATGGGCGGACGTACGAAAAAAAGAGAAGCGGCAAACTACTGATGCACGGGTTAAGCTCGGTTCAGTTCCGAAACCCCATGGAATATTCTTGACTGGATATGTAAAGAAATCTAAAATGATAATTGTACGCGAGTGATGGTCGTTGCGCTTTCGGAGCTGAACGATCGGCATCGCCAAATGAACACGTGGCTTATGAACAGAAGAGCAGACCGAGATAGCTGGGGCTTTCGTCCCGGCTCCTTCTTTTCATCGGCATAGAAAAACTAAAGATTAGAGTAAGGAATGAGCTCGATGGATTATAAAATGGACTCAGGGTGGCGGCTACATCCCATCGGAGGAGATACAGGACAAGCTTATATGGGCACCAGAGCCGAGGAAAGAGTCTTTTTGAAAAGAAACTCATCGCCTTTCTTAGCTGCGCTTTCCGTTGAGGGGATCACGCCGCGATTGATCTGGACCAAACGGGTCGGTAACGGGGATGTCCTGACAGCTCAAGAATGGCTCAACGGCAGGGAATTGAATCCGGATGAGATGAAAGGGAAGACCGTGCGCGACATCCTGCATCGCATCCATCATTCCGAAAACCTCCTGAAGATGCTTCAGAAGGTAAAAGGGGAAATCTTCAACCCAATCAATTTCTACAACCTGTACATTGCTGATCTGCCGGATGACTTGAAATCCAATTCGGTCCTTCAACAAGCGGCTGAATATGTGAAAAACAGCATCGCCAGCATCGATGACTCGCAAAAGACGGTCTGCCACGGAGATGTGAATCGCAAAAACTTCCTGTTGGATGAGGAAGACCGGTTGTATCTGGTGGATTGGGAAATGGTCAAAATTGCCGATCCATTCTCGGACATCAGCACTTTGTTGGTACAATACGTTCCTTATGAAGAATGGGGAGTGTGGTTGGAACAGTACGGCTTGCGGATGAACGACAATATGGAACGCCGATTGGAATGGTACAGCATGATGGTGTGCCTCAGCATGGTCAAAAAGAGCCACTCACAGGAACGCAATCTGGAAATGAATCAATTGATTTTATTGCTGAAAAAGCTGTACAAGAATCGCATCAACAGCTATTTATGAAATCCTCTTCGTCTTCACACGAACGGAAAGGATTTCTTTTTTCGAAAAAAACAGATAAGAAAGAGGAGAATTATGCGCGTAAGAAATAAACCATGGGCTGCCGAAAAGTTGGCTGAGAGTACCCAATATGTTGTGATGGAACCAGCGGATTGGAAAGGGAAATGGCAGGAACGCTTCGGCAACGATCAGCCGATCCATGTCGAAATCGGTTCCGGCAAAGGCCAGTTCATCGTCGAGATGGCTCGCATGCATCCGGAAGTGAATTACATCGGAATCGAACGTCAGACGAGCGTGGCGGTCATGACGCTTGATAAGATGATCGAAGCGGGTCTGAAAAATGTCCAGTTGCTGAATACGGACGGAGAGAATGTAGCGGATTTCTTTGCGGAAGGCGAAGTGGCTCGCGTCTACCTGAACTTCTCCGATCCATGGCCAAAGTCCAAGCACGACAAACGCCGCTTGACCTACAAAAAATTCCTGCGCAACTATGAGCAGATTTTGGTTTCCGGCGGAGAAATCCATTTCAAGACGGATAACCAAGGTCTGTTCGAATATTCGTTGGCGAGCTTTTCGCAGTACGGAATGACTTTGAAGCAAGTCTGGTTGGATCTGCACAAGAGCGATTTTGAGGGGAACATCATGACGGAGTACGAAGCGAAGTTCTCTTCAAGAGGAGACCGCATCTACCGCGTCGAAGCAGAGTTCCCGAAAAAAGAGACGGCTGATTCAGAAAAATAGAACAGAAACCAAAAGGAAGGACCAAAGCGCTCGCAGCTTTGGTCCTTCCTTTTTGGATAAATGAAAACCATGGGCTAGGCCCATGGTTCCGGAGAGCTTCCAGCGGTGTATTAAAAAATCCTCGCTAAGTGCTAGAATATATTTGGTTCGCCAACCAATATTCATGACTTAGGAGGATTCTTTATATGTCTCAAGACAAAAATAGTTTAGCACATACCACTTGGAATTGTAAGTATCACATAGTTTTTGCGCCCAAATACCGGAGGCAAGCAATCTACGGAAAGATAAAACAAGATATAGGAGTCATACTAAGGCAGTTATGCGAAAGAAAAGGTGTAGAAATAATCGAAGCCACTGCTTGTGTGGATCATATACACATGTTGGTAAGCATACCGCCCAAGATAAGTGTCTCATCGTTTGTCGGCTATCTAAAAGGTAAAAGTAGCCTCATGATATTTGATAGGCACTCCAACCTGAAATATCGCTATGGGAATCGCAAATTCTGGTGTACAGGATATTATGTCGATACAGTCGGGAGAAACAAGAAGGCAATTCAAGAATATATACGCAACCAAATTCAAGATGATATAGTCGCAGAACAATTAAGCCTATTAGAGTACACGGATCCATTTACAGGCGAAGAAGTTCGTAAGAGTAAAAAGAAAAAATAAGAGCCAGACCTTTAGGTCTAGCCCGTGGTAGTAGTACAATTGGCGAACCATTCAGAGCCCCTTTAGGGGTTGGTTAGTAACAAAGGCTTTCAGCCGCAGAGCAAACCACCCGTTCACACGGGTGGTTTTGATTATGTGGTGCCACTAATGATGTCCAGCGATCCAAGCCTGCCTCTCGTAAATTAGATAAATCTGACCCATTGCGCTCTATTCTTTCTTAAAGCTTATAAAGATCCAAGATGGTTCCTGTGTAGGCATCGGCGATGAATTCATATTGTACCAATACGCCATCCTCTTTACGGGAAATTCCGCCGTAATACACATCCGTTTTTGAAGAATAACGACTGAGCGGGACAGGGTGCAGTTCGATCCACGATCCTTCGATCGGAGCTTCAGCCAGGAACATCTTTTTGACGTTTTCCAGGATCTTGTCGCCGCTTACGGTCCGCTTCTGTTCATAGCAAAGGGCTGTCACGACTGAACCAAGTACGAGTCCCGCTCCGAATAAAATACCGCCCAAGATTTCTTCTTTGTGTTTTTTGCACATGCATTTTTCCAAAAAGTTCATCCTATGTTCCTCCTCAAAGTGATGCGCTTTCTTTTTTCTCCCCTAAGTATAGCAATAAAACGAAAAAAATAACAGGGGAACGTCGATTGCATCAGGCTTCAGGAAGGAAACGTTTCCGGCAGCGACGGCTGCTCCGGAATGAATGGAATCGTTGCTATGACAATGATGCTGCGCTATAATAGGAGGGATAGTCAGACAATGAAGGGGGACCGGGAGCGGCATATGGGTAAAGATGTGTCCTGCTCCATTCAAATATGGAAGATAAAACATTTGCTATGATCAAAGAATTGACGGAATTGCAGGGGACAAGCGGAAACGAGCGCAATATCCGGAACTACATGCAGGAGAGAATGGCACCCCTCGTGGATCGCATCGAAATGGACGGCTTGGGTGGCATTTTCGGGATAAGAGAGCATGAAGATGAAACGGCACCGCGCATCATGGTGGCGGCACACATGGACGAAGTGGGCTTTATGCTGGCAAGCATCACGGAGCGCGGACTGTTCCGGGTCGTGCCACTCGGCGGCTGGAATGCCTATGTCGTTTCGGCACAGCGTTATACGCTACAGACATCCAAAGGCGATATTCCTGTGATTTCTTCTTCAGTTCCGCCGCATCTATTGCGCGGGGAGGGTGAAGGCAAAAAAGTCAAAGTGACGGACATCCTGTTCGACGCCGGTTTCGATACGAAAGAAGAGGCACTGGCATTCGGAGTCCGTCCAGGAGATACGATCGTTCCTCAAGTGGAAACGATCTGGACCGCCAACAAGAAGAAGATCATTTCAAAAGCGTGGGATAACCGATACGGGAACACGGTCGTTTTGGAAACATTGGAAGCATTGAAAAATGAAAAGTTGCCGAACACGTTGATCGCAGGCGCCAACGTCCAGGAAGAGGTCGGGCTGCGGGGGACAAAAGCGGCTGTGCACAAATTCAACCCCGATCTGTTCTTCGCGGTGGACTGCTCCGCTGCCGATGATCTGACGACGACCAAGGATACATTCGGTCACCTGGGGGAAGGTTTCCTATTGCGGATCCAGGATCCCGGCATGATCACTTTGAAAGGGATGCGCGAATTTCTGTTGGATACGGCGGAAACGCATGATATCCCTTATCAGTATTTCGTTTCCAAAGGCGGAACGGATGCGGGTGCCGCCCATGTCATGAACGACGGGGTGCCGAGCGCGGTCATCGGCGTCTGCGCCCGCTACATCCACACACACCAAACTATGTTCCACATCGACGATTATGCGGCAGCCAAGGAAATGGTCGCGCAAGTAATCAAAGCATTGGACAAGAGCACTTATGAAACCATCATGTCCATGAATTAAGGGGGAGTCGGAGTATGGATAAACTGAAAGATTTGGATCAATTCAAAGAACTGCGCGATTCGGGAAAAACAGTATTCGTCTTCATGACCGGTTGGTGCCCGGATTGCCATTACATCCGTCCGTTCATGCCCGAGGTGGAGAATAAATTCGCGGATTTTCGTTTCGTCGAAATAGACCGCGATGATTTCGGAACGTTGGGAGAAGCTCTGCAGATTTCCGGAATCCCGAGTTTTGTCGCTTATGACCGGGGAGGACTTTTGGGACGTTTCGTTTCACGCAACCGGAAGACGCAAAAAGAGATTGAAGCCTTTTTGGAACAATTGTGATACTATTTCGTTTGGGAAAAAATAAATGAAGAAGCATAAAGGAGCAAACATAACATGTGGTTAAGTTTTTATAATCGTGAAGCAGTCGGGGATACATTAATGTTGACGAAAGGGGATATCGCCGTTCGCCAAGAACAATCCTGCGAATCAAAAGGGAATGTGACACGCATTTTCAATAACCGTACGGATGAAACGATGGGCTACAATCTGTTTTCGATTTCAGATACGCTTACGTTGGATGCAAAGGGACAAGTGCTGTTATCCGATGAAGAAGTGGCAAAAGTGAATGCTTTGATCCAAGCGGCAGGTTTCAGTGACGCTGTCGTCGTCGATCGTTCGCCTAAATTTGTTGTGGGCTACGTCAAAGAATGTGTGCCGCATGAAGACTCCGACCATCTGTCCGTTACGCAAACGGAAGTGGATAACGGAGAGGTGCTGCAGATCGTCTGCGGTGCAGCCAACATCAAAAAAGGCCAACGCGTTGTCGTAGCCAAGCCAGGCGCTGTCATGCCCAGTGGTTTGATCATCTGGCCGGGTGAATTGCGCGGCGTAGCCAGCCACGGCATGATCTGTTCAGCCAAAGAATTGCAACTGGAGAACGCCAGCCCTAAAAAAGGCATCCTCGTATTGGATGACAGCTATACTATAGGCGCAGCATTTTCCAAATAACCCTATGGAAATTTGGTTGAAAAAGAAGTACTATTATAAAGGAATTCCACTGAAACCGGGCATAGCATGGCCGGAAGCAAAATAAGAGAGGAGCAGACTGGATGAGTCGCTATGATGGACCAAGTTTTTTTCGGCATGACCATCGTTCAGGGATGGAAGGAAGTCATCCTGCAACAAATAAGTTTGATTTTCCGAATTACCTGAAAAAAGAGGATGAAGAGCATGGTACCCTGGAAGAAAAAGGCGATTCTGCACAACCGTCCTCCTATATCTCGCAAGATTTGCTCCATCCGATGGACACGGTTCCGTATATCCGCCACAACAAGGAGGCGTTCGTTTCTTTCAGGGATCAAGCTGTGAAGCCAGCTGCAGACGTCTTTGCAGCCGAGAAAAAAAGACTGAAGGATGAAAAGCAGCAGGAGCGCCGCACGGAACTGGGTATGCACCCTTTTGCATCCTATAAAAGCAGAAGGCCTTTCCAACTGACCGAAGTACCGGAACCGTTGAAAGGTTGGGAAAACCTGAAACAAAAGAAAATCGATTATCGCGCGATTGCGGCATTATTGAAGAAAGACAGCTCGGATCTGCTTCTTTTCGAGCTTGCCCCACCTGTTGAAGACGCGGTTTTCCGAGAGGAAGAAAGCGTGGGAATAAGTGAGTTGCCACCTTTGGAAGGCAAGTCCAAACGGGCGATGAACCGCTCGCTGTTGGGCATCATGGAGCAGGAACGCTCATATGATGCAGCCGGAAAATTCATCCATGAGCCTGCCGATTCGGTAAGCCACTCTTATTTTTAGTCATCACGTTGTAACTTTAGGCTGATTTGTGCGCCGCGGTTGATGATGCAATGAAATTATTGACATGTTTGACATCAAATTTTAAATAATTTTATGCATTTTCTTAATCCGTGCGTGCTATACTGGTTCCGATTCAATAAATGGACAGCAAGTCATCAAGTCCTAAGCGAGTGTTTTGAGGTACAAACATCAGAAGGTAGCCGAAAGACTAACCTTTCTTATTTACTTGGAGGTAATTATGGAAACGGAAACGATTTATCATTTTGTCGGCATCAAAGGTTCTGGAATGAGTGCGTTGGCATTGATCCTGCATGGAAAAGGCTACCGTGTCCAAGGGTCGGATGTCGAAACTTATTTCTTTACGCAAAAAGGTTTGGATGATGCTGGCATCACAATCATGCCATTCAGCGAAGCAAACATCACGCCGGATTTGACGGTCATCGCAGGGAATGCTTTCCCTGATTCCCATGAGGAAATCGCGAAAGCGAAAGAACTCGGGTTGACGGTCATCCGCTACCATGATTTCATAGGCGAGTTGATCAAAAACTATACGAGCGTCGCCATTACCGGCTCACACGGCAAGACGAGTACAACTGGCTTGTTATCCCATGTGCTGGACGGTATTGCCCCGACTAGCTATCTGATCGGCGATGGCACAGGCTTTGGCCGGGAAGATGCAGAGTACTTTGTATTGGAAGCTTGCGAATACAGACGTCATTTCTTGGCTTACTCACCTGATTACGCCATCATCACGAACATCGATTTCGATCATCCGGATTACTACCAGGACATCAATGATGTATACAGCGCTTTTGATACGTTTGCTTCCCAAGTGAAAAAAGGCATCATCGCTTGCGGGGAGGATGCGTATGTCCGCGAACTGAAAGGCAAATATCCGGTTACGTTTTATGGATTCGCTGAAGACAATGATGTTTTAGCCAAAAATGTCACGAAGGACACAAACGGCAGTCAATTCGATGTGGAAATAAATGGCGAGCTGTTCGGTCATTTTGAAATCCCGTCATTCGGCACGCACAATATCCTGAATTCATTGGCCATCATCACATTCTGCTGGTTGGAAGGCTTGGACAAAGACAAGGTCGCTGCTCAGTTGAAAACCTTCTCTGGCGTAAAACGCCGCTTCAGCGAGAAATACATTTCGGATATGGTCGTCATTGATGATTATGCCCATCATCCATCCGAAATCCGTGCTACCCTGGATGCGGCCAGACAGAAATACCCTACGAAGGAAATCATTGCGATTTTCCAACCGCATACCTTCACGCGTACGGTTGCTCTCCTTAGTGAGTTCGCTGAGTCGCTGGAATTGGCCGATAAGGTCTTCCTTTGCGATATCTTCGGGTCCGCACGCGAAAAGGATGGGCAGGTTTCGATCGGGGACTTGGCCGATAAAATCGAAAAAGGCGCAACGGTATTGAACGTCAACAATATGTCCCCGTTGCTGCAGTTCCACGATGCTGTCGCCATTTTCATGGGCGCTGGGGATGTTCAGAAGTTTGAACTGGCTTATGAAGAACTGTTGAGCCATAGCGTGCCGACAAAAAATTAATTCAATGCATCGAAAAAGTCCAGGAAGCAATTCTTGGACTTTTTTTGATGCGGGTCAGAGCGGGCTTGGTCCGGTTATTTGAATAAATAGGCTCAAACAGCTAAACGGCTTTTATCGGAACGGCGTTTTTGATATGATAGACATATATGTGTTCAAAGAAAGGAAAAGTGAAAATGGGTCTGAAAGATATAAAGCTTGGAAAATCGATTGATGAAATTCAAGAGGGGGATTCGTTGACCGTCACGGAAATCATCGAAGACAAAGATATTTTGCTGTATCTTGGGTTGACGAACGACGGAAATCCGCTCTATATTCAACATGATTATTCGCAGACGACTCGGTTCCATAAGCCGATTGTGCCAACCGTTTTATTGGTGGGGATTTTGACGAGCAATGTTTCCAAACATTTACCGGGGCCGGGTTCACATATTGTGGACGTTTCTTTGAACGTGATTGAACCGATCTACCACAACAGCACGATCACGTTCAATTTTGAAGTGGAACGCGTCGACGAACGCCGTGAACAGGTGACGATCAGTGTTGTCGGAACGAATATGGAAAATGAACGCGTGCTGGATGCTGAATTGATTGTAGAGACGCCTCGCAAGTTGTTTTTTGATGAGGAAGAGAACGTAATCATGAACGAGCGAACTGAAAACGAAGAAGCAGTCGAAACGGGAGCTGTTCCAGCAACCGAGACAGCAGAAGATTCAGAATAAGCAGAGTTAGGATGTAAACAGATGACAGATAAAAAGAAAAAATTAATATTGGTGGATGGCAGCAGTGTGGCTTTCAGATCCTTTTTTGGACTGCCGAATCTGGATGGATTCCGCAACAAGAACGGATTGCATACGAACGCGCTCTACGCCTTCAATAATATATTGGAACGCATCTTCCAGACAGAAGAGCCCACGCATCTGTTGGTAGCATTCGATTCAGGGAAAACGACTTTCCGTAATGCCCTTTATGATGATTACAAAGGCGGGCGTGCCAGCATGCCGTCGGAGTTGTCCGAACAATGGC
The DNA here is from genome assembly GCF_963675415.1 of uncultured Trichococcus sp. Lineage (NCBI taxonomy): Bacteria > Bacillati > Bacillota > Bacilli > Lactobacillales > Carnobacteriaceae > Trichococcus > uncultured Trichococcus sp. The sequence continues at coordinate 2,481,715 of NZ_OY776220.1, forward strand.
CTTATTTCGGTGTCTTGGTCCATGCCTTCGGAGGCAAGACTTATGAATTGGTCAATTATGAAGCCGACGACATCATCGGGACCTACTCGCGGATGGCCGATCAGGCCGGCTATGAGGTCGTCATCATTTCAGGCGATAAGGATATGATCCAATTGACGACGGATAATATCCGGGTCGATATTACCGTCAAAGGCGTGTCGGAATTGAAATCCTACACACCTGAAGTCATCCGTGAAGAATACGGCATCGAGCCGAAACAGATCATCGACATGAAGGGTCTGATGGGGGACTCGTCGGATAATTATCCGGGTGTCACCAAAGTCGGCGAGAAGACTGCTTTGAAGCTCCTGACCGAATACGGCTCCATCGAAAATCTTTACGAGCATATCGATGAACTGAAGAAAAGCAAGATGAAAGAGAACCTCATCAATGACAAAGAGAATGCGTTCATGAGCAAAACGTTGGCTACGATCGATCTGGATTCTCCCGTTACCCTGAAGCTTGATGAACTTGCCGTTGAAGGCAAACAGATGGATAAGCTGACCGATTTTTATCGCGAAATGGATTTCAACAGTTTCCTGGATAAACTGGGTGTGACTTCTGAAGACCGCTCTGAATCGTTTGAGGACATCCACTTCGAAGTCCTGACCGAAATCCGTCCCGAGCATTTTACGGACCGTATGGCACTGTATATGGAGATGCTTGAAGACAACTACCATGACGGAAAAATCCTTGCAGCCAGCTGGGGAACGGATGAAAAAATATATACGGCTTCATTGGAAACAGTGAAGGCAAGCCCCGCTTTCAAGGAATGGGCTGAAAATACCGAAGCCCGCAAAATTGTCTACGACGGCAAACGGACGATGGTCATGCTGCATTATGCCGGCATCGCGCTGGCGGGGATCGATTTTGATATCCTTTTGGCTTCCTACATCCTGAATGCGAAGGACAACAGCAAAGATCTTGCACAAGTCGCCCAGGAATACGGCTACAACGATGTCTCCTTTGATGAGGCCATCTACGGAAAAGGCGCTAAAACGGCCGTTCCCGAGGATGCGGTGCTGCATGATCATTTGGCGCGCAAAGTGAAAGCGATCCAGGCGCTGTTTGCCCAATTGAATTCAGAACTTGAAAGCAATGTGCAAAAAGACTTGTATTACGAAATGGAACTGCCTTTGTCTTTTGTGCTGGCGCACATGGAAATCCAAGGGATCAAAGTGGAACCGCAGCGTCTTCTGACCATGAAAGAGGAATTTGCCGGCCGTTTGCTTGAGATCGAGAAGACCATCTATGCCGAGGCGGGTGAGGAGTTCAACATCAACTCTCCGAAGCAACTGGGTGTCATCCTGTTCGAGAAGATGGGATTGCCCGTCATCAAAAAGACGAAAACAGGCTATTCGACAGCGGTGGACGTATTGGAGAAACTGCAGGCGCAAGCACCGATTGTGGAGCACATCCTGAATTACCGACAGTTGGCCAAGCTGCAATCGACCTACGTGGAGGGGCTCCTGAAATTCATCAAACCGGAAACCGGAAAGATCCATACACGCTATCAACAGACGTTGACGCAGACCGGCCGTTTGAGTTCCGTCGATCCGAACCTGCAGAACATTCCGATCCGGATGGAGGAAGGCCGGAAGATCAGACAGGCCTTCGTTCCCCAACAAGAAGGCTGGAAGCTTTTCGCCTCCGACTATTCGCAGATCGAATTGCGTGTGTTGGCGCACATTTCCGGGGATGAGCATCTGCGTGAAGCCTTCCTGGAAGGCCAAGATATCCATACATCGACCGCGATGCGCGTTTTTGGCATCGAAAATCCGGAAGACGTCACCGCCAATCTGCGCCGACAAGCGAAGGCCGTCAATTTTGGGGTTGTGTATGGCATCAGCGACTATGGGTTGTCCCAAAACCTGAACATCACCCGGAAAGCTGCTCAGGAATTCATTGACCGCTATTTCGAAAAATATCCAGGCGTGAAGCAATTTATGGAGGACATCGTCAAAGAAGCGAAAGAGAACGGTTATGTCGAAACGTTATTCCACAGACGCCGCTACCTGCCTGATATCCATAACCGCAACTTCAATCTGCGCTCCTTTGCGGAACGGACTGCCATCAATTCGCCGATCCAAGGCACTGCCGCCGATATCATCAAAGTCGCGATGGTCCGGATGGATAAAGCCCTTAAGGAAAAAGGCCTTCAAGCGAATATGCTGTTGCAGGTTCACGATGAACTGATCTTCGAATGTCCGGAAGAAGAAATTCCGGTATTGGAAAAATTAGTGCCGGAAATCATGGAGCATGCCGTTTCCTTGGCTGTACCGCTTAAAGTGGACAGCAACTCCGGTGACAGTTGGTATGAAGCAAAATAAACAGGGATAAAATCGACAAAAGAGAGGGGGTTGCTTATGCCGGAATTACCAGAAGTAGAAACGATCCGCAAAGGGCTCATCAACCTCGTCAGAGGAGCTGTGATCACAGATGTAGCCGTCTTTTGGGATCGGATGATCACGCCGCCTTTTTCCACGGAACGGTTCAAGACGGTCCTGCGGGGGGAACAGATCCACACCATTGAACGCCGCGGCAAGTACCTGATTTTTTTGTTGGACCACTGGGCGATGATTTCCCATCTGCGGATGGAAGGCAAATATGAGGTCAGCGAATCCGGTGAACCGATCAAGAAGCATACCCACGTCATTTTCTATCTCGCCGATGGCCGCCAATTGCGTTACCTTGACGTGCGCAAGTTCGGGAAATTCACGCTGTTGCCGATCGAAAAGCGGGATGAGTATGAACCTTTCAAAAAAATGGGGCCGGAGCCGACCGCGGATTTCTTCAAGTTGAGCAAATTCAAAAAAGACCTTTCCAAGTCGCATCGGGCAATCAAAGCGGTCATCCTCGACCAGAACATTGTTGCCGGCGTCGGGAATATTTATGCGGATGAATCGCTTTTCCAAGCCAAAATCCATCCCTTGCAAGCAGCCGACACGATCGGACCGGCTGCAGCGAAAAGACTCCAGGAAGCCATCATCGATGTGATCGGCAGATCAGTTGAGGCCGGTGGTTCGACCATCCGGACATACAAAAACACGTTGGGGGAGGCCGGAAAATTCCAAGTATCCCTTGCCGTTTATGGACAGACCGGGAAACCTTGTCCGAACTGCGGCCATCCGATCGAAAAAATCAGGGTTGCACAAAGAGGAACGCATTATTGTCCGCATTGTCAACAACTGCCGAAGGTCCGTCCGAAGGCAGCGGACATCAACGACATTGCGTACAAAGGGGCGAGATGAAACAAATATGAGTTATATATTGGGTCTTACAGGAAGCATCGCTACAGGGAAATCGACTGTAGCGAAGCTGTTTTTGTCTGCGGGCATACCGGTCGTGGATGCGGATTTGGGAGCTAGGGCTGTCGTTCTTCCGGGTGCGCCTGGGTTAGCGGACATCGTCAGGCATTTCGGGGAAGATTATCTGCTGCCGGATGGCACACTGGATCGCAAACGTTTGGGAGAACTGATCTTTTCGGACAGGGAGAAACGGGCGGAGTTGGATGCCTTGCTGAAGGAACGCATCCAGCATTGGATACATGCGGAAAAAGAGCGTTACATCAACGAAGGCCACGACCTCATCGTACTGGATATCCCTTTGCTGTACGAAGGCGGGTATCAGGACAGCTGCGATGCCGTGATGGTCGTCTATGTTCCGGCAGAGATCCAATTGCAAAGGCTGATGAGCCGCAACCATTTGGATGCGGATGAAGCCGCCCGGAGGATGCAAAGCCAGCTTTCGATCGAGAAGAAAAAAGAGCTGGCGGATTTTGTCATCGACAATTCCGGGACAATCGAAGAGACCGAAAAACAAGTCAACGAATGGCTGCGCGGATACAGATCCGTCTAGCCTGATGGTCCCGGAAAGACCATCTTTTCAAGGTTTTTGAGCCACAAGTATGTTATAATGAAGCAATAATAAACGAAAGAAAAGGGGGAAAGCCGATGCAATGCCCAAAATGTCACTATCACGGATCGCGTGTTGTCGATAGTCGTCCAGCTGATGATGGGAAAGCCATCCGCCGCCGTCGCGAATGCGAACAATGCCATTTCCGCTTCACTACATTCGAGAGGATCGAGCAGACGCCGTTGCTTGTCATCAAAAAAAATGGCGCGCGCGAAGAATTCAGCCGTGAAAAGTTGTTGCGGGGATTGATCCGCTCCTGCGAAAAACGGCCGATTGCCCTTGAACAACTGGAGACTGTCGTCAATGAAGTGGAAGCCGAAATCCGAGCGCTCGGAGAAAATGAAGTATCCAGCATCGTCATCGGGGAATACGTCATGGATAAGTTGGCCAAAATTGACGACGTCGCCTATATCCGTTTCGCAAGTGTTTACCGCCAATTTTCGGACCGGAAGACCTTCCTTGATGAATTGAAGAACATGGAAAAGAAAAAAGCCGAACAAGCGGCTGCCGAATCTTCAGACATCCCACCATCCGATGCTCCTCCCCTCGAGGCAGCCCCCGGAAAGGAAGAAAATGAATAATGAGCTATCCATGGCGAAATATCAGCCCTAAGGACCCTTTCAGAGCAAGTCAGACGAACTTGATTTCCGATGTGGACCGCAAAGTCCTGACGCAATTGTATCAACCCATCATCGGGCCGCAAGCATTCAGTCTTTACATGACGCTGCTCGCGGAGATTCCGCAGGAGAGCTATTGGAGCAAGGATCTGCTTCATTCCGAATTGTTGGCTTTAGCGAATAGCGGAATCCAGGAGTTCTATCAAGCGCGGGTGAAATTGGAAGGGATCGGTTTGTTGAAGACATTCCTGGTGAACGAGCCTGAGAAGCAATACCTATATGAATTGCAGCAGCCGCTGTCCAGTCATGCTTTTTTCAGCGATGACCTGATGGGGTTGCTGTTGTATGAAAAGGTCGGCGAACGGAAATACCGCGAGTTGCAACAGCGGTTCAGCCGGCAAGTCCGCGACTTGAAAAATGCGGAGAACATCACCAAGTCCTTTCTGGACGTGTTTTCTTTCTCGGAAAGCGCCTTTACTGAGCAGGCGCGCATGAGGCAGAGCGATAACACGTTGTTGGGCGATAGCGGGGCAATCCCGCCCGCAATCGAGAACGAGGGGTTTGACTTCGCGTTTTTCCGACAGCTCTTGAACAAGCAATTCGTCAAACGTGAATCCATCACAAAGGAATTGGAGCACACAATCACGATCCTCTACACTCTGTATGGTTGCGACGAGCTGCAGATGGCCCAGTTCATTCTGGAGGCAGCGGATATCGAATCAGGAAAAGTCGACGGGGAGGCCCTCAAAAAGATTGTATCCGACGCCTATGAACAGAGGCACAGCAGCCGTTTGGAGGTAAAGGATAAAGTCACCCAGAGCATCCAACTGGCTAAAGATACTGAAAAAGGCCGGGAACAAAAATTGATTCAGGCGCGCTTTTCCAGTGAAGAAATCGCGTTCATCAAGGCGTGTGAACAGTTGACGCCGCATCAGTTTTTGACCAGCATCAAAAAGCAAAAAGGCGGCATCGTCACCGCCTCGGAAACGCAATTGCTGCGGACGCTGATGGAAAAGGCCGATTTCAAGCCGAGCGTGCTCAATGTATTGACGCACTACGTGTTGGTCATCCTCAACAATCCGCACCTTTCGAAGGCCTATGTGGAAGCAATCGCAAACGATTGGCTGCAGGACGGCGTCGATTCGCCCGAAAAAGCGTTGGCGAAGGCGAAACAATTCGCCGGCGAGATGAAGGCGAAAGCGGAAAAACGGGCAGCCAGCCGAACAACCGCAAAGAATTACGGGAAAACGGTGGCGCGCAAGAAAGAGACCTTGCCGGATTGGGCTAAAGAGGAACATAAATCGGTTGTGGAGACACCTTTGACGCCGGAAGCGCAACAAAAATTGAATGAACGCATCAAAAAATTAAAAAGTAGCGGAAAGGCAGGGGATGAGTGATGGATCATATCGGAAGAGCATTCTATAAATATATGAATAATCCCGAAATCAGCCAACGCTATAAAGGCATGATCGAAACTATCATGAAGGATGCCGATGTCCAAGCGTTCTTCCAGAAACACGAAGAGCGCCTGACGCAGGCAATCGTCGAGAGAAGTTATTCGAAACTGCACGAATACGTGCAGGAAAAAGAGAAAATCCGGCTGGGTAAAGAATCGCAGAATCCTGGCTATGAGCCGCACCTTGTGTTGAACGCCGGATACATCGATGTCGTCTACACACCGACGGACGAGACGATGGCGAGGGAAAGGGAAAAGGAATTGCGGAGCCGCGTCCATTCGATGTCGATGCCGAAGGATGTCCGCACGGCGACATTGGATCGGTTTGTCCAATCGAACGAGCGTATGCCGGCCATTCTGGAATCGTTGAATTTCATCGATGCCTTCAATGCTAATCCGAAAATGCATCACCAAGCGCTTTATTTCTATGGTCCATTCGGGGTAGGGAAATCCTATCTGCTGGGTGCAATCGCGCATGAATTGGCGATGGGCGGCCATCTGACGACATTGATGCATTATCCGACCTTCACGATGGAGATGAAGCAGGCGATCCAGAGCAACACGGTAAACGAAAAAATCGATGCCGTGAAGAAGGCGGAAATCCTGATGCTGGACGACATCGGAGCGGAGGCCAATTCGACCTGGATCCGCGATGAAGTGCTCGGTGTCATCCTCCAGTACCGGATGCAGGAAGACTTGCCGACCTTCTTCAGTTCCAACTTTACGATGCAGCAACTGGAGGAGCATTTGCGCATGGGAAACCGGGGCGATGACGAGCCGATGAAGGCGAAGCGTCTGATGGAGAGGATCCGTTTCCTATCGCGCGAGATTCCTATGACCGGGAAAAACCGTCGCTTCGAGCAATAGGCTGACGTTCAGCTTTTCTGCAATCAAAAGAGTTGGCTAGCTTCACGGGTAAGCCCTTCGGAAATTAGATAAATCGTGCCTATTGCGCTCTACGATGCTCAGTCGGCTCGATTTCCTAAATTTCTTTCAGGGCTAAGCGAACCCGTTCAGCTTTTAGTATTTTAAGCTTGAAAACAATTATTTTTTGTGTTTAAATGGACTACAGATGAAACGAAAGACAAATCGATGAGAAAGACACCGATGGATGAACTGATTTTTAGCGAGGGATGGCTTGGTGGAACATCCTAATCAATCATGTATTGACCCCTTTCGAGAGATTCCCTGAAACTGCAGTAGGGGGAAACGGTACGCTCGTTATCGCGTTCAAGTAAGGATGAGACAGAATCTTAAGTGGATGGCTGTCGCACTCTTTGAATTTGGGTGGAACCACGTAGACACGTCCCATTTCCGGCATAAGCTGGGGATGGGCTTTTTTTATTGCCTTTTTTGTCATCCACAACGTTTGTACAGAATTTAATTAATTGGAGGAATCAGCATGTCAGAAATCAAAATCACTTTTCCAGACGGCGCCGTAAAAGTATTCGAAGCCGGCGTAACAGTGGAAGAAGTAGCAAAAAGCATCAGCAACAGCCTGGCCAAGAAAGCTTTGGCCGGAAAATTCAACGGGGAATTGGTCGACTTCACCCGTCCGTTGGAGACGGATGGATCGCTTGAAATCGTGACACCGGATCACGCAGACGGATTGGGTGTCCTGCGTCACTCGGCTGCCCACTTGATGGCGCATGCCTTGACGCGCCTGTTCCCTGAAATCCATTTCGGTGTCGGCCCGGCGATCGAAACAGGTTTCTATTACGACACTGACATGGAAGTGCAGCTTGCCGAAGAGGACTTGCCGAAAGTTGAAGCGGAAATGATGAACATCGTGAAGGCGAACTATCCGATCGTCAGACGTGAAGTGAGCCGTGCGGAAGCATTGGAAATCTTCGCAAATGACCCATACAAAGTCGAATTGATCACAGCGTTGCCTGAAAATGAAATCATCACTGTGTATACGCAAGAGGACTTCACTGACCTTTGCCGCGGCGTCCATGTGCCGGCAACCGGCAAAATCCAAGTCTTCAAACTGTTGTCGTTGGCGGGCGCTTACTGGAGAGGAAACTCAAACAACAAAATGATGCAACGCGTCTACGGAACAGCCTTCTTCGATAAGAAAGCCTTGGCTGAATTCATCAAAATGCGCGAAGAAGCAAAAGAGCGCGATCACCGCAAATTGGGCAAAGAATTGGACTTGTTCATGATTTCCCCTGAAGTCGGTTCCGGTCTGCCTTTCTGGCTTCCTAAAGGTGCAACGATCCGTCGCACGCTTGAGCGTTACATCGTCGACAAAGAAGTTAGCCTGGGTTACCAGCACGTCTACACACCGATCATGGCTAATGTGGAATTGTACAAGACATCTGGACACTGGGAGCACTACCATGATGATATGTTCCCGCCGATGGACATGGGCGACGGCGAAATGCTAGTGTTGCGTCCGATGAACTGTCCGCACCACATGATGGTCTACAAGAACGATATCCACAGCTACCGCGAATTGCCGATCCGCATCGCCGAATTGGGCATGATGCACCGTTACGAAAAGAGCGGCGCCTTGTCAGGTCTGCAGCGCGTACGCGAAATGACTCTGAATGATGCGCATGCCTTTGTCCGTCCGGATCAGATCAAGGATGAGTTCAAACGTGTGTTGCAGTTGGTCATGGATGTTTATGCAGACTTCCAGATCAGCGATTACCGTTTCCGTCTGAGCTACCGCGACCCAGAAGATAAAGTGAAATACTTCGATGACGATGATATGTGGAACAAAGCGGAAGCGATGCTGAAGGAAGCGATGGATGAATTCGGTTTGGAATACTTCGAAGCTGTCGGCGAAGCTGCTTTCTACGGCCCTAAATTGGATGTGCAGTTCAAGACAGCGATGGGCTTGGAGGAAACGATGTCCACTATCCAATTGGACTTCCTGTTGCCTGAGCGCTTTGACCTGACTTATGTCGGCGAAGACGGCGAAAACAACCACCGTCCGGTCGTCATCCACCGTGGCGTCATCTCCACAATGGAGCGTTTTGTGGCGTATCTGATCGAAGAGTATAAAGGCGCATTCCCGGTATGGTTGGCTCCTGTCCAAGCAACGATCATCCCTGTCAACCTTGATCTGCATGCCGATCAAGCATATGAACTGAAAGCCGTCATGGAACAGTTGGGTATGCGCGTCGAAGTCGATGACCGCAACGAGAAGATGGGTTACAAGATCCGTGCTTCCCAGACTCAAAAAATACCTTACCAATTGGTAATCGGCGATCAGGAATTGCTGAACGGAACTGTAACTGTCCGCCGTTATGGCTCGAAAGAAATGGTTACTTTCAGCATGGATGATTTCTTGGCTGAGGTTCAATCTGAAATCAAAAACTTCAAATAATCTTATCAAATCCACATCTTTCTGAGCAAATCATGATACAATAAGTTTCAGTGATGTAGCTTTGATTCTGTTAGCTTGATGAAGGCCCGGAACATGGCAGTTTGTGTTCCGGGCCTTCATTTTCTTATATATTTTGCTTGATAGGAGATGAAGGGGTTTATGTTAAGAGATGAATTGATGAAAATGCTGGATGGCCGCGAAGCTGACATGATTGCTTTGCGCCGTCATTTCCATGAGCATCCTGAACTGTCATTCGACGAAAAGGAAACGGCTGCGTTCATTGCCCGTTTCTATGAGGATAAACCGGTTGATGTGCAGACGAACGTCGGGAACGGCTATGGTATCGTCGTCACAATCAAGGGAAAACAACCCGGCCGGACCATCGCGCTGCGGGCGGATTTCGATGCGCTGCAGATCGAGGAACAGACCGGACTGCCGTTCGCATCCAAAAATCCAGGCGTCATGCATGCCTGCGGACATGACGGACACACCGCCTATCTGATGGTCTTGGCGGATTGCCTGATCCGTCTGCGGGACCAATGGGAAGGAACCGTCAAAATCGTGCACCAGCATGCCGAAGAAATGGCCCCAGCAGGTGCCAAGAGCATTGTGGAATCCGGTTTGCTGGACGATGTCGATGAAATCTACGGCATTCATTTTTATCCGGATTATGAAGTCGGCACTGTCTTCTACACAAGCGGCTATGCCTATGCCGGCTGCAGTGACATCAAAGTCACGATCCAGGGGACGGGTGGGCATGCTTCTCAGCCCCACCGATCCAATGATGCGATTGTGGCTGCGTCCAGCTTTGTGATGAATCTGCAGACCATCGTTTCCCGGCGCATCAATCCTTACGACATGGCAGTCGTGACGATTGGCTCCTTCGAGGCGGTCGGGAGCAGCAATGTCATCAAGGATAGTCTGATTCTGCGCGGGGATGCCCGTTACATGGATCTAGAAGTCGGGAAGGTCATTGAGGAGCATTTCCACAGGATCGGCCGCGGACTTGAGGAGATGTATGACGTGAAAGTGGAGATCGACTACAACTCTGATTATCCACCTTTGTATAACCACCCGAATGAGACTGCCAAAGCAGCCGCTGTTCTGGAAAAGAATGGTATCGGGTCCTACCTGAACCAGATCATCGCAACTTCGGCCAACACCGGAGCGGAGGATTTCGGACATTATCTGCTGAAGATTCCCGGCGCTTTCCTGAATGTCGGCGCTCGCCCGGATCAGGCAGAAGTTTTCAATAATCACCACCCGAAATTCGACATCAATGAAAAAGCTCTATTGGTCGCGGCCAAAGCAGTCGCTGACATCACCCTTGCGGCGTTGGCGGCGGAATGAGCGTTTAGGAGGATAAAAATGGATTTAGAAAAGATAGAAACTGCCGTCCAAATGATTTTGGAGGCGATCGGGGAAGATCCGAACCGCTCAGGCATCAAAGAAACACCAAAACGGGTGGCGCGCATGTATGCGGAAATTTTTTCCGGAATGGAAAAGGATCCAACCAGACACGCCAAAGTCGTATTCCATGAAGATACCGACGAAATCGTATTAGTGAAGGATATTCCTTTCTATTCGACTTGCGAACACCATCTGGTCCCTTTTTTCGGTGTGGGACATATCGCCTACATGCCGAAGGACGGACAGGTAATCGGTTTGAGCAAGCTGGCGCGCATCCTCGATGACGTCAGCAAGAAACCGCAGATCCAGGAACGGATCACGACGACAGTTGCGGATATCCTGATGGAATTTCTGGAGCCGCAAGGGGTCATGGTCGTCCTGGAGGCCGAGCATATGTGCATGACGATGCGCGGCGTCAAGAAACCAGGCAGCAAGACTGTGACATCCGCAGTCCGTGGCGCATTCAAACAATCATTCAAATCCAGAAGTGAAGTGCTGGAATTGATCAAACTGTAGACGAATCACACGCTGACGAGGAGAATGAATTTTGAAATTAACGACAAAGACAAAAGTATATGACCTGTCGCAGCGCAGCTATATCATGGGGATACTGAATGTGACGCCTGATTCATTTTCCGATGGCGGGGAGTGGAACACGGTCGAAAAAGCCGTCGCCCACGCTCTCGAAATGGTTGCGGATGGCGCTGACATCATCGACATCGGCGGAGAATCCACCCGTCCGGGCCATACCCAGATCTCTGATGAAGAGGAAATCGCGCGCGTAGTGCCGATCATTGAAGCACTCAAAAAGGCGGTTGATGTGCCGCTTTCAATCGACACCTACAAGTCGGCGGTCGCCCGTGCGGCTTGCGAAGCTGGCATCGATATCATCAACGATATCTGGGGCTGCAAGTACGATCCCGAGATTGCGGAAGTAGCGGCGGCCTTTGATGTGCCGATCATCTTGATGCACAACCGGGAAAAGCCGGATTATGCTTTTTTGATCGAAGATATGCTGGCTGACCTGGCAGAGAGTGTGCGGATTGCAGTGTCAGCAGGCGTCAAAAGGGGAAACATCATCCTCGATCCCGGCTGTGGATTCGGGAAAACCTATGAAGACAATCTGAACGTGGTCCACCATCTGACGCGGTTTGCGGATCTCGGCTATCCGTTGCTGTTGGGAACTTCCCGGAAACGGTTCATCGGAACGGCGCTGGGGGATATCCCTTTCAAGGAGCGCGATCTGGGGACAGCCGCAACGACGGCATTAGGCATTGTAAACGGGGCACAACTATTCCGCGTGCACAATGTGAAGGCCAATGCGGAAATGGCACGGATGATGGACATCATGTTGAAAAAAGGAGAGAGCCCGATTGGATAAAATCTATTTGAATAATCTGCAGTTCTATGCCTTTCATGGATTGAATGCGGAAGAAAAAGTGCTGGGACAACGCTTCAACGTTGATGTTGTGCTGCACACCAATACAAAAAAAGCTGGCTACAGCGACAAAATGGAAGATTCGATCCATTACGGACATGCCTACAAGGCTGTCAAAGCGGTAGTGGAGGGCGAGAACTTCAACCTGATCGAAGCTTTGGCGGAGCATATCGCCATCGCTTTGTTTGCGCGTTTTGACGGCTTGCAGGCTTGCCAGGTGAAAGTGATCAAACCGGATCCTCCGATCGTCGGCCATTATGATTCCGTTGCGGTTGAAATCTACCGCGAAAGGGAAGGGAGCTAAGGCCATGCCTACCGTCTACATCGCATTGGGCACGAATCTGGAACCGCGTGCGGACCATCTCGAAAAAGCCTTGGAGCTCTTCCGATCCTTACCGGATGTGGAAGTGAAACGTGTATCATCCATTTATGAATCGAAACCGGTAGGCTATCTCGACCAGCCGGATTTCCTGAACCTAGTGTTCGAAGCGGAAACGGACTTGCTGCCATTGGATTTGCTGGACAGCTGCCAAAGCATTGAACAGGAACTCGGAAGAGTGCGGACCATCCGCTTCGGCCCGCGCACCTTGGACGTCGACATTGTTTTGTACGGAGCGGAAAGTCTTGAAGAAGAACGACTGATTGTGCCGCATCCGAGGATGCAGGAACGCGCCTTTGTGCTGTTGCCGTTGCAGGAACTGAATCCTGAATTCCTTGTTCCGAAATGGAACAAGACCGTCAATGCACTAGTGGCGGAATTACAGCCGGAGGATCTCGAAGAAATCTGGAAATACGTACCGGAATCCTGAATGTCTGGGCATATCTTGAAATTGAATATTTTTAGAAAAATGCGCTTGACGTTTTCATTTAAACAAGGTATACTATAAAAGTTGAGAAATTAAGCAGAGGCACCCGCTTCTCGCCTAAGTGGACAATCGCGTCCCTGGGCCAGATATGTACAAGTAACTTGCAGCAATGCGAGTATTGTCGGCGGGGTAGTATGACCCGCCGACTTTTTTCTGCGTTCTTTCTCTCAAATATCATGGAGGTGAACGACCATAGCAAAAGATATGATGGTTAACGACGGCATCCGTGCCCGCGAACTGCGCATTATCGGTAGTGACGGCGAGCAACTAGGAGTCAAATCGAAAAGTGATGCATTGCAGATTGCAGAAGCAGCTAATTTGGATTTAGTTTTGGTATCGCCAAATGCAAACCCGCCCGTTGCCCGTATTATGGATTACGGCAAGTTCCGTTTCGATCAACAAAAACGCGAACGTGAAGCCCGTAAAAACCAAAAAGTGGTAAGCCTTAAAGAAGTACGCTTGAGTCCTTCCATCGACGAAAATGATTTTCAAACGAAATTGCGGAATGCTCGCAAATTCTTGGAAAAAGGTGACAAAGTGAAAGCATCGATCCGATTCAAAGGACGTGCTATCACCCACAAAGAAATCGGACAAAGGGTCCTTGATCGCCTTGCATCTGAGCTTACTGACGTTTCGACGATTGAATCTCATCCTAAAATGGACGGAAGAAGCATGTTCTTGATGTTGGCGCCCAAAGCCGATAAATAAATTTGTAACTTAATTTAGGAGGAAAGACAAATGCCAAAACAAAAAACTCACCGTGGTTCAGCTAAACGTTTCAAAAGAACTGGTAACGGCGGACTAAAACGTTGGAGCGCTTTTACAAGCCATAGATTCCACGGAAAAACGAAGAAACAAAGACGTCAATTGCGTCAAGCTTCAATGGTTAGCGCATCTGATATCAAACGCATCAGCCAACAATTATCACAAATGAAATAATTCTAAACAACAACAATACGAGATAGAACCACGGTTCTAATAAGGAGGAAATCACTATGCCACGTGTTAAAGGTGGGACAGTAACCCGTAAACGCCGCAAAAAGATTATTAAATTATCTAAAGGTTATTACGGTTCAAAACATACATTATTCAAAACAGCTAAAGAACAAGTAATGAAATCTTATACTTATGCTTACAGAGACCGTCGTCAAAAGAAACGTGACTTCCGTAGATTATGGATTGCCCGTATCAACGCGGCTGCTCGCATCAACGGCATGAGCTACAGCACTTTGATCCACGGATTGAAACTTGCTGGTATCGAAATGAACCGTAAAATGTTGGCTGACTTGGCTGTTACAGACGCTGCAGCTTTCACTGCAGTAGCTGAACAAGCTAAAGCTGCTTTGGCTAAATAATTTTCTAATCGCTGCCCTCTGGTCTTTGACCGGAAGTGCGGCGATTTTTTTGTTTTTTTTAGTGTAAATGCTATACTGATATTATGTCAGTAAATCAATGGGGGTATCATTTTGGAAGAAAAAGAATTACAGATGCTGATCGATTTGACGGATGCAAGAGGCGTTCCGGGCAACGAAGGGGAGGTCCGTGAAGTCTTCAGGCGCTACGCGGAGCCTTTCGCCGAAAGTTTTTCGCAGGACGGATTGGGAGGCCTTTTTGCCAAGCATACGGGTACAGAAGATGGGCCGACCATTTTGTTGGCGGGGCACTTGGATGAAGTGGGTTTCATGGTCACGAGCATTACCGAAAAGGGCTTCATCAAATTCCAAACTTTAGGAGGCTGGTGGAATCAGGTCATGCTGGCCCAGCAAGTGGAAATAACCACCTCGAAAGGCGAACGCCGCCACGGCGTCATCGGCTGCAAGCCGCCGCATGTCCTGACGCCGGAAGCGCGCAAAAAACCCTATGAAATCAAAGATATGTTCATCGACATAGGCGCATCTTCAAAAGAACAAGTAGCGGAATGGGGCATCAAACCCGGCGATATGATCACGCCGTACATTTCCTTCAAACGCATGAACGATTCCAAATTCCTGTTGGCGAAAGCTTGGGACAACCGGATCGGACTGGCGGTTGCACTGAAAGTGTTGGAAAATGTCGCAAAGGCCGGGCATCCGAATGTGATCTTCAGCGGCGGGAATGTTCAGGAGGAAGTGGGTCTGCGCGGTGCGAAGACGGCCACGCATATGATCCGTCCGGACATCGCGTTTGCTTTGGATACAGGAACTGCCGGGGATACGCCGGGAATGACGCCTCAAGAAGCGGATTCCGAATTAGGCAAAGGGCCGCAATTATTGATATATGATGCGTCGATGATTCCGCACCGTGGCTTGCGCGACTTTATTGTCGGCGTTGCCGAAGAATGCGAAATTCCATTCCAGTATACGGTCATTACAGGCGGCGGCACGGATGCAGGAGCCCAGCATCAGAGCCTGGATGGCATTCCTTCCTTTGCGGTCACGGTGCCGGTGCGTTACCTGCATTCGCACACGTCCATGATCCATGAGGACGACTATCTGAATGCGGTCAAATTGGTCACGGAATTAGTCAAACGCTTGGATGCCGAAACAGTCAAGCAGATCCGTGAAAACGTCTAAATCGCGAACAGCATGAATATCTGTCGAAAAATATCCACATATTTTCGTTGGCGGATGGAGTAAGATATAGATAGTGATAAAAGAGGCGGCAAAAAAACAAGAGGAGGGGATGGAAGGTTGGAGAAGATGAAAAGACGTATCGCGATCATCGGCGGCGGGCTCAGGGGGTTGACAGCCGCTTATGAAATCGATAAAGCCATCCGGGAACAAACCCTTCCGTTTGAGTATGTTGTTCTGGAGGAACGAGCCTCTGTCGGCGGCATGATCCATACGATTGATATGGACGGTTATGCGATTGATGTGGGAGCATCAACATTCGATTCAAGGCGGGCGGACATTTCCGGTTTTCTGCAAGAACTGGGCTTGAAAAATGAAAAGCAATCCAGCCGAGGTGGGAAATTGGTGCTGTTCGATGGCAATGCGGTCATCGATGACGTGATGCCTACCTACCACGGCATGCCGCTTTTTCCTAACGATATTTGGCAGGCAAATGGATTGACCTTGGATGCCAAGCTTCGAGCGTTCATGAACAACATTTTCTTGTCCAAGAGCCTGCATGAGAACACTGAGTATTCAACCGATAATTTTTTGGAATTGCGTTTGGGCCGGGAAGTGGTCGACTATATGGCTGAGCCCTACTACCCGGATAACGTCTATGGCTCTATGGAATTGATGCCAGTGAAATTATTCGATGAAAATTTGGTGACCATTTATGGAAGGGCGCATATCGGAAAGCGCAATAAAGAACAGCTGATGCGTTTTGCGGATGGCTCCGGCCAGGAGTATACCTTCAGGGAAGGTTTGGCAAGCTTAACCAAGCGTCTGGCTCAACATACGGAGGGCCATCTATATGTGAATCAGAAAGTGAAATCGTTGAGCAGCGTGTCGAAAGACCTGCTGTTGATTGAATTGAACGGACGTGAATCCATGCGGGCTGGATGTGTTGTTGTCACAACAAATCCCCAGGAATCACTTGTTTTTTTGGGTGGCCTCCCTGGTGAAGTTGCTATCCCGAAAGCCCAAAGCACAAGTGTCGGCACCGTTTTTTTCAAAATAAACAAAAAGTCAGTCAAGAATCTGCCTGAAGGTCAAGGGTTTGTGATTCCGAGGAGAAGTTCCTATCACAGCGCCAAGGTTGTCGTTCTGAACAACAAATGGCCGCTGCTCGAGCAAGCGGAATATTATTACGTGCTTGTGGAATTCGGCAGACGTTTGGAAGAAACCTTGATAGAATTAGCCGATGATCTCGTAATAGATATCATCAAGAATGAAGTGAAGGAAATTTTGACCTTGACTGAAGAGCCTTTGCAGGTCACTTTTTATCGCTGGGAAAAGGCCGTACCGCATTTCAGTCTGCAGCAAAGACAAGTGATGCTGGATGAAGGCTACCCAGCCAATAAAGAGTATGCAAAAAGAGGCGTTTTTGTCGGGGGAAACGGAATCACTGGATATGGAATGGAAAATGCCATCATCGAGGGGAAACGCTTGGCTGATGAGGCAATCCGTTACATGATAAAACTGGAAGAAAACGACATTGCGAATACGTAATGGAACAGTCAGCCCATCTGTGTTTTTGCAGAGAAGGGCGGACTGTTTTTTGTTTCAGGTAGTCTTTGTTTTTGTTTGGTGTTATAATGAATTCATCAATATCGAACTGTTTTATTTCGAATGAAAACTGTTTCTTTTTGCTGCTGTGAAAGAGTTTGCCGTTGAGGATGACTAAAGGCATGTTATAATCTGATTAGGATTCTTTGCTTATCATGTATTGGATTGGAGGATGTTTAATGAAATTGACTATTTTGGGCTGCATGGGCGGCTATCCTACAAAAGATGTCGGTACCACGTCTTATTTGCTGACGTCGGATGATTTCAGACTGTTGATCGACGTAGGCAGCAATGCTTTGTTGTCGCTGGAGCACCATCTGGACCCGCTGGATTTGGATGCGCTCATCCTTACGCATTACCACGCGGATCATATTGCCGACTTGGGTGTCCTGCAGTACACTTTTCAGCTGAAAGAGCCCGCTGAAGGCAAGTCGAAAAAAATACTGCCGATTTACGGTCATACTGAATCGGAATTCTTCCGCTTGCTGGAGATGCCGGGAGTGAGTGAAGGGATTGCCTATGCTCCGGAGGAAACCTTGGAATTGGGGCCGTTCCGGATCCAATTTTTGAAAACCATCCATCCGGTTCCGTGCTATGCGTTGCGGATCGAAGAGATCGCCACCGGAAAGGTCTTCGTATTCGGGGCGGATTCAGCCTATCTGGCGGCGTTTGTGCCTTTTGTGAAGGATGCTGACCTGTTTTTGGCTGATGCGAACCTGTTCAACGGCAACGAGCGACACCATGCGCATATGACGGCAGGCGAAGTTGGGGCGATAGCCGAAGCGGCTGCAGTCAAACAGCTGATCTTGACGCATTTGCCGCAAAAAGGCGAACTATCCGTCCTGCTGGATCAAGCGCAAGAGGCTGCGCCATCCGTGTCAGTGACGCTTGCCGAAAAAGATCGGATCATCACCATCTGACCGCATCAACCGAAACGAAACGACAAATCGAATGAAGAATGGGAGAGGAATAGGCATATGTATTTTGTGGATAATCAAGGACAGTTGGATCCTAGCGTCAATATTGCATTGGAGACATTTTTATTGAAGGAAAAAATCTTGGATGAGCCGATTCTATTGTTCTATATCAATGAACCATCAATCATCATCGGCCGCAATCAGAATACGATCGAAGAAATCAATGCGGATTATGTCGAAGCGAATAAGATCCATATTGTCCGCCGTATGTCCGGGGGCGGCGCAGTGTACCACGATCTGGGGAACTTTTCTTTCTGTTTCATCACGAAGGACGACGGTGATTCATTCCGCGATTTCGGAAAATTCACAAAACCGGTCATCTCCTTTTTGCACAGCGTAGGCGTCAAGGAAGCTGAATTAAAAGGGAGAAACGATCTGGTCATCGGCGAGAAGAAATTCTCGGGGAATGCCATGTACGCGACAAACGGAAGGATGACTGCCCACGGGACGATTCTTTTCGACTCCGATCTGGATGCGGTAACCAGCGCGTTGAAGCCACGCAAAGAGAAAATCGAGTCGAAAGGCATCAAGTCGATCCGCAGCCGAGTGACCAACATCAAGCCTTTCGTTGATGAGGCTTATCAAAATCTGACAACGGAAGAATTCCGTGACTTGATGCTGCTGTCGATTTTTAATGTCGAGAAGCGTGAAGACGTGAAAGAGTACCATTTGACTGATGAAGATTGGAAACGCGTTTATGAAATCCGCGAAGAGTACTTTGGCAACTGGGATTGGAATTACGGCAAATCACCTAAATTCGAAATCCAAAAACATCATCGTTTCCCTATCGGATCCATTGAAGTCCGCTTGAACGTTGAAGAGGGCCATATCCAACAGCTTAAGATTTTTGGAGATTTCTTTGGGCTGGGTGAAATCAAGGATGTTGAGGATGCTTTTGTCGGCGTGAAATATGCCAAAGAAGACATACTGGCCAAATTGAATGAACTTGACATCAAGAAATACTTCGGTAATGTGACAGCGGAAGAATTACTTGAAGAGTTGTACTGATAAAAAAGAGAAGCCCCGCAATGTTTGCGGAGCTTCTCTTTGTACATAAGGGCTGAACGAACCCGTTCAGCATTTCTTGTCTATCTGTGGAGGCCGATTGCTGTTTCCATGCGTTTCAGGGTTTCGGAGGCAACGGCATTGGCTTGTTTCGCACCTGCATCCAGAATGTCATCCAGTTCTTTGGAACTCAACAGTTCGTAATAACGATTCTGCATCGGTTCCAATTCGGCGATGATGGCATCAGCCAATTTTTCTTTGAAATTGCCGTAGCCTGAACCCGCAAATTCATTTACCAATTCATCGAT
Organism: uncultured Trichococcus sp.; assembly: GCF_963675415.1. Lineage (NCBI taxonomy): Bacteria > Bacillati > Bacillota > Bacilli > Lactobacillales > Carnobacteriaceae > Trichococcus > uncultured Trichococcus sp. Next base: position 2,501,240 of record NZ_OY776220.1, read on the forward strand.
CGATTTATCGGTGAAGGCCGAGAAAATCGTCAACAAGTTCGAAATGCCAGGCTTGTTTTCTTTATCATATTCGATGATGCCGCTTGAGTCGGTGACGGCACTCTTGATTTTTTTGCGGATGACTTTTGGCTCATCCAGCAAGGAAATGTAGCCTTTGGTATTCTTGTCGGATTTGCTCATTTTGCTGGTAGGGTCTTGGATGCTCATGATCCGGCCGCCGTCTTCCGGAATCATCGGTTCAGGCATGGAAAGGATTTTTTTGCCTTTTCCATACTTGTTGTTGAAACGCTGCACAAAATCCCTTGTCAATTCCATGTGCTGTTTCTGATCTTCGCCGACGGGGACGAAATCCGTATTGTAGAGGACGATATCCGCTACCATCAAAGGAGGGTAGGTCAGTAATCCGGCTGAAACCGTCTCTTGTTTGGAAGATTTGTCTTTGAATTGGGTCATTCGCTCCAATTCGCCCAAGTAGGTGTTGCATTGGACGATCCAAGCGGCTTGCGCATGGGCAGGGACCTCCGATTGGATGAAGATGGTTGATTTGTTTGGATCGATTCCCAGCGCCAAATAAAGAGCCGCCAGGCCGCGTGTCCTTTCGGTCAAAGTGGCTGGATCTTGTGGAACAGTGATCGCGTGCTGGTTTACGATACAATAGGTGCAGTCGTAATCTTCTTGACGCTGCACGAATTGTTTCATCGCTCCGATATAGTTCCCGATTGTAGGGATCCCGCTGGGCTGAACGCCGGAAAATATTTTCTTTTTCATAAATGCCTCCTAGGTTAAGTACGTCACTTTTTATTATAACGCAAAACCGGATTGTATTCACGATTTTATTCGAATGCACAAAGTCGGATGACTGCGCAGAATTTGGAAGCGTTTTAAAAAAATAGGCTGAATTCGGAAAAAAATAATTATCAAACGATATTTATTATAAATTATATAATTTCGGATTTGAGATACATGCCGTTAAAATGCCTATAAATAAGGTTTTCACAATCTTTCCACTGACTAATGAAAAGTGTAAATGTGACGTAAATGTGACAGATGTTCGCAAGGTCCTTAAAAAAAGGATAGCTATTGTGCTTGGATTGGTTTATAATAATAGTTGTAAGTGGTTCACAAACAAAACTTACAAAAAAGGAGAGATCAGAGATGGTAACATTATATACTTCCCCAAGTTGTACCTCATGTCGCAAGGCACGTGCATGGCTAGAAGAAAATAACATCCCTTATACTGAAAGGAATATATTCTCCGAACCTTTGACGGAAATTGAAATCAAAAGCATCCTTAAAATGACTGAAGAAGGTACAGAAGAAATTATTTCCACTCGATCCAAAGCATTCCAAGAACTGAACATCGACTTAGACGAGTTGCCTTTAAATACATTATTCACTTTGATCGAGGATAATCCCGGCCTGTTGCGTCGTCCGATCATTTTGGACGAGAAACGTTTGCAAGTGGGATACAACGAAGATGAAATCCGTCGTTTCTTGCCGAGGGAAGTCCGCGCGTTGGAATTACAAAGAGCGCAAAGATTGGCAAATTTCTAGTCAACAGCAATTAAACAGGATACAGCAGACAAGTGCACCGGACAAACGGCTGTACTTGTCTTTTTTGACCGCGCTACTTGACCATTTTGACAGGGAAGCAACGCTCAGATGAGAAAACAAATGAGAAGTTGAAAGATTTTGTGCTTTTGTCTTTACATTTTTGCGATTTGATTTACAATGGGTATAAGAAAAATAGGGAAAGAAAAGTGGGGTGAAGCATGATGGAAATGGAAAACATCAACGAAAACACAATTCGCGTTTTGATTGAGAATTCTGATTTAGAGGAAAGAGGCATCACCTTTCTGGATTTATTAGGAAATCAAAAGCAAATCGAGAGCTTTTTCTACAGCATCCTCGAGGAAGTCGATGTCGATAATCAATTTCATGAATCAGATGCAATTACTTTCCAAGTGCTGCCTAATGGAAACGGGTTAGAGTTATTCATAAGCAAAGGCATGAATAATGAAGACGACTTCGATATGGCGAATGGCTCCAATCAATTGGAGCATGTAGTGGATTACATCAAAAAACAAACAAAGAGTTTCAATGAACGTGATAAAACCGATGCTGCATCTGAAGAAGATGATATGGCACCTTTGGAAGTGGTATTCAAATTCCAAAGTTTTGACGACTTCTTGGAGCTTGCGAAACGGATGTTTTTGGAGAGCGGCGTATCTTCGCTTTACTACTATGATAATCAATATTATTTGGCGGTGGTCTACTTCATCGATGAGATGACGGAGACGAATATCGACAATGAAATTTTTAAAGCCTTGGAATTTGCTGAGGAATCCGATATCGCTGTTGAGATTTTGGGCGAATACGGAAAGCTGATCATACAGGACAACGCACTGGAATCAGCCAGACATTACTTTAAATAAATAATCTGATCCGACCCCGAAAAGGGTCGGATTTTTTCTTTCCCTTTCGCGGATATTATGGGAAACAGAGAGAAAGGGCGGTTGCTTATGCTGATCGCTAGAAATGCAAATGGGGAACTGGTTCAGGCTTACCAAGCCTCAAAACAAAAAGACAAGAAAGGTGAGGAGTATTATTGTCCGGCCTGCAAAGGGAAGTTGGTGCTGAAAAAAGGGAACATCATGATTGCGCATTTTGCCCATCAGCAGCATGCTGATTGTGCCGTTTTTTCGGAAGGGGAAACGCTTCCCCACCTGAAGGGGAAACAGCTGCTTCTGGAAAAATTCAAGGGTGAAGGGTTTGAAGTCATATTGGAGTGTTGGCTTCCGGAACTGCAGCAACGACCGGATCTCCTGCTAGTTCTTGAGGACGGAATGAAGGTTGCGGTGGAGTACCAATGCAGTCCGATCGCTCCTGCCGCTCTTTTGGCAAGGACGCAAGGGTACCAAAATTTTGGCTATGAAGTATGGTGGATTTGTGGGGTGAACTATCAACCGGGCGGCTTGAAAATGAAGCAATCTGTCTACCAATTTTTGAAGCATTCCATTGCACTAGGAAACTGGATCGCTGTACTGGATACCAAATCGGAGGAACTGTCCGTTTATCACCACCTCAAGTTGGGCAGCGATGACCGTTTCCGCTTTGGGATAAAGGAGATTACTTTGGATGAACTCAAGGTTGCTTCCCTGGAGAGTCTCTATAGGCAAGGGTGTTTGCCTGGCGCTGCCGACTTGCTGCCGTATTCTGCCGAAAAAACTGTCTCACGCAAGCATATGCAGGCGAAGGATATCAATCTGTTGCGTTATCGCACCGATCCGGAGCACCGGAAATTCCTGCTGGCGGTCTATCTTGATCGGAAGGATCTGTACCATTTGCCGGCATTCCTGTTCGAATTGCCTTGCCGAACTTTAGCCATCCTTACACCTGCATATATCTGGCGCTACTATCTTCTCCGGGATTTCAGCAATCCGGAAACAGCAAAGCCGCTCACCAAAAGAAATCTGCTGGGTTGGCTTTCGAAATGCTCACGCACGCATGCGATCCGGATGCGGGTGTCGATGGAGTCGGATAAAGAGGCTTTATGGGAACCGCTGCTCCATTTCATGATGAGACTGGTCGAGGAAGGCTATGCCGCAGCCATAGGCAAGGAGGAATGGGTCTTGCTCTCTTCGCCGATGAACGGAAAAACGGAGGGGCATCATTCTTGCTTAGGATAGAACGTGTTTCTTCTTGCCAGTACCCTTTCGATCTCAAGGTATGCTAAAATTATACTATTGAAATAATTAGAGGGGGAACCTGGATGACAAACACACAGAAACGACTGAAAAGAGCGGAAGTTCCGGAGGCTTCCACATGGGATTTGACAGCGATCTTTCCGACAGACGAAGCTTTCGAGAAAGCGCTGGATGAATTAGCGGGCGCAGTGCCGTTCGTTCGTGCTTTGCAGGGAACAATAGGCTCGAGCAGTCAAGCCTTATTGAAAGGGATTGAAGAAGTCCTCAAGATCAATCAAAAATTGGAACGGGTTTATGTATACTCCCATCTGAAGAATGATCAAGATACCGCAGATAGCCTTTACCAAAACTTGCACGACAAAGCCATATCGATCTTGACGAGCGTCAGTGAAGCGACCTCTTGGTTCGAACCGGAAATACTGGAGATTCCGGAGGATGAGTTGGAGAAATACTTGGCAGAAAACGAGCAGTTGCAGCCGTATGCGCATCTGTTGGATAGCCTCACCTCTGCTCGTGAGCATGTCCTGTCCGCCCGGGAAGAAGAGCTTTTGGCGGGGGCCGGGGAAATTTTTGCTGCGCCAAGCAAAACTTTTTCGGTTCTCAATAACGCTGACATCACCTTCCCGACAGTGAAGAACGAAGAGGGCCAAGATGTCCAACTGACTCATGGGTTGTATGGGAAACTGATGGAAAGTCCGGATCGGGAAGTGCGCGAAGGTGCCTTCAAAGCGCTCTATCAAACGTACGATGGTCTGAAAAATACGTTTGCGACTACCTTATCCACAAACGTGAAGGCGCACAACTACAAAGCCAAAGTGCATAAATATGAATCCGCCCGTGCAGCGGCGCTGGCGAACAACCACATTCCCGAAGCTGTTTACGATACGTTGCTGCGTGTGGTCAACGAACATCTGCCACTGTTGCATCGCTATGTGGACTTGCGCAAGGAGTTGTTGGGTGTCGAGGAACTGCATATGTACGATATGTATACACCGTTGACAGGGGAGGCCCCGATCAAATACAGCATCGAGGCGGCGACGGAAGAAACCTTGAAAGGCCTTGAGCCGCTTGGAGAGGATTATCTGGCTATCCTTCAGGAAGCATTCGGCAACCGCTGGATCGACTGGCTCGAGAATGAGGGCAAACGCAGCGGAGCTTATTCTTCAGGAGCCTATGACACGAATCCGTATATTCTGATGAATTGGCAAGATTCATTGAATCAACTGTACACCTTGGTCCATGAACTGGGACACAGCGTGCACAGCTACCTGACGAGGAAGAATCAGCCTTATGTGTACGGCGATTATTCGATTTTCCTGGCCGAAATCGCTTCGACAACGAACGAAAATATTCTGACCGATCATTTGCTGAAGACCCAGACCGATCCGAAGGTCCGCATCTACATTTTGAACCATTACTTGGACGGCTTCAAGGGAACGATTTTCCGTCAAACCCAATTTGCTGAATTCGAGCACTACATCCATCAACAAGCTTTGGCGGGTGTGCCGTTGACGCAAGATTTCATGACTTCCTATTACGGAGAACTGAACGCCAAATATTATGGTCCGACCGTCGAAAAGGATCCTGAGATAGCGATCGAGTGGACCCGTATCCCGCATTTCTACTACAATTATTACGTTTACCAGTATGCTACCGGCTTTTCGGCTGCGACGGCATTGGCAAAACGGATTGTTGAGGGAGAAGAAGGCGCCTTGGAGCAGTACCTTTCCTATCTGAAAGCAGGGAACAGCGATTATCCGATTGAAGTGATGAAAAAAGCGGGCGTGGACATGACCCAGTCCGCTTACATCGAGGATGCCATGAAAGTGTTCGAGGAACGTTTGGATGAACTGGAACAATTGATTGCAGCGCAACAGGCGTAGTCAAAAAGAGCACCTTTAATAAACTTATTCGTCATAAAAAAGCTTCGTGGTCCATTGAGGACCACGAAGCTTTTTACTTGAAATTAGAGTAGACTCTTTGATGTAAAATATGCATCACCATAGGTGTCTCATAAGTTTGTAAATTGTTTTATGCTTTCCAGAATGTTGGCTAGCTTCACGGGTTAGCCCTTCGGAAAGGATAAAGGAACCCCTTGTCTCTGCGAGCCAAGGATACTATTCGACTAACCTGCTGATGCAGGAAGTCTCTTAGCATATTGCGCTCTACGATGCTCAGTTGCATGGGAGTCTTAGGGATTCATCCCTTAGAGTCCCAGTACGAGGTGACCGTAGGGAACGTTGCATGGCACGATTTCCTAAATTTCTTTCAGGGCTGAATGAACCCGTTCAGCTTTTCCCATCAGTGTGTGATGCGTAGGTAGTTTTTTCCGATTGTCGTAATATTCGTTTTTTTCATGTTGGCACTCTTTTGTTCGCACGCAACCGAGCAATCTTTGATTACTTCATGAAGGACCTCGGCAGTGATGTTGTCCTCCAACAAAAGGCCGTATTGATAATTCAGATTATCAAAGATGACAAGCGATGGATTCGTTTTGATGTTCATCTCCTGAGCGATGTGCTGATCTGCTTCGTAGCTGCTTTTCACGAAAGGAGATTCTTTATCCTCAAAGAACATGTCGACATCGAGTTTGGCTTTGGCTGCGACTTCCGCCAACAATTCATTTGAGTAGGTGGTTTTGCCGTCCGCAAGTGATTTCTGCAGATGAAGCAAAAAGTTGCGGCCACGTTTTTTGCCTTGCATCAAAGCGGCCTTATACGCCAAAGAGGCATCATAGATTGAACTATATATTTGATTACGCAAGTTTAAATCTTTTTCCGGTAAATTTAATCGCTTCATATACTGGGTGACGGTATTGAAATTATGGAACGTTATGAAACGGAAGTGTACTTTAGGCCCATCCAACGAACTCATGAATTTCAGGACTTCTTGTTCCGTGCGGTAGCATCTGTAGCCGATCGGGTTCACAAATAGATAAAGCTCAAAAATCTGTTGAGGAGAAGAGATAGAATCAGTTGTATTCTGTTTTGACCTATACATTATATTCCTCCCTCTTTCCTGTTTGCTTACTTTTAGTTTACCAAAAAAAAGCCTAAACAAGTAGCAATAAGGCTTTTCGAAGAGCTGCCTTTTAAAGACAGGTTATGGTTCTTCGGTGCGACCTTCATTATTTCTTGTTCAGTATCATCTGATTTATTGTCAAGGTGTATTTTACGAGACAATTCCCAAATTTGCAACTAAATCGACTGATTTTTTGATCTTGTATGGTTTGAAACCCAATTCATATAGATGAAATTCACGTTTTTGTCTGGTTTTTCGGAAGGGAGTAAGAAAAAAGACCCATTCTCCGCCCGTTTTTCCGGAGAATGGGTCTGTCTGTATAGGACGGTGTCGGTTACCGCCTATTGGTGTACCGTCGAATTTGGGTAGGCCAGCATGCGTTCGATCTTTTGTTTCGCTTTACGAACTTTGATGCCGTGGTTCTTCAGAAAAATTTGGAATGCGATAGCCCCTTCTTTCAAAGACTCGGACTCAAATTCCAATTCGTAATCCATCTGATCCTGGTAGAAGCTTTTATCCAAGAAGTAGGTGCCTTTGTCCCCGGGAAAATCATAGCGGATGGTTGAGAGTTGCCCGATAATCACAAGGTCTTCTGTCGCAATACCCAATTCCTTCAATTTATCGGCTACGTTTCCCGAGGCCTTCATCCGGTGGGAGTCGACCAATGCTTTTGCCTCATCGAGGGTCAGAGCGTCGTTCGTTTCCAATTTTTCATTTTCCTGAATAGGCGTCTTGAGTGTGATTTCACCTTTATCTTCATACATACGGATGCGCAGCCCGCTGTTCAGATCCTTCAGTTTATAATCAGGCGTATCGAAATAGACGTTTGTTTGTTTGATCGGCTCTGTTTCATCAAGGTTGAAGGCAGTAATCAACGCTTCATATTCTTCTTTATTCAACAGGTTTTTGAATTCTTTTTCAATATTTTGGCTCATCGTCATTACTTCCTTTCGGTTATGAGGTTCGTTTTGGCGGGGCAGCTGATCAAAATTCGAACCCTCGTTACAGTCCGTTCATCAGCATATATACTGGCAGGCGATGCGAAATCTTATTCTTATTGTATCATAAGTTTTGCGGAGTTGAATATTTGGAGCTGCTGGTTCAGATAGAGTAATGCGTATATTCGAAGAAAAAATGAATTCGGTCCTTTTCGACAAGAATTGTATAGAATCATAAATAATTGTGCTAAAATAAAGTAGCATATACTATATGATAGGGTGTCGTTCTATGGAAAATAAGGAAGTTGAAAACTGGGATTCATTTTTAGCGCCGTACGAACAAGCGGTGGAAGAATTAAAAGTTAAGCTGAAGGGCATCCGTAAGCAATATCGCGATGAGAATGCGCACGCGCCCATCGAATTCATCACTGGCCGCGTCAAAACAAAGGAAAGCATATTGGAAAAGGCGGAAATCCGGGATATTGACCTGACCAGGTTGGAACAGGACGTACAGGATATTGCCGGCTTGCGGATCATGTGCCAATTTGTAGAGGACATACACGAAGTTGTGCGCCTTTTGCGCGCAAGAAAAGACTTTAAGATCATCATAGAACGGGATTATGTTACACATAAAAAGGAAAGCGGCTATCGTTCGTACCACATGGTGATCGAATATCCGGTCCAGCGCATTTACGAAGAAAAGAAAATACTGGTGGAAATTCAGATCAGGACATTGGCCATGAATTTTTGGGCAACGATCGAACATTCGTTGAACTACAAATACCGGGGCGAATATCCGGAAGAATTGCATGACCGGCTGATACGTGCTGCGGAGGCCGCCTTCCGTCTGGACGAAGAAATGTCGGAAATACGCGAAGAAATCAAGGATGCCCAACGCTATTTTTCCGACAAAAAAGAAGATGGACGATAAAGTTATTCGAGAGGAGACTGGATATGAAAATTGCACTGGTCCATAACCAGACGCCAGAGACTTTAGCCGTCGCGGCGAAATTCAAAGAGATGTGCCTCTCTGAAAAGATTGAAATTGTCACGGACTATCCGGATCTTGTCGTATCGATTGGGGGCGACGGGACGTTGCTGTCAGCTTTCCATAAGTACGAAGACCAACTGAGCCAAGTGCGTTTTGTGGGGATCCATACCGGACATCTGGGCTTTTATACAGATTGGCGTACTTACGAACTGCCGGAGCTTGTGGAAAGCCTGAAGCATGACAAAGGGGAGAGTGTAAGCTATCCCTTGCTCGATGTCCGCGTCAAGTATGCGGATGAACAGGAAGAAACCCGCTACATCGCTTTGAATGAAGCGAGTTTGAAAAAAATGGACGGAACGATGGTTTGCGATATCTATGTGAAGGATGAACTGTTCGAGACATTCCGAGGCGATGGCCTTTGCGTTTCCACGCCTACAGGGTCGACCGGGTTCAGCAAATCGCTTGGCGGAGCCGTTATCCATCCCCGGACGGAAGCTATCCAACTGACCGAGATGGCCTCAGTGAATAACCGCATCTATCGGACGCTGAGCTCGCCCATGATCATCGCGAAAGACGAATGGATCGTCATTTATCCGCACAAGGAAGATCGCTTGATTTTGTCCGTAGATCATTTGACATTCAAGAAAAGAAGCATTGAACGACTGGTTTACCGGATTGCCCAGGAGCGCGTGCATTTTGCGCGTTACCGTCACACGCATTTCTGGGATCGGGTCGAAGATGCCTTCATTGGCGTAAAGAAAAACGACAGGAACGAACGGACAAAGGAGCGATGAACATGTCAACCAAAAAGTGGCTGCTGAAGACACGTTTGAAGGAACAGCAAATCGCAACGTTGAAGGAACTCTATCCAGATTACGAGATGGTTACCGATGACGCGGAAACAGAAGCGTTCAGGGAAGTCGAGTGGACTATCGGCTGGAACGACAGACTGACCAGCCTGGTGGAGGCGGAGCAGCTGCCTTCGCTAAGGTGGGTCCAAGCGATTTCGGCTGGCGTGAACAGCCTGCCGTTGGCAACCTTCGAAAGGCAGGGAATCTATTTGACGAACGCGAGCGGCATCCATAGCGAGCCGATTGCTGAATACGTCATCGGCGTTCTGCTTTCGCATATGCGCGGATTGCGGACTGCGATCCTGAATCAGCCGCAACGGAAGTGGGAGCAGACCACGGAACTCCAGGAACTGAAAGGCAAAACGATGATGATCGTAGGGGCAGGCCATATCGGCAACCGCCTCGGAGAATTGGCTAAAGCGTTCGGCATGAAGGTCATCGCTGTCAATCGCAGCGGCAAGGAGCTGCCTGGCTTGGATGTGACGGTCAAAATGGACGACATCGGCACTGTCATCGACTTTGCGGATGTTGTCGTGGATATTCTCCCTCAAACGGATGAAACCTACCGTGTTTTTGATGATGCCCTTTTCTCGCGCATGAAAAAAGGCGTTCTCTTTGTGAATGTAGGCCGTGGCGTCACGGTGGACACCGATAGCCTCATCAAGGCATTGGACAACGGGACAGTGGCTTATGCGGCTTTGGATGTGTTCGATGAGGAACCGTTGCCTGCCGCCAGTCCTTTATGGAGTCATGAAAAGGTACTGATTACGCCGCATTTTTCCGGTGTGGTTGAGCATTTCCGGGATAATCTGTTTGAAGTTGTCTTGGAAAATGCAGAGAGTTACAAAAAAGACGGCAAACCAAGCCGCAACCTGATCGATTTTGAGAAAAAGTACTAACAGATAAAGGAGGGCTGCGCCGGCGAGTCAGATGGTGCAGCCCTTTTTGCGGGCAAATATTTTTGCATGATGACGGGGCATGAGTTGTGGATTGCCCCCGTTTTGGTTAGAATAGGAATGTATGTTGCCGAGCGGAATCCAGGAGGTCTCAGGGCCCGTTGGATTTTGTGGGCAACCTGTTTCAAGTCTGAAATTGCTTGGAACAAGCCAAGGCGGCGGGCGGGTCCGCACATAGAGATTCGGTATAGAGTAGGGGTAGTGTAAAGTGATTTTTAGCTGGATATATGAAAAAGAAGAGACGATACAGATGAAGACTTTTTTACGTTCCAAAGGCATATCAAAAAGTCTGTTGGCCACCATCAAATTCGACGGCGGCAGTATCTGGCTGAACGGCAAAGAAAGAACGGTATTGGCGACCTTGGAAAAAGGCGATAAAGTGATGATCCGCATTCCGGATGAAGGGGAACATGAAACGACCGTCGGGGTGGACATGCCTTTGGACATTTTATTTGAGGACGAACACTTTTTGGTTGTGAACAAACCGTATGGTGCTGCTTCCATCCCATCAAAGGTGCACCCGCGTCTTTCGATGGCGAATCGCGTGAAAGGCTACTATCAGCGTCAAGGCTACGTCGATCAAGTCATCCATATCGTCACACGTTTGGATCGTGATACGACCGGCGTTATGCTTTTTGCGAGGCATGGGTATGCGCATGCTCTGATGGATACGCTGTTGCGCAACAAAGAAGTGGACAAAACGTACCGGGCAATCTTATCCGAACCGGTGCTTACGCAGCCGCACGGATTCATCGATGCCCCCATCGGCAGGACAGAGGATTCGATCATGACGCGGATGGTCCGGGAAGACGGGAAACAAGCGCTGACGGAATATTGGCTGGATAAGTCCTATCCGGATGGGCAGACCGTGAAAGTCAAGTTGCATACGGGAAGGACCCATCAAATCAGGGTGCATTTCACTTCGATCGGTGCGCCTTTGCTTGGGGATGACCTTTATGGAGGCAAAGCTGACCCGGACATGCTGCGTCAAGCCCTGCATTGCGAATCATTGGCATTTGTGCATCCAATCAGTGGGGATTTCTTAAAGATTGAAGCGCCATTGCCGGATGATTTCATCAAATGGGAAAACAGCCAGATGGACAAGGAGGATGATATCCGTGTTGGAACCACAATATGAATTTGAACTGGACGAAGCGTTGGCCAAAATCCGCGAATCACTCCAGGGCGAGGATATAGAAAGATTCCGTTCCGAATTTTTGGACTATCACCTCTATGATCAGGCCCAGATCTACCTGGCTTTGGCGCCTGAAGAACGCATAACGATGTACAATTATCTCTCCGCGAATGAAATGGCGGACATGTTCGAAATCATCGAAGAAGATGTCGAGTCGATCGAAGCCTATCTTTTGGAAATGAACAATCAATACGCGGCCGATATGTTGGCCAACATGTATGCCGATAATGCCGTGGATATGCTGAAGCAACTGAAGGATGAGCGGATTTGGCTGTATCTGCGCTTGATGCCTATGGAGGCAGCGAAAGAGATCCGGGCCCTGTTGAATTATGAAGATGAGACTGCCGGGGCCATCATGACGCCGGAGTTCGTCTCAATCGTCGCCAACCAGACTGTGCGGTCCGCCATGGCCATCCTTAAGAGTAAGGCGCCTGATGCGGAAACCATCTATTATATCTACGTCGTCAATGTGGATAATGTGCTGGTCGGGGTCATTTCCTTGAGGGACCTGATCGTAAACGATGAAGATATGATGATCAGCGATATCATGAGTGAGCGGATCGTATCCGTGAAAGTCAACGAAGGGCAAGAGGATGTTGCCCATAAAATCAGAGACTATGACTTCTTGGCTGTGCCGGTAGTCGATGAGAATAATGTGTTGCTGGGGATCATCACTGTCGATGACATCATCGACGTCATCGATGAGGAAGCCGTCAGCGACTTCTCCGGTTTGGCCGGGGTCGACGTTGAGGAGCAATCGGAAAACCCGTTTGTGGCAGCATCCAAACGGTTGCCGTGGTTGATTACGCTATTATTCTTGGGTATGGGAACGTCCACCTTGATCAGTCAGTATGAAGGGTTGATTGCGGATGCATCGATCCTCTCTGTATTCGTCACCTTGATAACCGGAACATCCGGTAATGCGGGGACGCAATCACTTGCCGTCGCAGTCCGGAAAATCGGCATGCAGGATGACGAAGAGAAAAATTTGTTCCGTACCATTTTATCCGAGTTGGCGACCGGATTGATCTCCGGTTTGGTGACTGGTATCACGATTGCGCTTGTCATCGGCTTTTGGAAGCAGAACCTCATCTTAGGCGGGATCATCGGCATTTCTATGTTGGTTGCCATCACTGTGGCGAATCTGGCGGGTAGCTTGATTCCGGTCTTGATGGATCGGCTTGGCTTTGATCCTGCCGTCGCAAGCGGGCCGTTCATCTCGACATTCAGCGATTTGACTTCCGTTTTGATCTATTTCAACATCGCAAAACATTTTATCAGCACCCTCATGTAGGGGCAAAAAAACAGGCAATGGACAAGCAGCCGCTTTTTGGCTGGGGTCCGTTGCCTGTTTTTTTTGCTTAGTGCTCGATTTCTGCATGGGATTTGTCACGCTCTATCAAACGCGTTCTGATTCGCAGGGGATTCCGCCTAAGCTGCTATTACGTCACGGCCAAAAAGCGGCCGTTCTCGTAATAGCCTCTTAGTGCTCATCCCCTAACCGCGAATCATCACGCTCTATCATTTTGTCCATGTCGTGGTGCAGGATGCCGGCTTCTTCGTATTCTTCGCCGCAGATGGTGTAGCCGGCTTTTTCGTAAAAACCGATGGCATGGTTTTGGGCTCCGAGGAACAGGCGCTTGCCGCCGAGTTCGCGGACGTGCCTTTCGATTTCCTGCATGAGGATGCTGCCGTATTTCTTTTCCCTTACGGCTTTGCGGATGGCGACACGCTGCACCTTGTATTTGCCGTTTTCCATCGGGTAAATGCGGGCGGTGGCAACAGGAGTGGATTCTTCATAACCGACGAGATGCAAGGTTTTGTCTTCCAGATCGTCGATTTCTATGGAGACCGGCACCTGCTGCTCCTCCACGAATACTTCTTTACGGATGTTTAAGGCATCCCTGTAGGTTTTGGATTTTAAGTCTTGTGTCCATTCAAAATGCAACAATGTGTATTCCTCGCTTTCGAAATTTGTTGGGTTCGCTGGAACCTCTCATTTCATTTTACCTGAATCGGAACTTTTTGTCTGAATTAATTGCTTTTGCATATTTTACTTGGGTTCTTTTGCTATACTTAGATAATCAGCAAGAGGAGGAAATAATTTATGCCGGATATAATTGAAACAATCCAACAATTGACAAACATCCCGTCGCCGACAGGATATACTGCGGAAATCATCGGTTTTTTGGATGAAAACCTGAAAAAGAAGGGGTATCAACCTAAACGGAATCACAAGGGAAGCCTGATGGTGACGGTGAAAGGAACCGAAGACCAAAGCAGGCGTTTTGTGACGGCACATATCGATACGCTAGGAGCAATGGTGCGCGCGATCAAACCGGATGGAAGGTTGAAAATCGACCTGATCGGCGGATTCACTTATCATTCGATCGATGGTGAATACTGCACGGTCCATAGCGCTGCCACCGGAAAAGACTGGACCGGTACGATATTGTTGCACCAAACGAGTGTCCATGTCTACAAAGACGCGCGCACAGCCGAACGCAGCCAGGACAATATGGAGATCCGCCTGGATGCGGAAGTGCATGATGCCAAAGATGTCTCTTCGCTTGGCATCGGCGTAGGGGACTTCATCAGCTTCGCCCCTCGGACGGAGGCGACTCAGACCGGCTACATCAAATCAAGACATCTGGACGATAAAGCCAGCGCGGCTATCCTGCTGCAGTTCCTGCACCGCATCGCGGACGAAAAATTGACTCTGCCTTACACGACTTGTTTCTTCTTTTCGAACAATGAGGAAATCGGCTACGGGGGCAACTCGAATATGCCGCCGCACACGGTGGAATATTTGGCCGTCGATATGGGCGCGATGGGCGACGATCAGCAGACTGACGAGTATAGCGTGTCCATCTGCGTGAAGGACGGATCGGGCCCTTACCACTTCGGTCTTCGGCAACAATTGGTCGGCTTGTGCGAATCGAAGGAGATTCCTTACAAGTTGGATATCTACCCATTTTACGGCAGTGATGCTTCTGCAGCCATGAAAGCGGGTTGGGATGTCCGCCATGCTTTGATCGGACCGGGAATCGACGCAAGCCACGCCTATGAGCGGACCCATCGGAAGTCCCTGGATGCTTGCGCCAAATTGTTGGAAGCGTATCTGTCCGCTCCAATGATCGCCAAATAGACTGGAAAACAAGGGGATATTTAATGGAAAAGTTAAGAAAAACGAATCTGCTCTATTGGAGTGTTTGGCTTTTGGTGATGGCGTGCCTGATTTGGGTGTCCACCAAAATCGATTTTATTTTTTATCCGATCGGCACATTCATCTCGACTGTCTTTACGCCAGTTCTTGTGGCAGGATTTCTGTACTATATTTTCACGCCGTTCATCGAAATGCTCGAGCATCGGCTGAACATCAAACGACCGATAGGCATCCTCATAGTGATGGTACTGCTGATCGGCATCGTCATCTTCTCGTTTCTGGGGCTCATTCCGAAGCTCGTAAACCAAATCGGGGAGCTGTTGACGAATTTGCCTAGCGTCATCCGTTCCTTGAACCAAATCTATCAACAGGTGATTGAACAGGAATGGGTGGAGCGTCTGGATATTCCGACCCAATTGTCTCAGTTGAGCGGAAATGTCCAAAGCAGCATCAGCGCCTTCCTGAATGGTCTGACGGGCAGCATCGGCTCGGTGCTGTCGGCCGTAGCGAACGTAGCCTTGCTTGTCATCATCATTCCGCTGATTTTTTTCTACATGCTGAAGGACGGATACAAGTTTCCTGAAGCGGTAGCCCAATTGTTGCCGCATGAATACTCTTCGGACGTGCTTGCGTTGCTGAAGGAAATCAACAAAACGATCGCCAAGTACATCAGCGGGCAGGCGCTTGTCTGTTTGTTCGTAGGGACATTCACCTTTATTGGGTATCTGCTGATCGGACTGCCGTATGCTTTCCTGCTTGGGGTCACAGCAGCCATAACGAACATCATTCCTTATATTGGACCATACATCGGCTTAATTCCGGCCGTGATAATCGGGTTGACTGTCTCTCCTTCAAAGGCGCTGCTGGTCTGTGCCGTCGTGTTGGTGGTGCAGCAAGTAGAATCGAACATCATTTCACCAAACGTCTTGGGAAAAACGTTGGACATGCATCCGCTGACGATTCTGTTTCTGCTGTTGGCTGTAGGCAAAATATCCGGTGTTCTGGGAATGATACTGGCGATTCCGACGTATGCAGTCGTGAAAACCATCGTTCAATATGTCCACCGTTACGTTAAAAACAGAAAGAAAAAAGTGTTATATAAAGAACAATAAAAATTAATATGGATTCCAAGGGTTATTGATTGCTTTTTACCTTTGGAATCCTTTATTATATAAAAAGTATCAAGAGCATAACGAATCAATTTGTGCAATTTTTATTATGAATTATGAGAATGATTGCGATTGGTTTGTGCAAAATATATTAATGCGGAAAATTTAGGAGGAAGTACAATGAAAGTGATCGTAGTGGGATGTACACATGCCGGAACGTCAGCAGTGAAGACAATTTTGAAGGAGAATCCAGGTACTGAAGTAACGGTATACGAAAGAAACGACAACGTTTCATTCTTGTCATGCGGGATTGCGCTTTACGTCGGCGGTGTCGTGAAAGATCCACAAGGATTATTCTATTCTAACCCTGAGGAACTTGCTTCATTAGGCGCAAACATAAATATGCAACATGATGTAACAAACATTGATACAGCCGCAAAAACTGTTTCTGTGAAAAACTTAGTTACTGGGGAAGAATTCCAAGACACTTATGATAAGTTAGTTTTGACGGTCGGTTCATGGCCAATCATCCCTCCAATCGATGGCATCCAGAGCAAAAATGTTTTGCTTTGCAAAAACTACAACCAAGCAAAAGAAATCATCGCACGTAAAGACGACAAAAAGAAAATCGTCGTTGTCGGTGGCGGCTATATCGGAATCGAGTTGGTTGAAGCATTTGCCAACGACGGAAAAGATGTAACCTTGGTCGATGGCTTGGACCGCATTTTGAACAAATATTTGGATTCTGAATTCACGGACATCCTTGAAGATGACTTGCGCGAACATGGCGTCAAAGTACAATTGAACGAAATGGTCAAAGGCTTCAAAGAAAACGAAGCTGGCGACATCACGACCGTGGTTACGACCGGTGGAGAATATGACGCTGAATTGGTCATCTTATGCGTCGGTTTCAGACCGAACACGGACCTTGTAAAAGGGCAAGTGGACATGATGAAAAATGGTGCGATCATCGTGAATGATTACATGCAAACAAGCTTGCCTGACGTTTATGCAGCAGGAGACAGCTGTGCTGTAAACTATAATCCGAACGGCGGACACGCTTATATCCCATTGGCAACAAACGCTGTACGTATGGGAATGTTGGTCGGAAAAAACATCAACGGCCCTAAAATGAAATACCGTGGAACCCAATCCACTTCAGGCCTGTACCTGAACGGATTCAATATCGGTTCTACAGGTGTGAACGATGCAAGTGCTGGGGTGTTCGGACTTGAAACGCGTTCCGTTGTTCTGGAAGACTTCTACCGCCCGGAATTCATGCCATCAAATGAAAAATTGTTGATGAAACTTGTCTACGAAGTAGGTACAACCCGCATTGTCGGCGGACAGCTGATGTCCAAATATGACATCACACAATCAGCCAACACCTTATCATTGGCTATCCAAAACAAAATGACGATCGAAGATTTGGCGCTTGTCGACTTCTTCTTCCAACCTCATTTTGACCGTCCTTGGAACTACTTGAACTTGTTGGCTCAAAAGGCTCTGGAACAAGAAGCGGAATTAGCTGCTAAATAACTCAATTCCATAAGTTGGAACCCCTTCTGTAATCAATCCGTTGATTACAGGAGGGGTTCTTTGCGGGTTGGTCAGTGTTTCCGGATAAAACACTTGTTTTTTTGGCCGGGTCATTAGATAATGAAAGATAACGATAAACATTCAAAGATATAAAAACGAAGGAGAAACAATCCATGACCACAGACCCCAGTAATCAGACCTTGCTTTGGCAACTGCTGCTGATTGCGGTATTGACATTGGTGAACGCATTCTTTGCGGCATCCGAAATCGCATTTGTTTCACTGAACAAAAATAGGGTGGCGAATCAAGCCATCAAAGGGGATGAAAAAGCGCGCAAAATTTTGGCGCTTTTGGAACATTCCGATGATTTTTTGGCGACTATCCAAGTTGCCATTACCTTCGCGGGTTTCCTTTCCAGCGCTTCGGCGGCCAATACATTCGCAGCCAGGCTCGATCCCTATCTGAGCAACATACCCGGCGCGGAACAGGCTGCCATCCTGATCGTGACGTTAGCACTCTCCTACATTTCCTTGGTCTTCGGTGAACTGTACCCGAAACAACTGGGACTGCAGCGTCCGGAAGAAGTGGCGCGGGCAGGTGCGGGCGTCATCACTGTCGTCCAAAAACTGATGAAGCCTTTCGTTTGGTTTTTGTCTTTTTCGACCAGTGTGCTTGAAAAAATGACGCCGATCACTTTCACAAGCGGCAACGACATGTTTTCGCGTGAAGAAGTGCGTGAACTGCTGGAAAAGAGCAGTGATGAAGGGACCATCGAACGGATGGAATTCAATATGCTGAAAGGGGTGCTTTCCATGGACAATAAAATGGCTCGGGAGGTCATGGTGCCGCGGACGGACACTTTCATGCTGAATGTGAACGATGATGTCGAGGCGAACATAGAAGCGGCATTGGATTCTCCTTATACGCGCATACCGATTTATGAAGACGACAAGGACAACATCATTGGCGTTTTGCATCTTAAAAATTTGTTGAAGGAATCCAAAAACACGCCGATCGACCAAATCGACCTGCGGAAAATCATGAATGAGCCTCTGTTTGTACCGGAAACCATTCTCACGGATGAATTGATGTCCTACCTGAAGAAAAGCCACAACCAATTGGCCTTGCTTCATGACGAATACGGCGGCATGGTCGGGATTGTGACCTTGGAGGACATCTTGGAAGAAATCGTTGGCGATATCGAGGATGAATATGATGAAAGCTATGTGCTGATCGAGCGGGTCGGGGATAATGCGTACGAAGCCGATGGAGCTACGCCTCTGCATCGCTTCAATGATTATTTTGGCTCGCAACTTGAATCGGCGGATGTCGATACAATCGCCGGCTACCTGTTGACGGAGTTGGGTGAGTTTCCGGAAGAAAATGAGGAAGCATCCATCGAAGTGAACGGATTGATCATCAAAACGTTGGAGTTCGACAATCGCCGCCTGCTGAAAGTCGGGGTGTCTTATCTGAATAAGAATGATCGCCCCGCAAAAGAACGTTTCAAAGAGGACGAGTCAGAGGCTGAAGAGGCCGACGATGGAACGGAAGAAACAGAGTGAATGATGCACAGTCTGACCCTGATCGACAAAAGTCGGTCAGGGTCAGACTGCTTTTTTGCAATCGGGGACAGCGTGCCTGAGGATAACCGACCCGTATTTGGGGTCAACGTACGCTCGTAACGACAATCTTGTGGAATGCTGGGATTTCTTGTATAATAACAAAGGTATTGTCGTGGGTTAGCGTGTGCATATTGCTCATGCTATCTTTTTGTGTAAAGGAAAGCGGATAATATTTTGAATCCAAAAGTGCATCACCACGTGTGCTTCACGGTTTTGCAAAATGTTTCATGCATCCAATATAGATATATGGCTAGCTTCACGGGTAAGCCCTTCGGAAAGGAATAAAGGAACCCCTTGTCTCTACGAGCCAAGGATACTGTTCGACTAACCTGCTGACGCAGGAAGTCTTTCAGCATATTGTGCTCTACGATGTGGAGCTCGATTTCCTAAATTTCTTTCAGGTCTGAACGAACCCGTTCCGCTTTTCTTACGTTCACGATGGAGATATTTGAAAAAAGGAGAACAATATGACTCAAACATTAGCAGATAAAGTCAAAGCAAGAAGAACGTTTGCGATCATTTCCCATCCGGATGCCGGTAAAACGACCATCACGGAGCAGTTGCTGTTGTTCGGGGGCGCAATCCGCCAAGCCGGGACAGTAAAAGGGAAAAAATCAGGGAAATTCGCCAAATCGGATTGGATGGATATCGAAAAACAAAGGGGTATTTCGGTAACCAGTTCGGTCATGCAGGTTGATTATGACGGAAAACAGATCAATATTTTGGATACGCCCGGACATGAGGATTTCTCGGAAGATACGTACCGCACCCTGATGGCTGTGGATAGTGCAGTGATGGTAATCGATAGCGGGAAGGGTATTGAACCCCAGACGAAGAAATTATTCAAAGTCTGCAGCATGAGAGGGATTCCGATCTTCACCTTCATCAATAAATTGGACCGTGATGGCCGCGAACCGATGGATCTGATTGCTGAATTGGAAGAAGTATTGGGCATCGATGCCTACCCGATGAACTGGCCGATGGGCATGGGGAAAAATTTGTTGGGTCTGTATGACATCTACAACAATCGCGTGGAACTGACTCATCCGGAAGAAAATGAAGATAACGATTTCCTGCCACTGAATGAAGAAGGCGAAATTGAAGGCGATTATCAGGTGAAACAATCAACCATCTATACGCAGGCGGTTGAAGATGTCCAGTTGCTGAAAGAGGCGGGCAACGACTTTTCGGAAGAAGCGATCGCAGCCGGAAAACTGACGCCAGTCTTCTTCGGATCAGCTTTGACAGGCTTCGGCGTCCAGACATTTCTTGATGCCTTTGTGGATTTTGCTCCGAGCCCAAGTGAGCATGTGACCGTAGCGGACGAAATCGTTGAACCTACGGATGAAAACTTTACTGGCTTCATCTTCAAGATCCAAGCGAATATGAATCCGGCTCACCGAGACAGGATTGCCTTCGTGCGGGTCTGCTCCGGTGAATTCAAACCCGGAATGGACGTTTTTGTAACCCGTACCGGCAAAAAAATCAAGCTGGCGCATACGACACAGTTCATGGCCGATTCCCGTGAGCAGGTCCAAACGGCAGTAGCGGGGGACATCATCGGGTTATACGATACGGGTAATTTCCAGATCGGCGATACGATCCATGAAGGCAAAAAAGGCCTTGAGTTCGAAGCTTTGCCGCAATTTACACCGGAACTGTTCATGAAGGTCACTCCGAAAAACGTCATGAAGCAGAAATCCTTCCATAAAGGTGTGCAACAGTTGGTTCAGGAAGGAGCCATCCAGTTGTACAAAACATACCATACGGAAGATTATATTTTGGGTGCGGTCGGTCAATTGCAGTTTGAAGTGTTCCAGTACCGTTTGTTGCATGAATACAACGCGGAAGTCGAAATGGCACCGATGGGCTCCAAAATTGCGCGGTGGATCGATCCGGATGATTTGGATCCGAACATGTCGTCAAGCCGTAACTTGTTGTGCCGTGACCGTTTCGGCAATCCTGTGTTCCTTTTCGAAAACCAATTTGCTATGCGTTGGTTCGAGGACAAGTACCCGGAAGTCAAATTGACAGCTTTGCTCTGATTTTGATCAAAAAAACAAAACAAAAAACGCACATTGCTGAATAGCAGTGTGCGTTTTGCGTTAAGAAGAGTTTTTTTCGAGTGCAAAAAATGTCAATCATTTAAGATGAGATAGCTCCACAAAGTTATGACCAGGCATAACTTCCACATCGTCAACGGTAAGATGCAACAATTTCGTCAGAACAAAGTCGATTTCGCTTTGCTTCACGCGACGGTTTTTGTTGAGGATGATGACATCCTCATGTGTTGCGGCACCGGTAAAGATGACTGTAGTTTGTCCCAAAGAATAAACTTTGACAAATTGAGCATCGGTGTTGGCCAATTGCTCACGTACAAGATCAGCGTGGCTATTTGTAACATCGATCAATTTCATGGACGAACACCCCTAACTTAGGTTGGCTGTTTATAGAATAATTATATAACAACTGTTAATTTATTTAAAGAGTAAACAAACAAATGAATAATTTTCATGATATTTCAAACGAGAAAGGCAAGAGCCGCTGCTTGGACTCTCGCCTTTTGCGAAAGCGTTGCTTATTCAGATGCCGTTGTTTCTGTGCGTTCGACTTTGCTGACGACCATCAGATTGCCTTCTTCGTCCGCATCGACAAACAAATCCTTGATTTTCGGATTGTCCAAGTAGAATTCGGCTACCTGGTCCTCGATCTGATCCTGGATGACACGGCGCAGCGGGCGTGCGCCCATGCTTGGGTCATATCCCAGATCGATAAGCCGATCTTTTGCTTTCTGTGAGACGGTAACGCTGATTCCCTTATCCTTCAACAATTCGTTGACGTCATCCAACATTAGCGTGACGATGCTGCTCAAATTCTCTTTGGACAACTGGTTGAACTCGACGATCGCATCGAAGCGGTTGATGAATTCGGGCTTGAAGTAATCGCTCAAACGGTTCAGGATGGAATGTGTCTTGCCTTTCATGGCTGCGCCGAATCCGACACTTGCTTCCTGGACGCCCGTGCCGGCATTGCTGGTCATGATGATGATGGTGTCTTTGAAGCTTACGGTTCTGCCCTGGGAATCCGTCAGGCGGCCGTCGTCAAGGATCTGCAGGAAGAGATGCATCACATCCGGATGGGCTTTTTCGACTTCATCCAGAAGCAGAATGCTGTACGGACTGCGGCGGACACGCTCGGTCAATTGGCCGGCTTCGTCATAGCCGATGTATCCTGGAGGCGAACCGATCAATTTGGAGACGGCGTGTTTTTCCATGTATTCGCTCATGTCGAAGCGGATGATCGCATCTTCGGTCCCGAACATTTCGATCGCCAACTGTTTGGCCAATTCGGTCTTGCCGACACCGGTAGGTCCCACAAACAAGAAAGAGCCGATCGGGCGGTTTTTGCGGCTCAATCCGATCCGGTTTCTGCGGATCGCTTTGGCTACTTTGTCGATGGCTTCGTCCTGGCCGATGACATTCTTCTTCAGATCGGTATCAAGGTTCCTCAATTGTGTTTGTTCTTTTTCAAGCAGGTCACCGACTGGGATATTCGTTTTGATCTCAATGATCTTTTGGATGTCCTCTTCCGTAACGACGGGATCGCCATCGGCTTGGGTCGGATTTTGTTTCATTTTATTCAGGTTAGTGATCTGATCGCGATAGTAGGCAGCTTTTTCGTAATCTTCCGCATGCAGAGCGGCTTGTTTTTCCTTTTCGGCCGTTTCGATGCGTTCCTCGATCTGTTTTGGATCGATAGCTTTGATGGTCAAATTCTTTTTGGATCCGGACTCATCAAGCAGGTCGATGGCTTTGTCGGGAAGGAAACGATCCTGGATATAGCGGTGCGACAATTTGACGGCCGCTTCCAGAGCCTTATCCGTATATTTGACGTGATGATAATCTTCGTATTTCGGGCGGATGCCTTGAAGGATGATCAGCGTCTGTTCGGGTGTCGGTTCATTCACGCGGACGGGCTGGAATCGGCGTTCCAATGCCGGGTCCTTCTCGATTCTGCGGTACTCATTCAGCGTTGTGGCGCCGACCAATTGCAGTTCGCCTCTCGCAAGGGCGGGCTTCAGGATATTGCCTGCATCCATGCTTCCCTCAGCGCTTCCTGCTCCGACGATTTCGTGGATTTCGTCAATGAAGAGGATGATTTGTTTGTTCGCCCGGATTTCATCCATCAGCTTCTGCATCCGTTCTTCGAATTGGCCGCGGATGCCTGTTCCTTGGACGAGCGAGACGACGTCCAAGCGGATAACTTCTTTTTCCAGTAATTTCTGAGGGACATCCCCGTCCACGATTTTTTGAGCAAGACCTTCCACAACGGCTGTCTTGCCGACGCCGGCTTCCCCAGTAAGTACCGGGTTGTTTTTTGTGCGTCGGTTCAGTATTTCGATGACGCGTGCGATTTCGCTGTCTCTTCCGATGACGGGGTCGATACCGCCATCGCGTGCCAATTGCGTCAGATTGATGCCGTATTCGTCCAACAAGCCGCCTTTTCCGCCGCGGGCAGCCTCAGGGGCAGGAGGCTGTTGGTGATTCTGACCCTGATTTTGCTGCATTTGTTTGAAGAAGGAGTCCAGATTACCGAAAGAAAAAGGGTCTCCGGGGCCTTGGGATCTTGGGTTCGGATTGTTTTGTTGCGATTGAGCCGCTTTGAATTCTTGATAGCAGCTCTGGCATAAGTCGATTTGGCGTCTTTGTCCATTCACGCTGGCATACAGATGAATGGAAGCTTGGTTTTTTCCGCAATGTTGACAAAGCATGGCAATCTTCCTTTCTATATGGATCGTAGCTACATGTATATTATAGTAGTAACAACTAAGGAATACTCGTGAGAAGGCGTTCTGACCATCTCTGACCTTATGGGTTCATTATACATTGACCTATTTTGACTTTCAAGTGGTTTGCCTTGAGTCGAAGCATTTTTTTGCGGGGCGCCATCCGTCCATGCGCAAAGGTTGTAATAAATTAGTGGCATTTCAACAAATATGACGAAAATTTGAACAAATCTATTTAAAAGAGTTGTAGTATAAAGCGAAAAATGGTAATCTTATTCAATGAAAGGGTTATTTTTGATCCGTTTTCCCATTTTTCTGTTATAATGGAACCGTATCAAAAGTACCTTAAATAAATACATCTCAAAAGGGGTTTATGACTATGGAAAGAAAAGAATATCACGTAATCGCAGAAACAGGGATTCACGCACGTCCAGCAACTTTGTTGGTGCAAACTGCAAGCAAATTCAATTCTGATATTAATTTAGAATACAAAGGTAAATCAGTTAACTTAAAATCAATTATGGGTGTAATGTCATTAGGCGTAGGCCAAGGCGCTGATGTTGTCATCACAGCAGAAGGTCCGGACGAAGCAGACGCTATGGCTGGAATCACTGAAACAATGGTAAAAGAAGGGCTAGCAGAGTAATATGAAAAACCACTTACAAGGAATAGCAGCTAGTGACGGTATTGCAATTGCGAAAGCATATTTGCTTACTGAACCGGATCTATCCTTTGAAAAGCGTAAAGTGGAGGATTCAGAAGGCGAAGTTGCTCGCCTTTTTGAAAGCTTTGAAACCGCTAAATCAGAGGTAAGTGCAATCAGAGACAAAGCGGCAGTATCACTTGGCGAAGAAGAAGCACAAGTTTTTGATGCACATTTAATGGTATTATCCGATCCAGAAATGATTGGATCAATGAACGCCAACATTCGTGACAACGGTGTCAATGCTGAATCAGCGCTTTCAGATGTTGCAGGCATGTTCATCGGTATGTTCGAAGCGATGGAAGACAACCCATACATGCAAGAGCGTGCAGCGGATATCCGCGACGTTACAGAGCGTGTGTTGAGCCACTTGTTGGGTGTCAAAATCCCTAACCCATCGACAATCACAGAAGAAGTGATCGTCGTTGCAAAAGATTTGACTCCTAGTGACACTGCTCAATTGAACCGTGAATTCGTTAAAGGATTCGTTACCGATATCGGTGGACGTACATCCCACAGCGCAATCATGGCCCGCTCTTTGGAAATTCCTGCAATCGTAGGTTCAAAAGAGATTACACAAATCGTTAAAGATGGCGATATCATCATTTTGGATGGTTTGGACGGCGACGTCTTCATCAATCCGGATGAAGAAACATTAGCTGCATACAAGAAGAAGGCTGAAGAGTTTTCTGCGATGCAAGCAGAATGGCACAAACTGAAGAATGCAGATACAGTGACTGCAGACGGCAAACATATCGAATTGGCAGCCAATATCGGAACGCCTAAAGATTTGGATGGCGTTATCGCTAACGGCGCTGAAGCTGTAGGCCTGTACCGTACTGAGTTCCTGTACATGGATTCTTCGGACTTCCCGACAGAAGATGAGCAATTCGATGCTTATAAAGCTGTTTTGGAAGGCATGGAAGGCAAACCTGTTGTTGTCCGTACAATGGACATCGGTGGGGACAAAGAATTGCCTTACTTGGAATTGCCGAAAGAAATGAACCCGTTCTTGGGTTACCGTGCAATCCGTATTTGTTTGGCTGAGCCAGAGATGTTCCGTACACAATTGCGTGCATTGTTGCGTGCTTCCGTTTACGGTAAATTGCGCATCATGTTCCCGATGATCTCAACTCTGAACGAATTCAGAGCTGCAAAAGCGATGTTGGAAGAAGAAAAAGCGAATCTATTAGCCGATGGCGTAGAAGTCGCTGATGATATCCAAGTGGGTATCATGATCGAAATCCCGGCAGCTGCTGTTTTAGCTCATCAATTCGCTAAAGAAGTAGATTTCTTCAGTATCGGAACAAATGACTTGATCCAATACACAATGGCGGCAGACCGCATGAACCAACAAGTTTCTTACTTGTATCAACCGTACAACCCAGCTATCCTTACGCTGATCAAGCACGTTATCGATGCTTCTCACGCTGAAGGCAAATGGACGGGCATGTGCGGCGAGATGGCCGGTGACCAAACAGCGGTTCCGTTGTTGGTAGGTCTTGGTTTGGATGAGTTCTCCATGAGCGCATCCAGCGTCCTGAAAACACGCAGCTTGATGAAACGCTTGGATTCCAAAGAAATGGAAACATTAGCGGACAAAGCGATCAATGAATGCACGACTGTCGAAGAAGTTATTGCATTAGTTGAAGAAATGAAAGCTAAATTAGTCTAAGCCGATTCAGGCACGTAAAAAGACCGGGCATGCTTGCATGCCTGGTCTTTTTACGTGCCTGCGATTTCAAGCGGCCCAAGGATAGAACACCTGTTGGTTGCGCATCACGTACAGTGCGTATATATTATAAAAAGTAGGCCTGTAGGATGAGTGACAAATATCAGAATGTTCTATATACTGAATACATTGAGTCATAATAAATTTGATGGGATTTTTTCGAGGTGAAGTCATGAGAATAGGCATGTTTACAGATTCGTATTTTCCTCAAGTGAGCGGGGTATCCACTTCAATCCGCACCTTGAAAGAGGAATTGGAGGCAGAAGGTCATGAAGTCATCATTTTTACCACAACCGACCCAAAAGCTGACGAAGATGAAAAAAATATAATTCGTTTGACCAGTATCCCGTTCTTATCTTTCAAAGATCGTAGGGTCGCGGTCAAAGGGATGAACAAAGCGTTGAAGGAAGCGAAGAAACAGAAGATAGATATCGTACACACGCATACGGAGTTCAGTTTGGGGTTGACGGGAAAATTCGTCGGGTACATGCTGGAGATTCCGACAGTGCATACCTATCACACCATGTACGAAAAATATCTGCATTACATCGCTAAAGGGAAAGTTGTGAAGCCTCGGGCGGTGAAGATAGCTTCCCGTTATTTCTGCAACCGAACGATGGGCATTATCGCCCCAAGTGAACAAATGAAGGAAAAATTGGCATCCTACAATATCTACAAGGAAATCCGCGTCATTCCGACGGGTGTCAAGATACCGGAACGGATTGCCGGCATCAAGGCCCGCAAGCGTGAGGAGTTGGGCATTTCGGATTCCGAATTGGTGCTGTTATCCCTCAGCAGGCTATCTTCAGAAAAAAATCTGGACAAGCTTGTCCATGCCTTTCCGGAGGTCGTCGAAGCCTATCCGTCCGCGAAGCTTGTGTTCGTCGGGGATGGACCGATGCGCCATGAATTGGAGACGCTGGTGTCGGAAATGGATTTGGCCCGGAACGTGATTTTCGTTGGGGAAGTCAGAAACGAAGCTGTGAGCGAGTATTATCAGATGGCTGACATTTATGTCAATGCTTCCGAATCGGAAACGCAAGGCCTGACCTATCTGGAATCGATCGTAAACGGGTGTCCGGTCATAGCTAAGCGGAACGACTATTTATCGGGGTTGATCAAAGAAGACAGCCTGGGAATGCTGTTCGACGAGGATGACAAAATCGGCAAGGCCATCATCGCCTATGCAGATTTTTATCACAATTCAGATGTTGCGACAAATCAAGAAGTATGGGACGGACTGATGCAGGAGATTTCTTCAAAAGCGTTCGCGGATGCCGTATTGAGCTATTATCAGACAAGTATTGACATTTATGAATCGCAGCCGCGCGAAGAGTTGAAATTAAGAGTGAATCTCTTGGAAAAAATCAAACGTTGAGTCGGAACGCCGGGGAACAGATTGCTTGGATAATCTGTTTCCCGGCGTTTTTTTGTTTTTATCTGAGCTGGGTGTAAGGTATACTGTTGACATAGTGTTTAGAAGGGACGGATTTATAAATGGAAAAAATTGGGTTTATCGGAACGGGTGTCATGGGCTCATCCATGATCAAACATCTTTTGAATGCGGGTTACCCTGT
This sequence comes from uncultured Trichococcus sp., assembly GCF_963675415.1. Lineage (NCBI taxonomy): Bacteria > Bacillati > Bacillota > Bacilli > Lactobacillales > Carnobacteriaceae > Trichococcus > uncultured Trichococcus sp. The sequence goes on from NZ_OY776220.1 coordinate 2,529,136, forward strand.
CCAGGTCTATAATCGGACGAAGAGCAGGGCGGATGCGGTTGTCGCTGAAGGGGCCAGGTGGTGCGATACGCCTGCTGACGTGACGGCGCAATCGGACATCGTCATTACGATAGTAGGCTATCCGAAAGACGTTGAAGAGACCTATTTTGGGGAGAGCGGAATCTTTACGAAAGCGGATGACCACCATATTCTCATTGATATGACAACGAGTACGCCGACTTTGGCTGAAAAAATATATGCTTTCGGGAAAGAAAGAGGGATTCAGACGCTGGATGCCCCGGTATCAGGGGGAGACAAGGGTGCGCAAAACGGAACGCTCACAACGATGGTCGGCGGCGACAAGGGAACGTTTGATGCCGCAAAAGAAGTCTTGTCTGTTTTTTCGAGCAAGGTGATGCTGCAAGGGCCAGCCGGCAGCGGCCAGCACACAAAAATGGCTAACCAGATCATGGTGGCCGGCACGATGACCGGTATGACCGAGCTGCTTGTTTATTCGAAAGCGGCCGGATTGGATTTGGAACGCGTGATCGAGCAAGTCGGTTCCGGCAGCGCCGCGAACTGGTCTTTGACGAACTACGCCCCTCGGATCCTGAAGCAAGATTACACAGCTGGATTCTTCGTCAAACATTTCGTCAAAGACCTTAAGATCGCACTGGATGAAGCGGATAAGCTGGGCATCGATTTGCCGGCTACCAAACAGGCGGCGGTGCTTTACGAACAATTATCGGGCAACGGTTCCGCTGATGATGGAACGCAAGCGCTGGTGAAGCTTTGGTGGGGAGAATAAGTTGTCTTTTGGACTTTGAGGCGGGCACCGCGTAACTGAAAGTGAGCCGCCGGTTAGGGTGAGGCGACCAAAGCAAAAGAAACTTTCTGGATGATGCATCATTTTGACAGCTTTTTCGCAATCATAGTGAAGCAATACTCAAATATTGTTTTTCTTATATAAATTACAGTAAATTGATGCGAAGTCAGAAAAAAAATGCTAGAATAAATAAGAAGTTAGTCTTGAAAGGGGAAATATCATGAAACCTTCACAGCTCTCAGCGATCCTTCGTCGCCTAGAAGTAATGATGGAAGACAATGGTGATGTCGAAATCCGTCGTTTTGAAAAAGAAGGCGTAGAACGTTGCGTCGTTAAATACAACCGCGATACGGAAAGTTTTGAATTGGAAGAACACGATTCAAACCAAACTTATCAATTTGATGATCTTGATTTAGTTGCCATCGAAATTTACGAATTATTGCAAGATTAATTCATCCATCCATGCATGAACAAAGGCAGCGGTAAAATGAGTCGGCTCATTTTACCGCTGCCTTTTTTTCTGTTTTATCTTTATTGGAATAACGTGGCAAAGATTAAAAGTTTTTAATTTTTATGTAGAGTAATTCCTTAACTTTCAGTATACTGTGTAATAAGGAAATAATTGAAGAGGTGGAATAATGGCAAACAAGATTTATGTAGGTTTATTGGGACTAGGGACGATAGGGACTGGCGTTGCCCGCATCATAGGCGGCCACCAGAATAAAATCAATCAAGTGGTCGGACAGGAAGTAGTCATCAAAACGGTCCTGGACCGCGATCTTGACAAATGCAAAGCTTTCTTTGGCGAGTCTGTTCATTGCACTGATAATTTTGATGAAATTTTGAATGACGATGATATTTCGGTCATCGTAGAATTGATCGGATATGTTCCGGCAGCAAAAGATTATATTTCCAAAGCGTTGGCGGCCGGGAAGCATGTCGTCTCAGCAAACAAAGATCTTGTGGCTTTGCATGGGAAAGAATTGGTCACGCTGGCGAAAGCGAACAAATGCGACTTCTTGTATGAAGCGGCTGTTGCTGGCGGGGTTCCGATCCTGCGTGCCATCACGGAAAGTTTCGCTTCCGACAACATCCAGAAAGTCATGGGGATCGTGAACGGTACGACCAACTTCATGATGACGAAAATGGACAAAGAAGGCTATTCTTACGATGAAGCGTTGGCGTTGGCGCAAGAACTGGGCTTTGCCGAAAAAAATCCGACAAGCGATGTCGATGGATTGGATGCAGCGCGCAAAATGGTCATTTTGGCTCGTCTTGCCTTCGGAACGAATGATGTGACTTTGGATGATGTAGCAGTGACGGGTATCCGCAATGTTTCCATCAACGACATCAAGTTGGCGAATCGTTTGGGATACAAAATCAAGTTGATCGGTACTGCCGAAAAAATCGAAGACAGCGTCAATGTGGAAGTCGGACCGGTATTTGTTCCGGAATCGCATCCTTTGGCCAGCGTCAACAATGAAATGAATGCTGTCTTTGTGGCTGGGGAAGCGCTTGGGGAGACGATGTTCTACGGAGCCGGAGCCGGCGAATTGCCTACCGCGACAGCCGTCGTCAGTGACGTGATGAATATCGCCAAAAATATCCTTTTGGGAACAACCGGGAACATCTTCAACGAGTATGAGGTAGAGACCCTGATCGCGAAACCTGAACAGGTCATCAACCCGGTATTCATGCGTTTGGAAGTCACTGATCGTGCCGGACAGTTTTTAGAATTGGCGAAAATCTTCGCCACTGCAGAAGTAAGCTTTGACAAGATTATCCAAGAGCCTTTGGCGAACGGGAAAGCCATTATTGTCATCGTTACGCATCCGATGTCGAAAGCGCAAGAAAATGAAATCATCCAAGCGATGGAAGATAATGATGACATGAAATTGAAGGTCCATTTCAAAGTATTGGAACACTGATCGGACTTCTTTCGTATTCCGAACAAATAATAGATCAAGAAATGATGGACCATCGTTCTTTTGGAAAGGATTGATTAGTAGGATGTTTGATATCCGTGTACCGGCAACTTCCGCCAACTTGGGGCCAGGGTTCGATTCCCTTGGATTGGCTGTATCATTATATTTGACGTTGACTGTAAAAGAAGACGCCGACGAGTGGGAAATTCTCCATGATTTGGGAGCGGGGATCCCCACCGATAAATCGAACCTGATTATTGAAACCGCGTTGTCTTTGGCGCCGAACATGACACCAAGAAAAATCACGATGACGAGTGAAGTGCCAGCTGCCAGAGGACTGGGCAGCAGTTCGGCTGCCATCGTTGCAGGGATCGAGTTGGCTAATCAATGCGCAGATCTGCAATTGAGCGTGGATGATAAAATTCAAATCGCTACGCGCATCGAAGGGCATCCGGATAATGTGACGCCTGCCATAACCGGGGATTTTACGGTCGGAGCTGTTCTGGATTCCAAAGTATACTGGACGAAGGTGAGTTTCCCCGAGGTTGCTTTGGTAGTGACGATTCCGGAAAAGGAATTGTTGACGAAGGAAAGCAGGGCCGTTTTGCCGGATTCGCTTCCGTTCAAGGAAGCTGTCAAAGGCAGCAGCATCTCGAATATGCTGGTGGCGGCAGTTTTTGCGGGTGACATCGAAAAAGCGGGCGCATTGATGGAGCGGGATGTTTTCCATGAGCCTTATCGGGGCACCCTGGTTCCGGAGTTGAGCCAAGTCCGGGAACTGGGACATGAAATGGGCGCGTACGGTACTTACCTGAGCGGTGCCGGTACGACGATCCTCACGATGATCCATCCTGAAAAAGCAGAAGCGTTCGTAGCTGCGGCCAAAGCCGCCATCAAAGACAGTGAAGTCAAGCTGCTGCATGTTGAAAAAAATGGCGTGCAAGTAATCAAATAATGGCGGGCCCGAGGAGGAATCCTTGGGTTTTTTGTGTTTTCGGGTCAGCTCCCGCAGGATTGGGGCGGACGCGAGCAGAAAAGATGGATATCGGAAAGTTATCCATGTATTTAGGGCGGATGCGAGCAGGAAAGATGGATAACAGAAAGTTATCCATGTATTTAGGCCGAAAGTGAGCCGTAAAGATGGATAACGCAAAGTTATCCATCTTTTCCGGGCCCAAACGCAAGCGTCCGGATGCCTGAGCGCGAATCATCGCGCTCCTCTTAGACGCGCTCTGCTATGCAGGGGGTTCCGCCTAAACGGATTAGCCTACATGGGCATAGCGCCATATCAAACGTGTTCTGAATCCCAGAAATCTGTGCCTAAGCTGACTATCACATACGGACAAAAAGCGTCCGTTTAGTGTTAGTCCTCTTAGTGCTCGATTTCTACCCGGGATTCATCACACTCTCCCGCATAGCATCGCGCTCTTGTATTTTTTTGTTTATGCTTTATAATGTTACTGGAATGGGGTTATAATATACAATTGGATAGTAGTGAGGCTGGGTCAAAACTTTTTTGTGGGGTACAGGATGCTTGTTTCGGATTGTGTGCCGTGCAGTTTTTCGGTTTTGGGGCGCGACTTGGGGGAGTTCCCTCGGGTTCTGCTTGAAAAGTGACATTGTTGCTTTTTCCCGTCCTCTTATTTTTTTGATGAGGAGACAATATGTTAAATAAATTCAAACCGACATGGATGGTGGAGTCCATCTATCACATCACTCCGGAACAACTTGAAAAGAACAACATCAAAGGCGTGTTGACCGATCTGGACAATACCTTGATTGCCTGGAACAATCCGGAAGGAACACAGGAATTGAAGGATTGGATCGCTTTGATGAAAGAAAATGCGATACCTGTCGTCATCATTTCCAACAACAGCGATAAGCGCATCAAGATAATCGCGGATAAACTGCAATTAGCTTATGTGCCTAGATCCCTGAAGCCTTCCCGCCGTGGGTACATCAAAGCAGCCAAACAGCTGCAACTGCCTTTGGACCAATGCCTGATGGTTGGGGACCAATTGCTTACGGATGTTTTTGGCGCAAATCGAGCGGGAGTCAAGAGTGTGTGGGTAATGCCGATCATCAATTCGGACGGATGGAATACGCGCATAAACCGATTCTTTGAAAGAAAGCTGCTGAAACTTTTGTTGAAAAATGATCCAGGAATGATATGGAGGAAATCACTTGACTAAAGAAGAATTAACAGAAGATCTCTATTGCATCGGCTGTGGGGCGAAAATCCAGACCGATGATCCGACCGAACGAGGGTATACTCCGGCGGCCGCTCTGCAAAAGGGATTGGAGTCCGGGCAATTATACTGCCAACGCTGCTTCAGACTGCGCCATTACAATCAGATGGAAAAAGTATCCGTCACGGATGACGAATTTTTGGCGATGCTGAACACCATCTCGATGGAAGACGCCTTGATCGTCAACGTCATCGACTTGTTTGACGTTTACGGCAGCATGATCCCCGGCTTGCATCGCTTTGCGGGCAAAAACAAAGTGCTGGTTGTCGGAAATAAAGTGGATGTTTTGCCGAAGTCGGTCAAATTGTCGCGTGTGAAGCAATGGTTGACGGAACAAGTACAGTCAGTCGGCTTGCGTCCGGTTGACGTCGTGCTGGTAAGCGGCAAGAAAGCGACGTCCATCGATGAACTGTTGGAAACCATCGAGGAGCTGCGGGATGGCAAGGATGTTTATGTCGTGGGCGTTACGAATGTAGGTAAATCCACTGTCATGAACCAGATCATCCGTGCCGCTACCGGTAACAAGGAAGATGTCATCACGACTTCCCAATTCCCAGGCACCACTTTGGATCAGATCCGTATTCCGTTGGACGATGGGCATTTCCTCATCGATACGCCGGGAATCATCCATCACCATCAGATGGCGCATGTGCTGAGCCCGAAAGAATTGAAGCTTGTAGCGCCGCAACACGAAATCAAACCGATCACTTATCAGTTGAACCCGGAACAGACGTTGTTTCTGGGCGGGGCATCGCGTTTTGATTTCATCAGTGGGGAAAAATCGTCCTTCACTTGCTATTTCGCAAACGACTTGAAAATTCACCGCACCAAATTGGAAAAAGCGGATGAATTCTATGAAAAACATCTGGGTGGCCTGCTGCAACCGCCGTCTGCGGAAGACGCGGAAAATTTCCCGCCGTTGGTCAGACGTGAATTCAACGTCAAAGTACCGTCTGATATCGTATTTTCCGGATTGGGATGGATCACTGTCCGTAAACCAGGTAAAGTCGCAGCATGGGTACCGCAAGGCGTAGACGCTGTTATGCGCAAACCGATCATTTAATAAGAAAAGACTGAGGTGTCAAATGGAATTAAGAGGCAAACAAAAGCAATATTTGAAAAAAGAAGCGCACCACATGAATCCGCTCTTCCAAGTGGGTAAAGGTGGATTGAACGAAGAGATGCTTTACCAAATCGGCGAAGCATTGGAAAAAAGAGAACTGCTGAAGATCGTTCTTCTGCAGAATACGGATGAGGAAACGGAAGATGTCGCTGCAGCAATCGAAGAAAAACTGCAAGCGAAAGTCGTCCAACAGATCGGACGCACGCTTGTGTTATTCAAACCATCCACCAAAGAAAAGAACCGTCGTTATTCGACTGTCGTTGAAAAAATCTAAAGGCAGGCCAATCCCTATTTTATTGAGGTGAGAAAAAATTGATCACAACTTTAAATTTGATCGGACAAACGGATTATATGATCATCGAAGAGACCGAGGTCGAGACGCAGATCGCATTCCAGGACCGGAAACGCATCGGCATCATGGGTGGGACCTTCAGTCCCCCGCATCTGGGCCATCTGATCGTCGCGCAGCAGGTTGGGGAGCAACTCGGCCTGGACAAGATTTATTTCATGCCCGATGCCGAACCGCCTCATATCGATGAAAAAGAATCGATTTCGGCGAAGCATCGCGAGTCGATGGTGCGGTTGTCCATTTCGGGCAATCCGTTGTTCGATATCGAAACCATCGAGTTGGAGCGGGGCGGCAAAAGCTTTACGATCGATACGATGAAATTATTGACGGCCATGCATCCGGACACCGATTATTATTTCATCATCGGCGGGGACATGGTTGAATACTTGCCGAAGTGGAAAAACATCGATGAATTGGTGCAACTTGTGCAGTTCGTAGGCGTCGCCAGACCAGGATACGGAAGAGAAAGCATCTATCCGATCATCTGGGTCGATGCGCCGTTGATCGACATCAGCTCGACGGAAATCCGCAAGATGGTCAAAACCGGCCGCTCAATCCGTTATTTGGTTAAAGAGGACGTCAAAGATTACATTTTGAAAGAAGGGCTCTATCTCGATGACGAAGACTGAGCTTGCATACACAGGAAGCTATACGGAGTGGACGCGGGAAGCGATTTTGGCGGAAGCGGAAAAACAGATGAAGCCATCGCGTTTCCAGCACGTGCAGCGGGTGGAAGCCTGTTCCATCGAATTGGCGGAAAAATATGGCGCGCCCGTTGAAGCGTGCTCATTGGCCGCTCTTCTGCACGACTTTGCGAAAGAGCATGATCCAAAAAGCATGAAGGCAATCATCCTGTCCCAAGGGTTGGACAGGGAAATGACCGGTTACGGCAGCGAAATCATGCATGGGCCTGTCGGCGCTTATTATGCCGAAACGGTATTCGGGATCACGGATGAGGCTATCCTCGACGCGATCCGCCAGCATACAATCGGCGGCGAGACGATGACCCTGATCGGGAAAGTCCTCTTCGTCGCCGATTACATCGAATCAGGCCGCTCTTTCAAGGGCGTCGACGAAGCCAGAAGACTGGCGGCAATCAGCCTGGATGAGGCAGCTTATTTTAAAATTAAAAAAACAATCATCCATCTGGTAAAGAAAGAGCTGCCGATTTATCCCGGTACGATCTATGTCTACAACAGTTGGGTCCAAAGAAAAGTGGGGAAATCATAATGAAATTAACAAGTGAAGAATTATTGGAAGTAGTGGTTAAAGCTGCAGATGACAAATTGGCTCAGGATATCATGGCATTGGATGTACGTGGGTTGACATCGATCGGTGATTACTTTGTCGTCATGAACGGCCGTAATGAAAAGCAAGTCGCTGCAATCGTTGAATCAATCGTGGAGAACGTGCACAAAAACAAAGGCGAAATTAAAAATATTGAAGGCAAGGATTCAGGCAAATGGACATTGATTGATCTGAACGACGTCATCGTGCATGTATTCAACCATGAGGATCGCGGCTATTACAACATCGAAAAATTATGGGGCGATGCGCCTATGGTCGACATCTCAGGGATGGTCTCCGAGCAATGAGCTACGACATCTTTGCCCATTACTATGATGAAATAATGGACCAGTCTGTCTACGACAGCTGGCTTCTTTATGTTGAGAAATACACAGCCGGGGAATCCGGTCTGAACATCATGGAACTGGCTTGCGGGACAGGTAAGATTGCGGTTGAATTGGCTAAAAAGGGCCATCAGGTAACAGGGGTCGACCTCTCCGACGAAATGCTTTCGCTTGCTTACAATCGCATGCAGGAGGAAGGCGTTAAGCTTTCTTTGGCCGTGGGGGATATGCGTTCCTTGGAGCCGATGGGGGATTTTGATGTCGTGACGTGCTTCTCCGATTCGCTTTGCTACATGTCTGATGAATCGGAAGTGGCGGAGGTCTTTCAAAGCGTCATCCGGAATCTCGGCCCTGGTGGTGTTTTTTTGTTCGACGTCCATTCGATGCATCAGGTGAACAACGTTTTTCCGGGATACCAATACATCTACCAGGATGAAGAGGGCGCCTTCCTTTGGGAAAGTTTTGCCGGCGATGCTGTGAACAGTATTGAGCACGATTTGACTTTCTTCGTGGGATCCCAGCATAATCCGGAATTGTTTGAACGCCATACGGAATATCATCGTGAACGCACCTATCCGCTGGAAGTCTATAAGCGCCTGCTTGAAGAAGCAGGATTCACCGACGTGACGGTTACAGCCGAATTTGGTCAAGCTGATGTGCGCGATGACAGCCCGCGCTGGTTTTTTGCCTGCCGGAAAGCTTAAGCAAGCCGAGGCAAAAACCTGTGCAATCATAAATGAAACCCAAGGGGGCGCTTTGATGAAAGTCTGTGGTGTAATCGCAGAATATAATCCTTTCCACAATGGGCATCGCTATCAATTGTCGGAAGCCAAGAGAATGACCAACAGCGATGTCATGGTTGTCGCAATGAGCGGGAATTTTGTCCAAAGGGGCGCGCCCGCCCTGTTGGACAAATGGACGCGTGCGGAAATCGCTTTGCGGAACGGAGCGGATATTGTCGTGGAGATGCCCGTATTGGGAAGTGTCCAGTCCGCGGATCTGTTCGCGAAAGCAGGTATCCGCTTGTTGCAGGCGATGCAGTGCGATGCCTTTGCATTCGGTGCTGAAGAAGGAACGGCGGAAGATTTCATTTCGCACAGCCGCTTCTTGCGCGAACACGGATCGGAAATCGATCGGATTTTTCAGACTTACCGAAATGATGGCAGAACCTATGCTGCGCAACTGGAAACGGCCATTGCCGACGTCCTGCGCCCACAAGGTTCTGCCATTTCCTTTTCAACACCGAATAATCAGCTCGGCTTGGCATATGTCAAAGAAAACGAACAGTTCCCCGAACCGATGGAAACGGCCATCGTGCTCAGGCGAGGTGCCGGACACAACGAAAGTGATGCTTTCGGACAAGAATTTGCAAGTGGGACCGCCATTCGCGAATGGTCACTCCACCACGGAAAAGAAACTGAAAAGAAGGGCATGGGCAGGTTTGTGCCACAAGAGACGTTAGAGGCGCTGGAGAGGCGTCCTCTGCTTGATTGGGACCCTTACTGGGGGATGCTGCAATATCAGCTCATGCTGCTTTCGCATGCGGAACTCCGCAACATCTATCAAGTTGAAGAAGGCATCGAATACAGGCTGAAAAAAGAGGCTGAGGATGCAACTGGTTTTATGGCCTTCATTCGGCGAATGAAAAACAAGCGCTGGACGTGGGCCCGGCTGCAACGGGTCTGTTCCTATATTTTGTTGGGGATAACCAAAGCAGAAGCGGCCGCTTTCCAGGGGAAAGCGGATACTATCCGCTTGCTCGGATTTACGGAGGCCGGAAGACGCTATCTGAACGCTTTGAAAAAAAACACGGAGACCCCGATCATCACGAAATTGCGTGAGCCGCACACAGCGGACTTGCGGCTGGAAATCCGGAGTGACCGCATCTATCGTTTGGGGGGCATTCCGGTTTTGGAGGAACAGAATTTCACCCGCTCGCCCATTTATATCCACAACGAGCCGAGGAATCAGGACTAAATTTAAAAAAAATTAATGAAAACTTTAATGAAAAATCGCAAGAAGCGTTTGACTGGCCACAATCAAAGAAATATAATGGATAAGTTAATAGATGCTAGAGCCTTTAATGTTCGGTTCTAGGCACTAAGGAGGACAATCAAATGAGCGAAGAAGCCAACTCCGTCAGTTTCGTTCCCGTAATCGTAGGGGGGAACAGAGGAGCCTACAGTTTGGCGAGAGCTTTCTATGAAGCGTACCAAGTTAAAACGAATCTCATCAGCCCGATGATCATAGGCCCTATCGGCAATTCCCGCATCATCAAGCATTACATCCAACCGGGAATCGATGACCTGGATCTTTTTTTTGAGACCATCCAACAAATCGGTCGCGACTATCCGAATATGAAAAAAATCATCTTCGGGGCAGACGATCGCTATGCGGAGTTGTTGATCCGAACGAAGGACCGCTTCAGTGATGATTGGATCATTCCGTATGTGGATGAAGCTGTATTCCTGCGGGCGACAAACAAGGAAAGTTTTTACGCCATCTGTGAAAAAGCGGGTGTTCCTTATCCGAAGACTGTAGTCATGGATGAGTTTTCACTGGACTTGCCGTTTGAATTTCCGATCATCATCAAGCCTTCGAACGCCATCATGTACCAGGGGCTGCATTTTGAAGGCAAAGAAAAAGTCTTCATCGGACGGGATGAAAAAGATCTTGAACGCATCTATCATTTAGTGCGCGAAAACGGCTATACAGACAACCTGATCCTGCAGGAGTACGTGCCCGGCGATGACACCTATCTTGGCGTCGTAACGGTCTACACATCGCCTCGGGACAAGGAAATCAAGCTGATTGCATTCGGCCATATCCTCTTGGAAGACCATACGCCATCCGCCATCGGAAACCACCTGACGATTTGGGCCAGGGAAGAGCAGAAGATTGTTGCTTCCGTTCAAAAACTGATTGCGGAAACCGAGTTTTATGGTTTTTCCAATTTTGACGTGAAGTACGATAAGCGCAAAGATGACTATGTTTTCTTTGAACTGAACGGGCGTCTTGGCGTCAGCAATTATTATGTTACCGCCAGCGGGAATAATGTCGCAAAATACTATGTTGAAGATCACATCGCCAAGAAAAAACTTGGCCTGACCATCAACACGAATGAAGCCTTGTTCACGATGACGCCAAAGAACCTTTTGCTGAAGTATATCGAGTCCGACGTATTGCGGAAAAAAGTAAAAGAGCTGTACAAAGAAGGGAAAGTAGTGCACCCTTTGGCTGCGCCTTTTGAAGCCAGCCCGAAAAGAAAATTCTATGTGTTGGCTTCCAAATTCAATTATTACAAAAAATTCAGAGAGCATCCGCCAGAGGAATGATCTGATTCAAGAAACAAACGGGAAACGAGGGATGAGAAAGTATGAAAAAGTTTTTTGGTATTCTTGGTGGAATGGGAACGCTGGCGACGACCAACTTTCTCGTTGAAATGAATAAGCGCCATTTCCCCGAAAACGACCAGGATTATTTCAATTACATTCTGATGAATCACGCTGATATTCCCGATCGTACGGAATATATTTTGGATCCGACCAAACCGAATCCGGTGGAAGCAGTGATAGAAGATATTCATATGTTGAATCTTCTTCAACCAGAATTCATCATCATGCCCTGCAATACTATCCATTATTTCTTCGATGATATTCAAAAGGAAACGACTATTCCGATTCTGAATATGATCGATCTTACGGTCGACTATATTGCGGAACATTACGAAGGCGCGAAAAAAGTCGGATTATTTGCCACTGAGGGAACGCATCAGAGCCGCATCTACGAAAATCGGCTTGTCGAGAAAGGGTACCAAGTTGTATTGCCGGACAGAGAATTACAAGACAAGATCAATAAAATGATTTATTATTACATCAAAGAGAGATCACATTTATTTTTCCCTTTGTATTACGAAATTTTGGAAGATTTCAAAAATTGCGGTGCGGACATTGTGCTGTTGGGTTGCACGGAAGTTTCGTTGATGAACAGTGAAGATGAGGAACAACGCTATCCTGTCGTCGACGCGGAAAAGGTGCTTTTGGACAAAACGATCGCGTTGGCCAAAGAATTAAAAGCGTAAAAAAACGTTTTCCTTTTTGGATGTAAAGGAAAATACATTGACAAAGGTTTTTTTCACTAGTATAATTCAATTTGTTATTTTAGGGGTGATGGAAATGAAGTGGCCATTAAAAGAATTACAAGAACATCGTGGTGAACCGTACTATTTCTCTCGGACGATAGACCGGGAAAGTTCATTGATGCAAAGAAATAATGAGATCAAGGCAGTGTCGCCGATTAAGGCGGAAGGTTTCTTATTATACGAAAATCATTCTGTGCTTGCCAATTTCCGAATCGATTTAACGATTACCCTGCCTTCGTCAAGGTCGTTGGAATTAGTTGATGTACCCTTGCAAATAGCAATCGAAGAAGTGTACACTGAAAGTGAATCACTCTATCTCGAGCAGGATAATCCTGCGGAAGTCGTGTTGCCGCTTGAAGGCGATGAAGTGAATTTGGTCCCCGCTATCGAGGACAATATTCTGCTGAATCTGCCTCTACAAGTATTCACGCCGGAAGAGATGGTGTCCGAGGAAATGCCTAGTGGCGCTGAATGGGAAGTTGTTTCCGAAGAATCTTTCGCAAGAAAGAGACAAGAGGAAAAGACTGATCAGATCGATCCGCGATTAGCTGGTCTGAAGGCCCTGTTAGAAGACGAAGAAAAAACAGAGTGAAATTTTTGACGCTGATTTTTTAAATAAATACAGCGATTAATACAGGGAGGTGTAAGGAAATGGCAGTACCTAAAAGAAGAACTTCTAAAGCAAGAAAAGCAAAAAGACGTACACATTACAAGTTAGCGATCCCAGGCTTGAACGCATGCCCTAACTGTGGCGAATTGAAAAAGAGCCACCACGTTTGCGCATCATGCGGTTACTATGATGGAGAAGCAGTTGTTGAAAAACAAAACTAATCACGAAATGCCATCCGCAATTCCAGTCAGCAGAATGAAATTTCTGCTGGCTTTTTTTGTTCTCATTTTTCAGGGAGGCATAATTTTCCGGAATGAGGTAAAATGTGGTTATGCGGCATGGACGCCATATTTTTGCAAAGGAGCGTTGGGATGCAAAACTTCCACTATTTTGAAATTCTGTTGTATGTTTTTCCGATTTTAGAAATCATTCTGATCAATAAATTTTTCAGGCCGTATCTCAGGTACAAGCAGATCATCCAATTGACGGTTGCGGATGTCGTATTGCCATTTTTGTTCGTAGGCATCCATCTGCTGAGTGTCTACAGTTTGACGTATTCGCTGTTGCCGCATTTTTTGTTGGCGGCCTGCATCGTCGGCCTGCTGCAGACGCTGTATTTCGACAAACGCAGAAAGATCCACCAGCCGAAGCGGTTTTATCGTTATTTCATAAAAATACTGTTTTTGATGGCGCTGCTTTTTTATTACATGTTGGTGCTGCTGCGCATTTATTTCCTTGTAAGGGGATAGTCCGAAAATCGAAGAAGGGGGGCAAATATCATGAAAGTATTATTGTACTCTGAAGGCATGAAATACATCGGGAAATCCGGATTAGGCAGAGCGATCGAGCACCAGAAAAAAGCGCTCGCGCTGGAAGGAATAGCTTTTACGACAGATTACCGGGATGATTTTGATCTGATGCACATCAATACCTACTTCGGCCAATCCTATCGTCTGTTGCATAAAGTCAAAAGGCAGGGGAAACCGATCGTTTACCATGCCCACTCCACGGAGGAGGACTTCCGGAATTCCTTTATCTTCTCCAATGCCGCTGCGCCGCTGTTCAGCAAGTGGATTCTGCACTGCTACAGCCATGGGGATGTTGTCTTGACGCCGACCCCTTATTCCAAACAATTGCTGCAAAAGGCGGGGTTGGAACAACCGATCATACCGATTTCGAACGGAATCGACTTATCGTTTTACCAAGCGACTGCAGAAATGGGCGCGTCATTCCGCAAGAAATATGGATATACAGCAGCAGACAAAGTCGTCATGTCGGTCGGACTTTACATCAAACGGAAAGGGATCCTTGATTTCGTTGCCTTAGCCAAGGCGCTGCCTGCTTACCAGTTCATCTGGTTCGGGTACTTGAACCTCCACCAAGTCCCGCGGGAAATCCGTGAAGCCGTAGAGACAAAATTACCCAATCTGCAATTTGCCGGCTATGTGGCTCCTGATGAGCTCCGGAACGCATACTGTGGTGCTGATTTGTTTTTCTTTCCAACATACGAAGAAACGGAAGGAATCGTCCTCTTGGAGGCACTCGCCATGGGGCAGGAGATCCTGATCCGGGATATACCGATCTATGAGGATGATCTGCTTGATGGCAAACACGTCTACAAAGGCAAAACGAATGACGATTTCCGAAGGTTGATCACCGGCATTCTGGAAGGGACCCTGCCTTCTTTGAAGGCTGCAGGACAGGATCATATACGCCAGAAGGATCTCAGCTACATCGGATCTGAATTGAGACGTGCTTACGAAACGGCCATCCGGTTGCATAAAGCGGATAATGGGGGAATATCGGTTCCGGGGACAAAATGATTTTTTGGGAAAGGTCCCCACTTTCGACAGGTTTTGTTAAAAACGGCCGGTCGGAAACCAGTTTATTCCGTGTGAGGCTTGTGATATCCCATCCTTGCGCCTGGCAAAATGATGGATGAAAACTAAAAACAAATTGGTTTCGATAAATAATCGAAATCAATTTGTTTTTTTTATGAATTGTTCGGGAAAATGTGGTAGAAAGTGGGGGGATGTGGTAGACTGAAAACATATTTGAAGGTGGGGGCGAGTGTCTTTATGTTGATGGGGGAATTCAAACACAATGTAGACGCGAAAGGCAGATTGATTATGCCCGCAAAATTTCGTGAGGAATTAGGCGATACGTTCATCATCACCCGTGGACTGGACGGCTGTTTGTTCGGCTATCCGTTAAGCCAATGGGAACTGCTTCAAGAAAAATTGAAACAGCTGCCCCTTGCCAAAAAAGATGCGCGTGCTTTTACCCGATTTTTCTATTCGGCCGCTACGGAAGCCGAATTGGATAAACAAGGGCGCATCAATATCCCTCAAACATTATTGGATTATGCGAAAATTGAAAAAGAATGTCGAATTGTCGGTGTGGCCGACCGTATAGAAATATGGAGCAACGAGAAGTGGGAAGAATTTGCTGAAGATGCTGCTGAAAACTTCGAAGATATTGCTGAAACGATGATCGACTTTGGATTGTAGGTGCAAAAATGGAAAAATTTGAACATTATAGCGTGTTGCTGAACGAGTCCATCGATGGTTTGAACATCAAACCGGATGGTATCTATGTCGATTGCACTTTAGGTGGTGCGGGACACAGCAGCGTGATTTTATCAAAATTAAATGAAAAAGGGCATCTGTATGCCTTTGACCAAGACCGTATCGCCATCGAAAATGCGGAAGCAGCGTTGGCGACTTATATCGAAAAAGGCATGGTGACGCTCATCAAGGCCAATTTTCGGAATATCAAAGAAGAACTGGAAAACCGCGGCGTTTTTGGCGTAGACGGCATCCTGTACGATCTGGGAGTTTCCTCCCCGCAGTTGGATCAGGCCGAGCGAGGGTTCAGTTACCGCTATGATGCACCACTCGACATGCGCATGGACCAAGAACAGGAATTGACGGCCCGCGTTATTGTTAACGAGTGGCCTTTTGCTGAATTGGTGAAGATTTTTTATCGTTATGGCGAAGAAAAATTTTCAAAACAGATTGCCCGCAAAATCGAAAACATCAGAGAAACCCAACCGATCGAGACGACCGGCGAACTGGTCGAAATCATCAAAGACTGCATTCCGGCACCGGCCAGAAGAAAAGGCGGACATCCGGCTAAGCGCATTTTCCAAGCTTTGCGCATCGCCGTCAACGACGAATTGTCCGCTATCGAAGATTCGATAGAAGACGGCTTGAAGATGCTGAACGTCGGAGGACGCATGAGCGTCATTTCCTTCCAATCGTTGGAGGACCGGATCGTTAAAGTCCTTTTCAAAGAAGCCAGTTCGAAAGAGGAAACTTTGCCTCTGTTGCCTATTCTTCCCGAGGAATATGAAGCGGACTACAAATTGATCAGCCGAAAACCAATCATGCCCAATGAGGCGGAATTGAGTGAAAATTCGCGTTCTCAAAGTGCGAAATTGCGTGTCATCGAAAGAGTCAAGAAATAACAGGAGCACAGCAGCTCTGTAACTAAAGATCATCAGTCGGAACCAATAAATTGTGCCTGAGCCGCACAGTTTATTGCGGGGGAGGAGAGGATTAAGTGGCATTACCTGAATATAGGGCGGCGATAGCAGAACCGACGCTGCCGAAAGAACTGACAGAACCTAAAAAAGGCCAGCCTGCACCGAAAGGCTACAAAGCCGTTAGAGATAAATATGTAAGAATCGAAAAAATTGCCATCACCATCACGCTGTTAAGCGCATTGGTCGTGTTGCTGCTATCGCTGGCTACACAAGTGACCCTCTCCAATCAGAACAGAGCGTTGCAGGACTTACAAAATGATAGCGTTGCGATCGATCTGGAAAATCAAAACTTGGAGCAAGAAGTCCAAGAGCTTTCAAGATACGACCGCATCATCGAGATAGCAAAAGAACTTGGTCTGGAAATGAATGAAGCAAACGTTAGGAATGTTACGCGATGAAAAAAACAGCTAATCCTCAAAGAAACCGAAAAAAAATGACTCGTATCATGGTTGGTTTGACAGGTTTACTATTTCTTGTATTTATTTTTCGTTTTTCTATGATCATGATCACCAAGAAGGTAAATGGCGAGAATCTAAGCGAGCATGTTAATAACTTATATACCAGAAGTAGTATCCTTGCCGCAAAAAGAGGTACCATCTATGACATAGGTGGTAATCCCATTGCCTTGGATGCTACTTCTTATTCGTTGGTGGCCGTTTTGACCGACGAATGGAGCGAAGATACGGAAAATCCGAATCATATCGTCGACAAGGAAAAAACTGCTGAAATTCTGGCACAGTACATCAGCATGAGCAAAGAAGCGATTCTGGCAACTCTGAATCAGGAAGGCTTGAAGCAAGTCGAATTCGGCAGCGCAGGGACCAACCTGAATTATGCGACCAAATCCAGCATTGAGGCGGAAGAGCTTCCGGGCATCACGTTTGAGGAGACGCCTTCCAGGCTCTACCCGAATGGGATATTTGCTTCCCATCTTGTCGGCTTCGCGCAAAGCTCAGCCAGCGAAGAGGAAGCAGACACAAACGAAGAGAAGAAATTGGTCGGCATGATGGGGATAGAATCCCTGTATGATGATGAGCTGGACGGAAGTGATGGTGAAGTCACTTACCAGGAGGATTCCAACGGCTACCTGATTCCGGGAACGCAGATCCAGGAAGAGGACCCAGTCGAAGGCGATGATCTTTATCTGACGCTCGACAGTCGTCTTCAGATCTATCTGGAAAGCCTGATGTCGCAAGTGTATGCAGAGGCCGAACCGGAATCGATGACAGCTATGTTGGTCGATCCGGACACCGGTGCAATCCTTGCGGCTTCGCAGCGGCCCACCTTCAACGCCACAACCAAAGAGGGCATCGATGCGCAATGGCAGAATCTGTTGGTGGAGGATACCTATGAACCGGGCTCCACTTTCAAAATTCTGACTTTGGCGGCAGCCGTGAACGAGGGGGTCTTCAGCCCGTTTGCGACCTACACCTCCGGCAATGTTGAAGTGGAAGGCGGAACAATCCGTGACTACAATAAGGATGGTTGGGGCAATATCACCTATCTTGAAGGATTGGCGCGCTCAAGTAACGTGGCTTTCGTGAAGCTGGTACAAACGATGGGCTACGATGTTTGGGAGTCCTACATGAAAGCTTTCGGCATCGGCCAATCAACCGATTCAGGACTGGAAAACGAGGCGACAGGGAATTACAGCTATACGTATCCGCTGGAAAAGGCGAATACGGCATTCGGGCAAGGGGTAACGGTCACCCCATTCCAATTGATGCAAGCATTTACGGCAATCGCAAACGAGGGCACCATGATGAAGCTGAACTATTTGGATCATACAGAAGATCCGAATACGGGCGAGGTCACCGTTGTCGAGCCGCAAGAAGCGGGATCTCCGATCACGGCAGAGACCGCCCAAACGGTGCTGACTTACCTGAAAGAAGTCGTCTATAATGAAAATGGGTCCGGCCAAGCATACCAGATCGAAGGTGCCGAAATCGCCGCCAAAACAGGTACTGCGGAAGTGGTGAATTCCACAACAGGCGAGTATTACACTGGCTATTCCAATTACCTTTATTCGGTAGTCGGATTCGCTCCGGCGGATGATCCCAGCTACATCCTGTATTTGACCATGAAACGGCCCGCAAATTTGGACAGTCTGAATGGCTCCAAATATCTGTCGAAAATATTCAACCCATTCATGACAAGGGCAATCGAGTACGACAACCTGAATACGGAAGTGACCGGGGACGTCAACCAAGCCTCGATGCCGGAAGTGACAAATTTATCCAAAGATGAAGCTTTGGCGGCTCTGACTGCTGTCGGCTACAATGATACAGCAATCATCGGCAGCGGCAGCCGAATCGTCCAGCAATACCCATACGCCGGAACACAGACGATCACGAACCAGAAGACGATCCTGATGACTGAAGGCGCGATGACGATGCCTGATGTTTACGGTTGGTCAAAAGACGATGTCCTGAAAGTAGCAGAAATCGCAGGCATCAACTTCACTTTTGAAGGCGAAGGCTATGTCGTGTTCCAGAGTCTGGAAACGGGTTCCATCCTGAACGCGGCCACGGAAGTCCAGGTCATTCTGGAATAAGCGTTCAGAGCCATAATCAGAAATCAATCAAAAAATGTAAAACACCTATTAGGAGGAAATCATATGCATTGGACAGAAATGCTGCTGCCTTTATCGATCAGCTTTGCCATCACAATCAGCATGATGCCAATATTCATCGGCTATTTTAAAGTGAAACAATTCGGACAGGTCACAAGGGAAGAAGGCCCTAAATGGCATCAAGTCAAAAGCGGCACACCGACGATGGGGGGAGTCGTCTTCATCATCGCAGCGATCCTCACCGTTATCGGGACAGCGGTATGGAAGGACGTCCTCACCGTGAAATTGGCTATGTTGCTTTTCGTTCTGTTGTTTTTCGCAGCTATCGGCTTTTTGGATGATTTCCTGAAAATATTCAAAAAACAAAATGAAGGACTGACTTCCAAGCAAAAGTTCATTTCGCAATTGGTCGGCTCCTTCGTCTTTGTGGCACTGTTCTTCTTGTCGGGTTCAGATCCTTTGATCACGCTCCCATTCTTTGGACAAATCCACAACTGGTTGGTGTTCGCTGCGTTCACGATTATCTGGATAACAGGTTTTTCGAATGCTGTGAATTTGACCGATGGATTGGACGGATTGGTCGCCGGCACAGCGGGCATCGCCTATACTGCATACGGCATATTGGCATACCGTCAAGGCCAATTGGAAGTCCTGCTGTTCTGTATCGCAATCGTGGGAGGCTTGATCGGGTTCTTCTTTTTCAATAAAAAACCGGCAAAAATCTTTATGGGCGACGTCGGTTCATTGGCATTGGGCGCAGGCCTTGCGGTTGTGTCGTTGGCGTTGCATCTGGAGTGGTCGTTGCTGTTGATCGGCCTTGTTTTCGTCATCGAAACGGCCAGCGTCATGCTGCAGGTCGGCTCCTTCAAGTTGCGCGGCAAGCGCATCTTTAAGATGTCTCCGATCCACCATCATTTCGAAATGAGCGGGTGGAGCGAATGGCGCGTCGTCCTGACTTTTTGGGCGGTAGGTTTGATATCTGCAATCTTAGCCTTGTGGCTGCTTGTCTAAGCGAAGGGGGAGAAATACATGAAAACAAATAATCGATTCGAAAATAAAAAAGTATTGGTGCTGGGCCTGGCGCTCAGCGGCATGAACGCGGCCAAACTGCTCCTGGAACTCGGCGCGATGGTCACAGTCAATGATGCGAAGGAATTGAGCGACAATCCGGATGCAAAGGAGTTGATTTCATCCGGCATCAAAGTCATTGCTGGATCCCATCCGATCGAACTGTTGGATGAATCTTTTTCCTTCATGGTCAAAAATCCGGGCATCCCGTACAACAATCCAATGGTCAAACGAGCGATTGAGTTAGGGATTCCCGTATTGACCGAGGTTGAGTTGGCTGCGGAAATCCTGGAAGGCCGACTGATCGGTGTGACAGGCACGAACGGAAAGACCACTACCACGACGATGATCACGGACCTGTTGAATTCGGGCAGAAAAATAGGGAAAGCCTATAAAGCCGGCAACATCGGTGTGCCTGCATCGGCAGTGGCACGTGTGGCGACTGCAGACGACGATGTCGTAATGGAACTGTCCAGCTTCCAATTGATGGGCATCGAGGCGATGCGTCCAGCCATCGCCGTCATCACGAACATCACGGAAGCCCACCTGGATTATCATGGGGACCGCAAAGAATACGTCAAAGCGAAGTGGCGCATAACCGAAAACCAAACAGCGGACGATTATCTCGTTTTGAATTGGGATCAGGAAGAATTGCGTACACTGTCCCAGCATTCAAAAGCACAGATCGTTCCGTTTTCACGCACCCAGGTTCTTATGGATGGGGCATATGCAAGTGAAGGTTCGCTATATTTCAAGGGCGAAAAAGTGATGGCTATTTCCGATTTGAGGGTTCCCGGAGAACACAACATCGAAAATGCATTGGCCGCGATCGCTGTGGCGAAATTGTCCGGTGTAGCCAATGACGCAATCGTATCGGCTTTCCACCTCTTTTATGGCGTCGAGCACCGGATCCAATTCGTAGCCGAACTCAACGGCAGGAAATTCTACAATGACTCGAAAGCAACGAATATCCTCGCAACCAAAACAGCACTGAGCAGTTTCCGGACGCCGATCATTCTGTTGGCGGGCGGATTGGACCGTGGGAATACTTTCGATGAACTCATTCCCTTTCTTGGAAACGTGAAGACGATGATCGTCTTCGGGGAAACGGCCGAGAAATTGAAGGACGCAGGCGATAAAGCCGGCATCGAAGAAATCGTCGTGACGGATAATGTCGCCAGTGCGGTTCCGATCAGCTATCAGTACAGCGAAGAAGGCGACACGATCCTGTTGTCACCGGCCTGCGCGAGCTGGGATCAGTACAAGAACTTTGAAGTGCGCGGTAAAACATTTACGGATGCTGTCCATTCCGTGGTCAAAGCCACAAGTGAGGAGGATGGTTCTTTCTAGAGAACCTATGCGCTTATGAAAATAGTATTATCCGGTGGGGGAACAGGCGGGCACATCTACCCGGCTTTAGCCCTGATGAACCGAATCAAAGAAAGATATCCCGACAGCGAATTCCTTTATGTTGGCACGGATCGCGGCTTGGAAAGCACAATCGTACCAAAGGCGGGTGTCGCCTTCAAATCCGTCAAGATCCAGGGCCTGCGCCGAAGCTTATCGCTTCAGAATCTCAAGACGGTCTACTTGATGATCAAGAGCATCTCGGATTCAAAGAAAATCATCAAGGCATTCCAGCCGGACGTTGTGATCGGGACGGGCGGCTATGTTTGCGCCCCGGTCCTGTACGCCGCATCCAAACTGGGCGTGCCGACCATCATCCACGAGCAAAATTCAGTCGCAGGCGTCACCAACAAATTTTTGAGCCGGGTCGTGGACCGGATCTGCATTTGTTTTGAGGATGCCCGCGCTGATTTCTCCGCCTATCCGGAGAAGATTGTGTTCACGGGGAATCCCCGGGCGCAGGAAGTAGCCTCCTTGAAGGAAAGTGCCGACCTGAAGGAATACGGACTGAAGGAAGAGTTGCCGACCGTTTTGATTTTTGGAGGCAGCCGGGGAGCTGCGAAGCTGAATGAGTCTTTCGTAGCCTCCTACCCGCTCTTCAAAAACAGACCGTATCAAGTACTCCTGGCTACTGGTGAAGTCCACTACAAAGCGGTGGAGCAAAAAATCAACGCGCTGACGGACCGTTTGGACAATGTCCGGATTGTGCCGTACATCCATGATATGCCGAAATTGTTCAAGCGCACCGACTTGATTGTATCGCGCAGCGGCGCAACCACATTGACGGAAGTGATGGCCTTGGGGTTGCCGAGTGTATTGATCCCAAGTCCTTATGTCACGAACAACCATCAGCAAAAAAATGCCGAAAGCCTGGTGAAAAACGGGGCTGCCGAAATGATCCTTGAGAAAGACCTGCAGGCACAAACATTGTTCAGAGCCATCGACAAGCTGATGATCAACGAAGCGGCACGCAAAGAAATGGCTCTACAAGCCAAACAGATGGGCATAACGGATGCATCGGACCGGATCATCGATGTCATCTTGGCTTTGAAGAAATGAGAAAGGGAGGGAGGCCAGATGGTTTTCGGAAAGATCCGGCAGACGCTGAAGAGTAAGAGTTCGTCGGAAGGGACTCCCTGGCAGCGTGCAACTGCTGAATTGGAAAGGCAAAACAAAGCTGAGTCAAAGCAGAAGACCCCACCAAGCGGCCGCATGCACCGTTTGGTGGAAGAGAAAAAAGCGAAGTCGAAAACAAGCAAACGCCTTCCCGAAGCTGCCGGAACAGACAAACGGCAAGGGTACTTTGGGTGGTACAGCATTTTCTTGGTTGGGGCGCTCCTCAACGGTTTTCTGATCTCCCCATACGGAAAAGTCAAGGACATCTATGTGGAAGGGGCCGGAGATGTTCCGGAACAAAGCATCATCGATGCCAGTAAAATCACCGGGAAACTTACCGCATTGGGCGTCGTCTGGAATGACGAGAAAATCGATGCGTATGTCACAAATGCGTTAGCGCAAGTCAAAACGGCGGAAGTGACGCTGCGCGGCATGAATGATGTCACGATCCATGTGACGGAACACGAAACCATTGCCTATGTCTACTCGGACAGCAGCTACTATAATGTCCTGGAGAATGGCACAGTGGCAGATACACAATTGAAGGTTCCGATCGGGAATAACCCAGTCATCACAAGCTTTGAAAGGAACCAGAATCTGGATGACCTGCTCGAACAATACGTGCAATTGACGGACAGTGTCCAGAACAGCATCTCTGAAATCAAATACACCGGAACGGAAGAAAATCCGTATGCAATCACGGTGTACATGAATGACGGGAACGAAGTGAAGGCGATTTTGCCGTCATTTGCCGAAAAAATCCTGTACTACCCTGACATCGTGAGCCAATTAGGCGAGACGAAAGGGATCATCGATCTTGAAGTGGGCGTCTACTTCACACCCTTTGCGCAAGCGACGGAAGAGGAAGCGTCCGCTTCGGCAGATTCCGCTAGCGCACCCGAATGAGTTGAAAGAGATTAGGATTGACTTGCAGTCAATCCTTGAACAATGATTCCGGTCATTGTTGAGGGATTGAATGAACTTTTGTCAGACTTCCTTCTGATAGAATTATTTGTAAAAATCTTCGTAAATGAAGAATTATTATGATAAAATGATAAGGTATAGCTTTCTGGCATCACGTATCAGTAACCGACCATTTTTTCGTTACAATGCGGATGTTTACACAAGCCATTATGTCAAACGGAGGTTTCAATAAAACCATGAAGAATTCAGGAATATACGTCAGTCTAGATATTGGAACCACTTCAATAAAAGTTGTAGTCGCAGAATATGTGAAAGATCAAATGAACATTATTGGAGTCGGGAATGAAATTTCCAAAGGTCTTAGCCGTGGCGTCATCGTTGATATCGATGAAACGGTCGAATCAATCCGCAGTGCAGTCAGCCAAGCTGAAAGAAAAGCGAACATTCAGATATCAAACGTCATCGTAGGCATACCAAGCAATCAAATCAGTATCGAACCTTGCCACGGGATGTATGCAGTCGCAAGCGAAAACAAGGAAATCACAGACAAGGATGTACAAAACGTCTTTGCTGCCGCAAAAGTCCGTTCTGTTCCGCCAGAAAGAGAAATCATTTCCGTCATCCCTGAAGAGTTCATCGTAGATGGGTTCGACGGCATCAGAGACCCGAGAGGCATGATCGGCGTACGCCTTGAATTGTACGCTAGCATGATCACTGGTCCAAAAACAATCATCCATAACATCAAGCGTTGTGTAGAAAAAGCAGGTCTTCATATCGAAGATATGGTCGTACAGCCACTGGCCATTTCAAGCGTAGCCATGAATAAAGGCGAGCGGGATTTCGGGACCATCCTTATCGACATGGGTGGCGGCCAAACAAGCGCCTCTGTCATGCACGACGACCAATTGAAATTTGCATTCGTTGATCCCGAGGGCGGCGATCTTGTGACCAAGGACATTTCCATCATTTTGAACACGACATTGGAAAATGCGGAGCGCGTAAAACGCGAATATGGTTACGCCATTTCCGAAGACACGTCCGATGAAGAGTTTTTCCCCGTCGAAACGATCGGGAAAGAAGAACCGGTAAAAGTGGATGAGAAATATCTGTCCGAAATCATCGAAGCGCGACTTGTGCAGATCTTCGAAAACATCAAGCGCGCCTTGGATAAAGTGGAAGCCCGCGACCTCCCAGGCGGTATCATCCTGACCGGAGGCGCAGCGGCATTACCGGGCGTCGTCGATTTGGCAAAAGAAATCTTCGAAATCAACGTCAAACTGTATATTCCGGAGCAAATGGGGATGCGCAATCCGATCTATGCAACGAGCATCGGCCTGATCAAGTATGTGGCCGGACTGGATGACATTTACCGCGTGGCCAAAGGAAAAGTGCAGGCGACAGGCAAAGTGATCCCTTTGCAATCCAAAACTGCGAAACAACCGACAGTCATCGAAGAACCTGTCTATGAGAACGAGATTTACGCCGATGAGGAAAATTACGAAGAAAGCTTAGTCGGGAAATTAAAACGTTGGTTCAATAATTTGTTTGAATAATCACGCTGAACATAAAAAGAATGGTATGAAATAGGAGGAAATGAAATGGAATTGGAATTCGATTCAAGCATGAGTGATGGAGCAAAAATTAAAGTTATCGGTGTCGGTGGGGCAGGAAGCAATGCCGTGAACCGTATGATTGAAGAGGGCGTACAAGGTGTGGAATTCATCGTGGCCAACACGGATACGCAAGCCTTGAATGCATCAAGAGCGGAAACAAGAATCCAACTCGGACCTAAATTGACGAAAGGATTGGGCGCAGGCTCAGTTCCTGAAGTAGGCCGTAAAGCTGCAGAAGAGAGCGAACAACAAATCTCTGAAGCTTTGGCTGGAGCAGACATGATCTTCGTCACCTGCGGAATGGGCGGCGGTACCGGTACGGGTGCAGCCCCTATCGTAGCCCGGATCGCTAAAGATCTTGGCGCGTTGACTGTCGGTGTTGTGACGCGTCCATTCACTTTTGAAGGTCCGAAAAGAGGCCGTTATGCTGCAGAAGGTATCGCCGAATTAAAAGCGAACGTTGATACATTGGTCATCATCTCAAATAACCGTCTTTTGGAAATCGTTGATAAAAAGACGCCTATGCTGGAAGCATTCCGTGAAGCAGATAATGTCTTGCGTCAAGGCGTTCAAGGGATCTCAGACTTGATCACAGCGCCAGGATATGTCAACTTGGACTTTGCTGATGTGAAGACCGTCATGAAAGATCAAGGATCTGCTTTGATGGGTATCGGTATCGCTTCAGGTGAAAACCGTACAGCAGAAGCAACCAAAAAAGCTATTTCCTCCCCATTGTTGGAAGTTTCCATCGATGGCGCCGAGCAGATTTTGTTGAACATCACAGGCGGATCGGACTTGACGTTGTTCGAAGCACAAGATGCGAGTGACATCGTAGCACAAGCTTCATCATCCGAAGTGAACATCATCTTCGGTACATCCATCAATGAAAACTTGGGCGATGAAGTTATCGTTACAGTAATCGCAACAGGGATCGACGACAAAAAAAAAGATGAAAAAAAAACCGCTAATCGCGGAGGCAGCGCTTTTAAGGGACGTAAAGAAGTAGGGCACGCTCCTGCTTCATACCCCGAGAAACAAGTTCCGACTGAAAGAGCAGAAGAAAAACCGGCCAAAGACTTATTCGGCGACTGGGATATCCGCAGAGACACAAGCGTGAGAGAACAGGCTCCCCAATCGGTCCAACCTGAGCCAGAAGAATATCCTGTCAAACCAACAGAAGATAATTATCCACGTTATCACGAAAACAAAGAAGACAGAAACGGTGGAGAGGATTCATTGGACACACCGCCTTTCTTCCGCAAGAGACGCAGATAAGCATGAATATCGAGGGAAATTGCCGGAAAGTGGAGTCAACTGTTGAAGCAGCCTGCTTGACAACCGGACGCAAACGGGAAGATGTGACGGTCATCGCCGTCACGAAGACAAAGCCTGCAGAGCAAGTGGAAGAATTGTACCGCTTGGGCTACCGCCACTTTGCAGAAAATCGCCCCGAAGGTCTGATCGAAAAGCAAGAAGCACTTCCGCAAGAAGACATCATCTGGCATTACATCGGTACCTTACAGACAAGAAAAGTGAAGCAGGTGATCAACCGCATCGCCTACTTCCACGCATTGGATCGTATGTCATTGGCAAAGGAAATCAATGAGCGGGCGGAACAGCCTGTTTCTTGTTTCGTGCAGGTCAATGTTACAGGGGAGAGCTCAAAACACGGGCTTTCTGCATCCGAGGCAGTGCCTTTCATCAAAAGTCTGGAAAGTTTTCCGAATATCATCGTAGTCGGATTGATGACGATGGCACCCATTGATGCAACAGACGTGGAGTTGCGTCAATGCTTTGAAGATCTGAAAATAATGCAAGAGCAAGTAGCGGCGTTGAACTTGACGCATGCTCCATGCACGGAGACGAGCATGGGCATGAGCCAAGATTATCCGATAGCGATTGCCGAAGGTGCGACCTTCGTACGTGTCGGATCGGCATTCTTTGCTGAGACAGAAGCATTGACGAAGAAGAAGTGAGGGGTCTTATGGGTCTGAAAGATTTATTCCGAAAGTACTTTGTCATTGAAGATGAGGATGAAGGGTATGAAGAAGTCGCTGAACCATCGGCTGCCATTCCTGTCCGCAGGTCCGAGCGCAATGAAGAAGGGGCTCCGTCTTATCGGAGCACCCAAAAAAGATCGACGAAAGCAAAGGTAATTCCTATGAATAAACAAGCAATGACCGAAAAAGCCAGCATCCATGTCGTGGAGCCCAGAGTCTATTCCGAGGTGGAAAAAATTGCCGATAATCTGCTGAAGAATCAAGCAGTATTGCTTAATTTCAAAAGGATAGATGCGGAACAAGCAAAACGGATCGTGGACTTTCTGACCGGAACGGTATATGCGATCGGAGGAGAAATCCAACGCGTAGGCGATGAAATCTTTTTATGCACCCCTGCTTCAGTCGGAGTCGAAGGCGCACTGGCCGAAACACTGGAGGAAGAGCGTTCGTTCTACTAGAAAGGAAACAAAATGACAGAAATATTGATTTGGCTTTTACAGATTATTCGTTGGGGCATATCTGCATATTCGACAGTCTTGCTGGTATACGCATTGATGAGTTGGTTGCCGGGAGCCAGAAGTTCCAAATTCGGCTATTTTATCTCCAGCATTGTAGAGCCTTACCTGGATATATTCAGAAGATTGATCCCATCTGTAGGCATGGTGAGCTTCAGTGTAGTGGCGGGCATCCTGTTCCTGAATTTGGTGGAGTATGGAGCGCAGGTCGTTATCCTGTTCCTGATCAGATTGCTGAATTGACGGACATTTTTTCATCAAACGAAAAAGTGAGGGGATCGTATGCAAGAAGTTTATCAACATTTCCGCAAGGAAGAGCAACCATTCATAGATAGTGCCCAATCCTGGATTACGCAAGCAGAGGAAACCTATGCGCCGTATTTGACGGATTTCTTGGATCCGAGACAGCAGTACATCCTTGAGATGCTGGTCGGGAAAAAAGGCGAGGTCCATGTCCATTTTTACGGGGGCTATGAAGCGGCGGAACGCAAGCGGGCCATCATTTGCCCTGAGTATTTCAGTCCAACCCAAAGCGACTTTGAAATGGAGCTTACTGAAGTGGTGTACCCGTCAAAATTCGCCAGTCTGACCCATGGGAAAATACTGGGGACGCTGATCGGAACCGGCATGAAAAGGGAGCTTTTCGGAGATATCCTGTCTGATGGCACACGCTGGCAGTTTTTGTTGGCGTCGAATATAGCAAGCTACGTGCATTCGCAAGTCACCAAGATAGGGAAGGTCAGTGTCCGCTTAGAGAGCCGGAACTATACTGATCTGATCACACCTATCGATGATTGGACGATTGTGCATGACACTGTCAGCTCGCTGCGGTTGGATACAGTGATTGCAGCCATCTACAACATATCGAGACAACGGGCAAAAGAATTGGTGAGCGGCGGAAAAGTCAAGTTGAACTGGTCGGTATTTGAACGTCCCGATTTCGAATTGGGGCTGTTGGATATCGTGTCCATCCGCGGTTATGGCCGGATCCAGATAAAGGCCATAGAAGGAAAATCCAAGAAAGACAAATGGCGCGTCGAATTTGGCGTATTGTACAAATAAGAATGACAAGAACGAAAGGTGTGTATAAGATGAGTTTGACTCCATTAGATATTCAACACAAGGAATTCCCTGTCAAAATAAAAGGGTACGATAAAGAACAAGTCAATGACTTTTTGGATGCTGTCACAAAGGAATTTGAAGAAGTCATCAAACAAAATAAAGACCTGCAAAAGCAACTGAAATTTGCCGAAGAAAAACTTCAGTATTTCAGCAACCTGCAGGATGCTTTGAACAAGTCGATCGTGGTGGCGCAGGATGCTGCCGACAGACTGAAAGAAAATGCGCGCAAAGAAGCTGAAATCATTCTGTTCGAGGCGGAAAAGAGCGCGGACCGTTTGTTGCATGAAGCTGCCGGGAAAGCGACAAAAATCAATGAAGAGACCGACGGCGTCCGCAAGGAAAGCCGCAACTTCAAACAGAAGCTGCAACTTTTGGTTGAGTCGCAATTGAACCTCATCATGAATGATGAATGGAATAACTTGTTGAACGCTTCACCGGAAGGTCAAGTTTCAACGCCTACCTTGAATGAAGTGTTATCCAACCGCACACGCATCATCGACGAATTGGTCGCAAACTCTGACGATGCAGCCGAGTTCGAAGTCGGCGGAAGATTGGCCGAAGAAGCCAGAGCTGAAGAGAAACTTGCGGAAGCTGCTGTGGTAGCTATTGAAATTCCGGAAGAAAACAAGTAAAATCTATGTATTGAAGAATGGAACACCCGAAAAAAGGAAACTTCCAGCGAATTGGCGAACGGTGAAAGGCCAATAAGTCCCTCTTTTTTTAGGATCCTCCATGAGAATCTTTTTGAACAAGCATAAGTAAAAAAGGTCGCCTGAACAGCGTTAACGGTTTGAATGAGGAAGCATGACAGCCGGTTCCGGCCGTTGTCGCTTTGAATTTGGGTGGTACCACGAAGACTTCGTCCCTTTTGGAGACGGGTCTTTTTTTGTAGAAAAAATTAAACAAAAGGGAGCTTCCGACAATGAAAATGAAAGATACGCTACACCTGGGGAAAACGGCTTTTCCTATGAAAGCCAACCTGCCTGTCCGTGAATTGGAATGGCAAAAGGATTGGGAAGAAAAAGATATTTATGTCAAACGTCAAGAAAAAAATGCGGATAAACCGACTTTTGTCCTTCACGATGGCCCTCCGTATGCCAACGGTGCTGTCCACATGGGACACGCATTGAACAAAATCAGCAAGGACATCATCGTCCGCTCGAAATCAATGTCCGGCTTCCGTGCCCCTTTTGTCCCGGGTTGGGATACGCATGGTCTGCCGATTGAACAAGCCTTAACGAATACAGGCGTGAACCGCAAAGCGATGAGCTTGGCCGATTTCCGTAAACTGTGTGAAGATTATGCTTGGAAACAGATCGACGGACAAAGAACCGTCTTCAAACGATTGGGCATCGCAGGCGATTGGGAAAACCCATACGTGACCTTGCTGCCGAAATATGAAGAAGCCGAAATCCGCGTGTTCGGAAAAATGGCAGAAAAAGGCTACATCTACAAAGGCCTGAAACCAATCTATTGGTCACCTTCGAGTGAATCCTCGCTGGCGGAAGCCGAAATCGAATATAAAGATGTGAAATCCCCTTCGATCTATGTGGCTTTCCAGGTCAAAGACGGCAAAGGCCTCTTGGCTAACGATACTGCCTTCATCATCTGGACGACTACGCCGTGGACTTTGCCGGCAAACTTAGGCATTTCTGCTAATGCTGATTTCGAATATGTGCTTGTTTCCGCTGACGGAAGAAAATTTGTTGTCGCCAAAGAATTGCTTGGCACAGTCAAGGAAGCCATCGGATGGGAATCTGTGGAAATTCTGCAGGAACTGAAAGGATCGGAGTTGGAGTACATGACCGTCCAGCATCCGTTTTATGATCGCGAGTCTTTGGTCATGGTTGGCGACCATGTAACACTTGAAGCAGGTACCGGTTTAGTCCATACCGCTCCTGGACACGGTGAGGATGACTACCTTGTCAGCAAAAAATATGGTTTAGAAGTATTGTCACCGATAGACAACAAAGGTTGCTATACAGCTGAAGCGCCAGGTTTCGAGGGCGTGTTCTACGACAAAGCCAATAAACCGATCACTGACCTGTTGGCTGAAAAAGGTGCTTTGCTGAAACTGGACTTCTTCGTCCACAGCTATCCGCATGACTGGCGCACAAAGAAACCGGTCATCTATCGCGCAACGCCTCAATGGTTCGCATCCATCGATAAATTCCGTCAAGACATTCTGGACGAAATCGAAAATGTTGAGTGGCTTCACCCATCCGGTAAAGTCCGCTTGTTCAACATGATCCGCGACCGCGGCGATTGGGTCATTTCCCGCCAACGCGTTTGGGGCGTTCCGTTGCCGATCTTCTATGCGGAAAACGGAGAACCTGTCATCACGCCGGAAACGATCGACCACGCTGCGAAATTGATCGGCGAGTTCGGTTCGAACGTTTGGTTCGAGAGAGAAGCGAAAGACCTGCTTCCTGAAGGGTTCACACATCCAGGCAGCCCGAACGGGGAATTTACCAAGGAACTTGACATCATGGACGTCTGGTTCGATTCCGGATCTTCCCATGAGGCTGTGCTGCGCGCAAGAGAAGATTTGACATTCCCTGCTGATATGTACTTGGAAGGCTCCGATCAATACCGTGGCTGGTTCAATTCAAGCATTACGACCAGTGTTGCGATCAACGGAGTTGCACCATACAAAACAGTCCTTTCCCAAGGTTTCGTTTTGGATGGGGAAGGCCGCAAAATGAGCAAATCATTGGGCAATACGGTCCTGCCGGAAAAAGTCGTCAAAAACATGGGTGCAGACATCATCCGTCTGTGGGTGTCCAGTGTCGACTACGAATCCGATGTCAGAATCAGCGATGACATCCTGAAACAAGTTTCCGAAACTTACCGCAAGATCCGCAACACCATGCGTTTCCTGATCGGGAATACGGAAGATTTCCAACCGAAGGAACACACTGTGGCCTACGAGGAGCTGCGCAGTGTCGATCAATACATGATGGCGCGCTTGGATCAAGTGGTGGAAACATGTGTGACAGCCTATAAAGAGTACGAGTTCTCGACCATCTACCAAACGATCATGAACTTCTGTACAGTTGATTTGTCGGCATTCTATCTTGATTTTGCGAAAGATGTTGTTTATATCGAAAAAGAGGATAATCTGGAAAGACGCGCCATGCAGACCGTATTTTACGAAGTATTGGTTAAGTTGGCAAAACTTTTGACACCGATCATCCCACACACAACAGAAGAAATTTGGAGTTTCCTGAAGGAAGAGGAACAATACGCCCAACTGGCTGAATTGCCGGAAATCTGCGTCCGTGAAGACCAAGCAGAGATTTTGGGCCAATGGGAAAAATTCATGGATATCCGCGATGCGTCATTGAAAGCATTGGAAGTTGCGCGTAATGAAAAGACGATCGGAAAATCCTTTGAAGCGCATCTGTCCTTGTATGTTGATGAAGATACAAAAGCGTTGTTCGCGTCCCTTGATGCGAATTTGGAACAATTATTCATCGTTTCGCAGCTTGACATCAAAGCATTGGCAGCTGCTCCGGCAGAAGCGATGCAGTTCGACAATCTTGCTATCCTGGTGGAACACGCACATGGGGAAACCTGTGAAAGATGCCGTGCCATCAAGGAAGAGGTCGGAACAATCGAAGATGCAGCTACCCTTTGCGGACGTTGTGCAGATATTGTGAGATCTGAATATCCGGAAGCGCTCGTGCAGGAAGAAGCTTAACCTTTCCACCCGAAAGAAATTCGTTAAAACTATGTAACTGACAAGCAAAGAGCACGCAAGAGGACGTCTTCTGACGGCATTCTTGCGTGCTTCTGTTGGCTTTAAGCCGAAAGTGCAGATACTTTCCACCGCTGATTAATTTTTTAAAGAAAGCGCATAACTTCCTCTTGAATTTGGATGAGATATTCGTTATAATTATATTAGTAACTTGTACTAATATGATAGTATTTATTTGTATTAGCATTTTACCAATGAAAATTTTGGAGGTATTACACGATTATGGAACAAGGCAAAGTAAAATGGTTTAATGGCGAAAAAGGTTTTGGATTTATCGAAGTTGACGGAAAAGACGATGTATTCGTACATTTCTCAGCTATCCAAGGCGAAGGTTTCAAAACTTTAGAAGAAGGCCAAGATGTTGAATTCGAAATCGTTGACGGCAACCGTGGTCCTCAAGCAGCTAACGTTGTAAAATTATAATCCTATTCTTTTCCACATTAGCGAATTCAAAGCGCCCAGAGTTTCTCTGCGGCGCTTTTTACATGCAAAAAAAAAGCGTTGTTTGGAAGATCCGTGTCAGGGTCGCCAAACAACGCTTTTATCAGAAAACAGACAGCTGTCTGCGTATGATTGATAAGATGGGTTACTTCTTCATGCTTCTCATGGCGAAGGATACGATGAAAATCAGGATGACTGCCCCAACCAATGCGGGAACGATGTAAAATCCTCCGATTTCAGGACCCCATGCTCCAAATAGAGTTGTTCCTAACCACGAACCGACGAAACCAGCAACGATATTGCCGATGATGCCACCGGGAATATCTTTACCCATGAACGATCCTGCCAACGCGCCTAAGATACCACCGACAATTAAAGACCAAATAAAGCCCATTTCTTTTCCTCCTTTTCCTGATACAAGTGCAGTAACAATATAGTTATTTCTTATTAACTATACTACTATTATATATAAAATGAGTCACATTACAAACAATAAGCCCTCGAGATGAGAGGTTTTCTGAAAACGGAAAGTGGAAATCATCCTTCTGATTCGGGAAAAGCGCATGTTTCGAAAAAGAACAAAAATCCGGATAAGTTGGTAAAATAAAAGGCAGCCCAGAAAGCAGGCAGCCCTTGATGATTAGTGTAGTTGTTGTTCCTGATGGTGGATATTCAACAGTTTGACTTTCAGATCATTCTCCATCAGAGACAGCTCTTTTTCGGCCTCTTTGCGTTTGATTCGGCCTTCTTGCTGGATCTTAAGTGTTTCTTCCAAGGTTTCGATCAGATCCTGCTGTGTCTGTTTGAGCGTTTCGATATCGATCACACCCCGTTCGTTTTCTTTAGCGGTTTCGATGGCTGATATTTTCAACATTTCGGAGTTCTTGCGCATCAGATCATTCGTGGTCTGGGATACTTGCCTTTGCGCCGTTACTGCATCCTTTTGACGCAGAAGGGTAAGGGCGATGGCCACTTGGTTTTTCCATAAGGGAATGGCAGTGTGGATCGAGGATTGGATTTTTTCAGCCAATGCCTGGTTTGTGTTTTGGATCAAGCGGATCTGTGGCGCTTGCTGGATCGTCATTTGTCTGGTCAAACGCAAGTCATGCGTGCGTTTTTCAAGACGGTCAAGGAACTGTTTCAGATCGTTGACGATCTGCACATCCATTTGGCTTTGGGATGCTTCCGCAGTCTGGATCGCTTTCGGGATCGCATTTTTCTGAAGGTCATCCATTTTCACTTCGCCGGCTGCGATGTAGATGTTCAGGGCCTCGAAATAATCCTTGTTTTTTTGGTAAAGCTGTTCCAGCGTGACGTTGTCATTGAGCAGTCCATTCTTTTCTTTATCCAGCTTGATCGCGATTTTATCGATTTGGGCGCCTATCTTCTGGTATTTTGCCGTCATTTCATAGGCAGATTGTTTTACCTTACCGAAGATTTTGCGGAAGACATTGTTGTCTTCTGCCCGCAGGTCCTCCGGCTTGGCTTCATTGAGGCGATACATCAGATCGTTCAAGGAATCGCCGATTTCACCGGTATCCTGATTCTGTACATGGTCCAACATCGAATGGGAAAATTCGCCCAGTTGTTTTTGGGCTGCAGCGCCATAGCTGATGATGGCTTGCATATTGTTTTCATCGATTTGGCCGGCTAACGCCAACGCTTGTTTTTGCCTTTCCTCCGGTAAACGATCGATCAGCCTATCCGGATTGGTCACCTCGGCCGCGGCTTCGGGTGTGTCTGCAACGACTGCCGGCTGAGCAAATGGATCCGAAAAAGGATTGGCCAGCAAATCGTCCAATTCTTGATTGACATCCTTGCTGTCAGTTTGTTTATTTTGCCCGGTAGCATCAAATTGGTCCATCAGTATTCCCCCTATAGTTCTTCGTCCAAAGCATCTGCGTTGCTTTTTCCTTCATTATCCCTTTTCAAAACTTGCTTTGCAAGTTCCAACTCGATATCCATATCCTCGATATCATTGGACATGAAACGAACGTAATCTTCGCCGATGAGGCGGCACATATCATCAATCGTTTTGGCGCAGTTATCCAAGGCTGTGTACGTGTCTTTCGTTTTGGAAACGTGACCGTCGATGGCAATGTATTTTTCCGTCAGCTCTTTCAGGCTGGGAAGGTTCGTATACAGGAATTTATCGACTTCGTGCAGTCGGTTAGGCTGATTGACGATATTTTTGAAGAAATCCTTCAGGATGTCCACCGTATCGTTGCGTGCCGCGATAGCCTTTAATTTTGAGCGCTGCTGCAGATTGGCTTCGATGTCTTGGATCGTAGTTTTGGCTTGATCCATTGTGTTGCGGAAATAGGCGATCTGTTCCTTGGTCATCCCTTTTGAATGGTAGAAGGCTTCTTTATCGGCGCTCACTTTTCCGAGTGTGCCTCTCTGTTTTTTGGTCTTGCGCGACCATAGCATACTTCCGCCGTTTTGGACGTAATACAGGAAAACGCCCAAGCCGATGGTCAACGCGATCGAAGTCCAGAAATCGAATTCGAAGATGAAAAAGAAAACCACTAATGCAATCAGGCAAACTACGCTGGAAAACGTGTATTTCAATATATCTTTGATGTTGCTCCACATGAAATTTTCCTCCTTTGATAACGTGCTGTTCACTTTATCTGTGCTTATGCTATTATTTTAGCACAAAAGCCTATTGGGCACCTATCGGCCGAAAGGATGATTTTCACTTCCAACACCCATTTGGGCTGAATCTATCGCGGCTCTTGTAAATAGCGGAAAAGATAGGTTATGATAATACGTGATCAGTATAGTAGACAGGGAGGTACAAAAAATGGAATTTGAAGAAAAAACATTGAAAAGCGAAAAAATATTCGACGGTGTCTTGCTGCATTTGGTGAGGGAAGAGGTGCTGCTGCCGAACGGAAAGACATCAGTCAGAGAGATGATCAGGCATCCGGGTGCGGTAGCGATGATACCATTCACTTCCGACGGTAAAATGGTCATGGTCAGGCAGTTCCGGAAACCATTGGACCGGACTGTTGTCGAAATCCCGGCAGGCAAATTGGAGACTTCCGATACGGAGCCTTTGCTGGCGGCGATCCGCGAACTAGAGGAAGAGACGGATTATCGTGCAGAAAAATGGTCCGAATTGACGGTTTTTTATCCGACTCCGGCTTATTTGGATGAGCGGATCACAATCTATTTGGCGGAAGGTTTGACGAAAGTCGAAAATTCCTTGCCGATGGATGAGGATGAATTCATCGAAATCTTGGAGTTGACATACGAAGAAGCAAAAGCTTTGCAGGAATCCGGAGAAATCTGCGATTCGAAAACAATCTATGCCATGCTGTATTGGGAGATGCGTCTTTTGCGGGAAAGAATAGAGGGATAGTATGCCAGAACCAAAAAAACCGCTGATCACCCGGGAACGTTATCGTCAGTACAAAAGGGACCAAACAACAAAACCGCTGACTGATGAAAAGAAAACCGCTCCGCAGGCAAAAGCAGCCGAACGTTCCGCCCCGGCAACGGAAAAGAACAACAAGCAGTCTTCTGCCTCTGTGGGTGAGAAAAGCAGTCCCGCTAACGAAAAGAAAAGATCGGAAAACGGCAACAAAGCCAAGGCCGCCAAGCCAAAAGCGAAGCTGTTCCGGAAGGCCGACAAGCCGGCATCCTCAACAAAGGTGCAGCGCTTGTCGGACAAAGAAAGAGGCAGAAAACTGGACAGCTATCTGAACAAAGCCATCCTGATCGTCATCTTGTTGATCGTCTTGGTTTTTGCGATAGCCTTCGTCTTGTAACATTAACAATGCAGCTACAAGGAAGGAAACACTCATGATCGGAATTATTGGAGCAATGGAAGAAGAAAACCGTATTTTGTTGGAAAATATGACAGAAAAAACAGAGGAAATACATTTCCACCTCGCTTTTACAAGAGGGAAAATCGAAAATCAGGATGTAGTATTGGTGCAGTCCGGCATCGGTAAAGTCAACTCGGCCATAGCGACCGCCTTCATCATCGATCGTTATCATCCCGAATTTGTCATCAACACCGGTTCAGCCGGGGGGTTGAACGCAGCTTTGCATGTGGGCGATGTGGTTGTAGCGGATAAAGTTGCCTATCATGATGTCGATGCTACCGCTTTCGGCTATTCGGTGGGACAAGTGCCTCAGATGCCGCATTATTATACGGCTGATGAGAAAATCATTGAAAAGATTAAGCAGGCAGCTGAAAAAGTCGGCTTGCATGCTGTCCAGGGGACGATTGTGTCAAGCGATTCCTTCATCGCATCCGAAAGCGGCACAAGCCGCATCAAGGAACATTTCCCTGATGCCTATGCGACCGAAATGGAGGGCGCATCGATAGCCCAAGCTTGCTACGTATTGGGGACACCCTTCGCAATCATCCGCGCCATTTCTGACGGAGCAAGCGATGGCGCGGCGCTGACGTTCGACGAATTCATTGTCGAAGCCGGAAAGAAATCCGCGGAAATGGTCATCGAATTGCTGAAAAACAGCTAAGGACAGTCCGGGATTGAACCACTCAACCGAAAATGGCTGAGTGGTTTTTCTCTCTGCGGCGGCAGGATGTTGGAACTATAAAAAAGAAAGAGCTTAATGTTGTAAGGGCTTTTCAAATTATTGTACAATAAGGGTGAAATATCAGGCTAAGGAGGAGTTTTGGATGCGCCAAGAACTGGTGATCGGACAAGGGGACAAACCGGCAATCATCCATATGAACAAGCTGAATCGCCATGGCTTGATAGCCGGAGCGACCGGAACGGGGAAAACGGTGACGTTGAAAGTGATAGCGGAACAGTTGAGTAAAGCCGGTATTCCGGTATTTCTTGCGGACGTCAAAGGTGATTTGGCGAGCATTGCGGAGCCAGGCGAGTTGAGCGAAAAAATAATGGAAAGGGTAACGAAACTGCAGCCGGAGGATTTTGAGCCGCGCGCTTTTCCTGTTGAACTCTTGGACATCTTTGGATCGAACGGCGTGCCTGTGCGGACGACCATTTCCGATATGGGGCCAATCCTTTTGTCGCGTCTGTTGGGACTCAATGAAACCCAGGAAGGGATCATGAACATTGCGTTCAAAGTGGCAGATGAGAAACAGCTCCTGCTCATCGACATCAAAGATTTACGGGCAATCCTGAATTTTGTCGGAGACAACGCGACAGAGCTTCGCCGTGAATACGGCAATGTTTCAAAGCAATCGATCGGTGCGATCCTAAGGGGCTTGCTGGTGATCGAAGAACAGGGTGGCAATCTTTTTTTTGGGGAGCCAATGTTCGATATTCAGGATTTATTGAAAACAGATGCAGAAGGGCGCGGTTATGTGAACATTCTGATGGCGAACCGCCTGTTCATGTCACCAAAACTCTATTCGACCTTCCTGCTGTGGTTCCTTTCGGAGCTGTATGAACAATTGCCGGAAGTCGGGGACCTTGAAAAACCAAAGATTGTCTTCTTTTTTGATGAAGCGCATGTCCTCTTTCAGGACGTTCCGGATGTGCTTGAGGAGAAAATCGAACTCATTGTCCGGCTCATCCGTTCCAAGGGAGTCGGGGTCTATTTTGTGACGCAAAATCCCACCGACCTGCCGAATGACATCTTGAGCCAATTGGGCAACAAAATTCAGCATGCTTTGCGAGCCTTTACGCCTAAGGAACAGAAGACCGTCAAAGCTGTCGCCGAAACGTTCCGGCAGGTGGAGGGGGAAGAATTGGACAAGAAATTGACGGAGCTGAAGGTCGGTGAAGCGCTGGTCTCCTTTCTCGATCCGGAAGGAATTCCCGGCTATGTTCAGCAAGTCATGATTTATCCTCCGGAGAGCAAAATGGGCATCCTGGATCCGCTCGTCAAAGAAGAAAAGATCAACCGTTCTTTGCTGTATTACAAATACAGCGAGGCAATCGACAGGGAATCCTCCTATGAACAACTGCAGCGGTTGTC
Source organism: uncultured Trichococcus sp. (assembly GCF_963675415.1). NCBI lineage: Bacteria > Bacillati > Bacillota > Bacilli > Lactobacillales > Carnobacteriaceae > Trichococcus > uncultured Trichococcus sp. Next base: position 2,567,985 of record NZ_OY776220.1, read on the forward strand.
GGAAATCAAAGCGATTGAGTTGGAAGAAAATGAAGAGCTTGCCGCAAGGGACAGGGAAAAAGCCGAACAGTTGAAGCAACTGGAAAAAGAGCGGCAAAAAGAACAAACCCAGCAAAAACGAGCGAGCAGTTCCCGCGATTCCACGATGGACAGATTCACAAAAAATTTGATGTCGCAAGTAGGCCGGGAAGTTGGCCGTGTCATCTCCCGCGGCATCTTAGGCATCCTGAAAAAATAAAACCCGAACAAAGGGGCTGTATCAAACCAGAAAGTACTATTCTGGTTTGATACAGCCCCTTTGTTTTGGCTTTTAGGTACCTCAGACATAGAGGTGACGCTTTTCTTAGATTTACTTACTTTTTTTCATGGAAATCTCATATTTGGTATTGTGTTTTATTTCCGCATCCGGTAGAATAGCACCTATACCATTAAATGAGAATGATTCTCAATTAGAATCGTTCTCATTAAGGAGTTGCTTTTGGAAGATGGTGAATAGATGTTGAAGAAATTGTTGCTTGTTCTGATTGTGACGGGAGCGATTGTGCTTTCCCTTGGGGTGGGGACTGCTGCGTTTTCGGTGGAACAGTTTTTGGTCGGAAGCAACACGGACCGTTTGATATTATTGTCGTCACGGTTGCCGAGGACCATTACGGTTCTCTTGGCGGGAGCGGGCTTGTCATTATCCGGGTTGATCATGCAATCATTGACGCAGAACCGTTTTGCCGCTCCTGATACAGTCGGAACAGTGGATGCGGCGAGAGTAGGGATGCTTTGCGGCATGATTTTCTTTCCGGGTTTATCGGTTGTGGGAAAGATGACACTTTCCTTCCTCTTTGCGTCGGTGGGGACCTTCCTGTTTTTGGTGGTGGTGAATCGCTTGCCTTTCAAGAGCCAGATGACGATCCCTTTACTGGGGTTGATGTACGGAAATATTTTGGGAGGCATCGCCAATTTTTTTGCTTTCCGATTCAACGTCACTCAAAATCTTTCAGCTTGGATGCAAGGGGATTTCTCGTTGGTCATCAAAGGGCAATATGAGGGGATGTACCTCATTTTCCTGTTGTTTTTGGCACTTTATTATTTTGCCGACCATTTTACGGTTGCGCGCTTCGGGAAAGACGCGGCCAAAAACCTCGGCCTGCCTTTTGAAGCCGTCCTGTTCCTCGGGACGCTTTTCGTCTCCTTGGCTGTAGCTGTCATTCTGAGTACGGTCGGCAATCTGCCGTTTTTGGGAGTCATCATCCCGAACCTCGTATCGTTGCGCTTCGGAGACAACGTCCGCAATACTCACGGCAAGGTTGCACTTTTCGGAGCGATTTTCCTGTTGCTGTGCGACGTCTTTGCGCGTTCGATCATTCCTCCGTACGAAATACCGGTGGAAACGGTGTTGGGTGTTTTCGGCGGCGGCTTGTTCTTGTGGCTGTTGCTGAAGGGAGGGCGGACTGCATGAAGAACGTGTTGAAAAACCGCATCATCATGAAACGGTTGGCTGTGATGGCAGTGGCATTGGCTTTTCTTTATTTTTTCTGGAACCAAGGGAATGGTAATTTGTTCATCATGAAGTTGCGGAGCGCGAAGCTGTTGACATTTGCGGTCATCAGCACCAGCACGGCCTTTGCGACGGTCAGCTTTCAGATAGTCGTTCACAGCAATTTTTTGACCCCCAGCATTCTTGGGGTCGAATCCTTCTATCGCCTGCTGCAGACAGTATTGATGTTCTTCAGTTTTTCACTGCTGGGCAGCCAATTGGATGTGGAATGGCAGTTCATTTTCCTGTTGTTCATGATGCTGGGCAGTTACTTTTTGCTGTACCGGCTTTCTTGGAACCGGAAAAATTACGATATGCAGGTCATCCTGATGATCGGGCTCGTTATGGGGACCTTCTTCAACAGCATCAGTTCCTTTATGCAAGTGCTGATGGACCCGAATGAGTACGACAAACTGCAGACGAAGCTGTTTGCCAGTTTTCAGAACATCAATGATTCCGTACTTGTTTTGGCTGTTCCGATCGCTGTGTTTTCGATCATCAGTCTGTGGCGCAAGCGGAAAGTATTGGAAGTTTTGGGACTGGGGACACAAACAGCCAAAAATTTAGGGGTCGCTGTCGAAAAGGAGACGAAGCTTACCTTCATGCATGTCATCCTGTTGATGACAGTATCCGCAGCGCTCGTCGGACCGATGATGTTTCTCGGATTTGTGGCGGCGAACATCGCTTATCGGCTGTTCAGGACATATTCTCTGAATTACCTATTGCCTGGCGCGAGTCTGCTCAGTTTCGTGATGGTTGTGGCCGGACAATTCCTGGCGGAAGAAGTCTTCAAGCTACAAACGAATTTGAGCATTCTGGTCGAACTTTTCGGGGGAATCTATTTCTTTTGGTTATTATGGAAGGAAAGGAGCAAATTATGAGAATCAGCAACGTCAGCAAAGCCTATGAGGATGAGAAAGTATTGGATGACATCTCATTGGCGATCGAGAAAGGGAAAATCACGGCTTTCATCGGTCCGAACGGGGCAGGCAAGAGCACGCTCCTTTCGGTCATCAGCCGTCTGTTGGCAAAGGACGAGGGCATATTGACGATAAACGGGAAAGAGATCGAGGCCTGGCAGTCTGATGAACTGGCTAGGGAGCTTTCGATACTGAAGCAACAGAATGCCTATCAGGTGCGCATGACGGTCCGTGAATTGGTCTCGTTCGGCAGATTCCCCTATACGAAGGGCAGGCTGGATGATGAAGATCAGACGATGATCGATAAGGTTCTGGGCTATCTGAATCTGGAAGGATTCGCCAACCGCTATTTGGATACCTTGTCTGGCGGACAACTGCAGCGGGCGGCGATTGCGATGATTTTGGTGCAGGACACGGAATACATCTTGTTGGATGAGCCGCTGAACAACCTCGATCTGAAGCAGAGCATCGTGACGATGCAGACCATCCGGAATCTGGCTGATGAACTGGGCAAAACGATTCTAGTCGTCATCCACGACGTCAACTTCGCTTCCGTTTTTTCGGACAACATCATCGCCATGAAAAACGGAAAAATCTTCCGGAGCGGCTCGGTCGAGGAAGTCATCCGGACACAAGTTTTGCAGGAATTATATGAAGTGCCATTGGAAGTCATCACGACTGCCGATGGGAAAAAACATTGCACTTATCAAGCAATTTGACATAGAGGAGAATGGAAAATGAAAAAATGGCAAAAGACAATCATCAGTTTGGCTTCAATCTTTACCCTGGCGGCTTGCGGTTCCCAGGAAGGGGCTGCCGATGCGGCAGATTCAACAACTTCGGCTGCGGAAACCGAAGCAACGGTGACCATCGAGGATGCGCGCGGCTCCGTAGAAGTGCCTAAAGACCCTGAAAACGTGGCTGTTTTGGATTTTGGTCATTTGGACACGCTGATCGCCTTGGGCAAGGAGGATGCAGTCACCGGTACGGCGACCGAAAACATGCCGGCTTATCTGGCGGATACGGCAGATCGATTCGAGAATGTGGGGACACTGAAGGAACCGAATGTGGAAGCATTGGCGAATTTGGCGCCGGAACTCATCATCATTTCGAACCGATTGGTGGACTTTGCGGAACAATTGGAGGGAATCGCTCCTGTAGTCGTGCTCAGTATCGATTACACGGACTATTGGGGGTCGGTCCAAAAGAACATCACGACTTTAGGGACCATCTTTGACGAAGAGGATGCCGCGGAAGAGGCCATCGCAACCTTGAACGGGGAGATTGAAGCCGTGCAAGCAAGGACAGCCGGAATCAGCGAGAAAGCATTGACGTTGCTCTTGAGCGACGGCAGCATGTCCGCTTTCAGCACAGGTTCGCGCTTCGGATTCATCCATGAGACATTGGGCTTCACGCCTGTCGATGCAGCAATCGAGGATTCCACGCACGGACAGTCTGTCGGATATGAAGGGTTGCTGGAAATCAACCCGCAGATTTTATTTGTAGTCGACCGCACGGCGGCAATCGGGACAGCATCCGATGAGAACGCGGCATTGTTGGAGAATGATTTCGTTTATCAAACGGATGCATACAAGCAGGACAAAATCATCAACCTGTCTTCCGACTTGTGGTATCTCTCCGGCGGCGGCATAGAATCGGTCCATTTGATGGTCGAAGAGATCGCAACGGACTTCCAGTAATCAAATGATTGTCCATCTTCCTGTTTTTTCTCTATAATTATGGAAGAGAATCAGAAAGAGGTGCACGGTTTGGCAGAAAATCACTTCAATAAGGAAGACTTCAACGTTTTTGACATTCAGGGACTCGATGAAAGGATGGCAAGCATCCGCGAACGGATCCAGCCCAAGTTCCGGCATTTCGCGGGAGCGGGGGCCCGCCTCATCGCTTTGGAAGAGGGGGCTGAGTCGGTGCCTGTGCATATCGCCAAGCACCTGCGCCGCACGAAATATGCGCCCGAGAATACTTGGTGCGCCATCGGTGGGGATGCGAGGGGCTACAAGAAATATCCGCATTTCCAGATCGGGATTGCGAAAGAAGGGGTCAGCTTCTACCTTTGTCTGATTGATCAACCAGTCAAAGAAAAAGAGATGGCTGCGGCTTTATTGGAGCGGATTCCGGAATTGGAGAAGCTGCCGCGTGATTACGTCGTTTCGGTCGACCACACCGTGCCGGCTGTCCTGCCGATAGAAAATGTCGATTGGGAACCTGTCCTGATCCGGCTGCGGGATGTAAAGAAGGCTGAACTGTTGATCGGCCGCAAGTTGGCGCCTGCCGATCAGCGTCTGGCGACTGAAGCAGGCACTCTGGCAGTGATGGAGGAGACGCTCCATGAACTGCTGCCGATCTACCGGACCTGCATGGAACAGTACCGCTAAGTGCGGAACCCAAGACAAAGCAAAAAGGACCGAACGGCATAAACGCTGTTTCGGTCCTTTTCTTTGTACAAAAAAACGGCAAATCGCTTTGCCGTTTCCTTGATCAGGATTAACCTAATTTGTTGTAGTATTCAAATGGTGTAAGGTGTTGCCTGTAAAGCTTGTTACTACAGCCTTTTGGATGCGATGCTGATCACAGAATATTTTTTTGACTACCAATTTGACTACCAAATGATTTATATCCTATGAAATCCACTCAAAAATGGGCTTTTTCACATGTTCATGAATTTAGCGAACCGGTCAGCCGTTTCCTCTTCTTGCTTTTTGGTGACGTGCGCATAAATATTCATGGTGATCTCGATATTGGCATGGCCGAGCCGTTCCTTCACTTCCAGGACAGTTGCACCGGATTCAAACAATAAGCTGCAATGCGTGTGCCGGAACTCATGTATTTTGATTTCTCTCACCTGGTACTTCTTGGCAATGGACCGCATCCAGTAAATAACGGAACTTGGCCGGATATGCCGATTGTACTGATTGGTGAATACCGGTTGTGCCTTATGGCTAGTATTGAACCCCAAAGCAAAGTATACCTTCCTTTGTTCTTTGCGCCATGCCTTCAGTATATCGAGCGTGCGCTCATCCAGACTGATAATGCGCTTGGATGTTTTGGTTTTCGGAGTATTCACAATAACCCCTTTTTCCCCGATAGCAAGCGTTTTGTAAATGTTCAGCCGCTTGCTAGTGAAGTCCACATCTTCCCAATTCAAGGCGAGAATTTCGCTCTTCCTGGCACCGGTGAAGGCAAGCAGCCGAAAGAAGGCGAGCTTCTTTAGTTCCGCTTCCTTTTCCACGCAATACAGGAAGTGAGTAAGCTCTTCCCGCGAATAAAAATCAATCTTCTTGTCAGCTGCATCACTCACAATTTTCTTTTTTACAGGAATTTGGATCTTGGCCATAGGGTTATCGCTGCAGATCCCGAGCGATATTGCATATCTGAAGATGGTGGATGCGTAATTTTTGATCAGTTTAAACATGCCGATCTGGCCGGCCCAGGTATTCACGGCCTTTTGACATCGGGGCACCGTTATTTTATCTATACGGTACCCGCCTAGTTGCGGTAAAATATAATCACGGAAAGCATATTTAGTTTGTCGAAAGGTATTTTCCTTCACGCTATCCTTGTATTGATCTAACCACAACAAATACACGTCCTCGAATAAGGTTGTGTCATTCCTGGTAACTAAGGAGCCGTTCTTTTCTATCTCAAGCTGCAAACGCGAGAGGGAAAGGGTGGCTTCTTTTTTTGTCGCGAAACCTCTCCGGGTGGTCCTTTTGGGCTTTCCGGTGAGCGGATCCGTGCCGACGTACAGACTAAACATGTAAGCAGCGGAACCGTCTTTTTTTGCGTATTTTTTAATTTCTGGCATATTATCCTCTTTCTACCCTGGCAACGGCTTTAAGAGGTGCCCGGAAACCGGGCGTTATAATATTATTTGTTGCTGCAAACTATCTGTGTAATCATCAATTTTATCTATTTTTTTCTTTATTTCATCATTATCCAAAAAACGAAGCGCATCCACATAAGTTCGATTAAAATCATCTAGCTTATGTAGCCTTCTGATAAATTCATCAGACATCTTTGAAATTTTTTCTCCGGAATGAACGCTATTATCTTTGTTTTTATAAAAATCAATATAAAAGTATTTTAAACTATCGTTTAGGGTAGAACTTAATTGGCTGCCTATCATCGTTACTAACCTGACATCTAATCCATCTAAATTTGTCCATAGTTCTATAGCGTCTTTTTTGTATTCGTTAAAAACCTTTTCTAAGCTGTCTTTGTCATTAAAGCCACGGGGTAAATATTTTGGAAATAGTCTATGTTCCACTTCATCCGCAATTAAAGGAATAGCACCTTTATTAATCGAATCATCTTCATTCAATTCCTTTTCTAGATCATTTAAGAGACTTCTAGCATAATCATCAAGGGATCCATAGAGCAAAAAATCAACGGTTGTCCCTCCTATTTCGGCAATCAACTTCAGCCGTTTGTTATTAGGTAGGTTTACTCCTTTTTCCCAATTATTCACTGCAGCCTTACTTGTATCTAGCTTTTTTCCGAAACTCTCCATAGAATCCCCACGCATGATGCGAATACTTTTGATTCTACTACCAACTTCTTTTAAATTTACATCCATTGTTTTATTTCACCTCTCTTATGATAGTATAATAACCCAAAAGTAAATAAATGTAAATAATACGCTTGACATAAGAATTGCAAGGGTTTAATATAAGGGTAAATAAAAGTAAAGGAGTGATTGAGTTGCCTAGGACGAAACTAAAAGGGTACCGTGTAATGCTAGGGAAATCCCAAGATGAAATGGCTAAAATGTTTGGTATCACAAAGCAAGCGTACTCAGCAAAAGAAAGAGGGATAAGCAGATTTACGGATAAAGAAATGATCACGATTAAAGAAATGCTGAAACCTATTTTCCCGGAAATTACGATTGATGAAATTTTTTTTAGTTAAAAAGTAAAGATATGTAAATAAAGGCGGTGGTGAATATGGCAAGCAATTCAAGCAATCTATCATTTGAATTTTCTGCAGATTCAAAAGCAGAAATTCAGAACATTTTTCGAGACTTGGCCAAACAAGCAGTAAGCGAGGTGATGCAAAGTCCTGTCGAAAGAAAAATGTTTCTTAATAAGTCTGAGGCACAGACATACATCGGTGTGAGCTATGCAACGCTGCAAAAACTCATTGCCCAGGGCCTGCCGGTGATTCAGATTGATGGAAAGATACTTTTATCAAAAGTCAGCATAAACGAGTTTTTAAAATCCATCGAGAAATAATACAAATCCCTGGCAACGGAATTTCAATGATTGATGGATGCAGAAAGGAACGTGGGACCGATGTTAAAAGAGTTCTATTTGAACCACGAGGGAACAGAGCAGCCTGTGATGGTAGGCTACAAGGTCAAGAGCATCGCTGCATTGGAAGAGATGGGCTACCGTATAGGGCGCATGTATGAGGCCGATTTTATCAAGGCACGGAAACGCGGCACTGTGTACGTGCAAAGGGAAGGGTACGACGGCCGTAAAGATATGGTATTTCTCTTTGATCGAAAAGGTTCATGGATTTGCGCGGCTTATAGAATCACACAATAAAGGGGGTGGAATGGATGGATGCAGTAAGGGAAGCTTACATAGCCGGATGGATGCTATCGGGGTTGACGTTTGGAACACTAAAGATCATATGGAAGTACGCCATCAAGGGGGAGTGAACGATGGAAAGCGAAAAAGATTTTGAACTAACCAAAGTTGAGATAGTTCTTCACGAATTCAACAAGGCGGCAATTGATGCATTCCTTCAAGTTCACGGCTTCAAGACAGCTGGTCAAGATTACGGCCGGAAAACAAAAGTAGTGCTGCTGATCATCGAAGAAATTCAGATGGGGATCAGGAAGGAAAAATATACAAAAAAATAGCCCTCAGCGCCAGCAAGCAATAGAGGGCATTCAGGATATAAAAGGCAATGACAAGGCCTATTTATCCCATTCTACCAAAATTGAATAGAGGGAGCAAGTGACAATGGAAAAATTAAGTATTAACACGCTTGAAGGATGGAAACAGCAAGCGGATATAGCAAATAAAAAAGCTTTTATGCACACATTCGGCCGGGAGCCTATTGATAAAACAGAGTTATATCAATGGGTGGATGCCCTTGCTGCTGAAATGATTGCAACCGCGCCAAAACCTGCAGATTTTGAGTGGGAACTGGTTGCGATGGGGGATAAAGTCTGGTTAACCAAATATTTTTAGGTGGTGAGCACGATGAATAGAAAAGTGGAGGAATTAAATAGGCTATACGGCACACCCAATTTATTTTTCATCAAAGAACTTTCTTCCCAGATGCAGGATAATAATTTTCTAATTGGTGGAATATCCAGGCGGCATAGTGATTTTAATGAAATGCGGAGCGAGCTTGATAATTTGATCAAACGTCAAAATATTCTGCTGGCATTGATCATAAAACTAGCTGCCGAAGTCGATACGAATTTGAATAAAGCGGTGGTATTGCTACACGAGTTGGAAAGAATCGAATAAATTAAAAAGTGAGTAGGTGATTTCTTGAATAACGGAGCGTTTATAGTAGGCAGAGATATTTTTGAAAGCGGGCTATGGGTTGATGTACAAAAATTCAGAATATTTCTGTTTATTGTAGGGCATGCCGTTTTCAAAGATGAAGGGATAGATAAAGGCACGGTTCACATCAAAAGGGGGCAATACCTGAGGAGTTACAGGAATCTGCAAAGGGATCTTGAGTACTTTGAAAATAGATCAGAAAAAATTTACCCATTAGCTTCAATTAGCAGGAAAGTAAGCGAGTTGGTAGCAGAGGGGTACTTACAAACCGAAGAAACGAAACTTGGAACACTCTTTACAGTCTTAGAATACGATAGGTATCAGGATTTCAGCACATACAAGAAAGAACCTGGAACAGTGTTGGAACAGTCACGGAACAGTGTTGGAACGGTGTTGGAACAGTCTTGGAACAATAATAACCAAGAGAACCAAGAGAACCAATTAAAAGATACTAGTCCTAAATCCAAAAAAAGGATTTATGACGTCGATTCAATTCATTATCAATTGGCAGAATACCTTTTTGAGGAAATGAAAAAAAATAATCCGGAAGCAAGGAAGCCAGATTTCCATAAATGGGCAAATGATATTCGCTTGATGATGGAAATTGATAACCGGAAAGAAGAACAAGTAAGAAACATGATTGCCTGGTCACAATCAAATGATTTTTGGAAAGGGAATATTCTTTCGGCTAAAAAATTGCGTGATAAATATGATCAGATGAAAGTGCAAGCTAATCAGTCTTATAAAAATAATAATGCTGCAGCACCAAAAAACGATTCTGTTAAATACGATATAAAACAAAGCGAATTTTTCAAAGTGCCGGAAGGATATTCCTTTGATGATTGAAAAACAATTGTAGGCCGTGAGTATCTTCATGAAATACGGATCCAAAGAAAGAGGGGTTGAATGATGATAATTGAACAACAAAGGCAAGTGCTTGCTAATTTACTTTTGAAGCCGGAAATTGCTGCATACGTTGAAATTGATGATAATTGGTTCATTGATCGGGTGGACCGTCAAATAATAAACGTGATAGCAAATTCACCTGGTATAAGCAGCCATACCGAGATAGAAAGAGCGGTCAGAAATATAGACCCCTTTTCTCCGGTTAGTGAAGATTTACTTTTCAACATAGCGAGCGATGGGGAATATTTAGATACGTTGGCCAAAACGGAAACGTTAATAGAATCCATAAAAATTGCACACTTTGAAGATCAGCTTACCAGGGCCACAAGGAGATATACAGAGAACCCAACGGCTGCAAACTTCGGAAAGATGAAAGAAGCGATTGACAGCCTGGATGAAGCACAACGGCCAAAAGATGATGGGCGGTTAGATAGTTCGCTGGATCAGCTAACAGAACGTTTAAACATTGATGTGTCAATGGGCCTAAAGAGCTTTGGCATGTTAGATATGACTTTAGGCGGTGGCCTTAAAGGTGGCCAGTTGATCACGATAGGAGCCCGGCCCGGAGTTGGTAAAACCGCCTTTGGTGTGAACCTGGCCGAAAAAGTGTTAGAGCGTAACCGATCGGCCAGAATTGACTTCTTTGTTTTAGAAATGTCGCAGCGGTCCATGGTTGAAAGATTCATTACAAGCCGAACCGGAATCAAAACGCTGAACATTCAGCACGCTAAAAAAATGACAACGGCAGAAGAAAAGAAACAGCTGCAGGAAACCTATCGGCAATTTAAACAGCAAAATCTGCGTATCTACTCAAATGCTTTTGAAGTTGATGACATTGTAAGGACCATCCGCAGAAACGCAAGGGAGAACCCGGAGTACCTGGCCATAATAGACTATTTAGGGTTGATCAGTGTGAGCGACAAAAGAAAGCAGGCATATGAAAAGGTGTCGGAGATCACAAGAAAATTGAAGATGCTCACGAATGAAAGTGATATACCACTGGTATTATTTTCGCAGCTGAATAGGGGTATAGAAGCCCGGCAGAATAAACGGCCGATGCTTTCAGATCTGAGGGATTCCGGATCAATCGAACAAGATAGCAATGTTGTAGGCTTCCTTTACGCAGAGGAGCAGGAAGGCCAGGAAGAAATAACGTACCTGGATATTAAGAAAAACCGTGAAGGCAATATAGGGGTTAATAAATTCCACTTTGATAAAGCTGCAATGAGGTTTGAGGAGAGATACCAATGAACTTTATTGATTACAAGCGAATTATGAAAGAAAAGAGCCTGGTTACTAATCCGATTGCGGAAAGATACCTGGCTGGGGCGGTGGTCACTCACCAAAACATTCTAACGCTGCAGGAAGACGGAAAATTACACTTAATCCCGGAATATCAGGAGAAAAAAGACTGGTATATAAAAAAAGCGATTGAAGCCAGTTGGCCAGAGGGTGAACAAAGATTTGTGAATGGATGGGTGAACTATTGCATCCAGATCAGAAACAACATTGTAGCAGGCGGCGCAACAAGAGAAGTAACGCTATTAGGAATGAGGAACCGACCGAACCACTACAGAAAAAGAATTGCAAACTGAAGACGAGAAAGGCCCATCCGGCAGCGGTGGCCTTCACTTTCAAAAGCAGATAGTGATGTAACAAGCGTTAAAGCTTTACGGTTGATATGAGAAGTATTTCAGGGGCTGGATGCATCCAACAACAGAACAATTCTTTCCCTGGCCTTCTAGAAAAGGAGTTAAACCAAAATGGAAACGCGGAAACAGTGGACCATTCGCAACAAATACATTGTTACGGAAAGACGGCACGAAACAGAAATAAGTGATTTTGCGATCGATGCGATCAGCGGCCGAATGTTGGGGATCCTTTTTCCCTTCAGTGAAGCCCAGGAGCAACGGATATATGCAGCTCTGGAATCCGATACGATCAATTTTAAACAGCCCGGCATGGAATGGCTATCTGACAGCGAAAAAGCTTTGTACGATAAATTAGAGGACCAGAAAGGGGGCACGAACGGTATGGATAAATTACTAGCATTGTTTACCGATACGGATGCCGCAGCCGACTTCATGGATCGTTATTTCTCCATGTATGAAACGCCAAACTTAAAAGCGGATGAAGCGGACCTATTCGGATGGGATGCCGTAGCGGATGAAATTTCCAACCTGGTATGGCAACGGCCTTATGAAATTGGTGATTTTGTAGAAATCGAAATAAGCCGACTGAATACGAAAACAGGCAACCCCGAACTAATAACGGTGGGGGAATTGGTAGAGAAGCCGACAGAGGAAATTTTTACATTCGGAGCGGATGATATTCAATTCTCCGGCGGTTACAAGTTCACGAACTGAAAAAAGGGGCGCTGCGTGCGTGTGGATGCATCCAGATCATAAGAAAATCATATAGGGTGGATGCAATGGCGAGAGTGGCAGCGATCACCAACGCGCTATTTACCAGGGCGAAACAATCCATACCCGACAAAACGGCGGTTATCGGCAAACGCGACACCCTTCAGGCAAAAGGTGGGAACGAAACGGGCACCCCTTCCTGAATGAACTCAATAACGGATCGTTATCCAGAATAAAAAGCACTTGATGTGGATGCGACCGACAGCGAAGTTTTCGCCGCGGATTATTAAAAGATGGGGCCCTGAAATGGGACTTCATGGCGTATAGATGCAAGAAATCCCGTTCGGCAATCGAAGGGATGTGATGGTTTATCAAAAAAAGAAACGTTGCTTCAGATCGGGGTGCTGTAGGTGGTTGATTGCAGTTCAATAGCGTATTACATGAATCTGGCCAAAAGTGTTAATCGGCACAAGAAACTGCTGAGAAAAAGCAGGAGGGGCTTTTTTAATCAAACAATGAGTTCTTACGTTACATCAAACGAATTACAACTTTTCTCTAAAGGATTCAGCGTTGAAAATAATGTTGTTTATTTCGTGGATAGCCAACGGCGGTTGGAAAAAGCCATAAAAATATGCGAATTCAAGCATAAGCATTTCAAGGATTTTCTCCATACGCTGCCGCATGATCATCAGATTTACCTGAAGGCGCGTTATCTGCAGGAAGAAGAAATAATAAATGATCGTGTTGATCGGGAATGCATTGAAATGATCCAGGAGATAGAGGAAGCCGTGTCCTATCGGTTTTTTGGAAGTGAACCAGGCACCTATATAGACGATGCGCCGGACGTTTACCAGGTATCGGAGGAAGAGTTTGCGGAGGCTTTTGACGATGCGTTTTTAAAAATGATAAGCAGGTTGGGATGAACGAGAACCGACCAGAAAGGCAGGACAGCGAATAAATGAGGTTTGACCACCAAAGGAAGAACCATGCAGCAAGGTATCTTTTAAATAATTGGACACTTTACGAAAAAAACATAGATGAATTACGGCCGCATGAATTGGAAAATGCAAAGATCTTATTTTCGGGCCTTCAGATGCTCACGCAAGAGGAACAAATGCTTCTTGCCAGTAAATACCGAGCGCCGATAGGGCTGCGGATGTCTGACAAATATATAGCGCTCAATAAAGGCGTGTATCTCGAAACGTATACGCAGCGTAAGGCAGAATGTGAAACAGCCCTGCAGCATGCCATTATGAAATACTGCGAGGAGAACAAAAACATACCGGATGAAGTCATAGCCGCAACGAGGTACACCCAAGAGATGTTGGCCAATGATCGGCAATTACGCAATGCGCTTAAAAGGTATTGCACAGAAAACAACATAAAGCCGGAGAAGTACAAATATCTATGGAGTGAATAAATCAAATTTAAGGGGTATTTTAGAGCGTTTTGCATCCAGATGTATAAATGGTCAAAAGTGTTGAAATTATCCCGTGTGTCTACCAAGTGGAAGAGTGAGCCTATAAACTAACGTTCAAAGAGTGCCACAAGATACGAAAGGGAAAGAAAGGAAAGCGGCGAATGAATCAAAAACTACTGAATCTTATCAAGGAACGCGCCAACGGGATCACCGTTCCGGAAGTGTTGGCCAAAACTGAATTGGATTATAACGGCATCCTTGCAGCTGTAGAAGAGCTATGCGCCAATGGTCATCAGATCGGCATTATAACAGTAGGGCGAACGGCTTACAGGCTGTATCAAGCAGAATAGGGGTGCAGGGATGAAGAGGGCACGGGCAGAGCCTAACCAGGCATGCATGCGGGGGTGGATGAAATAAGGGGGAATCGTTATCAAGCAGAACAAACTGGATGAATATCGAACGATTGCGGAAGACATTGAAGTGTTGAAGTGGAAAATTAATAAGCTGGAAACGGATCTGAGGTTGGAGAAGCTTCTGGACCTGGAAGAGTTACCTGAAGGCGAAGGTATTGACAATCCTATCGTATTACGTTTAGAAGATAATATTAAGCAATTAACGGCCTCTCTTGCAGAAAAAGAGCAGGCTATGAAATCCCTGGTAATGCTAATTGACCGCTTCAAAGGGCTGGATAATCAAATCCTGAAAATGAAATATATTGAAGGTCTGACGTTAAAGGAGATAGCTGAGAAACTCATTTATAGTCATCAGCACATCGTTAATTTACACACTTCAATTATTAAGGCGATAGCGCTATTTGAATAGAGAACCCAAGGCAATGAATTTCTGCAAAGCAATAAAAATGGACCGTTAAATAAATTCTATTAAAATACAAACACAAAAGGAGAACTATCATGAAAACAATCGAAGAATTAGAAGTATTTTTATCCGAAAGAGTCAGCGAGAAGGCCGAAAAAATTAAAGAGTGCAAGGAAAATATCCAGAAGTCTGATCAGGAGATTGAGAAGGCTAATGCCTATCTGCTGGATGCAGAATCCAAAGAGACCCCCAACGCATACCAGACGGCTAAGGATGCCCTTTGGGGCGCGAGTAATGCCAAAGAGTTCTACACAAAGCAATTGGAAAAGCTGAAAAACTCTTCACTGTTGACAGAGCAGGAATGGCAAGAAGCCGGGGATATCCTGAAGGGTTATCTTCTCAAAACTAACCGCGAGCAATATCAGGAAGCTGCAGAGCTGATGGACCAGCTGAAGGCTATTTCTGATAGATCAAATGAATTCGCAACTAAATGCGAAACCTTATCCGATCTGATCGGGTACCCGCTGCCCAGGGTGGATTATGCAAGGGCCTTTTATGCCCAGGTGGTTGAACTTGTGCCAATGTATCCGATTATCATCGAAAGCAAAGGAGAATAAGAACTATGACAGAACCTAATTACACTGATATCGTTGCTATGCAGAAGGTTGTAGATGAGAAGGATGCTAAGCAGGCAGAGGAGTTCCATGCAACCATTAAGGCAATGAATGCCCGGGAACTGGCAGAGCAGAAGGCTAACAGCGATCTGCTGGCCAAAGCCATCCTATCCGAACGCGAGGACAACAAGAAGAAGCGTGATGCTGCAGCGGAGATTGAGAAAGCCAAAGCCATCGCAGAGATTGAAGCCAAGCACGAACGAGAGAGCGGCGTTAAGTCTGCGGATACGTTGAAGCTTGATGCCGCATACAGAACACTGCTGCCAAACATTCCAGGAATAAATGATTAATTAATTTATTTATTTATTATCGAGAGAATGAAGCAGTAAATAAAAAATAAAAAATAATTTATTTAAAGCGTGAATCAGGGTAGGTAATCGAGGTGAAAACGTTCGGGCGGCTGAGAATATAGGGGGGGATGACCCCCTCCCTCCCCCTCCGTTCGTCATTCACGCCGTCACTGTACATATTTTCTCGTGAGCGAGAAACCACAGGGAGAAAGGAGAAATTTCCGAAATGAAAAAATGCGCAAAATGCGGCATAGAACAAGAATTAAATACTTCGAATTTCCCTAAGAAGAGTACCGGCAAAGATGGTTTTGATGCGCAATGCAAAGCTTGTAAAAAAGAACGCGATCAAAAAAGGTATCGGGAGAAAAGGGAAGAGATTTTGAAACAAAAAAAAGAATATTATGCAAAAAAAAACGCAGTAGGATGAACGATATCAACAAAACAACGGAAAAAACAACTGGAATAAAGCTGCATTGCAGAAATGAACAATACAAACTTTTAAGTGTCGTTATGCGGCACTTTTTTATTTTGCCCGGGGATGCATCACGCGGTACCCGATATTAATAGAGCCGGACTTTCGGCCGAAGTCTGTCAAAACAACCATAAAAAACTGTTGTCATTTCAAACGGCTGCAGCCACAACAAAAGCGGGTGTCAAGTTTCCCGACTGCCGGCCGCGCCCTAACGGATCGTTACCCCGCCGCGAATCACATTCTGCGTACCTGATTTGAGTACGCAGAAATTCGGCTCATAATTGCATTCTAAGCGATTTTACAACCGGATAATATAAACAGTCGAATATCAAAAGAAACAACGGCATCTATTAAGTGTTTTTGGCTAGCCGTTAAGATATGGGATATTTGTATCTTGTTAGCGGAATTGATGGGGGTGCTCAAAATTGAGCAGACCTATAAAGGGTGTCGCGTTTCCCGATCCCCTTGGATGCGAGAGGGTGCTCAAAATTAAGCCGACCTTATGCACCGGATCAGTGCAGCAGCTTCTGCAGAACAAAAGCTATGTTCCCAAAATGGGAATGCAGATATATTCAAAATTGAGCCGATCTAAAAGGTGGGTGATTCGCCATCCAGGAAGATATGTCCAGAAATGGACCGAACTATATATTTTTGGTAACTCTTTTTTGAGTAACTAATCCACGAACTAGCAAATTGCTACGAGCTATCGCACAAAAATGTATAACAGCTCATAGGCCGATCTATCCGCGCCCTAGTGAATCGCTACCCCGGCCGATCGGATGGAGTCGCAAAGCGCGACTGCATCCAGAAACGCCCTAAGATTTGAGAACGTTGGATGCCGGAGGGAGAATTGCCCTGGGGGGTTGTCCGCAAATGGATAGGCCGCAAGCTATGAAGTTGGCCAAAAACGAAAGTTCCCCAGAGCTGTTATCCAAAAATGACTAACAGTATAGCTTCTACTCAAAAAAGAGTATGAGCTAGGCTTTCGCTCAAAAATGGGCTAAAGTCAAAGATGGATGCAGCTGATAGAACGACACGTTCGCCCAGATATCTATGAGTCCCTGGAATAGGGAGCCATGCAGTGATCGGGCTTATCCAATTTTGGATACCCCTCAAATTTACCTGGATGCAACAAAAAAAGCCGCTCTCAATTAAGAAAGCGGCTCAGCCGTTGCCGTGGTTTTTGACTACCATTTGACTACCAAAGCACTCAATAATTTGAATGATCAATGAAAGAGGCAACAGGTAAAAGGTTGATATATCAGCAGTTTTAAACGCTATAAAACTGTATGAAATCCTATTAACCTAATTTGTTGTAGTATTCTACTACGAATGACTCATCGATTTCAGCTGGCAATTCTTCGCGAACTGGCAGACGGTTCAATGAACCTTCTAATTTTTCTTCGTCGAAAGTAATGAAGTCAGGACGTCCGAACAAAGCTTCAGCAGCTGCTTTAACAACTACCAAGTTTTTAGATTTTTCGCGCAAGCCGATTACTTGGCCGACAGATACTTCGTATGAAGGGATATCGACACGTTTGCCATCGACAGTTACGTGACCGTGGTTAACTAATTGACGTGCTTGACGACGAGTAGAAGCTAAACCTAGACGGTAAACTACGTTATCCAAACGTTGTTCCAATAAGATCATGAAGTTAACACCGTGTTTACCTTCTTTGATTTTACCAGCTTTTTTGAATAAAGTTGCGAATTGACGTTCGTTCATACCGTACATGTGACGCAATTTTTGTTTTTCTTGCAATTGCATAGCATATTCAGATAATTTTTTACGGTTGTTAGGGCCGTGTTGACCTGGAACGTATGGACGACGCTCCAATTCTTTACCTGTTCCCAAAAGGGAGATGCCTAGACGACGAGCTTGTTTCCAACTTGGTCCTGTATAACGTGACATAATAAAATTCCTCCAATAAATGTTTGATTTTTGGAGTAAAATAAGAATGATAAGTCAGCAATGCGTGCAGTTGATCCTTCAATCTTCACCTTATGCAGCCGCAAGGGTACGCAATTGAACCATCTATGGATGGCGATGAACTGTTGACGCGGGTGCTTCTTTTTCGCTGCATTATTTTACACGAAGATTATTGTACCAAACAAAAGCAGTTAATGCAATGGAAAAATGATGGGTTCCGGACTTTTGGCAGCGGTGGAACGCTTTCTTGACTCCAAGGAAAGGAATTCAGTTTCCTTATAATTTTCTGGTTTCTGATTGGTTCTTTCTATGTTATACTAAAAAATGAGATATATTGGGCGTTTTCAATTTTCAG
Organism: uncultured Trichococcus sp.; assembly: GCF_963675415.1. Classification (NCBI taxonomy): domain Bacteria; kingdom Bacillati; phylum Bacillota; class Bacilli; order Lactobacillales; family Carnobacteriaceae; genus Trichococcus; species uncultured Trichococcus sp. The sequence continues at coordinate 2,586,204 of NZ_OY776220.1, forward strand.
ATCAAATAAACGAAATTGTCGGAATAGGTGGAGGATTTATTGATGGAGTTTATATATTGGTTAGTGGCGATAATATTGTTAGTGTTGATCGGGTATGGTGCGATCATGTATTTGACGAGGCAACAAGCGAATCGGATCAAAGAGATCGATGAGAAGAAACAAAAAGCGATGGCCATACCGGTGGCCGATAACCTGTTCACATTGAAAAATATGAATTTGACAGGGCAAACAAAGCGCACGTATGAGAGTTGGCAAGCTACATGGCAGACCATCACGCGTTTTCAGTATCCTGAAATCGAAGCGGCGCTGGTCAGTGCCGAACAATACATCCAGCGCATGAATTTCATCAAGGCGAAGCAAGCCATTTCGCAAGCGGATCAATTGATCGACGAAACGAAGAACAGCGTTGAAAAAGTGAACAAGGCACTCGAAAAACTATTGGAAAGTGCGCAGGAAAACCGCAAAGAGTTGGAAGAAATCCAGGAACGATACAATAAAATCCGCAAACAATTGTTGGCGCACAGTTTTACATTCGGTCCGGCCATCGAAACGTTGGAGAAGAACCTGAATTACATGGAGTTGGATTTCACGAAATTCAATTCACTGACGAACGAGGGCGACCATATGGAAGCCAAGGAAATCTTGTCGCGTATCGAGCAAGATTTGCTGGTGATGGAAGAAGTCGTTGAAAAGATTCCTGAGCTGAACGAAAAAATCAAAACAGAGTACGAGGAGCAAGTAAACGATCTGAAAGACGGCTACCAACGCCTGTTGGATGAAAAATACGTTTTCGAAGGTGTGGATGTCTCCGCTGAGATAGCTGCGGTCGAAAAAGAAATCCAGGAAGCGAAAGATTCCATCGGGCTAGCCGACATCAATGAAGCCGGCAAAAAGATGGATAAGATCGAACGCGATATCGAGGCGGTCTATGCCATCATGGAAAAAGAGATGGAAGCCAAGGATTTTGTGGGCCGCCATACGGCGAACCTGCAAAAGAAAATGGATCATGTCCTGCAGAGCAACCGCTATGTATTGCTTGAAATCGACCGCGTTTCCCAGAATTACTTCCTGAACAAGAATGAATTAGGCCGCGCGCAAGAGTTCGAAGAGCAGTTGCTGAAGGAAAACGAAGCCTTGCGTTACTACGATAAGATGATGAAGGAACATGAAATTTCCTACTCGGTTGTCCGCGACTACTACGAAAAAATCAGCCAACGCCTTTCCGAAATCGACAAGGAACAGTCTGAATTGGTCAGCAACCTCAGCGATTTGCGCAACCGCGAAAAGGAAATCAAGGACAGCATCGATCTGTACGAGTTGGATATGCGCAACATGAAGCGGACCATCGAAAAGTACCATCTGCCTGGATTGCCGAAAGTCTATTTGGACCTTTTCTTCTCAGTCACGGATCGCATCGAGGATTTGGCTTCCAAGCTGAACCGCGTGAAGATCGACATGGACGAAATCGATGCCATCTCCAAAATGTGCGAAGAGGACATCGAAATGCTGGATAACCAAACGCAGGCGATCGTGGACAATGCGATGCTGACGGAATATATGATCCAGTACGCAAACCGTTTCCGTCATTCGCATGTGGAAATCGAAAATGCCATCAACAAAGCTTTGGTGCTTTTCCATCGCGAATACGACTATGAAGGTGCGCTGGAAGCCATCAAAATTCCGCTGAACCGCGTCGAAGCAGGGGCTGCCCGCAAAGTGGAAGAATCCTACCAGGAAGAAAAAAATCGCCGCTACTATTAAACACTCAAACGAACAAAACGCAGGGGTCGGGACATTGTCTCGGCCCCTTTTTGGACATCCTTTCATGAGAAGGAAATAAAATTCAGCCGTAAGCTTTTAATGGTCCGGCATTTTCTATATAATGGATAGGATGTCCCGACGAGAGTGCAAAGTTAGTGAGGAAGTGTAGATAAAGATGATTTATTTTGACAACAGTGCAACAACCAAAATGTATCCGGAGGTTGTGGATACTTACCGGAAGGTCAATGAACAATTTTTTGGCAATCCTTCCAGCCTGCACAGATTAGGCAATGAAGCGGATGCTTTGCTGCAGCAATCGCGCAAACAGATCGCCCAATTACTGGGCGCCCAGCCGGATGAAATTTTCTTCACGAGCGGCGGCACAGAGAGCGACAACTGGGCAATCAAAGGAACAGCGATGGAGAAGTTCGCTGCCGGGAAACACATGATCGCTTCCTCTGTCGAACATCCCGCAGTCTCAAAATCGCTGGAACAGCTGGAAAAGTTAGGGTTTGAAATCAGCTATTTGCCTGTCGATGCGGACGGAATCGTATCCGTTGAGGAGCTTGAGAAAGCGATTAGGAAAGATACGGTCCTGCTGAGCGTCATGGCCATCAATAATGAAGTCGGCAGCATCCAGCCGATTGAGGCTATCGGTGAACTGCTGGAAAATTATCCTTGGGTCCATTTCCATGTGGATGCCGTGCAGGCTGTCGGTGAATGCGAGCCGCTGATCCGGCATCCCCGTGTGGATCTCTTGTCGCTTTCAGCGCACAAATTCCACGGCCCCAAAGGTGTCGGCATCCTTTATAAAAAACACGGCAAACGGATTGCGCCGTTGTTGACGGGGGGCGGGCAAGAAGCGGGCATGCGCAGCACGACCGAGAATGTCGGCGGAGTTGCGGCGATGGCGAAAGCCTTGCGCATGACGCTGGAAAACAGCGCCTCAAGCCGCGAGCAAGAACAATTGGTCCGGGGTAAGTTGGTTGCGGCCCTTTCGGAATATGAAGATGTCAGGATCTTTTCGCCTGAAGGCGGAGCGGGCCATATCCTCTGTTTTGCCATGAGAGGCGTCCGGGGAGAAGTGATGGTCCATGCTTTCGAAAGCCAGGATATCTTCATTTCAACCACCAGCGCCTGCTCGAGCAGAAAGAAAGGCACGCCCTATACGCTGGGATCGATGGGCGTGCCGGTTTCCTGGAGCCAGTGTGCGGTCAGGATAAGCCTTTCCGGCGAGAATACGGAGTCGGAAGCGGAAGCCTTCATCGAACATTTCCGGACGCTGCATCAACAGTTCCAGAAGATACAATAGAATAACTGACAGATTGGAAGAGAAGATAAATGGAAACGCACATTCAAATCCGTTTTGGCGAATTATCGACCAAAGGGAAAAATAAAAAACGTTTTGTCCAGCAGTTGGCGCAAAATGTCAGGATGGTCACAAAGGATCATCCGCAGATCAAAATCAAACCCGAGCACGATTTTATGTTGTTGGAATTGAACGGAGCTGACGAGGCCGTCATTATCGATCGCTTGCAGCATGTATTCGGCATCCAAAACTATTCGCCGGTCTATCTCGTTTCGCGTGATCTCGATGAAGTGAAACGCGTTTTGGTGGAGTTGCTAGGAAAAATGGAGACGACCGGAAAGACGTTCAAAATAGCTACGCGCCGCTCGGATCATGAATACGAGCATGACACGACCTTCATGAATGCCGAGCTGGGGGCAACCGTGCTGGATGCTTTTCCGGGCATTTCGGTCAAGATGAAGCAGCCGGATATCCTTGTGCGCGTAGACATCAAAACCAGCGGCATCATGCTGAGTACGCAAACTTACCAAGGGGCTGGCGGCTTGCCTGTCGGTTCCAGCGGCAGAGGCATGCTCATGCTTTCCGGTGGCATCGATTCGCCGGTGGCCGGTTACCTTGCCATGAAGCGCGGCGTAAAGATTGAGGCGGTTCACTTCCACAGTCCACCTTACACAAGTCCGCAAGCGTTGCAGAAAGCCAAGGATCTGGCTGCCAAATTGACCAGATTCGGCGGTGAAATCCAGTTCATCGAAGTGCCGTTCACGGAAATCCAGGAAGAAATCAAGGAGAAGGTGCCGGCGGATTATCTGATGACGATCACGCGCCGGATGATGCTGCGGATCACCGACGCCATCAGAGCCGAACGTAAAGGGCTGGCCATCTTCAATGGGGAATCTTTGGCCCAGGTCGCTTCCCAGACGCTGGAAAGTATGGTTGCCATCAATGATGTCACAACGACGCCGATCATTCGTCCTGTCGCAACGATGGATAAATTGGAAATCATCGATTTGGCACAGAAAATCGATACATTTGATTTGTCGGTGCAACCCTTCGAGGACTGCTGCACGATTTTTGCGCCGCCATCACCAAAAACGAAACCGCACTTGGATAAAGCCAGACGTTTTGAAGCGCTCCTTGATGTGGAACCACTCGTTGCGCGCGCTGTTGCCGGCATTGTAGTATCGAGCATAACCGGCCGGGAGGACACCGCCAGCCAAGACGAGGCGCTCTTTTCGGATTTACTCTAACTCGCCTTGCAAGAGCTTATCCTTACCATAATTTGCCGCTTATCTGTATAATGAAAGTATTATCGGATAAGGGGGAATGTTTTCATGCAAGTGACATTAAAGGGTGAAGCGGTTGAAGTTTTAGGTACGCAACCCGTAGTTGGGGAGAAGGCACCGGCATTTTCGTTGCACAACACAAAAGACGAAAAGGTAGCTTTGGATGATCTGCGCGGTTCGGTTGTTTTGATCAGCGTATTCCCGGATATCAACACGAGCGTCTGCGATAAACAAACACGCAAATTCAACGAGACGGCAGCGAACATCGAAGGCTTGACGTTGTTGTCGGTTTCGAGAAATACAAAAGAAGAACTGGTCAACTGGTGCTCGGCGAACGGCATCGACATGCAGATGCTACATGATGATGCAGGCGAATTCGGGGAAGCCTACGGACTGAAAGTGCCCAAATTGGGCAATAAGTTGGCGCGCAGCGTCTTCGTCATCGACAAAGAAGGCATCCTTTCCTATATGGAGATCGTCCCGGAAATCGCGACGGAACCGGATGAAGCAGCAGCATTGGCAGCGGCCAAAAATTTGCTCTAATCGCATTGAGATTTCAATCAAAAGGTGCTAAACTAGTGAAGTATAAATAAAGCGTCGATCAAGAAGAGTAACTTACCCGGAACCACATAAGAGAGAAAAGCGATTGGTGAAAGCTTTTTTGGGGAAGGAAAGTGAAGTAGCTTGTGAGCAAGTTGTGTGAAGGTCTGCGGACTGGGTAGCGCAGCTCGGAGTATTCTCCGTTATCAAAAAGAGAGACAGGGATCCGTTTCCTGTAATTTAGGTGGTACCGCGATTCATATCGTCCTGCATATTCGTATGCAGGGCGTTTTTTTTCGCAACAAATCAATGAAAAAAAGAGAGGAAGTGGCTGAATGTCTAAAGCAGACGCAATGCCGACAAAGTATCAACCCCAGCAAGTAGAAGCTGGGAAATATCAAAAATGGGTGGAAGCGGGGCTGTTCAAGCCTAGCGGAGACAAGAGCAAAAAACCGTATTCGATCGTGATTCCGCCTCCGAACGTAACCGGCAGACTGCATTTGGGCCATGCCTGGGATGTGACGCTGCAGGATATGCTGATCCGCCAAAAACGCATGCAAGGATTCGATACGTTGTGGTTGCCGGGTATGGACCACGCCGGCATCGCCACCCAAGCCAAAGTGGAAGCGAAACTGGCCGAAGACGGGCTTACCCGTTATGACCTGGGCCGCGAAGCCTTCGTCGACAAGGTTTGGGAATGGAAAGAGGACTACGCAAGCGTCATCCGCGAGCAATGGGGAAAAATGGGGATCTCCGTCGATTATGACCGGGAGCGATTCACGCTGGATGCTGGCTTGTCGGATGCAGTCCGCAAAGTCTTCGTCGGCTTATACGAAAAAGGCTTGATCTACCGCGGCGCTTACATCATCAACTGGGATCCAAAAGCGAAAACGGCCTTATCCGATATTGAAGTCATACATAAGGACGTTCAGGGCGCCTTCTATCACTTCCGCTACCCGATGACGGATGGTTCGGGTTACTTGGAATTGGCGACTACCCGTCCGGAAACCATGTTGGGAGATACTGCCATTGCGGTTCATCCGGAAGATGAAAGATATCAGCAGTTCATCGGCAAGACCGTGACATTGCCGCTGGTGAACCGGGAAATTCCGGTCATTGCGGATGATTATGTCGAAATGGACTTCGGGACCGGTGTCGTTAAAATCACTCCAGCCCATGACCCGAACGACTTCGAAGTCGGTTTGCGTCATGATTTGCCGCAAGTGAATGTCATGAACGATGATGCGACGATGAACGAAGCAGCCGGAAAATATGCAGGCATGGACCGCTTTGCAGCGCGCAAAGCGATTGTAAAAGATATGGAAGAACTGGGCTATTTGGTCAAAATTGAGGAAATGACCCACAGTGTCGGACATTCGGAACGCACAAACGTTGTTGTGGAACCGCGCATCTCGACGCAATGGTTCGTCAAAATGCAACCGCTGGCTGAACGGGCAGTCGGAAACCAATCCACAGAAGAAAAAGTTTCCTTCTATCCGGAACGGTTTGAAAATACTTTCCTGACTTGGATGGGCAACGTCCATGACTGGGTCATTTCGCGTCAATTATGGTGGGGACACCAAATCCCGGCCTGGTATCATAAGGAAACCGGCGAAATGTACGTAGGCATGGAAGCTCCGAGCGACAGCGAAAACTGGACGCAGGATGAGGATGTCCTGGATACGTGGTTCAGTTCAGCGCTTTGGCCGTTCTCGACAATGGGCTGGCCGGATGAAGAGGCGGAAGATTTCAAACGTTACTTCCCTACCAGCACTTTGGTGACCGGGTATGACATCATCTTCTTCTGGGTAAGCCGGATGATCTTCCAAAGTCTGGAGTTCACCGAAAAGCGTCCGTTTGAGAATGTACTGATCCATGGCCTGATCCGTGATGAGCAAGGACGCAAGATGAGCAAATCGCTCGGAAACGGGATCGATCCGATGGAAGTCGTCGAAAAATACGGCGCGGATGCTTTGCGTTGGTTCTTGGCCAACGGTTCCGCACCCGGTCAGGATGTCCGCTTCAGCTATGAGAAGATGGATGCATCCTGGAACTTCATCAATAAGATCTGGAATGCCAGCCGTTACGTGCTGCTTAATTTGGAAGATCTGACTTTCGACGACATCGACATTTCAGGAGAAAAGACAATCGCCGATAAATGGATCCTTTCCAGCCTGAACAAGACCATCACAAAAGTGACGGACCTGTTCGAGAAGTTTGAGTTCGGGGAAGCCGGCCGCTTGTTGTACCGTTTCATCTGGGATGATTACTGCGACTGGTATATCGAAATGTCCAAAGAAGTTCTGCAAGGCGAAAACGAAGCGGCAAAACAGACAACCCGCAGCATTTTGGCTTATGTTTTGGACAACGTCTTGCGCTTGTTGCATCCAGTTATGCCGTTCGTCACTGAGGAAATCTGGCAGAATGTACCGCATCAAGGCGCTTCCGTCGTGACGGCAGCCTATCCGGTAGCGGATGACAGCTATATCGATGAAGCCGCTGAAGAAGCGATGGAGAAACTGATCGAACTGATCCGCGGCGTCCGCAATGTCCGCGCTGAAATGAACACACCGTTGTCCAAGAAAGTTCCGATGCAATTGAAGGTGAATGACGAGGCGACCGAAGCGGTTTTCCGCGCCAACGAATCGTACATCATCCGCTTCTGCAATCCGGATACACTGGAAATCAGCCAACATATCCAGGCGGCCAGCGACGCCGTCACCGCCGTTTTCTCAGGCGGAGAGGTGTACATGCCGTTGGCCGGTCTGATCAAATTGGAAGATGAGATTTCCCGTCTTGAAAAGGAAGCGGAGAAATTGACCAAAGAAGTCGACCGTGTGGAAAGCAAATTGAATAACGAAAAATTCGTCAGCAAAGCCCCGCAGGCTGTAATTGACGGGGAAAAACAAAAAGGAACGGAATACCGCGAAAAATTGGCGGCCGTTCAAGAACGCATCGCTGCCTTAAAAGAGCAGTTAGCCTAAACAGCGAATTAAATTGAATTGAACAAGAAGAACCCTATTGGCAAGTTCCTTTGTAGATAGGGTTCTTCTTAAATAGAAATGGAGTGAAGAGGTAGATGTTTGCAACTTATGAAGAGGCGATGGAATGGATCCATACCCGCAAAGGCATGGGCCCTAAGCCCGGAATAGTCCGGATGAAATGGTTGATGGAAAAACTGGGTCACCCGGAACGCAAATTCAGATCCATCCATATTGCCGGAACAAACGGAAAAGGATCGAATGTTGCTTACTTAAGAAGCCTGTTCATGGCGGCTGGCTATACGGTGGGAACCTTCACCTCGCCGCATATCGTCAGTTTCAATGAAAGAATCAGCATGAATGGAGCGAACATTCCGGATGAGGACGTATTGGAGCAAGCGAAAATCCTGCATGCACTCTATGAGGAAATCAGCCTGACGGATATGGGTCCGTTGACGGAATTCGAAGTGGTGACTGCCATGATGTTCTCCTATTTTGGTTCCCACCCTTGCGATGTCGTATTATTGGAAGTCGGGCTGGGCGGGCTGTACGACAGCACGAATGTTGCCGAGCCGGATTTGTCGCTCATCACGACGATTGGCAAAGACCACAGCAATATCCTCGGGGATACCCTTGCGGAGATCGCCTATCAGAAAGCGGGCATCATCAAGCAAGGGACACCTGTTGTCATCGGAAGATTGCCTGAAGAGGCTTTGTCGGTGATGCGGGACACTGCGGAAAAGCAGGCTGCACCATTGTATGCATTCGGCCCGGACTTCAGCATCGCCAATTGGCATGAGGGTTCCGATTACCATGAAGTCTTTGATTTCTCGTCTTCATTGGGCAACTTCGGAAACCTTGAAATCGCACTGATGGGTGGCCATCAAGTCGACAATGCGGCTACAGCGCTGCAGGCTTTCTTGCTGTTCTGCAAAAAATACGCTTTAGCCTATTCGGAGACGACAATCAAAGCAGGTTTGCTGGGGACGGCTTGGCCGGTCCGGATGGAGATCGTTTCGCAAAAACCGTTCATCATGCTGGATGGTGCCCACAATATCCCGGCTATGGAAGTGCTGGCTGAAGCGATCAAGAAGAAGTTTTCGGAAAAGGACATCACCATTCTGTTGGCTGCTTTGGCGGATAAGGACCTGGAGGAAATGGGCCGGCTGATCAAGGCGATTCCCGGCGGCAAGCTGCACGTGACCAGCTTTGATTTCCCAAGGGCCGCATCGGTCAAGGAACTGTGCGAGCGGATGGGCGCATCAGAAACTGAAGCCTACGAAGATTGGCGCTTTGCGATCGATGATCTGAAAGCGAAGCAATCGGAAAAGGGCATGTTATTGATTACAGGCTCGCTGTATTTCCTTTCTGAAGTAAGACATTATTTATTAAAGGATAAGGAGTTTTGAGATGCGTAAAAAAGCGGTCATTTTTGATATGGATGGACTGATGTTCGATACGGAAACGTTGGGCTACCAGGCACAGGGCGAATTGGCGGAAGAGCTGGCCTTGCCGATAGCGTTCGATTTCGACTATTACCTGAAACAAGTAGGCCGATCCGATAAAGATGTGATGCCCGAATTGGCATCCGACTTTGGTGATGCAGAACTGGCGGAACGATTCCTGAGAAAAATGAAGAAGAGACAGACTGACATCGCCTCTGAGCAAGGGCTTCCGATCAAAAAAGGCCTTTATGATCTGCTGGCCTTTCTGAAGGAGGTAGGTGTGGTGTGTGTCGTTGCTTCCAGCAGCCGAAGGAGAGAGGTCAGTTTTTACCTCGAATTGGCTGATATTTCGCAGTATTTCCGCTACCAAGTCTGCGGGGATGAAGTATCCTTCGCCAAGCCGGATCCGGAAATTTTCCTCAGCGCCTGGAAACCACTCGGCATTCCGAAAGAGGACTGTCTGATCCTGGAAGATTCGCTTAATGGCATCCGCGCGGCCTATGATGCGGGCATCGAAGTCATCATGATCCCGGATCTGATCGTTCCCGATGAAGAAGCGAAAGCAAAAACGACGGCCATTTTGCCGGACCTGCATGCGGTCATGGATTGGCTGAAAGAGAATTAACCTGTTCCGCTTTTTCCTGCGTATCTATTGAGTAGACGGAAGGAAAGGGGTAAAACAGGATGGTGCAAGAAACAAATCTGCTGATGGAGGTTCCCAAAGCATCGCGCCCGCGTGAAAGATTGGATCAATACGGAGAAAAAGCCTTGGCGACGCATGAATTATTGGCGATCATTCTGCGGACGGGACCCAGGGACAGCAACGTCATGCAGTTGGCGTTACGGGTGCTGAATGAGTTCGAAGATCTGCATTCCTTGAAGATGGCCTCGCTGGAAGAGTTGACTGCGATCCACGGAATCGGCCGAACCAAAGCGATCGAAATCAAGGCCTGTGTCGAATTGGGAGTCCGCGTAGCCAATGCGACGCAGTTGAAGAGCGGAACGATCACCTCTACGCAAAGCGCAGGAACACTTTTGCAGAAAGAGATGCGCGATCTCCAACAAGAGCACGTGGTGGCTGTCTATCTGAACACAAAGAACGAAATCATCAAGAAGAAGACGATTTTCATCGGCAGTCTGAACAGTTCGGTCGCGCATCCGCGCGAGATTTTTCGTGAGGCGGTAAGGTTTGCAGCGGCGCGGATCATCCTCGCACACAACCATCGTGAGACACGTTCGCAATTGAAAAGATTGCGCACACTGCCCGAATTGTCCTAAGGCAAAAGGAGAGTCGTGAACTCCAAGCCCGACGGGTGAAATGATAGGGTAACGTCTTGAAGCGCCCGCTCTGATACTCCGACATGCACCAATCAATGTATTAAGATTTGTGTGTGAATCTCGGTGAAGTCGGCTGAAAATTACCGTCTGATGAGCAACTAAATAGTGAACTTCAACGAAACCCCCTCAGCGGTGAGGGGTGTGATTGATAGGCCGGGAGTCGATTAAAAAAACTTAATATGGTGAGAATGTGGTAAAACACTGACGAACTAGCGAATGAAATATCTATAAGTGGTGAACATCCAGAAATGGATTTGTGGCTGACAGTATGTCAGTTGTGTTCCGTGGGCAAGTACCTATGATGGTTTCGAAAGCTCCATGTGCAGTTATAGGCTGCAGAGAGGACACCAGGTAAGAGCTAGCACCTAAGTTAAGGCATTGATAGGGTTTGGGGAACGTGGAAAGCTACCAGCGTGGAGAGAATACACTCAGTGAAGCGGTTGGAAGGAAAACGTAAGTATAACTTCCATTTATGGTAGTGAGAGCAGAGGCATGAGCGAAGAAGTTTCTGTAATGGAAATGGAGCAATAGCCTCAAGTCGTTAGCTATTCAATATTTCAACTCAGTCATATCAAGGATTCTCGTATGACTCAAAAGGTCACGAGCCTGCAAGGGAGCGTGATAGACCTTGAAAGAAAGTTTTAAGAAAATTCCGCAAATGAAAAATACAAGGCTACGGCATGCCGAATATTATGGTATGACTGAAACCTTCGACTCACTTTATGCTCGAAGTAAAACAAATGAAAACTTCAGCAATCTGATGCCAATCATCGCTTCTGATGACAACATTCTCTTAGCTTACAGAAATATCAAGCGAAACAATGGGAGTGCAACACCAGGTGTTGATAAAGTAACCATTAAGGACATCGAAAAGATGAGTCAATCCGATTTTCTTGAAGTTGTAAAAAGAAGATTCAATCACTATTGTCCTCGTAAGGTACGCAGAAAAGAGATTCCCAAAGCAAATGGGAAAACTAGACCACTTGGAATTCCGTCAATGTGGGATAGAGTTGCTCAGCAATGTATCTTACAAGTCTTGGAACCAATTTGTGAAGCAAAATTTAATAAAAATAGCTTCGGATTCCGACCGAACAAATCTGCTGAAAATGCAATCTCACAATGTGCGGGAAGAATAAATAGATCCAAGATGCAGTATGTAGTTGATATTGATATCAAGGGATTCTTTGATGAAGTCAATCATACGAAACTGATGAAACAAATCTGGACTTTTGGCATACATGACAAGCAGTTGCTTGTGATAATGCGCAAAATGTTGAAAGCTCCCATTCTACTTCCGGACGGAAAAACAATTCATCCGACAAAAGGCACTCCCCAAGGTGGAATACTATCACCCCTATTAGCCAATATTAATCTGAATGAATTCGATTGGTGGATAGCGAATCAATGGGAAAACTTTGAGTGCAAAAATATTACGGATTATTACAACAAGAAAACGGGACTTCTGTCCCGTCAGTATCGTTACCGTAAACTTCGCGAAACTTCAAATTTGAAGGAAATGTATATCGTAAGATATGCAGATGATTTCAAAATATTTACCACAACGAGAGCGAATGCAGAGAAAATCTTCATTGCAAGCAAAATGTGGTTGGAAGAACGTCTATCATTACCCATTTCAGAAGAGAAATCAAAAATCACGAACCTCAAAAAGAAAAGTAGTGAATTCTTAGGTTTCGAACTAAAAATGGAACGAAAAGGCTATGACCGAATGGGAAGAAAAAATTTCGTGTGTCAATCACATATCTGTGAAAAGGCAAAGAAACGAATCAAAAAGCAACTGAAAGATCAAATCAAATTAATGCAGAAAACACCCGATGGAACAGAATTGACTAAAAACATGGTCATTTACAACAGTATGGTGATAGGGATTCATAACTATTACCAAATCGCAACACAAGTAAATGATGATCTTATGCCAATTCAATATCAACTGACACAAGTTGAAAAACATCGCCTAAAACATCTTGCATTAAGAAAAACGACTAGCTATAAAATCAAAGATAAGGGAATTCAGCCCTATCTCAAATCCAAAATGACGAGATATATCAAAGGCTATCCTATTATCCCTATTGGTTTTATCAAAACAAGAACAGCACTACTTCCGAAAAATGGCATATGCAAATTCACTACCGAGGGTAGGAAGCTAATGCATAAGGAGCTCACGACCGTTTCAGAAGTCCAAATACAATGGTTACGAAAACACCCAGTAATCAATAAACGTGCGACCGTTGAGTTTAACGACAATCGAATATCACTTTTCGTAGCGCAAAATGGAAAATGCGGTGTAAGCGGTGAAGAACTTTTCCTCACTGAGTTTCATTGCCACCATAAAATTCCATGGGACAAATCGAAAGATGATAGATATTCTAATCTAATTCTGGTAACTGACAATGTGCATAGACTCATTCATGCCGCAAAAGAAGAAACCATAGCCAACTATTTAGAAATCACAAAGCTGAATAGCGAGCAAATCATTAAACTCAACAAGTTAAGAAAGCTAGTCGAAAACAAAGAAGTACAAACAGGAACGAATTAAAACGACTGAGAAAAATGAAGTATGTAACTAACGATGGAACGCCGTGTACGGTGAAAGCCGTACGCACGGTGTGAAGCGGGGGAAAAGTTCGAGATAACATCAAAGACTTACCTATCGCTATCCTCCGGGAACCCCGATCCTTCGGAAGCCGATCTGATCTTTACCCGCAGGATGGTGGAATGTGGGGAAATGATGGGGATCGAGATACTCGACCATTTCATCATCGGGGTCAACGATTATCTCAGCCTGAGGGAATACGGCATCATTTAGCTCCGTTTCCGCAACTATTTCCGCAAGCTGAAATGAAAATTTGATGGCAAAAAACTTGCAATATCGGAAAACCTGATATATCATTATGTTAGTGTTTTTGTTTGGTAAAGAAAAGATTGTCATGAACATTCCTATCGTACCAAAAGCAAGAATAACAATTTAGAGTGCTTTGCACGAGGAGGAATTTTTCATGGAAAAAGGAACAGTAAAATGGTTTAACGCAGAAAAAGGCTTTGGATTTATCGAACGCGAAAGCGGAGATGACGTATTCGTACATTTCTCAGCTATCTTAGGTGACGGATTCAAGTCATTGGAAGAAGGACAAGCCGTTTCATTCGAAATCGTTGAGGGTAACCGTGGAGCGCAAGCTGCTAACGTTGAAAAAATCTAATTTATCTTAACTTAATCGATCAAAAGGTCCGGGACACTGTCTCGGGCCTTTTTAAATGCCGGATGCCCGATGTTCGTCCGGGAACTCCGGTCTGCCGGAATATCCACTGTGAATTGTGCAAACATATTGTGTCAATTAGGATGAATAATTGGCGGCAGTATTACCAATTGACGGCATTCCTGTCAAATTGATTAATTCTTTCTTTTGTTTGTTACATTGATGTTTTTCTTGTTCTGGTTTGTGGTAAAATAGAAAAGAATTTGTTTGTGGGAGAGTTTGTAGTCAATCAGACGGAAGGATGAGAAGTACTTGGTAAGTTTGAATTTTAAGGGTAAGAACATCGGAATTGATTTAGGTACGGCCAATACGATCGTCTTCATAGCAGGCAAGGGCATTGTGATCAGAGAACCTTCTGTCGTCGCCAAAAATATCCATACGGGAGAAATTCTGTCCGTTGGGGAAGAGGCTTTCCAGATGCTCGGCAGGACACCCGGCACCATCGTGGCATCCCGACCGATGAAAGAAGGCGTCATTGCGGATTATGATACAACTGTCGCAATGATGAAATATTTCATCAAAAAAGCGACTGGAAATGCATTCATCAAACCATACGTGATGGTTTGCGTACCGAGTGGTGTGACGGAAGTCGAGAAGCGAGCAGTTCTTGATGCTACCCGGACAGCCGGCGCCAAAGAAGCTTTCATCATTGAAGAGCCTTTCGCTGCCGCGGTGGGTGCGGGTCTTCCGGTGCACGCGCCTACAGGCAACATGGTGGTGGACATCGGTGGCGGGACGACCGATGTGGCGACCATTTCGCTCGGAGGAATCGTTACGAGCCGCTCCAGTACAGCTGGTGGGGATCGCATGGATGAGGCGATCATTCAATTCATACGCAAAAAGTACGGTCTGTTGATCGGCGAACGGACTGCTGAAGATATCAAAATAACGATCGGCTGTGCCGATATCGAAAAGGCGGCTTCCTACGGCTCGATGGAAATAAGGGGCCGGGATATGGTGAACGGCCTGCCCAAGACTTTGGAGATCCATGCCAAGGATGTGGCGGTTGCGATCCATGATGTGGTCGAGAACATCATCCTTTCCGTGAGGGAAGTGCTGGAAGAGACCCCTCCCGAAATATCGGCTGACGTCATCGATCATGGCATCGTTCTTACAGGCGGCGGCGCTCTTCTGAAGAACATCGCTGAAGTCATTTCGGCGGAAGCGGAAGTCCCTGTATTCATCGCCAACGATCCATTGGATTGCGTCTCGATCGGAACAGGTGAAACATTGAAGAATATTAACGTGTACAAGCGTAAAAATTTTAGACAGTAAGCATAATGAATATAATTGAAAGTGATGTACGAAATGAGGTGTCAATGTGAATCAGTTTTTTAACAATAAAAAATTGATTATCCTATTGATCAGTGTAATCACCTTTATCAGCTTGATAGCATATTCTCTCACCAACAACAGAGAAGATACATCGCTACCGCAACAAGTGGGGAACGATGTGACAGGCTCCATTGCGAGAATATTTTCTAAACCGGCGGAAGTAGTGGCGAATTTTGTTGATTCAGTCGATAACCTGATGAATACGTATGAAGAAAACCAATCTTTAAAAAGTAAAATTGATACCGTTTATGAACTGCAAGTGAAAGTCTACAATCTGGAGCAAGAAAATGTACGGATGCAGGAAGAGCTTGAATTAAAGAGCACTTTATCGGAATATGAACAGATCAATGCTTCTGTGGTAGCCCGGAACCCGGATAGTTGGCTGAACCAGATCGTCATCGACAAAGGCTCGCAGGATGGTGTAGCGGTCGACATGTCGGTGATGGCCGGGAACGGTCTGATCGGCCGAGTATCCGAAGTCAATTCCACCAGCGCGAAAGTCCTCTTGTTGACCACTTCAAACGACACGACTAACCGCGTGTCAGCTGAAATCCAGACAGAATCCGGGCCTGTTCATGGCATCGTGAATGGCTATGATGAGAATACGAAGATGCTCTCCATGTCCCAGATTGCCCCAGATGCGGTGATCAATCCTGGCGACAGCGTGGCGACATCCGGATTGGGCGGTGTTTCGCCGAGCGCCTTGCTGATCGGCACCGTCAAAGAAGTATCCATGGACAGCTACGGTCTCTTCAAACAGGTGACAATCGAGCCGGCCGGAGAGGTTTACAATATCCGGTTCGTGACGGTCATCAAACGGCTGAGCGGGAGTGGTGAGTAATGGTGCAGAATAGATCTTTGCATCACACTTATTTCATCCCGGTGATGCTTTACTTGCTTTTGATCTTGGACGGCTTTTTGATCAACGCCTTTCCGGGGCAGTTTGTCAGTGAAGAGTATATCCTTGTGCCGCACTTGGCGCTGTTCGGGTTCGTGCTTTTTTCCTACTATTTCCCGAAGCAGCCGATGCAGTTGTACGCGATTCTGTTCGGTCTGTTGTTCGACAGTTATTATAGCGGCATTCTGGGTATTTATGCTGTCGCTTTTTCGGTGATTGTGTACTTCGTGAAGAAAATGCAGAAATACCTGACGGAAAACGTCTTCGTGTTGGCCTTGTTGTTCATCCTGGCAATCGTCATGGTGGATTCATTCGTTTTTGGCTTTTACAGTTTGATGGACATTACGCAGCTTGATTTCAGCGCATTCGCTTCAGGGCGTTTAGGACCGACCATTGTGTTGAATATTGTACTGTTCATTGTAATTTATTATCCATTGTTTAAGCTTGTATCGTGGATGTATGATTAACCAGGATGAGAAATGGATGAGACCTTTTTTAATGAAATGCTTGCATTTCCCGAATGCTGTGGTATTATTGTCTTAAATTCTAAATGCAATGAAGAGAAAAAGTAACTTTTGACTATTTCCAGAGAGTTTGCGGGTGGTGTGAGCAAACAATAGCAATCAGTGAAATCACGTCTCTGAGCAAGAATGCCGAAAAGACAGTATCCGCTGTGCTCAGTAGGCTGACTCGGTTGTGCCCGTTACAGCACTGACGTTTCAAACGGAACGTTATGAGGCGGTTTCTGCGAAGATGCCGCAAAAAAAGGTGGAACCACGACTTCAATCGTCCTTTAACTTTCAGCAGGAAGTTAGAGGGCTTTTTTTATTGGAAACGGCGTGATGGGGGACCACCACAAAAATACGGTAGTAAAAAAGTACACATATATGGAGGAGAAGAATATGAAAAAATTAGCATTAATGTTGTTGGCGTCTACAAGTTTATTGGCTGCATGCGGTGGAGGAGCTGCTGAGGATTCTTCTGCAACCGGATCGGAAGATTCAGGGATCAAAGAAACACTGGTGATGGGGTTGGACGATACTTTTGCACCGATGGGCTTTAAGGATGAAAGCGGCGAAATCGTCGGTTTCGATGTCGACTTGGCGAAAGAGGTTGCGGAACGCTTGGATGTGGAAATCACTTTCCAACCGATTGATTGGGCAATGAAGGAAACCGAATTGGCTTCAGGGAACATCGACATGATCTGGAATGGCTATACGATCACGGAAGAGCGCAAAGAGAAAGTGCTTTTCACAGAACCTTATCTGAACAACAGCCAAATCATCGTCACAATGGCGGACAGTGCCATCGAAACGAAAGCTGATTTGGCTGGGAAAGTCGTCGCGACGCAACAAGGATCTGCAGCATTCGATGCCATCAATGCCGACGAAACGGGAATTGCTGCTGAGTTTGATGGGGGCGCGCCGATTTTGTACCCTACCTTCAACGACGTGTTCAATGATCTGGAAAGCGGCCGCAGTGATGCAATCGTCGTTGACGAAGTGTTGGGCCGTTACACAATGAAACTAAAAGGTGAGGAAAAGTATGCCGTTCTTGCCGATAATTTTGGCGAGGAAGAATATGGCGTGGGTGTCCGCAAGGAAGATACCGCACTGAAAGAAGCAATCGATGCAGCGATGAATGACATGCGTGAAGATGGAACTTACGATGAAATCTACGCAACATGGTTCGCTGAATAATAAAATTGTTTGTTGAGGGGGAAAGCCGTATGTTGGATAAGCTTCAAAAAGCCGCTTTGGTCGGAACGGGTTTATTGTTGTTGGCTGGATGCAACGGCGGGACTGCCGATGACGCTTCCGCCAGCTCGGAAGCTGTTGCTGAAGAAACACTGGTCGTTGGTTTGGATGACACTTTTGCGCCGATGGGATTCCGTGACGACAACAATGAAATCATCGGATTCGATGTCGATCTGGCGAAAGAGGTCGGTGAACGGATCGGGGCTGAAATGGTTTTTCAGCCGATTGATTGGGCAATGAAGGAAACCGAATTGGATTCCGGGAATATTGACATGATCTGGAATGGCTATGCCATCACGCCGGAACGGGCCGAGAAAGTCCTCTTGAGCGAACCATACATCGTGGATGCGCAATCCATCATCGTTTTGAAGGACAGCGACATCCAAACGAAAGCGGACCTGGAAGGGAAGTTGGTTTCGACACAGCAATCTTCCAGTTCGGTGGACAAGATCATGGAAGACGAGTCAGGTATATTTGAAAAATTGGGCGGGGATCTGGTGCTGTATCCTTCCAATAATAATTCCTTCAGCGACCTGGAATCAGGCCGCGTGGATGCCATCGTCGTCGGTGAAGTCTACGGGCGTTACTACATGAAGCAGTCCGGCAAAGACGTCTATCGCGTCCTGGAGGATAACTTCGGGGAAGATGAGATGGCGGTCGCCTTCAAAAAGGATAACACGGAGCTGCAGGAGCGTGTCGATGCAGCCTTGGCTGACATGAAGGAAGACGGAACCTTCGATGAAATTTACGACAAATGGTTCTATAGTGAATAACGAAAATAAAGGGTAAGAAAGAGGTTTATGAAATGGACTTGATACAGACGATACTGCCATCATTGCTTGACGGCTTGAAGATGACACTTACGTTGTTCTTCATCATAGGGATCTCCAGCATTCCATTAGGATTTCTGATTGCCGTCATCCGGGTTTACGGACCGAAGTGGCTGGGTTTTCTGATCCAGATATATGTCTTCATTATGAGAGGGACACCATTGCTTTTGCAATTGATGTTTGTCTTCTTCGGTTTGCCGCTGATAGGCATTACGCTGGATCGTTTTTCTGCAGCGATTTTGGCATATATGATCAACTACGCTGCCTACTATGCGGAAATATTCCGCGGAGGAATCACGGCCGTTCCGAAAGGACAGTTCGAGGCCATTTCGGTGTTGGGTATCGGTAAGGTCAGAGGGTTTTTCAAAATTATCATTCCCCAGGTCACCAAGATCGTATTGCCGTCTGTTGGGAATGAAGTGATTGCGCTAGTAAAAGATACATCTTTGGTTTATGTCATCGGTCTCGGGGAACTGTTGCGCGCAGGGCAGATCGCTGCGAATACGTATGCCTCATTGGTGCCTTTTCTGGCAGTCGGCACCGTCTATTTATCGGTTACGGCTGTCATTACGGTGCTGCTGAACAAACTTGAATCCAAAGGGAACTTTTAGGGGGGAGCGGCAATCATGTTATTAAATGCAATGAATTTAACAAAGTCTTACCATGACACAACCGTGATTGATGATTTTTCATTCCACATCGATCCAAATGAAATCGTTGTGCTTGTGGGTCGTTCCGGAACGGGCAAAACGACATTGATGCGCCTGCTCAACAATCTGGAAAAAGCAGACCAGGGCACCATTTCTATCGAGGATGCTGTCTTATGCAAACAAGGATTGAAGGGCGCAGAATATGCTGACCGCAAAACAAGGCGTCTTTACCAAAACAAAATCGGCATGGTGTTCCAGGACTATGCTTTGTTCCCGAACCTTTCTGTACTCGACAATCTGTTGGAGGCACCGCTTGCCCAGAAATTGGGCAGCCGTGAAGAACTGACGGCGAAAGCCGCCGGATTATTGAAGCAAATGGGATTGGAAAACAAACTGGAGGCGATGCCGTCGACTTTGTCCGGGGGCCAGAAGCAAAGGGTCGCGATCGCTCGGGCGATGATGCTGAATCCGCGCGTGCTTTGTTTTGATGAACCGACATCCGCACTCGATCGCGAGTCTTCCGACAGCATCGGCAAGCTGATCCAGGAAATCGCAGCTGGAGGAACCGGCATCCTGATCGTTACGCATGATACCGAGTTCGGGCAACAGTACGGCACCCGAATCGTATCCTCAAGCGAGTTCGTCAAGAACCGTTAAGGATAGGGCAAGGACTGACAGTCCGGCAAAAAAACAGGGCAATCGCCCTGTTTTTTTGTTACACTTTTTTGTCGCCAGTGAAAGAATAGCGGCTTATTTCAAGAATGTTTTCATTTAGGTTGACGGGAGCCTTTGTTTTTGGTAGACTATTAATGTTGTAAATGTGCGCACCACAGCTACAACCGCACGGATAGGAGTCATGAGACCTGCAAGGGCACTCCGTTTGGCGAGTCTAAGTAAAATAAGGAGGTGCAGAGAATATGTACGCAATTATCAAAACTGGTGGTAAACAATTGAAAGTTGAAGTTGGTCAAGCGATCTATATTGAAAAATTAGATGCTGAAGCTGGTGATAAAGTAACTTTTGATGAAATCGTATTTGTAGGTGGAGAAGAAACTAAAATTGGCGCTCCATTCGTAACAGGTGCTTCTGTAGAAGGCACTGTTGAAAAACAGGGCAAAGAAAAGAAAGTCACTACTTTCAAATACAAGAGAAGAAAAGATACACACCGCAAGCAAGGTCATCGTCAACCTTATACAAAAGTAATCATTGACGCAATCAACGCATAAGAGTGTGAATAACCATGATTGAAGTGAAATTTAAAGAAGATGACCATGGCAAACTGCTTTCTTTCGAGATTACAGGACATGCCGGGTATGGAGTAGAAGGGGAAGATATCATCTGTGCCGCTGTCTCCGTACTGGCCATCGAAACTGTGAATAGCGTTGAACGTTTAGCCGGCTATCAGATGCTTGTTGATGAAGCGGATGACGAAGGCGGGTATCTCTATGCGGAAATACTTTCCGAAAGGGAAGCGGAACAGCAATACATTACGCAGATTTTACTGAAGCATCTATTCTATTCGCTGGAAGATGTCGCTCAGACATATCCAGATTATGTGACCATAAAAATGCAATAAAAACTGTACTACTTAATAAGGAGGTGCAAACCACATGTTGAAATTGAATCTACAATTGTTCGCCCACAAAAAAGGGGGCGGATCTACTACCAACGGACGTGAGTCCCAATCCAAACGTTTAGGCGCTAAACGTGCAGACGGACAAACAGTAACTGGCGGATCGATTTTGTACCGTCAACGCGGAACAAAAATCCATCCAGGTACTAACGTCGGTATCGGTGGAGATGACACTTTATTTGCAAAAGTTGACGGTGTCGTTCGTTTCGAACGTTTAGGCCGTGACAAAAAACAAGTTTCTGTATACCCTACAGCTAAATAATACTTGGACTTTTGCCGATCAACCAATTACATACACACAAAAAACCTTGCGGGGGCAAATGATCAGTCACTTCCTTCGCAGGTTTTTTTGTATTTTACAGAACAACAAAAAGTAAGGGACGGTGAACGACTTGAAAGCAACAAATGTTGAGAGTC
The DNA here is from genome assembly GCF_963675415.1 of uncultured Trichococcus sp. Taxonomy (NCBI): domain Bacteria; kingdom Bacillati; phylum Bacillota; class Bacilli; order Lactobacillales; family Carnobacteriaceae; genus Trichococcus; species uncultured Trichococcus sp. The sequence goes on from NZ_OY776220.1 coordinate 2,607,653, forward strand.
TTTTCGGATTAATGGATGAAGCCATCAAATTACTTCAAACGGAAGCTGAACTTTCATATATAGAAGCGTTGTCCGAAACGCTGGAAAATCTTTCCTTTGAAGGAAAAGCGCAGCAAGTAGAAGGCTTGCCTTCAAACGAGGCGGTTGAACGCTTGAACAGCCTCTACAAAAAAATGGATTTGGAAGCATTGGACAAAGAAACTATCCGCAAAAGCATCCAATTGACTTTCATCAAGGCAACGAAAGAAGACAAGCTCCAGATGAATCATCAAATGACACCGGACACGATAGCGTATCTGATCGCTTATTTCATCGGAGAAATAAAAAAAGATAAGACAGAAAAACTGCATGTTTCAGATTTGACTGCAGGGACAGGGAATCTTCTCAATATCGTTCTGACGCATTTGGCGAATAGGGGCAATGAAGTGACTGCGGAAGCGGTTGACAATGATGACCTGTTGATCAGTGTTGCGGCCAACAGCGGATCCTTGTTGGGATTGTCGGAAAAAATCCATTACACCCATTCAGACAGCTTGCAGGAACTGTTGATTGCACCTTCTGATATCGTGGTATCGGATTTTCCGATCGGATATTATCCAGTAAATGAGCGCGCAAAGAACTACAAAACAGCTTTTTCGGAAGGAAATTCTTTTGCGCATTTCCTAATGTTTGAACAAAATGTGAACTATCTGAAAGAATCCGGTTGGGGGATTTTTATCGTACCTTCCGACATTTTTGAAACAGATAAATCATCTGTGCTAATGGGGTGGTTAAAGGAAAACGTTCATATACAGGCGTTTTTGAGCCTTCCATCAGATCTGTTCCATAAAAATGGAATGAAAAAATCAATCATTATTGTTCAAAAAATTGGTGAAAAATCGATTCAAGCCGAACAAGTGCTTTTGGGGGAAATTCCAGATCTTAAAAACGCACAAAAGATGCAATCTTTCCTGGATATTTTCCACAATTGGAGCGCAAAGATGATATAATATTTATTAGAGATATAAGAAAAATCAGTCAATTTAAAGGAGAGAAAAACATGTCAAAAATCATCGCTATCAATGCTGGTAGCTCAAGCTTGAAATTTACATTATATGCTATGCCTGAAAAGGATGTTCTCGCAAACGGAATTATCGAAAGAATCGGTTTGAACGATTCCGTCTTCACAATCAAACACGGAGAAGGCGAAAAATTCCAAGTAACCGAAGATATTGCGAACCATGAAATCGCAGTACAGAAATTGCTTGATCAATTATTGGCATTAAACATCATTTCAAGCTACGATGAAATCACGGGCGTAGGCCACCGCGTCGTTGCCGGCGGCGAAATCTTCAAAGATTCTGCGCTTGTGGATGACCTTGTTTTGGAACAAATCGAGGAATTGGGCGAATTGGCGCCGCTGCACAACCCGGCGAACGCTACCGGAATCCGCGCATTCAAAAAATTGTTGCCTGAGATCACAAGTGTGGCCGTATTCGATACTTCTTTCCACACAACAATGCCGAAAGTGAACTACCTATACAGCATCCCGATGGAATACTACGAAAAATATGCTGCCAGAAAATACGGCGCACACGGAACAAGCCACAAATACGTTGCGGAACGCGCTGCTGAAATGCTGGGCAGACCGATCGAAGATTTGAAAATCGTTACGTGCCATATCGGTAACGGCGGTTCCATCACTGCTGTCCAAGGCGGAAAATCAATCGATACATCCATGGGCTTCACGCCATTGGCGGGCATCACAATGGGAACTCGTTCAGGGGACATCGATGCATCTTTGATCGCTTACCTGATGGGCAAACTGGGCATCACAGACATCAATGAATTCGTTGACATCCTGAACAAAAAGTCAGGTTTGTTGGGTCTATCCGGCGTTTCAAGCGACATGCGCGATGTTGAGACAGCAGCAGAAAACGGCAATGAGAACGCTCAAATCGCTTTGGATATCTTCCATAACCGTATCATCAAATACATTGGACAATATGTTGCGCTCATGAACGGTGTGGATGCGATCGTCTTCACAGCCGGCGTCGGCGAAAATGCTGCGCCTACCCGCAAAATCATCATTGATGGCATTTCATGGTTCGGTTGCGAAATCGATGATGAAAAGAACAATGTCCGCGGTGTAGAAAGAATCATTTCAACTGACGATTCGAAAGTGAAAGTACTGTTGATCCCTACAGATGAAGAGTTGATGATCGCTCGCGACGTCGTTCGTTTCAGCGAAAAACACTAATCTAAAATAAAAAATCCGTTATGCCAACTATAGGCATAACGGATTTTTTTGTCCCTTATTTTTTGGGTTTTGGTTTATTCTCAAGGTCGGTCCGGACGACGAGCACATCGCAAGGTGCGTTGCGGATGACGTACTCGGACACGGAGCCAATGAACAGTCTTTCGACTGCATTGAGGCCGGTCGCGCCGATCATGATCAGATCCACGCCATATTCGGCAGGCAAATCTTTTGCGATGATGGCTTTCGGCGATCCATATTCGATGACGGTATGAACATCGGCTATGCCTTCGTTCGTAGCATAGGTTTTGTATTCTTCCATCAATGTTTTGGATTGGCGGACGATTTCATCCGTAAAGCTGCCTTCGAAACCTGTAGGGGTCTGGATGGCTCTTGTATCGATAATATGAGTGATGATGATGGCTGCTTTATTCCGTTTGGCCACTTCCACTGCTTTACGGAAGGATAATTCTGATTCTCTGGATCCGTCAACCGGTATCAAAATTTTCTTATACTCTTGAAACATATTAACCACTCCTCTAAACTAGTATCGCTTACAACTTTATTTTACTTCACTTTCCATAAAAATGAAAGCGTATGCGATTGCTTTCGGGAATTTAATGGTCAGTGGCCTTGATCTTTCATCATGCCGGCCAGCCGGATACTGAAGAGTGCTGTATACCCTGAGGCAATCAGTACGGCAAACGCGTAAAGCAGGTTGCTCCTGAAGAAAATCGTCAGCAGGCAAAGGAACCCGATCAACATGTACAGGGCTCCGCCGTTACGGAAAAAGAGCCAGATTTGCTGGCGCTGTTGCTCGGTGATCCGGTCCGGGGCCAACACGAAGACAGTGGGGCCTTTCAATGTCATGAAAAGTCCGGTCGAAACCAGCAATAATGAAAAAAGGGCAATCAACAATTCTACCACTGTGCGTCCTCCTCAAGGGGATTGCGGGATAAGTGCTCAAAAAGGGCTTTCCCGTGTTTCCCAATCTGCAAAAAAAGCTGCTCAAAGAGCAGCTCCAAAAGTATAAAACTTTATTAGAAATCCGATGGTGCCGGTGAGTATATTCTACTAGTTTTGAACCCGCATATAAGCAGGTGGGCTCCAATATCCAGTCTCTAACTACCAAATGATAAGGCGTGTTATCCACCGAGATAAACAGGATCCCAAGGTAGTAATAAATTGTTCGGTCAACACATTGAGAATATGTCGAACACCTCAGAAATCTATATACGTATAGTAGCATATTAATCAATCGTTGGCAAGCAAAATACAAACGTTTCGGTTCGGAAACATCACAGCAGCAAGCGGTTAAACGCTGCCAAACAATCCTCAGGAATCTTTATTGAAGCGATTCTGCAATTGGTTGGCTAAGGCTTGTTCATATTTACCTGTCGATGCGGGTTCGTAGTAGCGGCGACCTTTCAGCACGTCCGGCAAATATTGTTGTTTGACCCAGTGATCCGGGAAATCGTGAGGGTACTGATAGCCAATTCCGCGGCCCAACTTATTTGCCCCGCTGTAATGGGCATCGCGCAAGCTATCCGGTATGTCACCGGACTTTCCGGCGCGCACATCCGCCATAGCGCTGTCCAAGGCAAGATAAGCCGAATTGGATTTCGGCGAAAGGGCCAGATCGACGACGGCATTGGCCAAGGGGATCCGGGCTTCCGGCAAACCCAACTTTTCCGCTGCCTGAACGGCCAAAACAGTCCGAGCCACAGCTTGTGGATTGCCTAAGCCGATATCTTCGTAGGCACAGACCATCAACCGTCTGCAGGCGATCAGCAATTCGCCGGCTTCCAGCAGCCTGGCTAGGTAATGCATGGCCGCATCGACGTCGCTGCCGCGGATCGATTTTTGGAATGCCGAGATGACATCGTAATGGGCATCGCCATTCTTATCGTGGACCAGCGCTTTCTTTTGGACGCACTCCTCAGCGATGTCCAAGGTGATGTGGATGGTCCCGTCCGCATCCGGCTTAGTTGATAGGGCAGCCAATTCCAGGGCATTGAGCGAACCGCGGACGTCTCCCATCGTGCTCCTGGCGAAATGAAGCAAGGCATCTTCTTCGATCACGATCTTTTCTTTCCCCAAACCGCGCTTTTCATCCGCAATGGCACGTTCCAGCGCCAATATGACGTCCTGTGTCGTCAGGGACTTCAATTCGAAAATTTGGGTCCGGCTCCGGATTGCGGGACTGATGCTGATGTATGGATTTTCGGTGGTGGCGCCGATCAGGATGACCTGGCCGCTTTCAAGATGCGGCAGCAGAAAATCCTGCTTGGGCTTGTCCAAACGATGCACTTCATCCAACAAGAGGATGACCTGTCCGGAAAATTTGGCTTCCTCCACAACAATCTGAAGGTCTTTTTTTGTATCGGTGGCGGCATTCAGTTGCCGAAATGCCGAATGTGTCGATCCGGCGATGGCGCTCGCGATACTGGTTTTGCCGATTCCCGGTGGACCATACAGTATCATGGAAGAAAGCATCTTGGCATCGACCATGCGGCGGATGATTTTGTTTTCGCCCACCAGATGACTTTGGCCGATGACTTCATCGATATGTACGGGACGCATACGGTATGCTAAAGGTTGTTTCATTGCTCTCCGCTCCTTTTTCTCTACCCATTATATGCCATCTGATAAAAAAGAACAAACATTCGCCCGGTTATTTTTTTTGCGGATTTGTGAAAATTGATTGAAAAGAAAGCCAAGCAACATCTTTACTATTTACAAGCAGAAAAGCTATAATGAATACATTGAAAATTGGATTGCAGAAAGTGAGAGTACATAATGACAGATTTCAAAGAGATTATAGTAACACATAAATTATCGGCATTATTTTCGAAAGCCTCTTTTGGAATCGAAAAAGAAAGCCAGCGGATAACGAGCGAGGGCACAATCGCCAAGACAAACCATCCGACCGTATTCGGTAATCGCAGTTTCCATCCCTACATACAGACCGACTTTGCCGAAAGCCAACCGGAATTGATCACACCACCGGTGCAATCGATCGAGGAGGCATATGAATGGCTGATGGCTATCCATGATGTCGTGCTGCGCTCCTTACCTGAAGATGAATATTTGTTGCCTTGCAGCATACCGCCGACCATGCCAGCAGGAGAAGAAATCAAGGTAGCCAAATTGGATAATGCGGATGACGTCGCCTATCGGGAATATCTGGTGTCGGTATACGGGAACAAGAAGCAGATGGTCAGCGGCATTCATTTCAACTTCGAGTTGAATCCTGCCCTCATCAAAGAGCTTCATCAGCTTTCCGGGTCTGCCGGAACGCTAAAAGCGTTCCAATCGGATGTGTACTTGAAGATGGCGCATAACTTCATCCGTCATCAATGGATCATGACCTATCTGATGGGAGGATCCATATCCGCCGACAGCTCCTACTTCGAAAAGGAGTCGCAGCATGAATTGCCTCTGGATGGGTACACAAGAAGCATCCGCAGCAGCAAGTACGGATACGTCAATAATACGGACGTGCATGTTTCTTTTGAATCGATTGATGCCTATGTGCAGGATATCGAGGGAATGGTGACTACCGGCAAGCTCATTGCCGAAAAAGAATTTTATTCCACTGTCAGATTCAGAGGGGCAAACAAAGCGCGTGATTTATTGACGAACGGCATCGCCTATCTCGAATTCAGATTGTTCGATCTGAACCCGTTTGCTGAGTTCGGCATGCACAAAGAGGATATGTACTTCATCCATTATTTCCTGCTCTATCTGTTGTGGATCGAGACCGATGCCAGCGAAGAAGAGATGAAAATCGGGAAAGAAATGAACTATGCGACAGCCTTGGAGAACCCTTTGCAGCCATCCGCGTTCCAAGCGGAAGGGCTGACCTTCCTGGAAGGGATGCTGCAGATGCTGGAAGCGATCGGCGCTGAAGAGAAGATAAGCGCGATCGTCAAAGAAAAAATCGAAGCATTCCATAATCCGGAAAAGACAGTGACTGGACAGATGGTCATAGCCGTGGACGCGGCAGAGGACAAAGCAGTGTGGGCAACCGATTTGGCCAAAAAATACAAAGAGGCTGCCTGGAAACGGCCTTATGCCTTGAGAGGCTTTGAGGACATGGAACTCTCCACGCAGATCCTGCTGTTCGACGCCATCCAAAAGGGTTTGAAGATCAACATGCTCGACCGGTATGATCAATTCATTTCGCTGACTTACAAAAACCACCGCGAATATGTGAAGAAAGGCAACATGACGGCAAAGGACAGCTATATCGGCCCGCTCATCATGGAGAACAAGGTCGTCACCAAAAAGATATTGGCGGAGAACGGATTCGCGGTACCGGACAGCGGAGAGTACCATTCTGCGGAAGCAGCCTTGCGCGACTATCCTATTTTTGCCGGGAAAGGCATCGTCGTCAAACCGAAGTCCACGAACTATGGGCTGGGGATATCCATCTTCAAAGACGGCGCTTCCTTTGAGAGTTATGAAAAAGCCATCCATATGGCATTTGAAGAAGATGAAGATGTGCTTGTGGAAGATTACTTGTCCGGCACCGAGTACCGTTTCTTTGTCATCGGCAATGAGACGAAGGCCGTATTGCTGCGTGTACCCGCCAATGTGGTAGGCGACGGCAGCCGGACGATCCGTCAATTGGTCGAGGAAAAGAACAAAGACAGCTTGCGCGGCAAAAATCATCGTACGCCGTTGGCATTGATCGGAACCGGGGAACTCGAGAAGTTGACGATTCAAGGTCAAGGGTATACTTTCGACAGCATTCCGCCGGCAGGAGAGACTGTCCGGTTGAGGGATAATTCGAACATCAGCACCGGCGGCGATTCGATTGATGTTACGGATCAGATGCACGACAGCTACAAAAAGCTGGCGGTGCAAATGGCAGCCGCACTGGGCGTAGCGGTCTGCGGAGTGGATATCATCATCCCGGATCATTCGGTCCCGGCCGCGCAAGTGGAGCCAAATTACGGGGTGATCGAGGCGAATTTCAATCCCGCCATGCTGATCCATATTTATCCATACAAAGGGAAAAGCCGCCGTTTGACGATGGATATCCTGCGCTTATTGTTCCCGGAAATGCAGCTGGAGGAAGAGTAGGGGGGAACTGTATGAAAAAATCATTTCTGAGAATTGCCCTCTACATTTCAATATCCGTCATCATGGTGTACGGATATCTGATTGCGAAGGGAGTTAACAATGGGGGGAAGCTGTTGTCTTTTGATCCCCTCCTCATTCCCGTTCTGTCGGCAGGACTGTTCCTATCCGTCTATATGCATCTCTTCCTCCATGAAGGGGGACACTTTCTGTTCGGAAAGTTGAGTGGTTACCACTTGGTGAGTTTTCAAGTCAGACATTTTAAGTACAGCCAAGCGGATCATAGACTGCATCATATTCAGACTGCCTCGCCTTTGCTGGCAGGCCAATGCTTGATGGCGCCGCCGAAAGGGGACTACGCGGAATTGCCGTACCGCGGTTATCTGTTGGGGGGGATTTTGGCTAATGCTTTGACGGGTGCAGCCTTGTACGGATCGGCTTTTTTGATGGAGCTGAAGCTAGGCTCCCTGTTCGTGTTATTCAGCCTTGTTCCTGTCTGGCTGGCTTTAGCGAATCTGCTGCCGAAAGCGCAGAACGATGGGGCCTTACTGAAGGAAGCAAGCCGCTCTGTGCACGCGCGCAAACTCCTGTTCCGGCAACTGGAAATGGCGCAGCTAATCGAAGAAAAAGTCCCTTTTGCGGATTTGCCGAATGCCTATTTCGCATGTTTAAGGGATACCCAGTATCAAAAAAGCTTCCTGGTTGATTACTTCTACATGGTCGCTTATGTCCGTGCTTTAGGGGAACTGGATTTTGAAGAGGCCGATAGCCTGCTGTTAACATTTTCAGCCAATCGTCCGGTCAAAGAATCGGTCTATTGGCCGATTTATATGATGGAATCTTTGTTTTGCGATGCGTTGTTCGGACGGCTCGGAACCGCAGAAGAAAAATACGTCCAAATACAAGCCCATCCCTTGTTGAAAAGGTATTGGAATGCAAACAACAGGATAAGGGCGGCCTATGCGTTTTTCTGCCTTATCGATCTTGAAGCAACGAAGAAGTTATTGGGACAGGGTCCAGCAGTTGCTGAAGCTTCCGATAAGGAATTGGACAACAGCATCGAACTGCGCCTGTACCGTTGGCTGAAGAGTTATTTTGAACACTAGAAAGTCAAGTGAAAGAAAGAAGGTAACAAATTGATTTATTTCGACCATGCCGCCACCACGCCGGTGCGACCTGAAGTTGTGGCGGTCATTCAGGAGTCGCTTATCGGAGATTATGGGAATCCTTCCAGCACCTATGCGCTTGGAAGACGAACGAGACAGCATATCGACCAAGCCCGCAAAATTTTTGCGGCGTCAATCAAAGCGGATCCGGCTGATATCATCATCACAAGCTGCGGTACCGAATCCAACAATACCGCAATCATTCCGACTGCATTAGCTCTGAAGGGGAAAGGCAAACATCTGATCACTTCTGCAGCGGAACACCACGCAGTCCTGCATCCGATGCACCATCTGGAAACGCTGGGCTTTGAGGTGACCTTTCTGCCGGTGGATGACACCGGAAAAGTGACGGTGCAATCCTTGAAGGACGCGATCCGGGAGGATACGATCCTCGTTTCATTGATGTACGCCAACAACGAGGTGGGCAGCATCAATCCGATTGCCGAAATCGGGGCGCTATTGGCTGAGAAGAACATCCTTTTCCATACCGATGCCGTTCAAGCCTACGGCAGCGAGCAGATTGATGTCGTGCAACAGCATATCGATCTGTTGTCCGTTTCCGCACATAAGATCAATGGTCCTAAAGGAATCGGATTCCTGTACCGCAAAAACAGCCTGCATCTGCCTAATTTCATCCATGGCGGCAGCCAAGAGAACGATCACCGCGGTGGTACGGAAAACACGCCTTACATCAAAGGATTTGCCAAAGCCGTCGCACTGATGGAAGTGGAACGTAATGAGAGCAACCGCAAAAAGCGTGAGTTGGGCGCTTATTTCCTGGAGGGACTTGAAAAGATTGGCCTCCCGTTTGAATGCAACGGTGTCTATCCGGAAGGGGTGCCGCACATCCTGAACCTTTGGCTGCCCGGTATGCGTTCCGACAAACTGCTGATCCAGTGCGACCTCAAAGGAATCATGCTGGCGGCCGGATCCGCCTGTACAGCCGGCAGCCTTGAACCGAGTCACGTATTGGAAGCGATGTACGGAAAGGGTAATCCACGCGCAACGGAATCCCTGCGCATTTCGTTCGGACCGGCTAACACAACCGATGAGGTGGACATATTGCTCGCATTGTTGCAAAGCATCAACAACAAGCAATACAAGAACGGCTGAACAAAGAAAAAAAGTATGTTATGATAGGGAAAACGTTATCTTGGAGGACTGCAAATGGCATTCGAAAAAAATGTATCTTTAAAGGGATCCGGCAAAACCTTTCGATTGAATGAACAGGTGAAGCGATACACTTTGCGCGACAATGGCTTTGAAGAAACCAAAAACGGCAATTTCCAACTGGTCCGTGATTTGGACAGCAGCGTGCTGCATAAGCAAGGGATCAAAGTGAAAATTGTCGTCGCTGCCGATCTGAAAACATTCAAAGTGTCCACCACGACGAGCAACGGATTGCAGACAGTGGATGTCTACGGCAAGGAAACCATGTCGGCTGCGAAAGAACAGTTGGAATATATTTTGGACAGTTTGGTCGAAAACGGCGTCCTGACTGAAGCGGCGCAGTGAGCCAAAAATATGGGCGACAGATGAAAAGAACGGACCGGTCCTGTGAGAGTTAGTTAATTCTTGCTGCCGGTCTTTTTTTGTTGCAAAATAAAAAGCGTAATCCGCTTGGATGCATGTACACCAAAAAAACACGATGCGCACTATAAGTGCATTAATATAATTATATAAACCGCTATTTTTTTCATTCCATTTTCTATGAAATATGATATACTTATTCAGAATCGCACAAACAATTCGGGAGATGAAGAAAGTGGAACAAAAATATCAAGGCGCAGCCATGACAACCGTTGATAAAAGCGCCCTAAAGAAGTCACATTTATTTGAGACTTCAAAAGTAAAATATTTCATCAGATGTATGCTTGCCGGTATGTTTTTGACATTGGGTACATCAATCGCTGTTATGGTCGCTGAAAAAGCAGAACATATGCTGCCAGGTAGCGGGAAGTTTTTCTATTCATTCATGTTTGCATGGTCTTTGGTCATGATCAATTACATGAACACAGAATTGGGTACATCCAATATGATGTACATGACGGCAGCTGTTTACCGCAAGGTGCTGGTACCAAAAAGAGCTTTAGCAATTTTATTCGCTTGTATCCTTTTCAACCTTATCGGGGGTGCAATCGCATCATTCATTATGTCATTCACGAATATTTTCCAAGATTTGCCGGCTGAGCATTTCCTGTTCCATGCAGTTGAAGGCAAATTGCTCAAAACACCTGTTCAGATGGTAGCCGAAGGTATCTTCGCGAATGTCATCGTGAATACGACAGTATTTGTGAGCGCCCATATGAAGGATGACGCCGGCAAACTTTTCTCGACCATTTTCATCATCTTCATCTTTGCATTTTTAGGCTTTGAGCACGTTATCGCCAACTTCTCTTCCTTCAGCCTTGCGTTTTTCGCATTCGGTGGCGCTTTGCCAGGGATGACGGTCGGCAGCGTGCTGACGAACTGGTTCTTCGCTATGATCGGAAATTACATCGGCGGCGGATTGATCATCGGGTTGCTTTACGCATGGATGAACAAAGGTTCCGAAGTTTACGTAGACTAAGCTTCACAACTAAAAACGAGAAGGATCCTGATGCCGGATCCTTCTCGTTTTTTCTTCTGCGGATAAAAAGCGGACCGAATGAAGATTTGTTCGCTTTTCGGGGAGGATGTTTGCCCCAACCGTTGATAAACCTTTCGGATGGTTGACAAAAGCGAATATTATCTGTATTGTTTTACTGTTATTTGTTGATGGAAATAAAGCCTGCTCGCCGCCGGCTGTGGCAAGCGGATGCTAGATAGAACGAAATGGGATTAGGGAGGATTTTTTATGAAATTGCTTGAAGAGCGCATATTGAAGGATGGCATCGTGTTGGGGGACAACGTGTTGAAGGTGGACAATTTCTTGAACCATCAGATTGACCCGGTATTGATGCAACAATTGGGGGATGAATTTGCAAGGTATTTTGCCGACAAAAAAATCACCAAGATTCTGACGGTGGAGACATCCGGCATCGTGCCTGCGGTATTCACGGGCTTGGCGTTGGGCGTGAAAGTTGTTTTTGCAAGAAAACAAAAAAGTTTGACGATGAAAGACAATCTGTATTCGGCCACCGTCTACTCATTCACGAAAGATGTCACCAATGAAATCACAATCTCCAAAAACTATTTGGATGCGGACGACAATGTGCTGATCATCGACGACTTTTTGGCCAATGGACAGGCAACAAACGGTTTGATGGAGATCTGCAACCAAGCCGGAGCGGAGATTGCTGGCGTCGGTATCGTCATCGAAAAATCATTCCAAAAAGGCAGGAAAATATTGGAAGAACAGGGCATCGATGTCTATTCATTGGCGCGCATCAAGTCCTTTGAAAACGGAACGGTGCAGTTCATCGAAGAATAGCAAGTCAGGAAGACAGATAATCTCTGTCTTTTTTTGTTCAGCAAAGGGCGAAGGCTGTTCCTGGAGGATTTTTCAATCGAGCTTCAATATCTCCACAAAGCTTTTTGGAATTGTGGTAAAATGTTAAATATACATGAGATTATGAGCGTTATCTTAATGAGGAGGTTCAATAATGAGAATCGAAACACAATGTTTACACGAAGGGTATCATCCTGGGAACGGCGAGCCAAGTGCGCTGCCGATTTACCAAAGTACGACATTCAGATATGATTCAACGGAACATATCGGGAAATTATTCGATTTGACGGCTGCCGGACATATGTATTCGCGCATCTCAAATCCTACAGTCGCAGCCGTAGAAGAAAAAATTGCGGCGATGGAGGGTGGCGTAGGGGCTTTGTGCACAACATCCGGGCAAGCAGCCACCATGATCAGCTTGATGAACATCCTGAAGGAGGGCGATCATTTCATCAGTACCGCCTCCATTTATGGCGGAACCATCAATCTTTTTGCCGTAACTTTGAAGCGCTTCGGAATCGAATGCACCTTTGTCGATCAGGAACTGCCTGAGGAAGAAATCCAAAAAATGTTCAAACCGAACACAAAGGCTGTATTCGGCGAAACCATCGCAAACCCGGCCTTGTCCGTCCTGGATATCGAAAAATGGGCAGCGATCGCGCACAAAAACAACGTGCCTTTGATCGTGGACAACACGTTCCCGACGCCATACCTTTGCAGGCCATTCGAGTTTGGAGCCGACATCGTGGTCCATTCCACCTCGAAATACATGGATGGCCACGCTGTGCAGATGGGCGGGGTCATTGTCGACAGCGGCAATTTTGACTGGAAGAACGGCAATTTTCCAGAATTCACCGAACCGGATGAATCCTACCACGGCATCGTCTATACGGACAGCTTTGAAAAAGCTGCGTATATCACAAAAGCACGGGTACAGATGATGAGGGACATGGGTGCGTACCCAACCGCCAACGCCGCCTTCTTGCTGAATCTGGGGCTTGAAACGCTGCCTGTAAGAATGGACAGACACTGCAGCAACGCCTTGAAAGTTGCTGAATATTTCAAAAAATCCGAAAAAGTCGAATTTGTGAACTATCCGGGCTTAGAAGGAGACAAGTACCACGAATTGGCAAAAAAATATCTGCCGCTCGGAACGTGCGGCGTCATTTCGCTTTCGATCGAAGGCAGCAGAGAAAATGCCATCAAATTCATGGACAGCCTGAAGCTGGCTTCCAATGAAGTCCATGTGGCCGACATCCGGACTTGCGTGCTCCATCCGGCAAGTTCAACCCACAGACAGCTGACCGATGAACAATTGGCGGCAGCAGGCATCACACCTGGCCTGATCCGCTTTTCGGTAGGGCTTGAAAACGTGGATGATATCATCGAAGACATCGAGCAAGCTTTGGCAACCCTGAATTTGGATGCAAAACCTTATACAGTCTGATCGACAGTCTCCCTGAAAATGAAGCAGAATTCCTTCCAAGGTGTTCTGCTTTGTTTTCTTTGTTGCGAAAGATTTTTTTGCAACGCATAGAATTTCAGAAGATCGGAAGTGAATGAATGGCGTACAACAACAAGACAGCGCTCATCAAATGGATCGCGATCCTCACCATGACGATCGACCACATCGGCTATTATCTGTTCCCTTCATTACTTTTTTTGCGTGTCGTCGGACGCATCGCCTTCCCCTGTTTTTTGTATACGACCGTGAAAGGGGTAAAGGAAACGCGTGACTTCCGCAAATATCTGCTGCGTTTGGTGCTGACCGGCGTCATCAGCATGCCAATAACCGCACAAACAGGAAATGTCTTCAATATCCTGTTCACTTTGGCTCTTTTTGCCTTATCGATCAAAGACTACCGGTTCATCTTGCCGGCAATCTTTTTGGTCCAATTTACGGAATACGGTTTGTATGGCTTGGTGATGGGCTGGACAATTTATGTGCTGGCGGAAAAACAGGTCGGAGCGGGAATTGCTTTATTTTTATTGGTGAATGCCATGCAATTGCCCTCGTTGCAGGGATTCGCTGCCTTGGCGCTCATCCCGTTGCTTCTGCCGGTTGCTTTCCCGATCAGGCCGCTGCCGAAATGGGCCGGGTATGCCTACTATCCGATCCATCAAGTTGTCCTTATGCTTATCGCCAGGCTGATGTGATAATCAGCTTGTCTGCGGATAGGCGAGAAAGCTTGAAATATGCGCCGGGATGGTGTAAACTGTTTCTTTGTATCGGATGTTACTTATATAATGTAAGAAGTGAGAAAATACACAAATCAAGTAAGGGTGTGATAGGCATGCAAGACAATTCAAAAATACGCGTGGTGGTCGGAATGAGCGGTGGTGTTGACTCTTCTGTCACAGCATTGCTTTTGAAGGAACAAGGCTATGACGTCATCGGCATTTTCATGAAGAATTGGGATGATACGGATGAATTCGGATTCTGCACGGCAACGGAAGACTACAAGGATGTTCAGGCTGTCGCGCAACAGATCGGTATTCCCTATTATTCCGTCAATTTCGAAAAGGAATACTGGGATAAGGTCTTCCAATATTTCCTGGATGAATACAAAAAGGGCCGGACGCCGAATCCGGATGTCATGTGCAACAAAGAAATCAAATTCAAGGCTTTCTTGGATTATGCGATGGAACTGGGAGCGGATTATGTCGCAACTGGGCACTATGCGCAAGTTGTCCGTGACGAAGACGGCACCGCGCATCTGCTCAGAGGCGTGGACGACAACAAGGACCAAACCTACTTCCTGAATCAGCTGTCCCAGGAGCAACTTTCCAAAACGATGTTCCCGCTGGGCGGAATCAAAAAACCGGAAGTGCGCCGCATTGCTGAAGAAGCGGGCTTGGCGACAGCCAAGAAAAAAGATTCGACAGGCATCTGTTTCATCGGCGAAAAGAACTTCAAAGAATTCTTGACGAATTTTCTGCCGGCGATCCCGGGGAAAATGGTCACATTGAGCGGCGACGTGATGGGTGAGCATGCCGGATTGATGTACTATACGATCGGGCAAAGAAAAGGTCTGGGAATCGGCGGCGGCGGGGAATCCGATGATCCATGGTTCGTGATCGGCAAGGATCTGACGACCAACACGCTCTACGTGGGCCAAGGGTACCATCATGAGAACCTGTATGCGGACAGCCTGGATGCGACCGATATCCATTTCACCTCCGAAGGCAAGAAACCATCCGTCTTCACCTGCACGGCAAAATTCCGTTACCGTCAAAAAGACACTGCAGTCACCGTCTACCTGAACGAAGACCAAACGACTGCGCGTGTGGAATTTGCGGAACCGGTCCGCGCCATCACGCCTGGCCAAGCTGTCGTATTTTATGACGGCATGGAGTGTCTGGGTGGGGGAACGATCGACAAGGCTTATCAAGCCGAGCGCGTCCTCCAATACATTTAAACAATAAGCGAGAGGCCGGTTTTTTCTCCGGCCTCTCTTTAATTTGGACGGGAATTGTGGTATCGTTCTTAAGGAATCTTGTTACAAATCTGAATATTTTAAAAAAGGGAGAGGATCATCCGGATGGATACAGAACAAGGCTATATCGTTGGAGAAATCAAAGCGATTTTCTTTGAAAACGCGAGTAATTTCTACAAAGTCATGCTGATTTCAGTCAGTGAATCGAATCTCCCGCAAAAGCTTGATGAAATTGTTGTGACCGGAAGCTTCGGGCAGATAACCGAAGATACAGCCTACCGCTTTTTCGGAGAGGTCGTGGAGCATCCAAGATACGGGGTCCAATTCCAAGCCAATTCCTATCAACAGGAAAAACCAACCTCCAAGAATGGGTTGATTGCATTTTTGTCGGGGGAGCGGTTCCCGGGCATCGGTAAACGGACGGCTGAAAAAATCGTGGAGACTTTTGGCGAACAAGCGGTCGACGTCATCCTTGACGATCCGGAAGCGCTGAAAAGCATCAGCGGTATGACGCCGAAAAAAAGAGAAATGATGCGCGATGTCCTGATGCAGACGCAAGGGACCGAGAAGATCCTGATCGCTTTGGGGAACTATGGTTTCTCCAACAACCAGGCGGCGAATATCTTCCATTTTTACCGCACCGAAACGCTGACTGTCCTTAACGAAAATCCTTACCGGCTGCTCGAGGATATCGAAGGCGTTGGCTTCAAGAAGGCCGATCAATTGGCGGAGGAGTTGAATTTCGCCCCGGATCACAGCAGCCGGCTGAAAGGCGGCTTGTTTGCGACGCTGCAGGAACTTTGCCTGTCGAATGGGGATACCTATGTCGATGGGACCGTGTTGCTGGAGCGGACGATCCACTTGCTTGAACAGAGCCGACGCTTCATCATCGAGGATGCGCCTGTCATCGAAGCGTTGATGGAGATGGTGATGGACATGAAAGTGGTAGAGGATCACAGCCGGTTTGCTATACCGTCCCTCTATTTTGCCGAAGAAGGCATTGCATCATCAATCGATAGGCTTCTGAAGCGAAAAACGAAAATTGCTTATCCGGGAGTGGATTTGAATCTGGAGATCGAAAATTTGCAATCAAACCTGCAGATCCGCTATGGCGCCTCCCAGATCGAAGCGATAAAAGCAGCCTTGCTTTCACCGTTCTTCATCCTGACAGGTGGACCCGGTACCGGTAAAACGACCGTTCTGAAAGGGATCGTCCGCATGTTCTCCGAGTTGAACGATCTGCCGGAAGACCCGCACGACTACAAAGGCGGACTTTTCCCGATATTGCTTGCCGCTCCGACAGGCCGTGCCGCAAAACGGATGCAGGAGACGACCGGGCTGCCCGGCAGCACGATCCATCGCCTGCTGGGGTTGACGGGCCAGGAAAAGGAATCCGAAGAGCTATATACACAAGAGTTGGAAGGCAAGTTGCTGATCATCGATGAAGTTTCGATGGTGGATACGTGGCTGATGCACAGGCTCCTGAAATCCGTGCCGCCCGGCATGCAAGTGCTGTTTGTAGGGGATAAGGACCAATTGCCCTCGGTCGGGCCGGGTCAAGTGCTGTTCGATCTTTTGAACTGCAAAGTGTTGCCGCAGGTCGAGCTGAACGAGATATTCAGGCAATCCGGCGATTCCTCGATCATCCCGTTGGCGCACGAAATCAAGAACGGTATCCTCCCCCGCGATTTCCGGAACAATCAAGCGGACCGCTCGTTTCTGCCCTGCCAAACGCATCAGATCGAACCGGTGATCCGGCAAGTCGTCGAAAAGGCGAAGTCAAAAGGCTTCACCGCGAAGGACATCCAGGTTCTGGCTCCGATGTACAAAGGCGCTGCCGGTATTGATGCCATCAATACGATGATGCAGGAAATCTTCAATCCGAAAGGGAACAAGAAAAGACGGGAAGTCGCTTTTTTTGATGTCGTCTATCGGGTAGGTGACAAGGTGCTCCAGTTGGTGAACCAACCGGAAAATAATGTCTTCAACGGTGACATGGGTGAAATCACCGCCATCCAATTCGCCAAGGAGACCGAAGAGAAAGTCGACCAGATCACGATCCTGTTCGATACCGTCGAGGTCACCTACAATCGGAACAATTGGAACAAGTTTGTTCTGGCGTACTGTTGTTCCATCCACAAGTCGCAGGGAAGCGAGTTCACGATGGTCATCCTGCCGATGGTGAAGCAGTACGGGCGGATGCTGCGCCGTAATCTGCTCTACACAGCCATCACCAGAAGCAAAAGCAAGTTGATTTTGTGCGGGGATTACGAAGCTTTCGAAACGGCTGTCGTAAGCACGGGCGATATCCGGAAAACGATGCTGCATGAGAAATTGGAACGCAACCTGAACAATGACAAGGTCTTCACTGCGGAAGAGCCTGCCGAGAGCAAGGAAACGAAGGCGCTCGCTGCCGGGAAGGATGCCGTTGAAGCTATTGCCGAATCCGCAAGCTTAAACACAGAAGATAAAAAGACTCCAAAAATAACACCCGTCTACCATTTGACCAGTGAACAGATCTCCGATGGGAGCATCGATCCGATGATCGGCATGGAAAATGTTACGCCGGAAATGTTCATGCTTGAAAAATAATCCGGGAAAAGTCCGCAGGCAATGAAGAATGTGTCTGCGGATTTTTCTGCTGTCAGAAAATCATTCAGCGCAGAACGCTCCGATCAATGAAGCATCCAAAGCCAGTCGATTCAGCAAAGGAAATAAACTACTCGCCGCCCCGATATTCTGCTATACTGACAGTAAAGCAAGTTACTGGTTTTCCAATACAGCTACAAGAAGAGAGTGGTATAATGGAACTATTTGATCAATTGATGAATCCGAACTGGAAAAACATCCCGATGGAGCATAAGCTTGTTCTGGCCAGCAGTGTTGTCCGTTATTTTGTGAACCCCTTGTTGCCTGTCGCGGATATCCGGCCGGCGTATTATCAGATGGGCGGAATCAAGACCGAGACGTTTACAGTTGATATCAACGGAGCATCGTTTGTTTTTGTGCCCGGGCACAAGGAGGCCGTCCTCGGATGGGACAGCGGAATCAACGGTCTGGACCCATTGGACATCAGCTCAGACAGGAAAGAGATGTACCTCGCCATCGAAAATTGCCTGAAGCTTTCTGTTCAAGGCGCTGAGTTTTTGCATGACGATCATTGGATGAAGAAGAAAATCGAACCGATCCATTCTTTGGAGGAATTGGAAGATTTGGTCAACAGCCAAATGTCCCAGCTTCGGACGACAGAGATCCCCCCGCTTTTGGTGGAAGTCAGTCCGACTTATGTTGGAATGACGAAAGTCGGGAATTATGCAGTCATAAACGGAAAATTTGAAGGCCAGCGTGATTGGTTCGATATACACGAGAAAGCTATTCATCAGGCTTTGATGCCGAGCGCAAACGGCTCCTCGGTATTTGCGGACTTTCCGGCACATCTGGTCCAAAACGATGATTTCTTCCTGAGGCAGAACGAAGACTTGGATTCGTACACGGTTTTCGCGCCTTACCAGACCAATTATGCAGAGATGCGCAAGCAATTGGAGAAAGACGGCATGGGATTGCTGTCCAGCAATGAATGGGAATATTGCTGTGGTGCGTCGACCCGCAGGCTTTTCCGTTGGGGCAATCAGTTGCATCGCAACCTGTTCGAACCGGAAGACAGTCATCTCTACAAAAAGAACATGTTCGGTCTGGAAATCGCAAACATGGGTTGGGGACCGGAACTCGTCGAAGACGGCTTGTTGGTCAAGGGCGGCTGGATTTCCATCCAAGCCGAGAATATTCTGGAGAAACTGCTGCCATACGCTACCTATTATGAAAACCATGCGGATGCTTTAAATGAGAAGCGGCAAGAGCCGTTGACACCTGGCTATTACTGCGCCAGACGTTCCATCCGCATAGAAATCTGACCTGTTCCGCTTTTCTCAAGAACTGCTTGCATGCGGATGGAATTTTGGTTATACTAGTTTTTGATTGAAGCAGAGGATATAGGAATGGATAACAAAAGAGAGTTTCTGTTTGGTGAAAGGAAACGCATCCGTTTATGCTCCCTTTGCGTGAATATAGTAGAAATACTATCGCTTCCAGCGTTAACGGATCCGAGAGGTAATGAATGATCAAAACATTTCATTGCAAACAAGGTGGTACCGCGTGATTCGTCCTTGTATGCAGTGGGGTGTTTTTTATTTTTATTCACTCAAAAAAACAATGAAGAGAAAAGGAAGGTAATAATGAAGAATCTGACAAGCAGTGACATCCGTCAAATGTATCTTGATTTTTGGGCAACAAAAGGGTCAAAAGTGGAGCCGAGTGCTTCGCTGATACCCGTCAACGACCCTACTTTATTATGGATCAATTCAGGCGTAGCGACATTGAAAAAATATTTTGATGGCACATTGATTCCTGAAAATCCGCGCATCACCAATGCCCAAAAGAGCATCCGCACAAACGATATCGAAAATGTTGGCGTGACCGCAAGACACCATACTTTATTCGAAATGTTGGGGAATTTCTCGATCGGGGACTACTTCAAAGAAGAAGCGATTCCTTGGGCTTGGGAATTCCTGACGGACGAAAAATGGTTGGCGTTCGATCCGGAGCTGCTTTATGTAACTTACTACCCTGAAGATACGGATACGAAACGCATTTGGCAGGAAAAAGTCGGTTTGCCGGAAGATCATATCGTTCCGATCGCGGACAACTTTTGGGATATCGGTGCAGGCCCGTGCGGACCGGATACGGAAATTTTCTACGACCGCGGCCCAGCATTCCAGGACTTGCCTGACGGTGACCCTGAAATGTATCCGGGTGGTGAAAATGAACGCTATCTTGAAATCTGGAACCTTGTGTTCTCCGAATTCAACCACAAACCGGACGGCACCTATGAGCCGCTGCCGCACAAGAACGTCGATACGGGGATGGGTCTGGAACGCGTCACGAGCGTAGTCCAAAACACACCTACCAACTTCGAAACGGATTTGTTCATGCCGATAATCAAAAAAATCGAAACGCTGAGTGACGGCAAGAAATACGGCGAAAACAAAACGCTGGATATTTCCTTCAAAGTCATTGCTGATCACGTGCGCGCCGTCAGTTTTGCGATCGGAGACCGTGCCTTGCCGTCCAATGAAGGCCGCGGCTACATTTTGCGTCGCTTGATCCGCCGCTCTGTCATGCATGGACAAAAATTGGGCATCGAAAAATTGTTCCTGAACGAATTGGTTCCGGTTGTGGCAGATATTATGGAATCCTATTATCCAGAAGTAAAAGCTGACCAGGATTTCATCATCAAAGTTATCACGAATGAAGAGCAACGTTTCCAGGAAACGATCCACGAAGGGATGGACATCCTGAACAGCGTCTTTGAAGAGATGAACGAAAAGGGCGAAACGGTCGTAAACGGCCCGAATGCCTTCAAACTGTACGATACATACGGCTTCCCGTTGGAATTGACGAGCGAATATGCCGAAGAAAAAGGCTTCAAAGTCGATACAGAAGGATTTAACCAGGAGATGCAGGAGCAACGGAACCGCGCCCGTGCAGCTAGACAAGTGGAAGACTCCTTCTCCGTGCAATCCCCAGTGTGGGCTGAAGTACTGGTTCCGAGCACTTTTTCAGGATATGCCCAAACGAAAATTTCATCCGAGCTTTCAGTGATGGTGGCGAATGACGACATCGTCGAGAAAGCTGCTGCAGACGATCGCGTTCAGATCATTTTCCGCGAAACGCCTTTCTACGCAGAAATGGGCGGACAAGTTGCGGATAAAGGAACAATCGAAACCGAAACTGGTGAAGTGATTGCAGAAATCGAAGACGTCAAACGCGCTCCTAATGGCCAAACGATGCACATCGCGCGTGTCCTGAAGGAAATCCATTCGAACGAAACCTATGTTCTGCACGTGGATGAATCCCGCAGAAGAAACATCACGAAAAACCATACAGCAACGCATCTGCTGCACCAAGCGCTGAAGGATGTTTTGGGGAATCATGCCAACCAAGCGGGCTCGTTGGTGAATCCGAATCAGCTTCGTTTTGACTTCACGCATTTCGGCCAAGTAACAGCAGAAGAGTTGGTGCGGATGGAAGAAATCGTGAATGAAAAAATTTGGGAGGCTTTGCCGGTTGTGACTGTCGAAACAACCATCGATAAGGCGAAAGAAATGGGCGCCATGGCTTTGTTCGGCGAGAAATACGGCAAAGAAGTCCGTGTAGTCGATGTCGGCGGCTATTCAGTCGAGCTTTGCGGCGGAGTCCATGTGCAAAATTCACAGGATATCGGTGTCTTCAAGATTTTATCGGAATCCGGAATCGGTGCAGGTGTTCGACGCATCGAAGCAGTGACCGGACAGGCAGCTTACCAATATTTCCGTACAAAAGAAGCTGAACTGAACGAAGCGGCACAGCTTGTGAAAGCCCAACAAACAAAAGAAGTGGCCGGTAAAATCAATCAACTTAAGCAAGAAATGAAGGAAATGCAAGGCGAAAACGAGTCCTTGAAAGCAAAAATCATGAATGCCGAAGCCAAAGATCTCTTTGAGAACGTGGAAACCGTCAACGGCGTCACGTACATCACCTATGAAACAAAGAATCAAGATATGAATGCATTGCGTCAATTGGCTGACCAATGGCGTCAAAAGGCTGTCTCTGATCTTTTCGTGGCAGCTTCGGCCACAGACGGCAAAGTCAACATGTTGGCTGCTGTTTCCAAAGAGAAATTGGAACTAGGCCTGAAAGCAGGCGACCTGATCAAGACGCTCGCTCCATTTGCGGGAGGTAAAGGCGGCGGACGTCCGGATATGGCACAAGCAGGGGGCAATAATCCGGCAGGCATCCCGGATGCGCTGAAACACGTTGCGGTCTGGATCGCTGAAAATACAAAATAAGCATCCTTTCTCAGGGGCAGGCATCCAAAAAGATGCCTGCCCCTGTTTGTTGGTCCGATCTGCATAAAATAAAATACGGAATATACAAACAGGTGGGCTAGATAAGTCGCGATGCCAATCCGAAGGGGGGCAGCGTCATTTCTTTGTTGTAGTTTTTTGTGATTTCTTGTAAAATGGTAAATATACTAAAGAAAACCGGGGTGTCGCTATGAGTTCGAAAGATGAAACGATGTTGTTTAATTTTGATGACAATCTGAAAAAGAATGTACAAGAGACATTAGCCCTTGTTTATGACGCATTGGAAGAAAAAGGGTACAACCCTATCAACCAGATCGTGGGCTACTTGCTTTCTGGAGATCCAGCTTATATTCCGCGTCATAATGATGCCAGAAACCTGATCCGTCGTCACGAACGTGATGAAATCATGGAGGAACTAGTGAAGAGCTATCTTTCTGGAACAGGCAGAATCATCCAATGAGGATCATGGGCTTGGATGTCGGGTCAAAAACAGTAGGAGTGGCCATCAGCGACCCGATGGGATGGACGGCGCAAGGGATAGAAATCGTCAAAATCGATGAGGCCAATGGAGAATTTGGTCTTGATCGGATTGCCGAATTGGTCAAGCAGTACGAAGTTGAGAAGTTTGTGCTAGGCTTGCCCAAAAATATGGATAACAGCATTGGCTTTCGGGCGGAAGCTTCCATCGCTTACGGTGAGTTGCTTGAAAAAGAGTTAGGCTTGCCGGTCGATTACGTTGATGAAAGACTTACCACTGTGCAAGCAGAGAAAATGTTGATCAATGAAGGAAATGTTTCCCGCAAAAAACGGAAAAAGGTAATCGATAAACTTGCTGCTGTCATACTTTTGCAGAATTATCTGGACAGCCAGTAAAGAGAGTGGTTTTTTTGCCCTGTTTGCGTTACAATAGCCTTTGTTTGAACGATAAAATAATACTTAGATAAAGAGGTGCATACCATGACTGAACATAATCACGATCATGACCATAACCACGACCACGATCATGACCACGAACATAACCACGAGCACATCACTATTGTGGATGAGAACGGAAATGAAGAGTTATTCGAAATCTTATTCACTTTCGAATCAGAAGATTTCGGAAAGTCCTATGTTCTGGTTTACCCAGCAGGAACTCCTGAAGGGGAAGAAATCGAATTGCAAGCCTATTCTTATGTTGAAACTGAAGATGGCGGAGAAGGCGATTTGGAGCCAATCGAATCTGATGAAGAATGGGATATGATCGAAGAAGTCCTGAACACGTTCATGGAAGACGAAGACCTTCAATAACAGTGTAAGTGGCTTGTAAGGAAAATAAGGGAGGATCGGGACTATTGCTGTCTGGATCCTCTTTTGTTTTGTGGCTGTTGTCTTGTTTTTGAGCGGTCCGGATCCGAACTGAAAAACTGATGAGAAAACTGTCCAATATGCTCCATATGTCTATGCAAATAACAAAAAAGATTCAATTTACATTGGTTTTCGTGTATAATTACGGAAGTCGAATGGCTGATGGACCATCAGCAGCCACATACTCAAGTAAGGAGGCCTCGTCTTTGTCACATAATGATCAGCAAGAACCTCAAGGGCAACAAAAACTCATTCGTCCTACGCTGGAGAAAGAAGCCGTAGACAAAATGAAAATACGCAAAAAAGAACGGTCACTCGTGCGGAAAATTGTTTTTGCAATTGTAACGATAGGCATCCTGTTAGGGGTCATCGTTGGCTTTGCCGGCTACAAATATATAACAAACGCACTTCAGCCATTGGAGCCAGACAGTACGGAAGTCGTTGAAGTGGAAATCCCGATAGGGACGTCCACAAAAGGCATCACACAACTGTTGGAAGAAGGCAACGTCATAAAAAACGCGACCATCTTCAACTACTACATCAAGACGCAAAACGTTTCTGATTTCCAAGCGGGTTTTTATGAACTATCGCCTTCCATGAGTCTGGACGACATCATTGCGACGCTTCAAGCGGGCGGCAGTCCTGTACCACAATCGAGCGAGCACAAAATCATCGTAAGAGAGGGCAATACGATCGAAGATATCGCAGCGGAAGTCGAAGAGAAGACGGGATTCACAGCTGAGGAATTTTTGACGAAAGTGAATGATGCGGAATTTTTAGCGAATGCTGCTGCACAATACCCTGATATTTTGACGGAAGCATCCCAACGCACCGATACGCGTTATCGTTTGGAAGGATACCTCTACCCGGCGACTTATGATTTTATGTCCGGAAATAGTTTGGATGAAGTCATCTTGCAAATGCTGAAGAAAACGAGTGAAGTGCTTGCACCATACGCGGAGCAAATTGCTTCCTCAGGCTATACCCTGCATGAAATTCTGACGATTGCCTCGCTTGTCGAAAAAGAAGGCGTTACTCCGGAAGATCGGGCAAACATTGCCGGCGTATTCTTTAATCGTCTGGAAATCGATATGCCGATACAATCGGACATCAGTATTTTGTATGCTCTGAATGAACACAAGGAATTAGTGACTTTCGAGGATCTTGAAATAGATTCGCCCTATAACCTGTACAGAAATACAGGCATGGGGCCTGGTCCGTTCAACAGCCCTAGCGAAGGATCCATTCAAGCCACATTGTCCCCAGCGGACACCGCCTATCTGTATTTCGTTGCCGATACAGAAACAGGTATCGTCTATTTTTCCGAAACATATGAAGAACATTTGCAATTGCAAAGCCAATACGTAGACAGCGAATAAGCCGAATAGAGTGAGCTGTAAGAAGAGAGGAAGAATACACCAGTGAAAAAGCCTATCGTTATTGGGGTGACAGGGGGATCGGGAAGCGGGAAAACCAGTGTCAGCCGGGCCATCTTGGATAAGTTTACCGATGTTTCCATTTTGCTGTTGGAGCAGGATTTTTATTATAAAGATCAAAGCGATTTACCGTTTGAGGAACGCCTGAAAACAAACTACGATCACCCATTTGCGTTTGATACGGATTTGTTCATCAAAGACCTTAAAAAATTGATACAATATGAGAGTATTGAACAACCGGTTTACGACTACTCCAAACACACGCGCAGCGATCAAGTGATCCACCGCGAACCGAAAGAAGTCATAATCGTCGAGGGGATACTCATTTTGGAGGATCAACGACTCCGTGATCTGATGGACATCAAAGTCTATGTGGATACGGATGATGATATCCGTATCATCCGAAGAATCAAGCGCGACATGGAATCAAGAGGCCGGACCCTTGATTCTGTCATCCACCAATATCTGACGGTCGTCAAGCCGATGCACCAGCAATTCATCGAGCCAACCAAAAAATTTGCGGATATCATCATTCCTGAAGGCGGGCAAAACCAAGTCGCAATCGATCTGATGACCACAAAAATTGCTTCAATTTTGTCTGAAAATGCAGAATAAAAATAAATCCCTTTAATATTTTAAAAATATAATTGCTTTTACTGGGATTAAGTGGTATTTTATATTCACTATTAAATAGGCAGACAATAAACGATGTAGAGCCACAGGAAATGATCATTTCTCTTTGGATGACATGCTACCTGTCCCAGATCGGTTTGATCTTCAAGGACAGCTAGCAACAGAAAGAAGGGAACTGCCTTCCTGGGCTGAATATTGAATATTGAATCATTACTTAAAAGGGGCATATTTCTTATGATCGAAAAAGCATATCCGATGACGGCTGAAGGTAAAGCCAAATTAGAAGCTGAACTTGAAGATTTAAAAGTGAATAAAAGAAAAGAAATCGTTGAACGCATCAAGATTGCCAGAAGCTATGGAGATTTATCCGAAAATTCGGAATATGAATCCGCAAAAGATGAACAAGCTTTCGTTGAAGGCCGCATCACAACGTTGGAAAAAATGATCCGTTTTGCGGAAATCATCGAAGTACAAAACGTTGACACTGATATGGTTTCGCTTGGACGCAAAGTGACATTCGTGGAATTGCCGGATGGCGATGAAGAAACTTACATTATTGTCGGTAGTGCAGAAGCAGATCCGCTTGAAGGTAAGATTTCAAACGATTCTCCGATCGCTAAAGCCTTGTTGGGCAAGCATATCGGTGAAGAAGTCGTCATTGGTACACCGGGCGGCGATATGAACGTGAAGATCGTCAGAGTGGAACAAGCTTAGGCACACCAATCAAGAAGAGGGTAGGACAAAAATCATTCGGAATGATTTTGCTGTCCTATCCTCTGTTTGTTTAGGTCCGTTTGGACTGTACGACTTTAGTCGTAGCAAACTATCCACCCTTAGCGCCCTGTCAAAGCGGTCCGGGTAATCTATAATGGAAGCAGATACTTGAGTTCCCGCTTGCTGCACCCGTAAGCCAGCGTTCAGCGGAAATTTATGTAACAGCGAAGAGAAAGGAGCGTTCTGGGATGAAGAAGGGTGCCTTGAAATTATTCATGCTCATTGAAGGGCTGTTGGGGTTGGCTGTGCTGTTTCAATTGGTGCAGGATACAGATTTGCTGCTGGTCTTTGTGTTCGGACTGATGTTCATCAAATTCGGTACCGGAAAAGGCGAACGGCATCAGATTCTTGGTTTGGTCGGATGGTTCATGGTGGGCATGAGCATACTCTCCACTTTCTCGGTATGGCTGATGTTGATTCTTTTCATACTGTTCGTTGTCATCAATGGAAAAGGCATCTGGTCTGAGCTGAAGCTGGATACTTTCGTTGACGTTCCTTGGGAGGAGAAAGCGTTCCGCACGGTCAAAACGAAAGAACCGGAACAGCGGAACGGTTCCAGAAAGCGTCAGAAATGGATCGGAAATACCAGTATAGGCACGGATGTCTACGAATGGGACGATGTCAATCTGAACGTATTCATGGGCGATACGATCATCGATTTGGGGAATACGTTGTTGCCGAAAGAGGAAAACATCATTCTGATCCGCAAAGGGTTCGGAAAGACCAGGGTGATCGTACCGTTGGGGATCGGAGTGGCTGTCCATCATTCCACCATCAAAGGACAGCTTTTATTCAATGAAGATGAAATAGACTTGACCAATGAAACGGTCAAATTATACAGTCGGAACTACGATGAGGCGAACAGAAAGATCAAGATTGTGTCCAGTAGCCTGCTGGGTGATCTGGAGGTGATCTACCTATGAGGAGAAGCACAGTTTTGATTCTGTTCAGCACGATACTCGGCATCTTTGCTTTTATAGTGGCAGGTGTATTATTTGCCCTGAGGCCCTATCTAAGTTATCAGGAATTGCTCGAGGTGGATCGTTTTTATGTGCCGGCGTTCCTTTACATCATCGTATTGCTTCTGTTTGCTGCGATTGTTGTAACCTGGATTGCCCACTTTTACTTGAAAAATCAAGAAAACCGCATCAAGGACAAACTGCATTGGCTGTATCTCGGCAATTATGAGCATGCGTTATTCAACAAAAAGCGGGATAAATCACTATTTTTGGATCAGTATTGCCACGCAATCCATGATGAAATCGAAATGCTCCGGAAAAAGATGCTCAGCCTCTCTCGGGAAGTGCAGCATTTAAGTGCGCATCCGCAGCAGGTCGGCAATGAAACAAAAGAAGAGATACTCGAACAGGAAAGGCATCGCATTGCGAGGGAACTGCATGATTCCGTCAGCCAACAACTCTTTGCCGCAATGATGATGTTGTCGGCGGTCAATGAACGAGCCGACGATTTTCCGGAAAAAATACAGAAACAGATGCGCCTCATAGAAGGCATCATCAATGAGTCCCAATCGGAGATGAGAGCGTTGCTCCTTCATCTTCGTCCAACCAAACTAGAAGGCAAATCCCTGAAAAAAGGGATCGAACAGTTGTTGGTGGAATTGAAGTCCAAAGTCCAAATCGCAATCAAATGGGAAATCGATGATGTCCATACAATGAGCGGCATCGAGGATCATTTTTTCCGGATTGTGCAGGAGCTGCTTTCGAACACGCTGAGGCATGCTAAGGCAAGCCATCTGGAAGTGTATCTGAAACAAACCTTGCAGGAAATCAGTCTCCGCGTTTACGACGATGGTGTCGGCTTCGATACTTCAATCGAAAAATCAGGCAGCTATGGTCTGATGAACATCAAAGAACGCGTGCAGGGAATGGGCGGGAGCTGCAAGATCATCAGTTTCCCCAAAAAAGGGACCGTGATCGAAATACGCATCCCGAATACAAATGTGAACACCAACGATGCAAGTGCTGAATAGGCTGAGAATTTTCTGAAAAAAAAGTATCTTTAGGAGGGTTTCGGGTTGATACGTGTATTGATAATCGACGATCATGAGATGGTGAGGCTGGGTTACTCGGCTTATTTATCCATCCAAGATGACATTGAAGTAATAGGGGAAGCGGAAAACGGCTTGATCGGCTATGAAATGACCCTGGACCTGCGTCCGGACATCATTCTGATGGACCTGGTCATGGAAGTCATGGACGGCATTGCCGCGACAAAAGCGATATTGAACGAATGGCCCGAAGCGAAAATTATCATCGTCACCAGTTTCATCGATGACGAGAAGGTCTATCCGGCATTGGAAGCGGGGGCTTCAAGCTATATGTTGAAAACCTCGTCGGCGCATGAAATTGCGGACGCGATCCGTTCCACTTACCACGGCGAGTCTGTCCTGGAGCCGGAAGTGACCGACAAAATGCTGGAGCGCTTCTCGAAAAGAACTATCCGGCCGTTGCATGAAGAGCTGACCGCCAGAGAGCGGGAAGTATTGCTGCTCATCGCGCAAGGCTACTCCAATCAGGACATTGCCGACCAACTTTTCATCACACTTAAGACAGTCAAAACGCACGTCTCCAACATTTTGACCAAGTTGGAAGTGGATGACAGGACCCAGGCTACGATCTACGCCTTCAAGCATCATCTGATTCAGTAACTTTGAGCAAAGTGTTATAAAATGAAGCCTCCATATGATAAGATGACTTATGATAGATAGCAGTGAGAGGGGGCAGGCTGATCATCCGATCAGCGACTAATGAAAATAGAGATCAGTGAACGCGCACAAAAATGGTTTGAACAAGAAATGGGTATTTCAGGGAAAAAAGGGGTCCGTTTCCTTGGAAAGGTTTACGGCAGCAGCCAAATACATGAGGGGTTCTCCGTTGGGCTTGATGTGGATGAACCGGTATCTCCAATCGGAAAAGCCGAATACAATGGCGTTTTGTACTATGTCGAGGATGCCGATGATTGGTTCTTTAACGGCTATGATCTGCATGTCGGATTCGATGAGAAACAAGGCGAACCGGAGTATAACTTCATCGCACAAAATAAAGAGGATAAATAAAAAGAGGGCGCTGGATTTTTGATCCAGGCCCTCTTTTTGTATCCAGTTTGGATTTTTAGGTTCAGACGCCCATAATGACGGGAACGATCATAGGACGACGTTCCGTTTTTTCATACAGGTAAGGCTGAATGGCATTCGTAACGGTGTCCTTCAATTTCTTCTCGGTGACAGCATCAGATCCCTTCAGCAAAGAAAGAACATCCTGGCGGACGATGGCTTGCGCTTCATGGATCAGATCGCCTGATTCGCGCATATAGATGAAGCCTCGCGAAAGGATATCCGGTCCTGCCAACAAATCCTTGTTGCGGAAATCGACGGTCAATACGACGACCACAAGGCCATCTTCAGAAAGGACACGACGATCGCGCAGGACGATGTTTCCGATATCGCCGATGCCTTTTCCGTCAACATATACGTCAGCTGCCGTGAAGTTGCCCGCGCGTCTTGCGGATTCAGCCGTCAAAGCAAGGATTTCCCCGTTATCGGATATGAAGCAGTTATCGACTGGAATGCCGACTGCTTCAGCCAATTCTGTATGAATCTTCAGCATCCGGTACTCGCCATGAACCGGCATGAAGTATTTCGGTTTCATCAGGGTCAGCATCAGTTTCTGTTCTTGTTGCCCGCCATGTCCGGAAGTGTGGACGTTGTTTACTTTTCCGTGAACAACGGCTGCCCCAGCTTCCAAAAGCAGGTTGATGACGCGATTGACACTGGTTGTGTTGCCCGGAATCGGTGAACTTGAGAAAATGACAGTATCGCCCGGTTGGATGGAAATCTGTCTGTGTGTACCGTTTGCGATCCGGCTCAATGCAGCCATCGGTTCGCCTTGGGATCCTGTACACATGATCAGCACTTTATCCGCGGGAAGGCTGTTCAATTGGCGCGTTTCGATGAACAAATCATCCGGAGCCACGATGAAGCCCAATTCTCTGGCCGTCCGGAAGTTCGTCTCCATGCTGCGGCCGAATATAGCGATTTTCCGGCCCGTTTCGAGCGCGACTTCAGTGACCTGTTGCAATCGATAGATGTTGGACGAGAAGGAAGCAAAAATGATTCTTCCCGAAACTTTTTGGATGATGTTTTTAAGGGATTGGCCAACAATCTGCTCGGATTGGGTAAATGTTGGTGTTTCTGCATTTGTACTATCGCTCATAAGCAACAGCACGCCTTCTTCCCCGATTTTCGCCATCTTATGGATATTCGCTGGTTTGCCGTTCGCAGGCGTGAAATCGAACTTGAAATCGCCTGTGAAGACAATGTTGCCTGGAGGAGTCTTGACCACGATCCCCATGGTGTCCGGTATGCTGTGCGTTGTCCCGAAGAAGCTGATGCTGGTTTTACGGAATTTGATGACAGAATCTTCATTGATTTCGTGCAGCACAGCATCCCTGAGCAAGCCGTGTTCATCCAGCTTGTTGCGGATCATGGCAAGCGCCAGTTTGCCTGCATAGATAGGGACATTCAATTCTTTCAAAAGAAAAGGGACACCACCGATGTGATCTTCGTGTCCGTGCGAAATGAACAATCCTTTGATTTTGTTTTGGTTTTGCACCAGATAACTGTAGTCGGGTATCACATAATCAATACCAAGCAAGTCATCTTCCGGAAACATGATCCCGGAATCAAGAATGATGATTTCATCCTGGAATTGTATGCCATACATATTTTTGCCGATTTCCCCTAAACCCCCGAGGGCAAATACGCCGACTTCATTGTTTTTTATGTTAGGTTTCATACATTGAACTCCGTGATTTTGAAGTCAGGATTTTTTTGTTCGTATTCTAAATGATTGCCTTCCAAAGGCTGGATAAATTCAATGTTGTAGGGGGTATTTTGTTCGACCAATCTTCTGGCTATTACGATATCGGACGCCTCCACGTAAAGAGATTCCGTGTTCTCTCTCGTTGGTGCATCAAATTTTGCTGGTTGGTATGTTACTTTAAATATCATATAGTTCACTCCATTTTTCTTATTATTTTTGATAGTACTGTACTTAAAAATTACAATCTTAGTTTGTCAACTTGGTCAATAGTTGTATTTTTTCATACAATCGGTACTGTAAGTTTACCACAATTAAGGCAGTTAGTATAGAAATGACTGGCAAAATCATTTTTGCAGGGGTGCAAGCCTTCCTAATAGTAAGGCAATTCTTTTTCGTTTATTTTATCGAAAGCAATCAATATTTTTGCAGACTGAAATAGAGTAATTGGCTAGACTGGATACAGAGGGTTAGAGGGGCCGGGCAGAAAGATGATGACGTTCTTTTTTTTGCCCTGAAGAAACCCGTCGAATTGTTTCCATTAAGGTAGGTGTATCGAAATGTCTTTAATTTGGCGTTATATCAGTCGGTATAACAAATTATTTTTATTAAATGTGTTGGGAGCTTTCGGATTTGTGTTTGTGGAGCTGGGGGTAGTTCAACGCGGATCCTAAAATCTTAATACTTGACGAAGCAACGAGTTCCGTAGATACTAGACTGGAAGCTTTGATCCAACAAGCGATGAAACGCATCATGCAAGGCAGGACCAGTTTTGTGATCGCGCACCGGCTTTCCACCATCCCCGATGCCGATTTGATCCTCGCCATGGATCAAGGCGAAATAATTGAACACAACAAACACGCACAGTTATTGGAAAGAAAAGGGTTTGATTGCGATTTGTACAACAGTCAATTCAAAAACGAGTCAGAATAAGGGGAGCAGAAAATTTGAACAACAAAAAATTCATTTTCTTTGATATCGACGGAACATTGCTGAATGATGAAAAGATGCCGCTTGAGAGCACTGTCCAAGCCTTACGCCAACTGCAGAAGAACGGGCACGAAATCGCGATTGCGACAGGGCGGAATCTGTTCCTGGCCCAAGAAGTCATCGATACGTTCCAATTGGACAATTACATCGTTTGCAACGGCGCTGCAGGTTACTTCAAACATGAACTCAAATACGAAAACAAATTGGACCTGAATGCATTCGAAAAATTGCTGCAGATTTCCGATGATAGCGGCCATCAGGTTGTCTACGAATCAGCGCATGCTCTTGCTCGTCGCCATGAATCGATCGAGAACAACGCAAGCGAAGCGATGCGCAGCATCGAATTCGAGGTTCCTGACCATGATGAGTCTTTCTATATGAACAATCCGCTTTATCAAGCACTTTTGTTCTATAGAGAAGAAGAGAAAGCAATCTATGAAGCCGGCGCTTTTCCGGAATTCCGCTTTGTGCGCTGGCATGATGCCGGCGTCGATGTGCTGCCGAATCCTGGGTCAAAAGCACAAACTGCTCTTTGGATGGCGAAGCATCTGGGTTTTGCGCATGAAGATACAATAGCTTTCGGTGACGGAAACAATGATTATGAACTCATTTCCAGTGTCGGCTATGGTGTCGCAATGGGAAATGCGGTCGATCCCGTCAAGGATGTCGCCAAATTTGTCACAAAAGATTGCAATTCGGGCGGAATTGCCTATGCACTTGAAAAATTAGGCTTGTTATAGAAGCGAAAATAGGGTATCATATCATTCATAAGGCGTTTTTGCCGAACGTCATTGATACCCTGTTATTTCGGGGGCGTAGCTCAGTTGGGAGAGTGCTTGACTGGCAGTCAAGAGGTCGTGGGTTCGAGCCCCATCGTCTCCATCTAAAAAAGAAAACAACTCTTAGAAAGATTGATATGAAGTAATTCATATGACTTTCCGAGAGTTGTTTTTTTGGCCAAAGAGCAACGTGCGCGTATCTACCAAAAAGAAAAGAACCAACGGCAAGACCGCCTGCTTAAGCTGACGACGAAGTTGGTTCGTGACTTTGATGTTATCGTTTTGGAGGATATATTGCTGATGTGGTTCATCTGTTTATTTTTGCTTCTTTTTCAAATACTCCGCACGTAATTTTTCAAGTTGCTGCTTTTTGTCAAATTTGGCAGGCGTCTGTTTTTCATGAAACTTCGTCACAGCTGCCTGACCTTTGTAATCCAATTGATATTTCCCCACTTTGTTCACCTACTTTTCTTGTCCTTAAAGAAAATCTCTTCAACAAGTAGATTATACCGTATTTTACTGATGTAAACCTTATTACTTTATTGTGGCTCATTATTTGAAGAGATTATAAAACCATCGTCCGCATCAAATTACAAGATTAACCTTTAGTAACGTTGAGCCTGAATAATTCATACAATTTCAAACAGCTATTACTAGCATTGCTGCAACAGCATTTTTCACTTGTTCGATAAACACCCTTTGGGTGTACAAAAAGAACCCCAATCTGATATGGTTAAGTCACCACAACACAACCATAGAAAGGGGTTCTCTCAATGGCTACATTACATGAAAAAAAGGTGAAATTCAACTCTAAATTGACGGTTTCAAATACGGGTGGAAATCTATCCACCGACTCTGGGCTGATTCTCGTCAAAGAATTTATGGATTCCCTTAATTTTTCCGACCTATCAAAACAGCACCTGGAAATAGAGGACAAACGACTCTATCATACCCATGATAATTTTTCTTTGATGGAACAGTTGATTTATCAAAACATCGCCGGCTATTCGACTGATTCCTCCGCAAACATATTGAAGCAAGACCCTATTTTTAAGGTGGTTTTGGATAAATCCAATCTTGCCTCGCAGGCTTCACTTTCCCGATTCTGGGATCGCATAAGCGAAGAAAATATTTCTCAGCTGCAAGAGCTTAATCAAGCCATGATCGACAAGGTACGGTTGGCAAGAAATACGACGGAAATGATTTTCGACTTGGATTCGACCCATTCAGATACGTATGGAAACCAAGAGAAAACTGATTACAATGCGCATTATCAAACCAATGGCTACCATCCGTTAGTCGCTTTTGATGGATTGACGGGAGATTTCTTAAAAGCAGAACTTCGTTCTGGCAATGTCTACACATCTACTGGCATTGGCGCTTTTGTGGAGCCGCTTTTTGAACATTATAACCAAGTGGTTCCTGTCAGCAATATTCTCGTCCGTGGAGATAGCGGGTTCGCTACTCCGGAACTTTACGATCTCTGCGAAGTTTATGGCAGCTTCTTTGTGATTCGCTTAAAAGCAAATCGAAACCTTTCGAAACTGGCGGAGAGCTTTATTCAGATTGATGACAATCATCCTTGGGACAAAAAAGAAATCGTTTATTCTTCAACATCCTACCAAGCAAAAAGCTGGTCCAAAGAACGCCGCGTTTGTATCAAATCGACACGCGAAGCAGACGAGCTCCTATTCCGACATGAATACATCATCACCAACTACTCAAATAACGTCTCTGCGGAAACAGTCTTTCGGACGTACAGCAAACGCGGCACAATGGAAAACTTCATCAAAGAGGCGAAGAATGGCTTCTATTTTGATAAGACCGATAGCCCTTCATTTTTAGAGAATCACGCACGCATGATGGTAAGCCTGTTGGCTTACAACATCGTTAACTTTATGCGTACACTTTGTTTTACAAGCGGAGCGGCCAGCATGCAGGTGGACACAATCCGATTACGCCTCTTTAAGGTCGCAGGCAAACTAATTCGAACAGGACGTAGACTACTGCTGAAACTCAGTTCTCATCATGTCCATCAGGAACTGTTCTATCAAGTCCTCGGAAATATCCAGCAACTCTGTTGGTAAATGAAATGGCCCGAATTTAAAATCGGATTTCTTTTCAAGGGACGAGTGCGTCCAAATTTGGCTGAATAGCCATGGTTTAACTAAGCAATTTAGATTTCTAAACCTGTTGGAATCTGAAACGTAAAAAAAAGT
The DNA here is from genome assembly GCF_963675415.1 of uncultured Trichococcus sp. Taxonomy (NCBI): domain Bacteria; kingdom Bacillati; phylum Bacillota; class Bacilli; order Lactobacillales; family Carnobacteriaceae; genus Trichococcus; species uncultured Trichococcus sp. Next base: position 2,642,928 of record NZ_OY776220.1, read on the forward strand.
ACTGATTTCGGTAAAATTTACAACAATGGATCATTTTTGTATAGGTATGAATTATTCAGGTTGAGAGGAAGTTGTTCTTTTGGCGTTCTGAGGGTTATTTTTTGTTTCCACGTCTATTTCCACTACATTTTCTGGGAATATTCATGTGTCATGACAGTAATTGTTTTTGGTAGGGCTTCCAATTTCAAAAAGTTGTTGACATTATTCCCTGCAGAACGTAATGTGTGAATAATATATTATATTGGATGAAGAGAGGATGAGGATTCGGGTGAAGAAATCGGTTTTGACTTTCCGCAATGCCAAGCAGAAAAATGAGCGGCTGACGATGCTGACTGCCTATGACTATTCCACCGCCAAGCTGATCGATGCTTCAGGGATCGACTCGGTACTGGTGGGCGATTCGCTGGGGATGGTGATGCTGGGGTATGAAGACACCTTATCGGTAACGATGGAGGACATGATCCACCACACGAAAGCTGTCGCCAGAGGGGTAAAGGATGCGTTGGTCGTAAGCGATTTACCGTTCATGTCCTATCAGACTTCCGTCTATGATGCGGTCACAAATGCAGGCAGGCTGATCAAGGAAGGCCGGGCGCAGGCAGTCAAACTGGAAGGCGGCCTTGAAGTCTGTCCGCAGATCAAGGCAATCGTGGAAGCTTCCATACCGGTTATGGCGCATCTCGGCCTGACGCCCCAATCCGTCAATGCTTTCGGCGGATTCAAGGTCCAAGGGAAAGATGAAGAAGCGGCACGCAGCCTGATTGAGCAGGCGAAAGCGGTGGAAGCGGCAGGAGCTTTTGCGGTGGTGCTGGAATGCATCCCAGCCAAGTTGGCTGAGCTGATCACAAAGAGTATCTCTATTCCGACAATCGGCATCGGCGCCGGGAACGGCTGCGACGGCCAAGTGCTGGTCTACCAGGACATGCTGGGACTCTATTCCGATTTCACGCCGAAATTCGTCAAGCGCTATGCAGAAATAGGACCGCAAATGCAGACAGCCATCGAAGACTACATAACCGAAGTGAAAAACGGCGCGTTTCCGGCAGCGGAGCACACGTTTGCGCTATCCGATGCGGTCATCGAAAAATTATATTAGAGGGGTAATCACTGATGAAGATTGCAGCAACAGTTGAAGAAATCCGCAGTGTCGTGAAGGCTTGGAAAAAGGAAGGTTTGTCGGTCGGCTTTGTTCCAACGATGGGCTATCTCCATGAAGGCCATCAAAGTTTGATGCAGAAAGCCGTCAGCGAAAACGATCGGGTGGTCGTCAGCATTTTTGTGAATCCGATGCAGTTCGGCCCATCCGAAGATTTGGAAAGCTATCCACGGGATCTGGAAAAGGATGCTACTTTGTGCGAAGCCAGCGGAGTGGATCTGATTTTCCATCCCGATCCGAAGGAGATGTACCATCCCGATTTCAGCAGCTTTGTGGACATGCATGGTCTGACGGAGAGTTTATGCGGGAAAAGCAGGCCGGCCCATTTCCGGGGCGTCTGCACAGTCGTGACAAAGCTGTTCAACATCGTGCAGCCGGACCGTGCCTATTTCGGGCAGAAGGACGCCCAACAATTGGCGGTCATCCAACAGATGGTCCGCGACCTGAATATGGACGTCACCGTCATCGGCTGCCCGATCATCCGGGAAGCGGACGGATTGGCCAAAAGTTCGCGCAACAGTTACCTGTCAGCGGATGAGCGCAAGGCAGCGTTGGTGCTGATCCGAGCACTAGAAGTTGCGAAGCAAATGCTTGCGGATGGCGAGCGGGATGTTGCCAAAATCCTGAAAGCCATTTCGGAAACTATCCAATCCGAACCGATGGCGAAGATCGATTATGTGGAGTTGGTGGATGCGCGTACGCTGCAGCAAGTGGACAGCATCGAGCGTCCTGTATTGGTAGCTTTGGCGGTCTATATCGGTAAAACGCGTCTGATCGATAATTTTATCACGGAATAAGTGGGGGGAAAACAATGCAACTCAATATGCTTAAAAGTAAAATACACCGCGCCGTCGTTGTCCAGGCGGAGCTTTCCTATGTGGGCAGCATCACTGTCGACAAGGATCTGCTGGACGCCGCGGGACTGATCGAATACGAAAAGGTGCAGATTGTCGACATCGATAATGGTGCCAGGTTCGAAACTTACATCATTGCAGGCGAACGCGGATCGGGCATGATCTGCCTGAACGGTGCCGCTGCCCGTTGCGTCCAAGTGTCGGACAAAATCATCATCATGGCTTACTGCCTGATGGATGAACAGGAAGCGAAGGAACACAAACCGCTTGTGGTGTTTGTGGATGAGCAGAATGCCATCACAACAGTCACACGCTACGAAGAACACGGAAGGCTCAGTATGTAGCCTGTCCTTACAGAAACAAAAAAAGCGCAACCGCATCGAGCCAATCGGCCATGATGAGGTTGCGTTTTTGCTTAGCGTACGTTTTGCAGCGTGAACTGGATATCTTTGATGGAGAGCTGCAGTTTTTCGTATTCCTCATCATTCAAGGTCAAAGGAATCTGTTTCTCCAAGCCGTTCCTGCCGATGATGCAAGGCATGCTGAAGGCTGCTTCGCCATGGCAATTATAGAATCCGTCGACGGTTGCGGTCACCGGGAAGAAACTTTTCTCATCCAGCATGACTGCGCGGGCCAAGGCCGCTGCGACTTCCCCGATGCCAGAATTGGTCCAGCCTTTCCAGTTGAAGACATCGGAAGCGGTGTGCACCACCTCTTGGCTGACGAATTCCCGGTCCAATGGTTCCGCCGGGGTCAGTAAGTCATCGCATTGGGAAAGGGGGAGCGCGCCTACCGTTGTACTGCTGAAAGCCGGGAAGGCGGTGCTGCCGTGTTCGCCTACGATATAACCGCTGACGTTTTTGGGATCGACTTGATAGTGGGATGCAACAATCTGACGGTAACGGAAAGTATCCAAGGTCGTTCCGGTTCCGAAAATTTTGCCTTTCGGATAGTCGAACTCAGTTTCGGCGATATAGGTGATCGTATCTACCGGATTCGTTATCAGGATGATGATCGCATCCTTTGTGTGTTGGGTGATCCCTTTCATGATTTTGCGTATTTCAACGGCATTCTCTTTGCCCATCAACGCTCTTGGCGGCATATCCTCACCCGGGCGCGGCTTCTCGCTGACTCCCGCGGAAATGATGATGATGTCGGCATCGGCGCAGTCCGCGTAATCGCCGGCGTATATTTTGCTGTTTGTCCGGTAGCTTGCGGCTAGCGCGTGGCGGTGGTCCAGCGCCTCGCCTCTCGCCGTGTCGTCGTTGCTGTCGATCAGGACGATATCGGAAAATAGGTTGAGGTGGCTGCAGTCGGTCAATACTTGGGAACCGACATGGCCGACCCCGATGATGGCTAATTTTGTCTGGATCATTGGTCACATTTCCTTTCGTTTTGAGATGATGTCATTTATGGCTTGGTGCATTCCCGCGACAGAATAGAAGGTTGGCTCCAGCACCGCTTTTTCATCCTCCGGCTTCCGGCGATGGTTGTACCACAAAGTAGTCCAACCGGCAGCCTGACCGCCGATGACATCCGTTTCGTAGGTGTCCCCGATGAAAAGCAGCTCGTCAGAAGTGGCCTTCAAAGCCTGCTGCACATGCGCGAATGCTTCTGCGTGGGGTTTTGGGAAACCGATTTTTTCGGAAATGAAGATGCGCGCTGGCGGCACCCATCGCTCCAGACCCAAGGCATTGAATTTTTTCATTTGGTGCTTTTCAGGGCCGTTTGTGAAGACTGCAATCGGAATGTTTCGATTTTCCAACTCATTCAATAGCTGCTCGATGCCTGGGCTCAAGACGATTTCTCCTTGCCTTTTTTGGTAGGTTTCCTGGAAGTGCATCGCCTCTTCGTCGGTGAGCGGAAGACCCAAGTCGGCGAACGTATGCTGTGTGCGCATGATGTGGGACTCGGCCAGCGTCAGCTCCCCGCTTGAGAACAGGTCGAAAGCGGCATCGCAATGCTCGCGGAAAAGTGCGAAGGTTTCTGCGTCGCTGTGGCTGTGCTCCAAGCGGTAATTTCCCAACACTTGGAAGAACGGACTTGCTGTGTCGTATAAAGTATCGTCCAAATCGAATAGAATAGTAAGCATTATTAAGGTAGTTCCTCCCTTTTGTCGTTGCAGTCAGTATAGCATCCAAAACCGGTTTTTTGAAATGGGAAAAATAGGGGCGACCAACCATGGTGCCCGTCTCCGAGCGTGGTGCGTCGGATGGCGGGCCAAAGCGCTTTTTGTTGCAAATTAAAATCCCGTACAGTATAATAGCATACAATAATGTCATACGATCATACAATAATGGAAGAGGCTGCGAACATCAAGAGTAAAATGCCCGTTTGAAAGGGGTGTTCGCCGAAATACAGCGGTTGCTGTGTTGGGGTCAGGATTAACAATCCTGGCACTGTCAGAACGATTTGCCCAAAATCGTTTGTGGAGTACTTTCGATATTGCGGGCAGAAGGAAGCTGGATTATAGGGCCTTTTGCTTTATAGTCTATTTTTTTGCACAAAAACGGACTGAATTAGCATTGTTATGACGCTCTATGGGTCGAAAGGTGGACAAAAAAGCAGCTGGATAAGAGAGGTTATTTAATTTTTTGAGCATGTAAACAGGACTATATATATTAGGAGGAAACAGAGATGACAGTAAAAACATGGAAAAAAACAATGGCGGCATTGACAGGTTTGTTTATTTTGGCGGGTTGCGGTAACGGAGCCACTGATGATTCATCTGCGGCTGCTGGTTCAGCGGATTCTGAAACATTCGTGGTCGGAATGGAAGCAGGCTATCCTCCTTTCAACTGGACCCAAAATGATGACAGCAACGGCGCGGTGAAAATCGACGGTGCTGACGGTTACGCTAACGGTTACGATGTTCAGATGGCCCAAAAAGTGGCGGATGGCTTAGGCAAGGAACTGGTTATCGTCAAGACGGAATGGGATGGCCTAGTGCCGGCATTGGTTTCATCCAAGATCGATGCTATCGTTGCAGGTATGTCGCCTACAGATGAGCGCAAAGAAGCAATCGATTTTTCGGATTCTTACTATACAACTGAACTGGTAATGGTGGTAAAAGCTGATGGAGATTATGCGGATGCGACAGCTTTGGTCGATTTCGCGGACGCAAAAGTCACAGCGCAATTGAACACGTTGCACTATGGCGTCATCGATCAGATCGAAGGCGTGCAAAAGCAACCGGCAATGGACAGTTTCACGTCTATGCGCGTAGCTTTGGAGTCGGGCACAATTGATGCCTACGTATCGGAACGCCCGGAAGCCATCAGCGCTTCAGCGGCCAATTCCGCGTTCAAAATGATCGAATTGGATGAAGCGGATACGTTTGAATTGTCCGTGGCTGATTCAGAAATCGCAATCGGTTTGATCAAGGAAAGCGAATTGAAGGATCAGATCAATGAAATCCTGAGCGGCATCACCGAAGAAGAACGCATCCAAATGATGGATGAAGCAATCAAAAACCAACCATCAGCTGAATAATCAAGGTGGACGGTACATCAAAAAGGGGCATAAGTTAAATGGAGTTTAGTTGGGTTATCCGAATCATCGAAGAAAACTGGAGGCAGTTTTTATCAGGTGCATGGACAACATTATATATAGCTTTAATCGGAACCATCATCGGACTGGGAATCGGTCTTATGATCGGCGTCATCCGCACAATCCCGGTTGCGGAATCGGGATGGAAAAAACATGTGTACAACGTAGTGAATTTTTTATTGTCTTGCTACATCGAGATTTTCCGCGGAACGCCGATGATCGTGCAAGCGATGGTCATCTATTATGGGGCCGCCTTGGCATTTGACATCGACATGAACCGCATCTTCGCAGCGTTGCTGATCGTATCGGTCAATACGGGTGCTTACATGTCGGAAATCGTCCGCGGCGGGATCATTTCCATCGATAAAGGGCAATTCGAAGCTGCCCAAGCGATCGGGATGAATCACTTGCAAACGATGCGCAATGTCGTCATGCCGCAAGTGATCCGGAATATCCTGCCGGCGACGGGGAACGAATTCGTCATCAACATCAAGGATACGTCCGTATTGAACGTCATCTCCGTTTCGGAATTGTTCTTTACGACCAAATCGATTTCCGGAAATAACTTCCGTTACTTCGAATCATTCTTCGTGGCTTCAATCATTTACTTCGTCATGACCTTCACGGTGACGCGCATCCTGCGTGCCATCGAAAGGAAAATGCAAGGCCCTGATAATTATCAGATGATGGGTGCAGGACAAGACCAATTGACTACACCAGAATTAATGGCTCGCAAAAAACAAGCAGGAAGAGACAGAGCAAATTAATTGCCACAGGAGGAATCATTTGATGGAAAAAGTAATTGACGTACAGCATCTGAAGAAGAGCTTCGGCCAACATGAAGTGCTGAAGGACATCGATTTCAGCGTGAACAAGGGAGAGGTTGTGTGCATCATCGGTTCATCGGGATCCGGTAAATCGACTCTGTTGCGCTGCATCAATCTGTTGGAAAAACCCACAGCCGGAGAAATCATCTACAACGGCGAGAACGTCTTGGACTCGAAGCATGATATCTTCAAGTACCGCAGCAAATTGGGGATGGTGTTTCAGCAGTTCAATCTGTTCAACAACCTGAACGTGCTGCATAATTGCACGGTAGGGCCTGTAAAGATACTGAAAAAGTCCCAACAGGAAGCCGAAAAGATCGCCATGGGCTATCTGGAACAGGTTGGAATGGGGAACTTCATAAACGCCAAACCGGATCAATTGTCCGGCGGCCAAAAACAACGTGTCGCAATCGCGCGCGCTTTGACGATGGAGCCGGATGCGCTGTTGTTCGATGAGCCGACATCGGCTTTGGACCCGGAGATGGTGGGGGAAGTATTGAAGGTCATGAAGGATCTTGCCAACAGCGGCTTGACGATGATCGTCGTGACGCATGAAATGGAGTTCGCGAGGGAAGTTTCTGATCGCGTCATCTTCATGGATCAAGGCGTCATTCTTGAACAGGGAGCCCCTAGTGAAATCTTCTATCACCCAAAAGAGGATCGCACGAAGCAATTCCTGGAGAGATATCTTACAAAATAACAAAAGAAGAACGGTTCTGCAGAAACTGCAGGTTCCGTTCTTCTTTTTCATTTTTATTCGATGATGATGACGTCGTCGGCAACTGCAAAGGGCGCTTGTTCATTGATGTGGTCGTAGAACATGACTCCGTTGAGGTGGTCGATTTCGTGCTGGACTACAATAGCCGTGTAACCTTTGTAGCGCGCTTTGTGTGTCGCTCCTTCGGCATCTTGGTAGGATACCGTGATGCGGCTGTGTCGGACGACGAACCCTGGCACTTCGCGGTCCACTGAAAGGCAACCTTCGCCGCCTTTAAGGCAGGCACTTTCGATCGAGTGGCTGATGATTTTAGGGTTGAACATCACTTTAGCCAATACCGGAGGATCATCTTCATATTCACCTGGTATCAGCAGCGCAATGATGCGCTTGGATACGTCGATTTGCGGAGCTGCCAAACCGACACCTGCGCGCAAGTTAAGTTGTTCGGCGATTTTTTCATCCTGACTGTTCGAAAGGAACTCCATCATTTCTGCGGCGATTTTCCGATCCTCCGCGGATAAAGGGAAAGTGACCAAGTCAGCCGACCTCCGCAATGTAGGATGACCTTCACGGATGATGTTATCCATAGTGATCATACATGCATTCCTCCTTTTGCTGGTTTTTATATTGAAATGATTGGGCTAGCAAACTACAAAACACTTCATGTTACATAGTACACGTTTCGAAAAAAAAAAGCTAGACTCATCTTTTCCCTTGTAATAAAGAAGAGGTATGTGTAAAATAAGAAAATGAAAAAATGATTACACGGTGGTGTGAGGTTTTTTTGACTCTATAGCGAAAGAAGAGATGATTTTTATGACAATTGCTAAAGATTATATTGAAAAAGTCTATAAAAAGGTTGAAGATAGAGGCCCGCATCAAAAAGAATTTTTACAGGCGGTAAGAGAGTTGTTCGACACGATCGAACCAGCTTTGGAGAAGAATCCGCACTACATAAAATGGAACATTCTGGAAAGAATGGTAGAACCTGAACGCATTGTTTCCTTCCGTGTTCCTTGGATGGATGACAAGGGGGAAGTTCAAGTCAGCAAAGGTTTCCGCGTCCAATTCAATTCGGCCATCGGACCATACAAAGGCGGTTTGCGTTTCCACCCGACCGTCAACGAAAGCATCCTGAAGTTTTTAGGTTTTGAACAAATCTTCAAAAACAGCCTGACCGGATTACCGATCGGCGGCGGTAAAGGTGGATCTGATTTCGATCCTAAAGGTAAAACAGACGCAGAAGTGATGCGATTCTGTCAATCATTTATGACTGAGCTGCAGAGACACATCGGCCCTACTTTGGACGTCCCTGCTGGGGATATTGGTGTCGGCGGACGCGAAATTGGCTACATGTATGGCCAATACAAGCGTTTGAATGGCGCTGAGACAGGTGTTCTGACCGGCAAACCGGTTGTTATGAACGGGAGCTTGGCTCGTACGGAAGCGACAGGCTACGGGTTGGTCTATTACACACAAGAAATGCTGAAAGCGAACGGAAAATCGTTTGCCGGCCAAAAAGTGGTCGTATCCGGAAGCGGAAATGTCGCCATCTACGCTATCCAAAAGGTTCATGAATTTGGCGGTACTGTTGTGGCTTGTTCCGATTCCAATGGCTATATCTACGATGAATCAGGCATCGATGTCGCTTTGCTTCAGGATATCAAAGAAGTTCGTCGTGAAAGATTGACTGCCTATGCTGCTGAAAAAGCGACAGCTGTCTATAAAGATGGCAGCGTCTGGGACTTTGATCTGAACTATGACATTGCATTGCCTAGCGCAACGCAAAATGAAATCGATAAAGACCAGGCTGAAAGATTAGTCAAAGCTGGCGTTTATTGCGTCAGCGAAGGCGCGAATATGCCGAGCACATTGGAAGCTGTGGAAGTCTATGCAGCCAATAATATTTTTTATGGGCCGGCTAAAGCAGCCAATGCAGGCGGAGTTGCGACTTCCGCGTTGGAAATGGCGCAAAACAGTGCCCACAGCCATTGGACCTTCGAAGAAGTCGACGGCAAACTTCAGGAGATTATGGCAAACATTTTTAAAACAGCTGAAAAAACAGCTGAAGAATATGGCATACCGGGCAACTATTTGGCAGGTGCCAACATCGCAGCGTTTGTGCAAGTTGCTGATGCCATGATTTATCAAGGTTTAGTTTAAAATAAGTTTCATCATAAATTTTTATAAAAAAAGGTCATTTCTTAATTGAAATGACCTTTTTTCTTTCTTTTTGTGAGGAGAGCACACGGTCTTTAACCGGATTTTCATATTGGCGAGATTGTGATTTCATGAATGAATGGAACGGCGGGGCATAATCCGCTTAATAATAACAAACTGGTTATGAAAAAATGCAGAAACTGGTTATCCAAAAAGAGGTAGTCATAATAAAAAGACTGTTATACTTTTGGAAGCCCATTCCATCAATGATTCACATATTATTAAGAAACAGATTTAACTTTAGAATGATACAGTTACCTTGTGTCTGATTGCGACAATCTGCAAACATACGTAACAAAAATGATTCAACAAAATGACATCAAGGCAATGGATATGCTCGTTAAACAGTGAACAAAACCTTTTCGTTAAACGCTTACAATTAAGTAGCAGTGGATATTCTGTGCACAAAAAGTGAAAACTGTCCTTTTGCCTTGCATATATTTCGGATGCGTGGTAAATTATTCATGTAACAACTGTGAATTGATACAGTTGAAATCATCTGTATAAACCTCATCGACAGAGATGAAATATCAAGGGAATAGAGAGGAAAGTGTTAGCATGGCTACAAAACAAACAAAAATCGACATTGACGCATTACTAAGCAGCACGAACACAGATTTTCGCATGGTCCAAATCATGGACGAAGAAGGGAATATTGTAAACCCTGAACTTATGCCAGATCTTTCTGATGAACAATTGGTTCAATTAATGACAGATATGGTATGGTCCAGAATTTTACATGAACGTTCAACCGCGTTGAATCGTCAAGGTAGATTAGGTTTCTATGCGCCGACAGCCGGCCAGGAAGCAAGCCAATTAGGAAGTATTGCGGCAATCGAGAAGGAAGATGTCTTGTTGCCTGGGTACCGCGATGTTCCTCAACTGGTCAAACACGGCCTGCCGTTATCACAAGCTTTCCTATGGTCAAGAGGCCACGTGGATGGCAATAAATATGCTGCTGATCTGCAAGCATTGCCTCCTCAAATCATCATCGGTGCACAATATGTGCAAGCTGCCGGTGTTGCGTTGGGCTTGAAGAAACGCAACAAGAAAAATGTAGTCATCACATATACTGGTGACGGAGGAAGTTCGCAAGGGGATTTCTATGAAGGGATCAACTTTGCCGGATCCTACAAAGCACCAGGCCTGTTCTTCATCCAAAACAACGGTTGGGCAATCTCCACGCCACGTCATGTTCAGACTGCTGCTCAAACATTGGCTCAAAAAGCTATGGGTGCAGGAATCCCTGGTATCCAAGTAGACGGAATGGACATCTTGGCTGTTTATGCCGTCACGAAAAAAGCGAGAGAATATGCTGTTGCAGGAAATGGTCCTGTGCTGATCGAAACTATCTGCTACCGTTTCGGCCCGCATACATTATCTGGTGACGATCCAACCCGTTACCGCGATACCGCTGAACTGGAAGGTTGGCAAGCAAAAGACCCATTGATCCGCATGCGCAAATTCTTGACGGCAAAAGGTTTATGGTCTGAAGAAAAAGAAAATGAAGTAATCGAATCAGTCAAAGAAGAAATCAAAGATGCGATCAAGGAAGCTGACCAAGCGCCTAAACAAAAAGTGTCTGATTTCTTAAAGAGCATGTTCGAAGAACCAAATCAAACTATTGCAGAACAAATCGCGTACTACGAAGCAAAGGAGACTAAATAATCATGGCACAATTAACTATGATCCAAGCCATCACTGATGCGCTTGCAATTGAACTTGCGAACGATCCAAACGTTTTGATCTTCGGAGAAGACGTTGGTAAAAACGGCGGAGTATTCCGTGCGACACAAGGACTTCAGGAGCAATTCGGCGAAGACCGTGTGTTTGATACTCCCTTAGCTGAATCCGGTATCGGCGGTTTGGCATTCGGATTGGCCTTGGAAGGTTTCCGTCCCGTTCCGGAGATCCAATTCTTCGGTTTCGTATTTGAAGTAATGGATACAGTCGTAGCTCAAGCTGCGCGTACACGTTACCGCATGGCAGGCACACGCAATCTGCCTATCGTTTTCCGCTCTCCTTTCGGTGGCGGTGTGCATACACCTGAATTGCACTCGGATAACTTGGAAGGCTTGATGGCTCAATCACCAGGTTTGAAAGTGGTTATCCCTTCAAACCCGTACGATGCAAAAGGTTTGCTGATCTCAGCTATCCGCGACAACGACCCAGTTGTCTTCTTGGAGCACATGAAATTGTACCGTTCATTCCGCGAGGAAGTTCCTGAAGAAGCGTACACTGTTCCTATCGGCAAAGCTGCCATCACAAAAGAAGGATCTGACGTGTCCGTCATTACTTACGGCGCAATGGTCCGCGAAGCTGTAAAAGCTGCAGAAACACTTGAAAAAGAAGGCATTTCGGTTGAAGTAATCGATTTGCGTACTGTTGCTCCACTTGATGTCGAAACGATCATTGCCTCTGTGCAAAAAACAGGTCGTGTCGTAGTCGTCCAAGAAGCACAGCGTCAAGCTGGTGTGGGCGCAATGGTCATGTCCGAAATTTCTGAACGTGCCGTTTTATCGTTAGAAGCCCCTATCGGACGTGTAGCCGCTCCTGATACTGTCTTCCCGTTTGGTCAAGCAGAAAACATTTGGTTACCGAATGCTACTGATATCGAGAATAAAGTAAGAGAAACTTATCATTTCTAAAAGCTGAAAGCTTGAACAAATACAATTCCATATCCCATAGAATTGTATTTGTTCGCTTTTGTGCGTCGGAAATCCAAAAATAGACAAGTGAAGGGAAGTTAGGAAAATGTCTTTTAAATTCAAGTTGCCTGCTCTAGGCGAAGGTATCATGGAAGGTGAAATCGTTTCTTGGTCAATAAAAGAAGGCGACACCATCAATGAAGATGACACATTATTAGAAGTACAAAATGATAAATCAGTCGAAGAAATCCCATCCCCGGTAACCGGGAAAGTCCTGAAGATTGTTGCACCGGTAGGTACGGTCGCAGTCATCGGTGATGTATTGGTGGAAATCGATGCTCCAGGTCATGAAGAGGAAGGTTCTGCGGTTCCAGCAGCACCAGCAGCACCAGCAGCCTCAGCACCAGCAGCACCAGCAGCTTCAACAGGAGGACTGTTCCAATTCAAATTGCCTGCTTTGGGCGAGGGTATCATGGAAGGCGAAATCGTTTCTTGGCCTATCAAAGAAGGCGATATGATCAATGAAGATGATACTTTGGTTGAAGTGCAGAACGACAAATCTGTTGAAGAGATCCCATCTCCTGTTACGGGTAAAGTAGTCCGCATCGTAGCGCCTGTAGGTACAGTAGCGGTCATCGGTGATGTATTGGTGGAAATCGATGCACCGGGCCACAACGGGCCGGCGGCAGCCGCTCCAAAAGCAACCGCAGCACCAGCAGCGGCTTCAAATCCGCCAGCATCAACAGGCGTGGTTGCGGCTGCAGCGAACCCTAACAAACAAGTCTTGGCTATGCCATCCGTCCGTCAGTACGCACGCGAAAAAGGCATCGACATCACTTCCGTTGTGCCGACTGGAAAAGGCGGCCGTGTATTGAAAGAAGATATCGATAACTTCAGCGGAGTGGCTCCAGTGGCAGCGAAAGCTGTGGCTCCAGCAGTCCAGGCTCAAGCTTCGGCACAAGCAGCAGTCCAAGCGGCTCCAGTAGCAGCAGCTGCCCAAGCGACACAAGCTGCAGCACCAGCTCAGCCATTCACTTCCAATATGGGCGAAGCGGAAACACGCCAAAAAATGTCTCCGACAAGAAAAGCGATTGCGAAAGCAATGGTCAACAGCAAGCATACAGCACCTCACGTAACTTTGTTTGATGAAGTTGAAGTGTCCAAGTTATGGGATCACCGCAAGAAATTCAAAGATGTTGCTGCAGCGCAAGGAACAAAACTTACTTTCTTGCCGTATGTCGTTAAGGCTTTGGCAGCGACTGTGCGCGACTTCCCTATCTTGAACGCATCGATCGACGATGCTGCTCAAGAAATCGTATTGAAAAACTACATCAACATCGGTATCGCTACAGACACGGACAACGGCCTTTACGTACCGAACGTCAAGAATGCTGATGCAAAAGGCATGTTCAAAATTGCCGATGAAATCAACAACATGGCAGCTCAAGCCCACGATGGCAAACTGGCAGCTGCGGATATGAGAAACGGTTCTGTTACAATCAGCAATATCGGTTCTGTTGGCGGCGGATTCTTCACGCCAGTCATCAACTACCCTGAAGTGGCCATCCTAGGTGTTGGGACGATTGCGCAACAAGCTATCGTCAATGCAGAAGGCGAATTGGCAGTCGGTCGTGTAATGAAACTTTCATTGAGTTTCGACCACCGTATCGTTGATGGCGCAACTGCTCAAAAAGCAATGAACAACATTAAGAGATTATTGGCTGATCCAGAATTATTATTGATGGAAGGGTGAAAATAGACAATGGTAGTAGGCGATTTCGCAGTTGAATTAGATACAGTTGTTGTAGGAGCGGGACCTGGTGGCTATGTAGCTGCCATCCGCGCTGCACAATTAGGGCAAAAAGTAGCAATCATCGAAAGAGAATGGATTGGAGGCGTTTGTTTGAACGTCGGTTGTATCCCTTCAAAAGCCTTGATTTCTGCTGGACACCATTACCAAGAAGCTTTGGATTCCTCCATTTTCGGTGTCACAACTGAAAATGTGAAACTGGACTTCACAAAAACTCAAGAGTGGAAAGACAATAAAGTCGTCAAAACATTGACGTCCGGCGTCGAGTACTTGTTGAAGAAAAATAAAGTTGAAATCATCCGTGGGAATGCGTTCTTCAATGATGGAGAAACATTGCGTGTCTTCACCGAAGATGCAGCACAAACGTATACTTTCAAAAATGCGATCATCGCTACTGGTAGCCGTCCGATCGAAATCAAAGGTTTCAAATTCGGCGGACGCGTCATCGATTCCACTGGCGGATTGAACTTGACTGAAGTTCCTAAAAAATTGGTCATCGTCGGTGGTGGTGTCATCGGTACTGAACTAGGCGGAGCATACGCTAACCTGGGGGCCGAAGTGACTATTCTTGAAGGATCTCCACAAATTTTGCCGACATTCGAAAAAGATATGGTCAAGTTCGTTGAAAAATCATTCCAAACAAAAGGCGTTACAGTCGTCACGAAAGCAATGGCTAAAGAAGCCATCGACAACGGAGACAGCGTAACCGTCAAATATGAAGCGAACGGAAAAGAAGAAGTTATCGAAGCTGACTACGTAATGGTCACTGTCGGCCGCCGTCCGAATACGGATGATTTGGGTCTTGAAGTAGTCGGAGTTGAAATGACTGACCGTGGTTTAGTTAAGGTCGATAATCAAGGCCGCACAAATGTGAAACACATTTTTGCGATCGGCGATATCGTTCCTGGTGCTGCCTTGGCCCATAAAGCCAGCTATGAGGCTAAAATTGCGGCAGAAGCTATTGCCGGACATCCTTCTGCAGTTGATTACCGCGCTATGCCAGGGGTTGCCTTTACGGATCCTGAATTAGCGACAATCGGCTTCACTGCTGCCGAAGCGAAAGACAAAGGTCTGGATGTAAAAGCATCAAAATTCCCATTGTCAGGTAACGGACGCGCATTGTCGTTGAACCAGACAGAAGGTTTTGTCCGTTTGGTTACGACAAAAGAAGATAACGTGCTGGTCGGTGCGCAAGTTGCCGGCGTGAATGCCAGTGAAATCATCGCTGAGCTTGGTTTGGCGATTGAAGCTGGAATGAACGCTGAAGATATCGCGTTGACGATCCACGGCCATCCATCGTTGTCCGAAACAATCATGGATGCTGCCGAATTGGCATTAGGCATGCCGATCCACATCTAATTCCGAAATAGTCACATGTAGAGAGAATCCGGGCCGGATTCTCTTTATTTTTTTTGTCATGTATAATATAGTAGAAACAGGAATCAGATGGAGGGAAAAAGATGCAACATTATGACTATCCGTTCGAAGCAGAGTGGTCCAAAGAGGAAATCGTCAAGGTCATCGCTTTATGGAATGCTGTCGAGCGAGCTTATGAAAGTGGGATCAGCAAAGAAGAATTTATGCAGGCTTACCGCGAATTCAAAACGGTGCTGCCTTCTGTCGGTCAGGAAAAGAAATACGGCAATCAGTTCGAAAAAGAATCAGGTTATTCTTTGTACAAAGTGCTGCAGGAAGTGAAGAAAAGTGAAAAAAACAAAATCTTCCTAGGGAAGCGCTAAAAGACTGGATAAGTGGTCGGTGAGGGAGCTGCAGAAGGGAGGAGCCGGAT
The DNA here is from genome assembly GCF_963675415.1 of uncultured Trichococcus sp. Taxonomy (NCBI): domain Bacteria; kingdom Bacillati; phylum Bacillota; class Bacilli; order Lactobacillales; family Carnobacteriaceae; genus Trichococcus; species uncultured Trichococcus sp. The sequence goes on from NZ_OY776220.1 coordinate 2,658,499, forward strand.
GGATCAGATCGATAAACGACACAGCCTGATCAAGGCCTGGTTGCAGGAAGCAGCAGCCTTGCTGCGGGAATCGTTCAACAAGGAACTTGAAATTAAAGAAAAAACATCGCGAACGGATCTGGTAACGAATATGGATCGGGAAATCGAGGTGTTCCTGTATGAGAAGATCACTGCGCATTTCCCGGATGAACGCATTTTGGGTGAAGAAAGCGTAGGGCATGATATACAGGATCTGGATGGGATTGTCTGGATCATCGATCCGATTGATGGCACCCTCAATTTCATCAAGCAGAGAGCAAATTTTGCCATCATGATCGGTATCTATGAGGATGGTGTCGGTCATCTGGGCTATATTTATGATGTCGTCAGGGATGAACTCTATTTTGCGATCCGCCATAACGGAGCTTATTGCAATGATCGGCGGTTGCCGGTGGTGGAGGAACTGCCGTTATCTGAAGGGTTGGTCGCAATCAGTAACCGTTTGGTGGTCGCGGATGCGGATGAAGCGCGCAGAATCGCAAAAAACAGCAGTGGGTTGCGTGTCAATGGCTCTGCCGGGTTGGAAACGGCTTGGGTTGCCTCCGGTAAGTTGATAGCTTATATCGCACCTTCCTTGGCCCCATGGGACATCGCTGCCGGATTGATCATAGCTGAAGAGGTGGGTTTGGTCTATAGACAAGTTACGGGTGAAAAAATCAACCTGCTCCAGAATAATGCGGTGATTGTCGCCAACAGATATGCTTTCCAGGAAATCAGAGACGAATGGGAATGAGTGGCTGAACCTCATCAAAATCAAAAATAAAGTGGACAAGATACAGAAATATGTATTTTGTTCATTTTTTTTTCGGTTCACGAAAGATGTCAGGATTCATGACATGGAAAGGCATAAGGTAAGCGATCTTATTCACTAGTGTCGAAAAGTAAATTTACTTTTCTCAGAAAGAGAATTAGATTTAAAATAATAAATGTGAGAAACGAACAAAAAATGATAAAAAAATGAGTATATAAGAGGTTTCCTAATAGTGTTTCATGAGGGTGAATCTCATTTTTGAGCGATTGAAATCTGGTTTCTCATTTTTTCTAATGAAAAACCTTACAAAACCATGTAAGCTTTTTCCGGTTGTTCTTGCGTCCTTATGGGATTTTTTTTGCTTAAAACATTTACATTTGATTAAATTATGGTTATAATTTTCGTATTAAGTGAGCTGGATGTGAAACAAATGATAAATGGGGGTTATAAAATGTCAGATTTTAATCAAAATGCCATAGCTTCTTTTAGTTTGAATGGTCATCAGTATGAATACTATAAATTAAAAAAATTAGAAAATAATGAAAAAACAAAAATCGCTAAATTGCCTTACTCGATCCGGGTTCTGCTTGAGTCATTGCTACGTCAAGTGGGTGAAAGCGGCATCAAAGAAGAACATGTTGTCACTTTATCTAACTGGAGTGCAACAGAAACGAACGAGGGCGAAATACCTTTCAAACCTTCCCGCGTTATCCTGCAGGATTTCACAGGGGTACCGGCAGTTGTTGACCTGGCTTCCTTAAGAAAGACGGTCCATGATTTAGGCGGAGATCCAGCGCTCATCAATCCAGAAGTGCCTGTTGATCTGGTAATCGATCACTCCGTACAAGTCGATAATTTCGGATCCCCGCAAGCTTTGATTGCGAACATGAAGATGGAATTTCTGCGCAATCAGGAACGTTACCAATTTTTGAGCTGGGCGCAAAAAGCATTCGACAACTACCGCGCTGTACCGCCGGCTACTGGTATCGTCCACCAGGTCAATATTGAATATTTGGCATCAGTCGTCACAGAAAAAGCGATCGATGAAAACAGAAGCTTAGTTTTCCCTGATACTTTGGTGGGAACGGATTCCCATACGACGATGGCAAATGCGCTTGGCGTATTGGGCTGGGGAGTCGGCGGAATCGAGGCAGAAGCCAGCATGCTTGGTGAGCCTTCCTTCTTCCCTGTTCCTGAAGTCGTAGGTGTACGCTTCATCAATTCGCTGCAGGAAGCAGCTACCGCAACCGACTTGGCATTGAAAGTTACACAAACTTTGCGCGAAATGAAAGTAGTCGGCAAATTTGTCGAATTCTTCGGTCCAGGATTATCTTCCATGACCTTGGCGGACCGTGCGACCATCGCCAACATGGCGCCTGAATATGGTGCGACCTGCGGTTTCTTCCCGGTCGACGATGAAGTCCTGAACTACTTGACGCTGACAGGCAGAGATGAAAGACACGTTGCGATCGTCGAACAATACGTCAAAGCAAACGATCTCTACTATCGCGTAGAAGATCCGGAACCGGAATACACCACAGTCGTTGAAATCGACTTGAGCACAATCGAGGCCAATGTTGCAGGACCGAAACGTCCTCAAGATCTGGTGCCGGTATCGAAATTGAAAGAAGATTTCCAAAGATCTTTGGTTGCACCGAAAGGTAATGCCGGTTTCGGATTAGCCGAAAATGAAACAGAAAAAGAAGTCTCGCTGATCCTCGATGGGGAAGAAGTGAAGATGAAAACTGGAGACATTGCGATTGCGGCCATCACAAGCTGCACGAACACATCGAATCCATACGTAATGTTGAGTGCCGGATTATTGGCGAAAAGAGCGGTGGAGTTGGGGCTGAACGTTCCGAAATATGTGAAGACTTCATTGGCACCCGGATCGAAAGTAGTTACTGCTTATTTGGACAATGCCGGTTTGTTGCCTTATTTGGAAGAACTGGGCTTCAACACTGTCGGCTACGGCTGTACAACCTGCATCGGAAATTCAGGTCCGCTTTTGCCTGAAGTGGAAGAAGCAATCAAAACTAACGACTTATTGGTTTCAAGCGCACTGAGCGGAAACCGTAACTTTGAAGGACGTATCCATGCATTAGTCAAAGCCAACTACTTGGCATCTCCACCATTGGTAGTCGCCTACGCTCTGGCCGGTACGATGAACATCGACCTGAAAAACGAGCCGATCGGTCACGGCAAAGACGGCCAACCCGTCTACTTGGCGGATCTGTGGCCGGAAAGACACGCTGTCGAAGCAATGATCCGTGATTTTGTGACACCGGAAATATTCAAAGAGGAATATTTGCATGTGTTTGATGACAATGCTGAATGGAACGCGATCGAAACGAATGATGACGCTTTGTACCAGTGGGAAGAGGGATCGACTTACATCGCAAATCCGCCATTCTTCGAGAATTTATCGCCGGAACCGAAACCGATCGAATCCTTGAAAGCTTTGTCGGTATTGGGTAAGTTCGGCGATTCGGTTACGACCGATCACATTTCACCGGCAGGAAGCATCGATGTCAGCACGCCGGCTGGTCAATATCTGGCTTCTAAAGGCTTGGGCGTCCGTGATTTCAACTCATACGGTGCAAGACGCGGAAACCATGAAGTGATGATGCGCGGTACGTTGGCGAATATGCGAATCCGCAACCAACTTGTAGCCGGCAAAGACGGCGGCTTCACGATTTACTGGCCGACCGGTGAAGAGATGAGTATCTTTGAAGCATCAGAAAGATACCGTCAAAACGGAACTGGATTAGTGATTTTTGCAGGTGATGATTATGGAATGGGTTCATCCCGCGACTGGGCAGCCAAAGGTGTCAAACTTCTTGGGGTCGAAGCTGTCATCGCCAAGAGCTATGAAAGAATCCACCGTTCGAATCTTGTGATGATGGGCGTATTGCCTCTGCAATACCAAACTGGCGAAGATGCAGAAAGTTTGGGGCTGGACGGATCGGAAAAAATCACGATCGATTTGAACGATAGTGTCGGCATCCATGCGGAAGTGCCTGTGACGGCAGTCAAATCAGATGGACAAGAAATCAAATTCACGACCATTGCCCGTTTCGATTCTGAAGTGGATATGACTTACTACCGTAACGGAGGCATCCTGCCGATGGTGATCCGTAAAAAAATGGGGCTTGCTTATTAAGCAGCAAGCCATCCAATTCACTGAAGAGAGGTTTTTGAGAGGAGAGAAAAATCATGGAAGTACATAAAGGATTAGCGGACGTTGTCGTATCAGAAACCTCCTTAAGCGCAATTGTTGAGGGACAATTATCCTTCTCAGGATATAATATCGACGAATTAGTGGAAAAAGATGCATCGTTTGAGGAAATCATCTTTTTGTTGTGGAATTCCAGAATGCCTAGCCGAGAAGAATTTGCTGAGTTCAAGCAAGATCTTCACACGCATATGGCCTTATCTGAAAGTGTCATTGCTTGCCTGAAAATACAGTGCCGTCAGAATCTGCACCCGATGAGTGTGTTGCGCACGACAGTCTCGTTATTGGGCGTTTTCGATCCGTATGCGGAAGAGATGGACGAACGGTCTGTGTACATTCAAGCAATCTCGATACAAGCAAAAATTCCGACGATTGTAGCTGCATTCGCCCGATTACGCAAAGGTTTGGATCCGATCGCGCCCCGTGAGGACCTTTCGTTCGGAGCCAATTTCCTGTACATGTTGACAGGCGAAGAGGCTAATCCGGATTTGGTCAGAGCGTACAATCATTGTTTGGTACTCCATGCCGATCACGATCTTAACGCATCAACCTTTACTGCACGCGTTGCAGCCTCAACAATGACGGACGTCTATTCCTGTATCACGGGTGCCATCGGAGCTCTCAAGGGTCCCTTGCACGGTGGGGCAAATGAACGCGTATTCGATATGCTCTCCGAAATCGCTGAATCAGAAACCAGGGATGTTGCGGGCTACTTGAAAACAAAATTGGACAATAAAGAAAAAATCATGGGATTCGGTCACCGTGTCTACAAAACGGAAGATCCCCGCAAGAAACATTTGAAACGCATGGCTAAGGAACTGACCCAGGAATTCGGAAAAGAAGATTTGTTCGATCTTTCCTGCGAGGTGGAAGACTATCTATTGAAGGAAAAAGGATTGATCCCGAATGTGGATTTCTACTCTGCCACTGTTTATCACTGCTTCGGGATAGAGCATGACCTCTTCACGCTGTTGTTTTCGATGAGCCGTGTATCCGGGTGGTTAGGGCATGTATTTGAGCAAAAACGTGAAGCTACGTTGATCCGTCCGCGTTCAAAATATGTGGGACCCGTTAATCTGACTTACATCCCTTTGTCTGAAAAAGAAATTATTGGAGGTACTGCACAATGACAGTTGGCGAAAAAATTGTTATGAACGAAACTGGTTTACACACACCTGATTTTCCGATCATCCCTTTCATCGAAGGGGATGGCATCGGTCCGGAAATTTGGCAAGCATCCAAAAAAGTGTTTGAAGCCGCAGTCGAGAAAGCCTACGGTGATTCCCGCAAAATCGTCTGGAAAGAAGTGCTTGCGGGCGGGAAGGCTTTTGATTTAACCGGTTCTTGGTTGCCTGATGAAACCATGGATGTCATCCGTGAGCATTTGGTGGCAATCAAAGGACCGCTGACGACACCGATCGGCGGGGGGATCCGCTCCTTGAATGTCGCTTTGCGCCAGACATTGGACCTTTTCGTCTGCCTGCGTCCTGTCCGTTATTTCGAAGGCGTGCCGACACCATTGAAAGAACCTGAAAAAACCGATATGGTCATCTTCCGGGAAAATACCGAAGATTGCTATGCCGGGATCGAGTTCGAAGCGCAAAGCGAAGAGGCGAAACGAATCATCGAGATTCTGCAGACCCAATTCGGCGTGGACAAAATCCGCTTCCCTGAGACATCGGCTATCGGCGTCAAGCCGGTTTCGATCGAAGGGTCGGAACGCTTGATCCGCAGCGCCATCCAGTATGCGTTGGAAAACGGACGTACTTCCGTGACGTTGGTCCACAAAGGCAACATCATGAAATTTACGGAGGGTGGCTTCAAGAAGTGGGGCTATGCTTTAGCTGAACGCGAATTTGGCGATAAAGTCTTCACTTGGGCCCAATACGATGCCGTAAAAGCTGCGGATGGCAGAGCGGCAGCGGATAAAGCCTATGAAGACGCTGTTGCAGCCGGCAAATTGATCATCAAGGACCGGATCGCCGACATCTTCCTGCAAGAGATCTTGATGAACCCTGAGAACTATGATGTCATCGCCACTTTGAATCTGAATGGCGACTATATTTCCGATGCGTTGGCTGCTCAAGTGGGCGGAATCGGGATTGCACCAGGGGCGAACATCAATCAGGACACAGGGCATGCCATTTTCGAAGCAACACACGGTACTGCACCGGAATATGCCGGTTTGGATGAACTGAATCCTTCTTCGGTGTTGTTGTCCGGCGCTATGTTGTTCGATTATATCGGCTGGAATGAAGTCAGTGACTTGATCACCCGCGGAATCGAAAAGACGATAGCGAACAAAACGGTCACACGCGATTTTTATTATCTGATGAAGGACGAAGCTGCCCAAAAAGTCAGCTGCTCCGGATTTGCGGAACTGGTCATCAAAAACATGTAAGCACGAATCAAAAAACCGGAGACATAATCATTCTGGATTATGTCTCTTTTTGCGGGCAAATCCAGAAAAAGGGCAGGTCATTGAATCCGCGCCGGTCAGGGGCATCCATGGCGGAGTGACAACCGAAAGAAAAACTTTTTCAAGAAAGCCGTTACATTGAACTTTTTTCTTTCCAAATGGTTCCGGAGGTGATAGACTGGACAAGTTGATAGTTGTCTTCATGAGTTTTCAGCGGGTTTTCACCTTATTCCGCAAACGAAAGCTGATGGGAAGTTCAAATTCAGAATTGTGATCGACTATATAATGGCAGTTGCAGTTGGCATATCAAACAGCAGTGAAAAACAAGTAAACATTTTGGAGGAAAACAACAAATGGAATTTAGAAAAGATATTCGTAATGTTGCAATCATCGCCCACGTTGACCATGGTAAAACAACATTAGTAGATGAATTGTTGAAACAATCGGATACATTGAACGCTAGAACAGAGCTTATGGAACGCGCAATGGACTCCAACGATCTTGAAAAAGAACGCGGAATCACAATCTTGGCGAAAAATACAGCCGTACAATACAAAGGCACACGCATCAACATCATGGATACACCAGGCCACGCGGACTTCGGTGGAGAAGTAGAACGTATCATGCGTATGGTTGATGGTGTAGTGCTTGTTGTCGATGCATACGAAGGTACGATGCCACAAACGCGTTTCGTATTGAAAAAAGCTTTGGAGCAAAAACTGATCCCTATCGTAGTAGTAAACAAAATCGACAAACCGACTGCCAGACCTGCTGAAGTTGTGGATGAAGTTCTGGAATTGTTCATCGAATTGGGCGCAGATGACGAACAATTGGAATTCCCGGTTGTCTATGCTTCTGCAATGCATGGTACTTCAAGCATGTCAGATGATCCAACTGAACAAGAAGATACAATGGATAACGTTTTTGATGCAATCATCGAGCACATCCCGGCTCCAATCGACAATTCTGCTGAACCATTACAATTCCAAGTAGCTTTACTTGACTACAGTGACTTTGTTGGCCGTATCGGTATCGGACGCGTATTCCGTGGCACAATCAAAGTCGGGGACCAAGTATCCTTACTTAAATTGGACGGCTCATTCAAGAATTTCCGTGTATCAAAACTGTTCGGCTACTTTGGTTTGGACCGCATCGAAATCGAAGAGGCTAAAGCAGGCGATTTGATTGCCATTTCCGGTATGGAAGATATCTTTGTTGGTGAAACAGTGACTCCTGTTGATCATCGTGATGCTTTGCCGGTTCTGCATATCGACGAGCCTACACTGCAAATGACTTTCCTTACAAACAACTCTCCTTTCGCAGGCCGTGAAGGTAAATGGGTCACTTCCCGTAAAATCGAAGAGCGTTTGATGAAACAATTGCATACGGACGTATCTTTGCGTGTTGATCCTACAGACTCTCCTGATGCTTGGATCGTTTCCGGACGTGGCGAATTGCACTTGTCCATCCTGATCGAAAATATGCGTCGTGAAGGCTACGAATTACAAGTATCCCGTCCAGAAGTTATCATCAGAGAAATTGATGGCGTAAGATGCGAGCCGTTTGAACGTGTACAGATCGACACCCCTGAAGAATATATGGGTTCCGTAATCGAAACAATCAGCCAACGCAAAGCTGAAATGCAGGATATGCAAAACAGCGGCAACGGACAAGTCCGTATCATCTTCCTTGTTCCATCACGTGGACTGATCGGTTACTCTACTGAATTCTTATCCATCACACGTGGTTATGGTATCATGGCTCATACATTTGAAGCATACTTGCCGGAGTTGCCAGGCAAAATCGGCGGACGCAGCAAAGGTGCGCTTGTCTCTACTGAAACAGGCAAAACAACAACCTACGGAATCATGGGCGTAGAGGACCGCGGAACGATTTTCATCGAACCTGGTGTGGATATCTATGAAGGTATGATTGTCGGCGAAAACGCCCGCGATAACGACATCGCTGTTAACATCACAAGAGCGAAACAAATGACGAATATCCGTTCTGCAAACAAAGATTCAACTAACGTGATCAAGCGTCCACGTACATTGACGCTGGAAGAATCGCTTGAATTCATGGGAGAAGATGAATATTGCGAAGTGACACCTGAAAGTGTACGTCTGCGTAAACAAATCCTAGACAAAAATGAGCGCGAAAAAGCTGCTAAACGCAAGAAAAAAGCAGAATAATCCGGCAACAAGTTCTGAAAAAAGGCCCGTGGCAACCATAGCCACGGGCCTTTTTCTCTTTAAACGCTAGGGATACGAATGAAGATAGGCGCGAACCTATTTGTTTGGTATAATAAAATCGAATGACCATACGATTTTATTATCGACCGCAAGGGATGCGGGGTAGTTCAAGATAGAATGCATTAACTTTTTGAGGGGAGGAATTAAAATGGATAGCATCAATAAAACAACTGCTTTGGAAATCTTGATGCAAGATGCTGAAAAGATCTACAAATTAATCAATAGCCAAAAAGAACACCTTTGCTTTGCGAACTGTCCGGCCTTCGAGGATGTGGTGGATACGCAAATGTACGGGTTCTCCCGTGAAGTCGATTATGCCGTTAAATTGGGAATCATCTCGAAAGAAGAGGGACACAAGATATTGAGTGATTTGGAGGCTTCTTTGAATGCCATGTACACGAACTATTTTGATCAATCGAAAAACGATTCCGCCGACAAAGGGGTTTAGTTGTCTACATGATTAAAAATGCAATCAAGAAAAAATTCTCCTATATGGATTGGCGTCTTCTGATCCCATACATCATCCTGTCGGGTTTCGGGATACTGATGGTATACAGTTCCAGCAGTTATCGCGCCATGACGGATTACAACAATTCGGAACATTTTTTTTATAAGCAAACCATTTTCGCTTCGTTGGGGCTGCTGGGGGCGTTGATCGCGTCCTTTCTGTCCAAGCGACTGTTCAAAAATGATAAATTGTTGACGTATGTTTTGTTTGGCCTTTTCGCTGTATTGACTTATCTGCTGCTATGGCCGGGTACCGCAACGAAAGGGGCACGCGGCTGGATCTACTTTGGAACAATCGGGTTCCAACCTGCAGAGTTCATGAAATTGAACCTGATCCTTTACTTGTCCTGGTTCATTTCCAAACACCAGTCCCGCATAAATGATAATTTTTATGAAATGGTGAAGAAACCGATCGCGATAACGGCTGCGGCGGTGGTAATGGTGTTTCTGCAGCCCGATCTCGGTGGGGCAGCCATCATTGCCTTCATCTGTCTGGTCATGTTCCTTCACAGCGGCATCAAAGTCAAATATGGCGTAATGACGTTTGGGGCAATCGGGGCGGTTTACGGTCTGATCATCGTCATGGTGAAAACATTCGGGAGCAGCATCCCGTTCTTCCATTCCTATCAGATGGAACGGATCACATCATTCATCGATCCTTTTGCCGACATACAGGATTCCGGTTACCAAGTGGTGAATTCGTACTATGCTTTAAGCAGAGGAGGCCTTTTCGGTGTAGGCATCGGTGAAAGCATCCAAAAGTCCGGCTATTTGCCGGAACCCCACACCGATTTCATATTGTCCATCGTTGGGGAAGAACTGGGCTTGATGGGTGTTGCATTCGTTTTGGTGCTGTTTTTCTATATGGTTTATCGTATTTTTAAAAATGCCATCAAAATTAAAGATCCGTTTGCCCAACTGGTCTGCATCGGAATCGGCACGATGTTCCTGGTTCAGGGAGTCATTAATGTTGGGGGTGCAACCGGCCTGATGCCATTGACCGGAGTTACTTTTCCGTTCGTCAGCTACGGAGGATCCAGCCTGTTGGTATCCGCCGTTTCGATTGGACTGGTCAACAACATGTACATCAACGATCAGATTTCCAAACAACCAAAATAAGCGAGAAAGGAGCCGACTTCCGGCTCTTTTTTCTTTGACTGGATGCCTCGGTGCAGCGGCTGGCGGAAAGCTTTTCGCATCGAACAAAAATAGAGTATAATAGTATTTATCATGGTGTTCTTTGCCATCTTGAACGTTCGGAAATCACAAGGAGGGGTAGGTATGAAATTCTTCATCAAAGTAGTGTCGTTGTTCATCTTGTTCATTTTTATAGCCTACGCGCTTCCTCTCTATGTGGATGATGGAGAACGGACCATGTCGCCTTCAAGCATCGTGAACAACGATCAAACTTCGATTGATGAAAATAAGGGTTATCCTTTGCCTGTGACGGGTTATGAATCCTACATAGGCCAATCCATTGGCACCTACACGGCAAAGCATGGCGAGCCGATACGCGTTGGTGAAGCCTATGGAGGAAGTGAGTGGTGGATATTCGGAACCAACGCTGCTGACTACATCCAAATAGGCGTCAAGGATGATATCATCCGTTCCCTCTATATTTTGGGAAACAAAATCGAGACAGGCATGTATACAATCGGCATGACAAAGGAGAACGTACTTGATGAGGCTTATCTGGCACGGGATTTTCAAGTAACTGTCGGGGATACGCCGTATGAGTTGGTTTTATCGAAAAAACAAAAAGAACGGACACCATTGATCCAGTTCGAGAATGACAGCTTCATGATTTTGTTGTTTGATGAGGTGACGAAAACGGTGTATGGGATGTACTTCCTTTCGAATGAGGCGCTGCTGGATTTGGAATTTTATTCCGTCGTCTCAGAAGAAGCCTATGAAACCGAGCGTGACGACTGGGAAAGAATTATTGCTGCGGATGAGGAAAATGTCCAACAAATCAAAAGCATATTGGGCATACTGCGGGAACGCCGAGGCTTGACGATGTTTCAGGAATCCGATGAGCTGGGTACGGCAGCGGACGACCTTATGCCGAGCGAAACAGACATCAATGATTTTACGGCAGCCTTCATTTTGTCGGATCAACGCATCGAGAAAAAATTAGCGGAAGTTGCCCCCGATACGCGGACGGCCTTTGTTTTTGATGACGACTGCTACAGTGTTCCGACTCTCTTCCTGAAGCTGCTGCAAGAGGATAACGCCATTTTTGATGACTATCTGACGCGTTACGCTGTTGCTGGCAATGAGCATTACCAATTGATCCTTTTAGGCGAATAGGGTGCGCACCCATAAAAAACGGTTGAGTCGCCCGTTGTTTCAAGCTATACTACAAAGTAGACACCATCAACACAAGAGGCAGGGGAAAAGATGATCATCAATGAAGAGTACTTTGCGTTGGAAGACCAAACCTTCCGGCTTGTGGAAGCGATCTGCAGCGGAGAAGCTATGTCAGCTTATAAGCAAGCAAAGCGTCTTCTGGCACAAAATGAAGAAGCCAACGCTAAGATAAGGGCATTCAATGAAGCGAAAGAGGCGTACGAGAGGGTAGAAGCCTACGCTGACTTTGCACCTGGCTACCAAGAAATCAGACAGCGCGTTTACCAAGCGAAGAGGATGATGGACTTGGATGAATCCGTCTATCGCTTTCGTGCAGCGGAACGCGAACTACAATTGCTTTTGGACAAGGTTTCCGAGCGATTGGCGCATGCCATTTCACCGAATATATTGGTTTCGGCAGGGGACCCATTTTTTCAATCAGGGGATTCGGCCATGCCTGCAGCTTGCCAAATACATATTTCCAGTAGGGGGGAAGACAGATGAGCTTAGAAGTGACCAAAAGGCAGGGGATTGTCGTCTGGGTCTATACCTTGAGACAGATCAAAAATCTGAAAAGATACGGTTATATCCATTATGTTTCCAACAGAATGAAGTATGTCTTATTGTACGTCGATCAAGAAGAGGCGCAGGCCACGGCAGAAAAATTGAACAGTCTGCATTTTGTCAGGAAAGTGGAATTGTCGCATCGTCCTGAAATCGACATGACTCTCAAGAATGCCCTTCCTGGCAGGAAAGACCGCAGTAATCCTGAAGTGGAATACAATGAGTCCGCTTTTGAAACGAAGACTTATTCTTTTTAGAATATGTACCGCAATAAAAATATGTGTTTGTAGGTGAGGACAGATGCGAGTTATCGCAGGAGAATACAAAGGACGCAGATTGAAAAGCGTTCCTGGGAGCAATACACGCCCAACGACGGACAAGGTCAAAGAATCCTTGTTCAATATCATCGGTCCGTTCTTTGATGGCGGAATCAGCCTGGATATGTTTGCAGGCAGCGGTGGCTTATCGATCGAAGCGGTTTCCCGAGGGATCGATAGAGCGGTGTTGTTCGAAAAGAACCGAAAAGCGCTTGATACCATAAAGGAAAACATCGCAATCACGAAGGAAGCTGAGAAATTCAGCGTTTATGCAGGGGATGCGCGAAAAAATCTTCGTGTCTTCGCCGCAGAAAATCCGAACACGCAATTTGCTTTGGTCTTTCTTGATCCGCCTTATGCTGAAGAAAAGACAGTCGCTGACATCACTGAAATGATCGCCTTGCAGCTGGTCAATGAAGAAACCGTATTTGTCTGTGAGATGGCAAAGGAAAACACGTTGCCTGAACAGATCGGCCCATACGGAAAATGGAAGCGTGCCGTTTATGGGACCATCGCTATCGAAATGTTCGACTACAATCAGGAAGGTTGATCCCATGAAAAAAACAGCGCTATTTGCGGGGAGTTTCGACCCTTTGACAAACGGGCACATCGATACGATTGCCCGGGCAGCAATTGTTTTCGACGAAATCGTGGTTGCAGTATCGACCAACACATCCAAGCAATCTTTATTTGACGGTGAGCAAAGGATCCAATTGGTTGCCGAAGCTTTGCGTGATTTTCCGCAAGTCCAAGTCATCCGCCATACCGGCGGGCTTACGATCGAAATGGCAAAGGATGTCGGCGCCTGCGCACTTTTGCGCGGGGTACGGAACGTAAAGGATTTCGAGTATGAACACAGCATCGCCTCGATGAACAAGCTGCAGGCCCCGGACCTTGAAACGGTGATCCTGTTGTCTTCGGAAAATTATCGTTACCTCAGTTCCAGCCTGATCAAAGAAGTCGCGATGTTCGGCGGGGATGTATCCACTTTGGTGCCGGCCAACATCAACGCCGCTATCCTTCAGAAATTCAAGGACAGCGCGTTCAAAGGGAAAAAAATATCGGAATGAACCAAATATTTGCATAAGGTTGGGAGAGGAGCCGCTGGTTCCTGTCCCAACCTTTTTAGCTTGACCTTTTGGGAAAAACATTTCGCATAGCTGAATTTTTATGTGCCATTTCGCGTATGTTGTCAATGGATGCGAAAGGAGGGATAGCTTGGATGCTATTCGGGAATGGCTTGCTTGCCATAAGCAGGAAGTGGTCCGATTTTCCGTTTTGTTTTTGATTCTCGCTGTAAGTCTCTTTGGCTTAGGCAGATTGATTTACGGCAATACGTCAGAAACAGGCACAGAGGAGTTACTGCTGGATGAAACCTATCTGGCGGCAAGCTCTGCTGAATCAAACCCGTTGTCAGAGCAGCCGGAAGAGGCGGAGCCGATCCAGGAAATCATCATCGTCGATATCAAAGGCGCCGTAAAAAAACCGGGTGTATACCAAGCTGAGGCTGATATGCGCGTCATCGACATAATTGATTTAGCTGGCGGTTTGGGTGAATCGGCAGATGCCGACACGGTGAATCTGTCCCAACGCGTGACGGATCAGATGGTGATCTATATTCCTGCAGTCGGCGAAGAAGCGGTTCGCCCGAATGTAGCGCCGGAAAACAACCTGAACGAACAAGAAAACGGAAATGACGAGGCCGGAACCGAGAAAGTGGACATCAATACGGCAGATGCTGTGTTGTTGCAGACGTTGAATGGGATTGGTGAAAAAAAAGCTGCGCTCATCATCGCGTACCGTGAGGAGAACGGCTCTTTCCAGACGATCGAGGAAATAATGGAAGTTTCAGGAATCGGTGAAAAAACCTTCGAGGGGTTTAAAGATCTAATCATGGTCGGAGCAAAATAAAATTGAATCAAGGGAGCGGCTCTTGTATACTTAATTTTATATATGGATGGAGGTTAATACTGCATGGAAAGAATTCCTTGGAATCAATATTTTATGGCACAAAGCGTGCTGCTCTCGCTGAGGAGCACTTGTAAACGCTTGGAGGTCGGTGCCACAATCGTCAGAGACAAACGCATCATAGCCGGAGGATACAACGGGAGTGTTTCCGGCGACGTCCACTGCATCGATGAGGGCTGCTATGTCGTGAATGGGCACTGTGTCCGCACCATCCACGCGGAAATGAATGCGATCCTGCAGTGCGCCAAGTTCGGCGTCCAGACCCAGGATGCGGAAATATATGTGACACATTTTCCTTGCTTGCAATGCACGAAAATGATTTTGCAGGCCGGCATCAAGAAAATCTACTATTTGGAAGACTATCATAACGACTCCTACGCCGTCCATCTGTTGGATGCGATGGATATTCCGTATGAACAAGTCCCCCTCGATCCGGATTATTTTTCTCAATTACTGAAACGAAAAGAACAATCAGATGATGGCTCTGCTGCTTGTTGCGGGCATCATGACGACTGACCATTAAGGGCTATCTGCTTTTGCCTGCCTTGCTCGTCTTCCCGGTAACCATTATCGGATTCGACGGAACCAATGTCTTTGCGTGGGTTCTGCTCATTGCCATTTTTGCGCGCCTTTACTTGATGCAATCAAAAGCTTTGAACGTCATTGCTGCCGCGGTGGTGGTCGCGAGCCTAACGAGTTTGCTGGTCCACCAGTGGTCGAGCGCATCGGAGTTCACTGCTCAGGAAGCGGAATCGGTCAGAACAGCTGCGCTGCAGTTGGATCCGAATGATCTGCGGATCAACGGCGATTTGTTGACAGGGGAAGCCCTGCTGCTATGGGGAGGCAAGGAAGAAAAAGTTTATTTCTATTACACGATCGCAACAGAAGAAGAAAAGTTCACCTGGGAACAAATGCGATTCCCACAGCGTTTCGTCGCCGCTGTCCGATTGGAGGCGCCGGAAGCGGAACGGAATCTGCACCAATTTGATTTCGAAGAGTATCTGAATGCGAAAGGCATCCATTGGGCCGCCGCTATCGAAGCGATGGAGTTCCGGAGCGAGGATCGTTCTGTTTGGTCCTTGCCAAGCGGCATCAGGAGATCCATCATTTTGATGTTGGAAAAGTTGCCTGCTGTCCAGACGACCGACTACATCCAAACAATGCTATTCAATCAATCGCATGCCATATCGGGGGATACCTTGGATGCCTATCGCGGGATCGGTTTATTGCATCTTTTTTCCATCTCCGGCATGCATATCCAACTGCTGCTGGCCCAGGTGCGCTACATCCTGTTGCGGATGAAGGTCAGCCATGAGACTACGGATAAGCTGCTGGTTGTATTTCTGCTCGCTTATGGTGTGTTGACCGGGTGGGGAATCGGTGTCTTTCGGGCTATCTGTACGCACCTTATCCTATTGATCGGGAAAATCACCGGCCATCAGATTGAAGCGAAAGATGCCTTTGCGCTTACGGTGGTGGTTGCTGTTTTTTACAATCCGCTGCTGATCTATTCGGCAAGTTTTCAATTGAGCTATCTTTTGGCGGGGGTATTGTATTTTGTTGCCCCAATCAGCGCGGAATGGGAAATGAATGGGCTGTTGAAAGATATCTGCTTGACGGCACTGATGACGATGGCGTCCTTTCCCGTCGTCGCCTATCATTTTTTTGAGGTTTCCTGGCTCGGGATTTTTGTGAATGTGATCTTTTCGTTCTTTTTTTCCTGGTTGCTTTTTCCGCTGTTTTGGTTGTTGTTCTTTACCGTGCTCTTTTTCCCGGGAACCCCGTTGCTGGGGTCGCTTTGTGCTGTGTCCGATAAATTGCTCACCTTGTTGGAGCACTTTGCCGGGGCAGCCGCGGATTTGAATTTTGCGTCACTCGTTACAGGAAGACCGCCTGCCTTTTATTTTGTGTTGGTCTGGATCGCCTTGCTGCTGCTCTTGCTGAGTGTCGAAAAGAGGCAAAGGGATATCCGTGTGCTTTGTGTCCTGATGGCCGCTGTCGGCTTGTTTTCCTTCGCCCATCAGCTGACTCCTTCCGGAAAAGTCATCATGCTTGATGTGGGACAGGGAGATGCCATCCTGATCATAACGCCTTTTCATCGTCGGGCGGTGCTGATAGACACGGGCGGCATGCTGACTTTTGAAAAAGAAGCCTGGCAAGTCCGGGAAACAGCGACAACCGCCGGCGAACAGCTTGTGTCTACCCTCAAAGCGGAAGGCGTGAGAAAATTGGACATGGTCTTTCTGACGCATGCCGATCAGGACCATGTCGGTTCGCTGCGGGAACTCGCCGAGGGTTTGCCGATCGCTGCGGTTTATTTTCCTAAAGGAGCGGAGGAGAGTGCGGCGTTCGCTGCAGTGCTCCTTGAACTGCAAAGCCGACACCAAGTGGGCCTGTTCCCTGTATTGGGCAAGGTCGATTTAAAGATCGCTGCTGATTTTGTTTTTCATATCCTGGCACCTTTAGCGCCGGGAGAAGGCGGAAATGAGGATTCGTTGATCATCCAAACAAGCATAGGCGGTTTGGATTGGCTGTTCACAGGCGATCTTGGAGAAGAAGGGGAAGCTTTGCTGGTGCGCACTTATCCTGATTTGAAGGCCGATATTCTGAAGATCGGCCACCACGGGAGCGCAACATCCAGTTCGGAAGGCTTCTTGGATCATGTCCAGCCTAAATTGGCCTTGATATCCGTTGGCAAACAAAACAGGTACGGCCATCCGGATGCGGAGATACTGGAACGCCTGGAATTGCGGAATATCCCTGTATTTCGCACGGATCGACAGGGCGCTGTCCACTTCCGGTACGGGTCAGGGGAAACGGAATGGCGAACCATTTTGGAGAACAAAAAATAAAAATGATGAATGGTGGTCCAAACGTGAATTATACAACGGAGATGTCCAAAATAAAAAAAGGTCAGCTTCAGCCGGTCTATTTATTTTTGGGCAAAGAAGATTTTTTTATAGAAGAAGCGAAGCAACTGTTGCTGCATACGGTGGTTGACGAGGCCGACAAGGATCTGAATGTCGGCATATTCAATATGGATGAGACGCTGTTGGATCGGGCTCTTGAAGATGCGGAGTCGCTGCCTTTTTTTGGGGAAAGACGTCTGGTCATCATTGAGAACCCGCTCTTTTTAACGGCTGAAAAAGCCAAGAATGGACTGGAGCATGATCTTGGTTGGCTTGAGAGTTATCTGGAGAACCCTTCACCCTCAACAATTCTGGCTATTTTCGCGCCGTACGAAAAATTGGACAGCAGAAAAAAAATTGCGAAACTCTTGACGAAGAAGGCCGTCACTGTGGATGTTTCCCCGTTAGCGGAAAAAGAGGCCCGCAAATTTTTGGGGGACATGATCAAAAATGAAGGCTACCAGATGAACCGCGATGCACTGGGATTATTTTACGAGCGGATCGAAAATCAGCTGTCGCGGGGAATGCGGGAGCTGCCCAAGCTGTTTCTTGCCGGATCTGAAGACAAACAAATCACCAAACAAATGGTGATCGACTTGATACCGCGCAATCTGGAACAAAATATATTTGAATTGGTGACGCAAGTGCTTAACAAGAACACTTATCTGGCCATCCAGATTTATCGGGATCTGTTGCTCCAAAAAGAGGAACCGATCAAAATCAATGCAATCCTTTTAGGGCAATTCCGCCTGTTGCTGCAAGTGAAGCTGCTCTCAAAAAACGGGTACCAGCAAACGGACATCACGAAAGTGTTGAAGATCCATCCTTATCGTGTGAAACTTGCTTCCCAACAAGTGAGGAACCTTTCCGAAAAGGTCCTGGCCGATGCTTTTCAGGGATTGGTCGAGACGGAGTACAACATGAAGACCGGGCAAGGGTTGAAGGAGATACAATTCGAGTTGTTTCTGATCCGCTACGCAAACGCAATGCCCAAACAGTAAAATCAAAGGAGAAAAGCGCAACGGGTTCGTTCAGCCTTGAAAGAAATTTAGGAAATCGTGCCGACTGAGCATCGTAGAGCGCAATAGGTACGATTTATCTAATTTCCGAAGGGCTAACCCGTGAAGCTGGACATCATTTTGGATGCATGAAATAAGTTGCAAATCAGTTCAACACCTGCGGTGATACGTTTTTAGTTTGATAAGTTATACAAATTACTTTATATACGAAAAAGGCCGAAGACGGACCAGTTGGACTGGTCTGTCTTCGGCCTTGCGTTTTGAAGTCTCTAAAATCAAAAAATTATTTAGCTAATTTTTTAGTTAAACGAGAAATGTCGCGAGACGCTTTATTTTGATGAATTAAGTTTTTAGAAGCTGCTGAATCGATAGATTTAACTGCTGCCTTTAATAATTCTTCGCTATTTTCAGCGCCTTCTGCTACTGCAGCTTCAAATTTTTTGATAGCTGAACGCATAGCACTCTTTTGAGCGTTGTTTTTTAGGTTAGCTTTTTCGCTAGTGCGAACACGTTTGATTGCTGAATCGATATTTGGCATTGGGTTCACCCCTCTTTCCTTATTTCTATAACTATTAGGCTGTTTTGCCAACATGCCATATTATACATAATTTTGGAGGGTTGTGCAATAAAAAATGAAAGAGATTCCCTTTTTAATCAAAGCGACCCTGAATTTCAAGACACATATTTTGGGATTTTGGGGTCAAAATCAGGCCAGGCGATGCCGAAAGCTCCAAAGTGTACGAAAGTATGTTTGGGTGGTAAAATAGTTGTAACAGTGAGTGAAGAGGTGAATCATCCAAATGAAAGATCAATTTGAATTAGTTTCCCCATACCAGCCCAGCGGTGATCAGCCGGAAGCCATCAAAGAGCTTGTCGATGGATTGAATCTGGGCAGACGGGCGCAAACCCTGTTGGGCGCGACGGGGACCGGTAAGACTTTTACGGTAGCGAACGTCATCCAGGCAGTGAACAAACCGACGCTTGTCATCGCCCACAACAAAACGTTGGCCGGGCAATTGTATGGCGAATTGAAGGAATTTTTCCCTAACAACGCCGTCGAATATTTTGTGAGTTACTATGACTATTATCAACCCGAGGCGTATGTCCCCTCCAGCGACACTTATATAGAGAAAGAATCCAGCGTAAACGATGAAATCGATAAACTGCGCCACTCCGCCACCAGCTCCTTGCTGGAAAGACGGGACGTGATTGTTGTGGCTTCCGTGTCCTGCATCTATGGTTTGGTGAATCCCTTGGACTATAAAGAGCATACCTTATCGTTAAGGCAAGGGATGGAGATGGAACGGAATGAACTGCTGCGCAGGTTGGTGGAAATGCAGTTCGAACGCAATGATATCGATTTTCGGCGCGGTACGTTCCGCGTGCGCGGGGACGTGGTCGAAATTTTTCTGGCATCCCGCGACAACGAGGCCATCCGTGTCGAATTTTTTGGGGATGAAATTGATCGGATCAGGGAAGTGGATGTGCTGACCGGCGAAATAAAGAATGATGTCGAACACTTTCCCGTTTTCCCGGCCACTCACTTCGTGGCAAATGAAGAAAAGACCTTGCATGCGGTCGACATGATCCGGGCAGAACTGAAGGATCGCCTCAAAGTGCTGCGCGATGAGAACAAACTGCTGGAAGCCCAACGTTTGGAACAGCGCACCAACTACGACATGGAAATGTTGATGGAAATGGGGTACTGCAACGGAATCGAAAACTATTCCAGACATATGGATGGACGCGCTCCTGGAGAGCCACCATACACTTTGCTTGATTTTTTCCCGGATGATTATTTGACAGTCATCGACGAGTCGCACATCACGATGTCGCAAATCCGCGGCATGTACAACGGTGACCGCTCGCGGAAGGAGCAATTGGTGGCGTATGGCTTCCGTCTGCCGAGCACCTTGGATAACCGTCCGTTGACGTTGAAGGAATTCGAGGAGCGGGTCAACCAGATCCTTTATATTTCGGCGACGCCTGGCCCGTACGAGTATGAACAAAGCCCTTATGTTGCCCAACAGATCATCCGTCCGACAGGCTTGTTGGATCCGATTGTGGAAGTGCGTCCGATCAAAGGCCAGATTGATGATCTGATCAGTGAAATCAATTTGCGTGTCGAACGCAATGAGCGGGTCTTCATCACTACTTTGACGAAGAAGATGTCCGAAGACTTGACGGATTATCTGAAGGAAATCGGCATCAAAGTGAATTATCTGCACAGCGAAATCAAAACGATGGAGCGCGCGGAAATTATCCGCAATCTCCGATTGGGAGAATTTGATGTGTTGATCGGCATCAACCTGTTGCGGGAAGGGCTGGATGTTCCCGAGGTTTCGCTTGTTGCCATCCTTGATGCAGACAAAGAAGGCTTCCTGCGGAGCGAGCGCTCGCTTGTCCAGACGATCGGACGAGCTGCCCGGAACGAGAACGGGAAAGTCATCATGTACGCGGACCGCATAACGGATTCAATGGAGCGGGCCATAAACGAAACGAACAGGCGTCGTGCGACACAGGAAGCCTACAACATTAAGCACGGCATCACGCCGAAAACAATCATCAAAGAAGTCCGTGACCGGATCAGCATCTCGCATACACCTGAAGATGCCGAAGGGGACGTCAGCATTTTGAGCGTCTACAAAGCGATGACGATGGAACAACGCCGCGAAGCGCTCGATCAACTGGATAAGGAAAT
Organism: uncultured Trichococcus sp.; assembly: GCF_963675415.1. Classification (NCBI taxonomy): domain Bacteria; kingdom Bacillati; phylum Bacillota; class Bacilli; order Lactobacillales; family Carnobacteriaceae; genus Trichococcus; species uncultured Trichococcus sp. Next base: position 2,679,529 of record NZ_OY776220.1, read on the forward strand.
GAGGGAAGCCGCCAAAGCCCTCAATTTCGAGAAGGCGGCAGAGATACGTGACATGGTGTTGGAACTGAAAGCAGAATACAAAGGGTTATAAAAAAGTGATTTTTACTTGCAATCGGTAAGGAATTAGGATAAACTGTTCCATGTATTATATATACGACCTTCAACTTGGTTAAACGATTCACCAACGTTCTACTCAGTTAAAGGTAACTTTATGAAAGAGGTGAAAAAAATGGCAATTTCAAAAGAACTTAAAAATGAAATCATCAAAGAATACGCTATTCACGAAGGAGATACTGGATCCCCAGAAGTGCAAATCGCAGTTCTTACGTATGAAATCAACCACTTGAACGAGCACGCTCGCGTTCATAAAAAAGACCACCATTCTTACCGTGGTTTGATGAAAAAAGTTGGACACCGTCGTAACTTGTTAGCTTACTTGCGTAACAAAGACGTTCCCCGCTACCGTGAACTGATCCAAAGATTAGGCTTACGTCGTTAATTTCGTGGCTAAGACATATTAAGCGAGATTCCACTGTGAATCTCGCTTATTTTTTGGGATTTTTCGGACAATGAGTGCAAAAATGCTGAGCAATCAGCTATAATGGAATGAGGCTCCCGCTCTACAGACCGCTACTATACAAATGTGAGCTTATAAGCAACGGTAGGTTGACATTTGTTTAGTAGTTGGTAGATGGGAAGCATCGCAAAAGGAGAATGATAACATGTCAGAAAAAAAAGTGTTCCAAATGGACTGGGCAGGTCGTTTGCTGCAAGTCGAAATCGGCCAATTGGCTAAGCAAGCCAATGGTGCGGTATTGGTGAGATACGGAGATACTGTCGTATTGACGGCTGCAGTAGGTTCAAGAGAACCAAAAGATACCGATTTCTTCCCATTGACTGTGAACTATGAAGAAAAAATGTATTCAGTCGGTAAAATACCTGGAGGATTCATCAAGCGTGAAGGCCGCCCAAGCGAAAACGCAACGTTGACGGCGCGTTTGATCGACCGTCCGATCCGCCCGATGTTCCCTGAAGGGTTCCGCAACGAAGTGCAGATCACAAACGTCGTCATGTCCGTCGAACAGGATTGCGCGCCGGAAATGGCTGCCATGTTCGGTTCCTCGTTGGCATTGGCGATTTCCGACATTCCGTTCTACGGACCGATCGCTGGAGTCAATGTTGGCCGCGTGGATGGCGAATATGTTTTGAACCCTACCGCTCCACAGAATGAAGTATCCGATATTGAATTGACCGTTGCCGGTTCAAGAGTCGCCATCAACATGGTTGAGAGCAGCGCTGCAATGGTTAACGAAGAAGACATGCTTGGGGCATTGATGTTCGGCCACAAAGCGATTCAGGAATTATGCGATTTCCAAGATAAAATCGTAGCTGAAGTCGGCAAGGAAAAAATGACAGTCAAGCTTCTGTCTTTGAACCCTGAACTTGTAGCCGAAGTGACCGCTGCTTACGGCGAAAAAATGACGGCAGCCATCATGACAGAAGAGAAATTGGCTCGTGAAGCCGCTATTGAAGATGTGAAAGCTGAAGCAATCTTGTTCTTCAACGAAAAGTATCTGGATGACGCCAACTTTGCACAAATCTCCAAAGAAGTCCGCCAAATCGTGGAAGACATGGAAAAAGACGAAGTGCGCCGTTTGATCACAGTCGACAAAATCCGTCCTGATGGCCGTAAAATCGACGAAATCCGCCCATTGGCTTCCGAAGTCGGCTTATTGCCGCGCGTACACGGTTCCGGTTTGTTCACGCGTGGACAGACGCAAGCTTTGTCCACTTGTACATTGGCTCCGCTGGGCGAACATCAGATCATCGATGGCCTGGGCATGGTGGACAGCAAACGATTCATCCACCATTACAACTTCCCGCAATTCTCGGTCGGCAGCACCGGCAGAGCAGGAAGCCCTGGACGCCGCGAAATCGGCCACGGCGCATTGGGTGAACGTGCATTGAAACAAGTCATCCCGACTGAAGCCGAGTTCCCTTACACAATCCGTTTGGTTTCGGAAGTGTTGGAATCCAATGGGTCCTCTTCACAGGCAAGCATCTGCGCCAGCACGCTGGCAATGATGGACGCGGGTGTACCGATCAAAGCGCCGGTGGCGGGCATCGCGATGGGCTTAGTGATGGAAGGCGAAAACTACACAGTCTTGACGGACATCCAAGGACTTGAAGACCACTTGGGCGACATGGACTTCAAAGTTGCCGGAACCAGCGAAGGCATCACTGCCTTGCAGATGGACATCAAAATCCAAGGAATCACAGAACAAATCCTGACTGAAGCATTGATGCAAGCGAAAAAAGCGCGGATGGAAATCCTTGCTGAGCTGACAAGCACGATTGCAGCTCCTCGCGAAGAGTTGTCCCAATATGCTCCGAAGATCGAAATGATGCAAATCAAACCTGATAAGATCAAAGTCGTCATCGGTAAGGGCGGAGATACGATCAACAGCATCATCGAAGAAACCGGCGTGAAGATCGACATCGATCAAGAAGGTAATGTGAGCATCGCTTCTGCTGATACGGCGATGATCGCCCGCGCTAAACAAATCATCGAAGAGTTGACGCATGAAGTCAAGGTTGGCGAAATCTATGAGGGTACTGTAAAACGCATCGAAAAATTCGGCGCATTCGTAGGAATCACAAAAGGCAAAGACGGTATGGTCCACATATCCGAGTTGGCTAACGAGCGAGTCAAAGAAGTCGAAGACGTCCTAGCCATCGGCGACAAAGTCAAAGTCAAGGTCATCGAAGTCGATAGACAGGGCAGAATCAATCTTTCCCGTAAAGCGCTATTGCCTAAGGAAGAAAAGTAAACTGCTTAAAACAGAATAAGACTGTACGGAAAGAACAGGCACAACCTTCACAAGAAGGCGATGCCTGTTCTTTTTGTTGACTCTAATCTGATTTCCCTGATCGGAAAGAAAGCTTGTCAGAGTTATTCTAATAATCCTGACAAATGGAGTGATATTGATTAATAATAGATTTTAATATTAAATCAATGAATTTTTTCCATAAAAGCGTTATTATAGTGTAAAGAGAAACAAATTTTTACGGCTACATTTTATGGATATATTTTCGGCTTATATCGCCCTTGTTAATGTAAGCGCTTTAAATGTTTTTTGTGTGATCCTCATTATCGGCAAACATTCTGTTGTTCAATCATAAAATTGCACGAGATCGGATACACGGGCAGCTCGAGGACGCAGAAAGACCAAACGGAAACAGCGACGAAACTGGCTGATCCGGTTCCGTTTGTTTATAAGAGACCAAAATAAAACAGTAAAGGATGAGTGCAATGGTACCAGAATCTATTTTCTCGCAAGGTCAAATGCCGACGCTCAAGGAAGTGTTGGCCTCAAGGGAACAACGTGCCTTTTTTGAAGAGGAAATCAGCAAGACGAACGCAAACCAGACGTTGATTTCCCTTAAATGCAATATTCCTGGACCAGTCAAATATAATGCCATCGTAAGGCAGATTTCCGAAATCGGCATCCAAGAAATCAAAAATGCGATCCAAGCAAATAAATGGAAAGTCACCTATGAAAAATTGATGGATTTGGATACGGGGCCGGAATACTTCGTCGTCGTCGATACCTATCCGACTGCTGTGAAACAAGCCGCCATCATGATAGAAGACGGCAGTTTGCTCGGCCAGCTGTTCACGATCAGCGTGTTTTATCTGGAAGAGGGCAAAATGATCGAGGTGCAGCGAATGGAAATAGGCTATGAGCCGAGGAAGTGCATGATTTGCGGGGATGAAGCATTCGAATGCGAGAACGCGAATGTGCACAGCAGGGACGAAATCCAGAAAAAAATCGAAGCTATTCTGCAGGAGGACGGAAGGGTCCGCTTGGATTAAGCAACCTTGTTCAGTTATTGAACGCCGAAAATCCGCGAAGTCATCGGAAACAACTAAATAGTCAACATTCAGCATTCCAAGCAGAGATCCCGGGAAGGGTTTCGGCTTGGAATGTTTTTTGGGGTAATTAAAAAATAGATTAAAAAATTCTAATTAAGTATGGTAAAATGCTTAAGTGAAGGATATCCAAATCCTAAAAAATTGATAATACAGAAAATGAATGAGTGAGGGATCAATGATGAAAGAGTATAACGTTGCCATTGTAGGTGCTACAGGTGCTGTTGGAGAAAAAATGCTGGGCTTGCTGGAGAATGCTTCTTTTCCGATAAAAAGTTTGAAGTTGTTGGCTTCTAAACGGTCTGTAGGCAAAGTGAAGACTTTCCGAGGACAGGAACTGCAGATTGAAGAAACGACTGATGACTCATTTGAAGGCATCGATATTGCCTTGTTCAGCGCTGGGGGCGGCATCACGAAACAATTTTCCCCTGCAGCCATCAAAGCTGGAGCCATCGTCATCGACAATACGAGTGCTTTTCGTATGGATCCGGAAACGCCATTGGTTGTCCCTGAGGTGAATCCGGAAGACTTGCGCAAACACAAAGGGCTGATCGCTAATCCAAACTGCTCCACTATTCAGATGGTGGTGGCTTTGCAACCGATCCGCGAAAAATTTGGTTTGGATCGCGTCATCGTTTCCACGTACCAAGCAGTAAGCGGTGCTGGTCTGCATGCTTTGGAAGAATTGAAAGCTCAAACCCAAGCGGTCCTGAACGGTGAAGAGCCGGTTGCGAAGATCTTGCCTTGTGGTGGCGATAAGAAGCATTTCCCGATCGCTTTCAACGCTTTACCGCAAATCGATGTGTTCAGCGAAGGCGGCTATACGTATGAAGAGTGGAAAATGATCAACGAAACCAAAAAAATCATGGGCGACCAGGACATCAAGGTTTCAGCAACCTGTGTGCGCATCCCTGTGATGTCCGGACACTCGGAATCCGTCTATTTTGAAGTGGACGACAAAAACGTTTCTGTCGCAGACATCTGGGAAGTGCTGAAGGACGCTCCAGGAGTCGTGCTTCAGGATGACACAGCCAATCAAGTCTATCCTACTGCCCGCGAATCCGTCGGGAAAAATGAAACGTTTGTCGGACGTATCCGTAAGGATGTGGATGTCGATAATGGTTTCCATATGTGGGTTGTTTCGGATAACCTGCTGAAGGGTGCTGCTTGGAATTCTGTGCAGATCGCTGAAAAAATGATCGAAATGGGCCTACTGTAGAAATTTTGAGTGCGGATGAGCCAGTCCGCATCAGCTGAAGAATTGGATATGACAGGACCTGTCAAAGGCTGGCCGGGGAGGGTGTTTGGTTAAACATCGTTCCCGGTCCGTTCCTTTTGGTAGGTCTTTTTCGTTTAGAAATTTATTTTACATTTTAACTTGTAGAGTGCTTCAATGTAAGTATTTCACACACTTGCAAAATGTTTGATGCATCTAAGATATTGTCTAGCGGTCCAAGCCTGCCTCTCGGAAATTAGATAAATCTGACCCATTGCGCTCTACGATGCTCATTCAGGGGCAGATTTCCTAGATTTCTTTCGAGGCAGCCCAGGCTTGTCCCGCTTTTCTTGTACTTTCAGAAAACCAGAGCAGAAACTGAAGCAAATGCTACAATTTTGCCGATAATCATGTATAATATAACAGAGAGGATATCGGTCACGTTTAGCCGGATGCGAAGAAAACGCATTCGCTTGTAGACCCTGAAGATAGTTCGGCAACGCAGCAGCGCTGATTTTCAGGGACGATAATACGGAGAAAGGCATTCAAACGATCAAAATAGACAACAGCACAGAAAGCTGAAAAATAAGAGGTGGTACAATGAGTAAAGTAAGAATAATTTCTCTTGGAGGTGTGAGAGAAAGCGGTAAAAACATGTATGTAGTGGAAGTGGACGATTTAATTTTTGTATTGGATTGCGGTCTGCTTTATCCGGAAAACGAATTGTTGGGAATTGATGTCGTCATCCCTGATTTCACTTACCTGGAGGAAAACAAAAATAAGATAGCAGGTATTTTCCTGACGCATGGCCACGCGGATGCCGTGGGAGCATTGCCTTATTTGTTGCAGAACATCGATGCGCCCGTGTTCGGCACGGAATTGACGATCGCGCTTACAAAGTTGGCGGTTGATTCAACCGGTTTGGCTACAGGCTTTCAGGATTACCACGTCATCGATGAGAATACAGAAATTGAATTTGAGAACACCAGCGTCCGCTTCTTCAGAACAACGCATACAATCCCCGATTCAGTAGGGATTTGTGTGAAGACCGAAGAAGGCAGCGTCGTCTATACCGGTGACTTCAAATTCGATCAAAGCGCATCGCCGATGTATCGGACCGATTACGGCAAAATTACGGATATCGGCGAAGGCAAAGTATTGGCGCTGCTGAGCGATTCCGGAGATGCCGAATCAACCACGGAAAACGTCAGTGACCGCAAGATTGAGGAAGAGATGCTGGATACTTTCATCAATGCTGAGGGACGCATCATCGTGTCCTGTGTTGCAAGCAACATTTTGCGCATTCAGCAAGTTTTTGATGTCGCTCTCCAAGCTAACCGCAAAATCTTTTTGACAGGACCGACTTTGGTTGAGACTGTCGATGTCGCCATGAAACTAGGGAAATTGGTCTTGCCGACTCCCGATCTGCTTGTAAATGTGAAGAACATCAATGATTACCGTGATGGTCAAGTCTTGGTTCTGGAAACCGGCAACAGCGGGGAACCGTTGGAAGCCTTGCAGCGGATGTCCAAGGGCAGACACAAGCAAGTGAATCTTAAAGACGGCGATTTGGTCTACATCACGACTACGCCTTCCACAGCGATGGAAACAACCGTCGCGAAAACAAAGAATTTGATCTACCGCGCAGGTGCGTCCGTGCGGGAAATATCGGGAACATACAAAGCATCCGGACATGCTTCGCCGAACGACCTGAAATTGATGATCAACCTGCTTCGACCTATGTATTTCGTGCCTGTCCAAGGCGAGTATCGGATGCAGGCTGCACACGCCCAGCTGGCGAATGAAGTCGGTATTCCATTCAAAAACATATTCATCCCTGGAAAAGGCGACGTCATTGAATATGCAAAAGGGCGTATGCATATGACAGGACAGGTCCCAGCCGGGAATGTACTGATCGATGGAATCGGGGTCGGCGACATCGGCAACATTGTCCTGCGCGACCGCAAACTATTGTCGGAAGATGGTATCTTTGTTGTCGTTGTGACGATTTCCAGAAGATTGAACAAAATTTTGTCGGGTCCGGAGATTGTTTCACGTGGCTTCGTCTACATGAAAGCGAGCGAAGAGCTTGTCAAAGAAAGTTCGAATATCGTCAGGGAAGTAGTGGAAGACAACCTGCATACAAAAGACTTTGATTGGGCTAAACTGAAGCAAGAGATACGCGATTCGCTGAGCCGTTATCTTTTTGAAAAGACGAAGCGCAAACCGGTCATTTTACCGATCATCATGGAAGCATCAAATTATCAGAAGAAGAACTGATGCCCGTCTGCCAAAAAGGCAATGAAACGGATCGTTGTTGAAAAGGAGAGATTCATTTTTATGGGTTCTAATAGTACGAAGGCTTGGATCGAGGCAGCTCTGTTTGCTGTCCTCGCGATCGCCTTGGCATACGTGACGGTGCCAGTGGGAGACTACAAAGTTGTGTTTGCTTTGCTGCCGTTGCTTTTCATTTCGCTCCGCAGAGGCATACTGCTTGGACTGGTTTCAGGAACACTGACCGGCCTTGCTTTATTTGCGCTCAAAGGAGAGGGGACGGATGTTGCCGCAGATATCCTGACCCAAGCGGCACCATTCGTTTTCGTGGGCATCGCCGGTTTTTTCGCGAAATTCACGCAACGCACATTGAACAATAAACGTTTTCCGAATGCAGCCTTGAATATACTGACGGCATCCTTTTTCGGAACGCTTGTCCATTTTGTTTGGATGCTGATTTCGGACATATTCCTCAGCGAGGAAGCTCTTCCTGCTGGTGTTTCTGCCTTTGCGCATTTCCTTCCGGGACAGGCGCTATCTTTTGCGGTCACTTTTGCCGTCAGCGCGGCCATTATGCTGTTGATTGCGAAATTTGCTCCTAAAGCGTACATTCCAAAAGGCACCCGTTTCCTGAGCAGAAAAGAAAAATCGAAGCTATTGAATGATTAAAACAGAAAGGCGAAGGAAGGATTTTAATAATCCGGACTTCGCCTTTCTGTTTTTATGTGGACATGTGCTATCATTAGTCCGTAACATGTTTTGTCATTATGTTGAGTTGGAGTGGTCATATGAGTATTTGGTCAATGATATTTACGGCAATCATCACTTTAAATACAATCGGTGCAATCATCACTGTCTTTAAAGAAAAAAGGGATGTCGCAGCCACTTGGGCCTGGCTGTTGACGTTAAACCTCCTGCCGATAGCGGGCTTCATCATCTATCTCTTTATAGGGAAAAAGATGTCAAAAGAAAACATCTATGATATGCGGACGCAAAAAAGCTTGGGGATGTCCCAGCTGGCGAAGGTCCAGATTGAGATGCTGGAGGATGAGGATCTGGCGCAAGGCTTGATCGAGACCGATTACGCCAAAAAAACAGCTATTCTGTTTCTGGAAAGTGACGAATCCATTTTGACCAAGGGAAACAAAATTCAGATATTCAAAACTGGGGAAGCCATTTTCGAATCCCTCGTGGAGGATATCTACAAAGCTGAAACGCATGTGCATATGCTCTACTATACTTTTCGCTCAGACGAGTTGGGGAAGCGCGTTCTTGCGGCATTGGAGGACAGGGCGGCTGCAGGTGTGGAGGTTCTGGTCGTTTATGATGCGATGGGCTGCAGAGGGAACGATCCGAGGTTCTTCAAAAACCTTGAAAAATTGGGTGGAAAGACGGAAGTTTTTTTTGGGTCAAAAATACCTTTCGTCAATTTACGGATGAACTATCGAAATCACCGCAAAATAATGGTGGTGGATTCCAAAGTTGCCTATCTTGGCGGGTTCAATATCGGCAATGAGTATCTGGGGCAAGGGGAGCTCGGCGAGTGGCGGGATACGCATGTGAGGGTAGAAGGGAATGCGGTGCTGACGCTCCAAAGCCGGTTTTTCATGGATTGGAATGCGGTCGCTAAACCCAAGAACCGGAAAGATTATGCAGAAGCTTATTTCCCGATTGCGGATAAAAAAGGCGATACAGCCATGCAGATTGTAGCCAGCGGGCCGGATGACGAAGATCAGACCATCAAAATGGGTTTCCTGAAGATGATCAGCCAAGCGAAGGAATCCATCTATATACAGACACCTTATTTTATACCTGACGAAAGCTTGCACGAAATGCTGAAAATCGCGGCTTTATCGGGTGTACGAGTCAAAATCATGATCCCTTCGAAGCCGGATCACCCTTTCGTCTATCGGGCAACGGAATACTTCGCCAAAGACATCATAGAGTATGGCGCCGAAGTCCATATGTACCAGAATGGATTTTTGCATTCAAAAGTGCTGGTGGTCGATGATGAAATTGTATCGATAGGCACCGCAAATATGGATGTGCGCAGCTTTAAGCTGAATTTTGAGATCAATGCCTTTATTTATGATCGTGAAGTGGCTGAAGAATTGATCGCGCACTTTGAAGAAGATCAGGAAAGGTGCATTCCCGCAACCCATGACTACTTCGCAAAACAATCGAAGGGCCGGAAATTTAAGCAGGCTTTTTCCAGGTTGCTGTCACCGATACTCTAGCCGCCAAACATGATTTAAATGAAAAAAGGAGGACAAGCCATCCCGCAATCGACGGGGTGTACTTGTCCTCCTTTTTGTCTGCTGTCTGGAGCGAATCAACCAAGTTGGATGGCCAAAATTTGGCTGACGTTCAGCAGGTAAGTCACTTTTTTATCGGCAGTTGTGAACATGACCTGTCTTTTCGGGGTCACGCGGGAATTGAAGGTGCCCCATACAAGTGTTCTTGTATATGATTTCGGCCCCTGTTTTTCTTCGATCACAACATACACAGGGGTGTGATTTTCGAAAGCTTGATTAGCGAAACGGACAACCTGATGAATCGGCATCACCTTGTCCAGAATGGCCTCATTGATTGATCGGACGGACGAGAGTGGGCGCAGGTAGGATTTATTTGAAGTATTTTCATTGCTATTGGATACCGGGTAGATGTAGTTTTGCATGTTGGTTCCTCCGAACGTGTGTTTGTCTTGTATCTCCATTATAAGAACATCTGTTCTTTTTTGCAAGCTATTTATTTTGCGCCCAAAAAAATTTCGGAACAGCACGCATGCAACTCGGCCTGAAGTTTTGTCGTTTCGGCTGAAAATGCCCCTGATTCCCGGGTTATCGGGTAAAGTAAGGGTATATGATGAGCGTGTTGGCCGCACATTAATCTTAAAGGAGGGGAAATGCTCATATTACCGGGAGGGATCACCGGAAAAAATAGGCCACAAAATCGATTCCCTGAGGAGTGCCTGCATTGAGACAGGCCTCTTGGGCGTTTTGTTCACAAAATGTTCATTTAACATTTTGAGAAAATTTAAGAAAGTTTCTTCCTATTAGATAATCTGCAGTGATTGTTGAAAACGCTGGAAATCGTGTTCAAATACATTTGAACGGCCGTTACAATAACTGTATAATGAAAATACTGATTGGAAAAAAAGTTTTTTCCTAAGGAGAATCAAATAGGGGACGGAGGTGGAATGAAAGATGCAAATATTTGATGAAGTAAAAAAGATTGAGCAGGAAGCAACTGATCTGGAAATGGATTATCAGAACAAACTGCGCAAGCTGGAACAGAATACGCAAGATAAAATAGGCGAAATGAAAAGGAATATCGAAAAAGAATTAGCTACTTTTCAATCCGAAGAACTTGCGAAGAAGTCAGAGCAACTGGCAATTCTTAAAAACGCTTCCGCAGAAAGTGAAAAAGCGGAAATCGAGAAGCTGCAGGCCCAGTTTGCAGCGAAAGAAAAAGAACTTGTGAATGCCGTAATTGAGGAGGTGATGAGTAAATATGGCAATCGCTAAAATGAAAAAAATTACTCTCATTTCTTTTCACGAAAAAAAAGAGCAGCTATTGACGGCTATCCAGACTTTGCAAAGCTTGGAAGTCATCGACTTGCCCGCTGCAAAAGAAAATCTGCAATCCTTATCGCCTAAAGAACGAGAGTCAATTGAACAAAGCGTCAAAAAGACCGAAAGTAATCTGGAAAATGTCACGGATGCCCTATCTTTCCTGCAGCCTTATTTAAAGAAAGAGGCTTTGCTGAAAAGATACACGGCCCCTAAACAGTCCATGTCTTTGGAAGAGCTGAAGAAAGCAACATCAGAATTTTCGGAGGATGATCGGGTAACGGCGGTGTTGTCTCTGAAGAATCGCCTGAAAGAACTCGAAGATACAAGAAAAGATTTGTATGAACAGGAAGACTTCTTGATCCAGTGGAAAAAGTTGTCATTCAACCCTAAAAATGCAGAAGCATTTGATCATATTTCCGTCAAAGTCGGGACAATCCCTCAAACGCTCAGCAATGACTATATTGAGAATGTCACTTCCAGCCCTTTGGTTTATACGGAAGAAATATTCCAAAATAAAGAATCATATGGTGCAGCGATTTTTTATGATCCGATCATTGAAGCGGATGTGAAAGAATTATTGGACAGCAATCATTTTCAAGTGCTGCTCTATAATTATGAGCTGCCGCCTGCAGAGGCTTTGGTTGAAGTCCAGGAACAGATCAAGAGAAACCGTGAAGAGCAAAAGCAGCTGATGAATGATCTTTCCGGTATGAAAGCTGAGGAGTGGCAGTTAATGCTACTGTCCGAATATTATTACGCAAAACTGCAACGGGAAAAGAGTCAACAATTGTTGGTGAACGAGAAGCATCTTTTCGTTATCCAAGGATGGCTCGAGGAGGATAAAGTAGAGGAAATAAAACGTACTTTAACCGATACGGCGTCTGGAGATGAATACGCTCTGCTGGTGGATGACGCAGAAGAATCGGATTTATCCGACATTCCGACAGTTTTGAAGAACAACAGCATCGTCACTCCTTTCGAGAGTGTCACAGCCATGTACAGTTTGCCGAAATACAACGAAATCGATCCGACACCTTTGCTTACGCCATTCTATCTTTTGTTCTTCGGTATGATGATAGCGGATGTCGGGTATGGATTGGTGTTGTTCATCGGAACCTTTTTGACATTGAAATTCCTGAATATCGATAAAGGGATGCGCAAAAATATTAAATTCTTTCACATTTTAGCTTATCCATCGATTTTATGGGGATTGGTGTACGGGTCCTTTTTCGGTATCGAATTGCCGGTTTCGTTATTGTCAACGAGTAAGGATGCCAACACGATATTATTGATTTCGGTAGTTTTTGGTGTTGTGCAGATTATGTTTGGATTAGGAATCAAAGCATTCTTGTCCCTTCGCGATAAAAATCCATTAGGTGCCATTTCGGACAGCATCGGCTGGTTGGGGATCATTATCGGAATCATCTTTATCCTCTTCGGAATGATGCTGTTCCCGAGCCAAGTTTTGGTGACGGTGGGAGCTGCAATGGCCATCACAAGTGCGGTGGCGATCGTTCTGGCGACTGCAATGGCCTCTGAAAACAAAGCTTTGGGAGTCGGAGCAGGCTTGTATAATCTTTACGGTATAACCAGTTATATCGGGGATATGGTAAGTTATACGCGTTTGATGGCTTTGGGGGTTTCAGGCGGCAGTATCGCGGTTGCTTTCAACATGATCATCGATTTTCTGCCGTTTTGGGCCAGAATCACAATCGGTGCTGTATTGTTTGTCCTGTTGCACACAATCAATTTCGGATTGTCCATGCTGAGCGCATACGTACACGGAGCCCGTTTGGTTTTCGTCGAATTTTTCGGTAAGTTCTACGAAGGCGGCGGAAAAGCACTGAATCCTTTGAAGACGGAAGAAAAATATATCAATTTAAAAAAATAAAAAAAGCATAGTTATGGGAGGAATTAAATAATGGAAAATATGACATGGTTACAATATTTCATCGAAAATAACGGTGGCATGATGTTTGCCGCTCTAGGTGTCGCAATCGCAGTAGGTTTAGCAGGTACGGGTTCCGCAAAAGGTGTGGGTATGACAGGTGAAGCTGCAGCAGCCTTGACGAAAGAGCAACCTGAAAAATTCGGTAAATCATTGATTCTGCAACTTTTGCCAGGTACTCAAGGTTTGTACGGATTCGTTATCGGCTTCTTGATCTATCTGCAAATGTCTCCTGAGATGAGTGTTTCACAAGGGTTGTATTACTTGATGGCCGGCTTGCCGATCGCAATCACCGGATTGACTTCAGGTATCGCACAAGGGCGTGTTTCGACTGCAGCTATGCAAATTTTGGCAAAAAGAGAAGATCAGAACACAAAAGGGATCATTTACTCCGCCATGGTTGAAACGTATGCCATCCTTGGTTTCGTAACATCATTCTTGTTGGTATTGAACGCTTAATTTTCTTGAGTTCCAGGGGGCTTAAGAAAAAAGTGAGGAGATGAAAACGCGTGAAAGACCTACAATCCTTGTCTGAACAGATTCTGAACCAAGCGCAAGCCAAAGGGCAAAGCAAACTGGAAGAATCCGAAAAAGTTTCTATCGCCAAGATAGAAGAAAGCAGACTGAAATTAGTTGAACAGCAAAAAGCTCGCAAAGCAGCTGTCCTGAAAAAAATCGCCAATGATTTCGATCGCGAACGTCAAACATTGAAGAACAAAGAGCGGAATGCGGTATTGTTGGAAAAACAGCAAATTCTGAAATCAGTCTTCAACCGTTCGCTGGAAACGATGTACGCTTGGGATAAAAATCAGTTCGCAAACTTTGTGCAAGGTGTACTTTCCGGATTCGACAGCTCAACGGCTTATACGATCGTTCCGGGAGCAAAATCGATCGAGCATTTCCAAGGGGAATCGATGCAGAAGCTGCTGAAAAGTTACCCTGCTGTGAAAGTGGCAAAAGAGACGATTCCGAACAGAGCTGGATTTATCATTCAAGAGGGCGGCGTCGACTACAACTACTGCTTCGATGAGTTGATTGAAGAAGTGAAGAAAGAATATTCAGCAAAACTAGCGGTAATCGCATTCAAAGAAGAACAGTAAAGGAGGGGCATCATGCAAGAGATTGACTACAAAGGCGTCAATACGGTACTTCGCACCTATGAATTGCAGCTGTTGACGGAAGCGGATTACGATCGGATGCTAAAAGCCCATTCTTTAAAAGATGCTTTGGATGTTCTGAAAGGCACCGGTTATGAGTTTGATGAAAAAGAAGTTTTGACCAATAAAAACTTCGAAGGGTTCCTTATGGGGCATTTGGCGGAAATCTATCAGGAATTCTTCACGGCCACACCGGCTGAGGAAGTCGTTGAACTTTTCGCATTGCGCTATACTTACCACAATCTGAAGGTGTTGCTGAAACAGCGCTTTTCAGGTGAAGAGCTCGAACATTTATTGATCCCTATCGGAAAATATTCTTTGGCCAGTTTGAAGAAATTGGTCGAAACCGGTGAAGGCAGCGAGGAACATCCGGTTTTGGTGGAGGGTGTCCAACACGCTCTGCATGACTTTGAAGAGGAACAGCGGATTGAAGCCGCTACGATCTATATGGATACTTATTATTTCAAACATCTGCGTTCCATCAGCGATGAAATTCAACACCCAAGCATCACCAAAATGGTGGACGGCATGATCGACCTCTATAATCTGTCGACCATGGTAAGAAGTCTGAAGCAGAACAAACCGCGTGCTTTCCTGCATACGGTCTTATCCAGTTCCGGTTCTGTGGCAAAGCGCGAGCTGATCGAAGAATCGATCAATGGAGCCAGTGCAGTGATGCGGAAGCATTACTTCAGCAAACCTTACGGTGAGAGGCTGCTCAATCTGGTTTCAGATAAAACAGATGAGGTGGACACACAGAAGCTGGATAGTCTTGTGGACGAGTATACTTATGAATTGGTTGCGGAAGGATTGTACCAGCCTTTTGGGCCGGTCCCTTTGTTGGGGTATCTTTTTGCCAAGGAAAAAGAAGTCACGAATATCCGGCTGATACTGATTGGGAAAGATAACCAGATAGATGAAGAGATTTTGAGAGAAAGGATGCGACCTGTATATGGCTCATAATATTGCAGTAGTGGGAGATAAAGATTCCATCCTTCCTTTCAAAATTTTGGGGTTTGATGTATTTGCATGCCATAATGCGCAGACAGCCCGTGAAACAGTCGATCGTTTGGCAGTCGAAAATTACGGAATCATCTATTTGACCGAAGAAATGGCAAAAGAAATACCGGATACAGTCAGTAGGTATGACAACAGAGTCCAACCCGCCATCATCCTGATCCCTAACCATAAGGGGTCGCTGAATATCGGAAAGAACCGTATTCAGGAAAATGTAGAAAAAGCAGTTGGACAGAATATTTTATAATTAGGAGGGGACTTTTTTGAAAAATGGAAAGATAATAAAAGTTTCCGGACCTTTAGTTATGGCGGAAGGGATGGAAGCAGCGAACATCCAAGATATTTGCCGGGTCGGCGATCTTGGACTGATCGGTGAAATCATCGAGATGCGAAATGATGTCGCATCCATTCAAGTTTATGAAGAAACTTCCGGAATTGGTCCTGGAGAACCTGTACTCACAACAGGAGAAGCCTTGTCTGTCGAATTAGGGCCAGGAATCCTGTCGCAAATGTTCGATGGGATCCAGCGTCCCTTGGACACGTTCCGTGATGTAACAGCAAGTAATTTTTTAGTGCGCGGAACCGATATCCCTTCACTGAAGCGAGAAAACGTATGGGAATTCAAAGCCACAAAGAAAATCGGTGATCATGTCGTAGCCGGTGATATTGTCGGTACTGTGCAAGAAACCAAGGTCATCGAGCACCGCATCATGGTTCCTTATGGCATTTCAGGGAAGTTGACTGCCATCCAGGACGGCAACTATACATTGGACGATACGGCTTATGTCATCGAAACGGAAAATGGCTTGAAAGAATTGACTCTGATGCAAAGATGGCCGGTCCGTCGTGGCCGTCCGTTCAAGCAAAAAATGAACCCGCACACGCCGATGGTTACCGGTCAACGTGTCATCGACACATTCTTCCCGATCACAAAAGGGGGAGCAGCTGCTGTTCCGGGTCCGTTTGGAGCAGGAAAGACTGTCGTGCAGCATCAGATTGCGAAATACAGTGATGTGGATATCGTAATCTATGTAGGTTGCGGCGAACGCGGAAACGAAATGACGGATGTTCTGAATGAATTTCCGGAATTGGTCGATCCGAACACCGGTGAATCCTTGATGGAGCGGACAATCCTTATTGCGAACACTTCCAATATGCCGGTTGCGGCGCGTGAAGCATCCATCTACACTGGGATAACGATTGCGGAATATTTCCGTGACATGGGTTACAGCGTTGCGATCATGGCGGATTCAACATCCCGTTGGGCAGAAGCTTTGCGTGAGATGTCAGGACGTCTTGAAGAGATGCCTGGTGACGAAGGTTATCCAGCCTATCTAGGAAGCCGTGTGGCGGAGTATTATGAACGTGCAGGCCGAGTGTTGGCTTTAGGCTCAGAAGACCGTGAAGGAAGCATTACGGCCATTGGAGCTGTATCCCCTCCTGGGGGTGACATCTCTGAACCAGTAACGCAAAACACATTGCGTGTCGTTAAAGTTTTCTGGGCGTTGGATGCCACTTTGGCACAAAAAAGGCATTTCCCATCCATGAACTGGTTGACTTCCTATTCTCTTTACAATACCGAAGTAGGGGAATATCTGAACAATGCCTTACAGACAAAATGGTCTGAGATGGTCCAGCATGCGATGAACCTCCTGCAGGAAGAATCGGAACTGGAAGAAATCGTCCGCTTGGTCGGTATCGAATCGTTGTCCGAAAAAGACCGCATGACCATGGCCATT
Organism: uncultured Trichococcus sp.; assembly: GCF_963675415.1. Taxonomy (NCBI): domain Bacteria; kingdom Bacillati; phylum Bacillota; class Bacilli; order Lactobacillales; family Carnobacteriaceae; genus Trichococcus; species uncultured Trichococcus sp. Next base: position 2,696,389 of record NZ_OY776220.1, read on the forward strand.
GCGGAATCGTTGCGTGAGGATTACTTGCAGCAAAACGCTTTCGATGACGTGGATACTTATACATCCCGTGAAAAGCAATTGGCGATGCTTGAACTGATTTTGAGTTTCGAAACCGAAGCTCGTGAAGCGATGCGTTTGGGCGCTTATTTCAACGAAATTATTGAAGGTACCGTTGATCTGCGTGACCGGATCGCAAGAAGCAAATATATCAGAGAAGAAGAGCTTGCTGAAATGGAAAACATCAAAGCAGACATGAAGAAAAGATTACATGAGATTGTTGCGGAAGGAGGGATGACGCATCATGCTTAAGGAATATAAAACAGTTACTGAAGTTGTAGGTCCATTGATGGCAGTAGAGCAAGTCGAAGGCGTCAAGTTTGACGAATTGGTTGAAATCCAGATGCAGACCGGCGAAATCCGCCATGGTCAAGTATTGGAAGTCAGCAAGGACAAAGCGATGGTGCAGATCTTTGAAGGCCCAAGCGGGATCAACATCAAAGACACCAAAGTCCGCTTCCGTGGAAAACCTCTTTCCATTGCGGTGTCTGAAGACATGGTCGGACGAGTATTCGATGGTATGGGAAATCCGATAGACGGAGGACCGGAAATCATCCCGGAAGCAAGTTTGGATGTTAACGGACAGGCAATCAATCCGGTTGCCCGTGACTATCCGGATGAGTTTATTCAGACTGGCATTTCTGCCATCGACCATCTGAACACGCTCGTAAGAGGACAGAAACTTCCTGTATTCTCCGGGTCAGGTTTGCCCCATAAGGAATTGGCGGCACAGATCGCCCGTCAAGCGACTGTATTGAACAGCGATGAAAAATTTGCGGTTGTGTTTGCAGCCATGGGAATCACTTTTGAAGAAAAGGAATACTTCATGGAGGATTTCCGCAAAACCGGCGCCATCGACCGTTCTGTTATGTTCATCAACTTGGCGAACGATCCGGCCATCGAACGTATTGCCACTCCTAAAATGGCTTTGACGGTCGCTGAATACTTGGCTTACGAGAAGGATATGCATGTCCTGGTCATCATGACGGACATGACCAATTACTGCGAGGCTTTGCGTGAGATTTCGGCAGCCCGTCGTGAAGTTCCCGGTCGACGTGGTTATCCTGGTTACTTGTACACGAACCTGTCCACTTTGTACGAGCGCGCGGGTCGTCTTATCGGCAAAAAAGGTTCGGTTACACAGATCCCGATCCTTTCCATGCCAGAGGATGATATTACCCATCCGATCCCGGATTTGACCGGTTATATCACAGAGGGCCAAATCATTCTTTCCCGAGAATTGAACAATTCCGGCATCAAACCGCCGATCAATGTGTTGCCGTCGCTTTCCCGTCTGAAAGATAAGGGTACCGGCGAAGGCAAGACAAGAAAAGACCATGCACCGACGATGAACCAGTTGTTTGCGGCGTACGCAAAAGGAAAGCAGGCTAAAGAATTGGCTGTCATCCTAGGGGAGTCAGCATTGTCCAAGACCGATAAACTGTATGTACAGTTCACGAAGCGTTTTGAAGAAGAATACATCAGTCAAGGTTTCTATACGAACCGTTCAATCGAAGAGACATTGGCTTTGGGTTGGGAACTGTTGTCCATCCTGCCGGTGACGGAACTTAAGAGAATCAAGAGCGATATGATCGATGAGTTTATGCCGAAGGGAGAGTGATCGTCCATGGCTAGATTGAATGTAAAGCCTACCCGGATGGAGCTGTCCAATTTGAAATCGCGTCTGGTGCTTTCCACACGCGGCCATAAACTGCTGAAGGACAAACAAGATGAACTGATGCGTCAATTCATCAACCTGATCCGCGAAAACAACCTCCTGAGGGATGAAGTCGAAAAAGAATTGACTGCTTCGATGCGTTCTTTCGTGGTAGCGAAGTCGCTTCTGAATGAAGCCTTCATCGAAGAGCTGTTTGCGGTACCCGGAACGGCGGTAGAGTTGGATATCCAAGAGAATAACATCATGAGTGTTGTTGTCCCTCAGATGAATTTTTCGATTATCGATGAGGATGATAAATCTTCGGATTTGCAATACGGATACGTGAACTCGAATGCAGAATTGGATGATGCGATCCAAAAGATCGAAAAAATCCTTCCAAAATTGCTCAAGTTGACGGAAATAGAAAAAACATGCCAACTTCTGGCCGATGAAATCGAAAAGACAAGAAGGCGTGTAAATGCACTGGAATACAATATGATTCCGCAGTTGCAGGAGACGATCCGTTACATCCAGATGAAACTTGAAGAGAATGAACGTTCTAACATCGTCCGTATGATGAAAGTCAAGGACATGGGTGTTTCATGATGAAGAAAGAACAAGACAGGGATATCCTTGTCTTGTTCTTTTGTCTTTCCGGCCATCCAGTGCGGTAACCGTATCCGATTCAGTGGAGCAGCTGCTGAAAACGGTAACTAATAAAATGTTGGCGGAAGACTCCGGTAAAGGTTTTAACCTTGACGAAATTGTGTTAAACTATGAAATAATAAACAGAACGCCGCATTAGGCTGTACGACGCTGTAAAAATATAATTGGATGGTGGGCATTAAATGACAGAAAAAGGATTGTTGATTGTCTTATCCGGACCTTCGGGAGTAGGCAAAGGGACTGTGAGACAAGCAATTTTTTCTCGTGGTGAACGGGAGTTCATATATTCAATTTCCGCTACGACCCGCAAAGCGCGCGAAGGGGAAGTGGATGGCAAAGATTATTTCTTCAAGGAAAGAGAAGAATTCGAGAGAATGATCGCCGATAATGAACTGTTGGAGTATACCGAGTATGTGGGGAATTACTATGGGACGCCAATCGACTATGTAAGAAGAACGTTGGACACGGGAAAAGACATTTTTCTGGAGATCGAAGTTCAAGGTGCCATGCAAGTGAAGGAACGGATGCCGGAAGGGATATTCATCTTCTTGACGCCTCCTGACATGACGGAACTGGAATCACGGATCGTAAATCGCGGTACGGACGAGTCCCCGATCATCAAACAAAGAATGGAAAAGGCTATTGAAGAGCTCAGTTTGATGCGTTATTATGATTATGCGGTAGAAAACGACACAGTAGAGAATGCGGTACAGAAAGTGCTCGGCATCATCCAAAGCGAACACTTGAAAGTTTCCCGGATTCTGGATACCATCTGTGCGGATGAAAGGGAGTAAAATAATATGATGTTATATCCTTCGATCGATAAATTGTTGGAGCAAGTGGATTCAAAATATTCAATGGTCATTCTTTCAAGCAAAAGAGCGCACCAGTTGCACGATCGCTCCGAGCCTTTATTGGATCATTACCAGTCATACAAGAATGTCGGACGTGCGCTGGAAGAAGTAGTTGCCGGCGAATTGGAAATCAATCCGAATTCCATCATCCCTGAAAGATAACAGAATAGGAATGAAAAAAGACTACTGTTTTTGAACTTCAAAATCAGTAGTTTTATTTTTTTGATGCCGCAAATCTCTGGGAAGACTTTAGCGGCATAATTTAGTAAGATAGTGGTTAGAAAAAGAAGGGGAGGGCTTTACTTGCAAATTGCAAAAGTGATTGTGGATATACCTGCAATGCAGACCAATCGTCCCTTTGATTATGCGATCCCTCCAGCTATGGAACAAAAGTTAGGAAAAGGGACGCGGGTTGAAGTGCCTTTCAACAATCGCGTCATCCAAGGGTTCATAACGGGAATTTCTGATCATACCGATTTTGAAGGTGAATTGAAAGAAATCATCCAACCATTGGACATCGAACCGGCATTGACAGAAGAGCTGCTTTTGCTGGGCGAGGAAATGGCGGAAACTGTTTATGCCTATCGGATCCATTGCTACCAGACGATGCTGCCGCCTTTGATGAAGGCCAAGTACGAAAAAGAGATAGAGGTCATCGATGAATTGGAAGAGGAGACCTTCTACGGACTTTTTCAAGGGAAGAGCAAAATGAGTTGGGAAAATGCCATCGATCGCGGGATTTTGCCGCAACTGATCGAATTGAAGCGAGCCGGTAAAATTGAAGTCAATTACATCCTGAAAAACCAGGCGAAAGCAAAAACGGTGCAAGTCTACTATTCCGATCTGGAAATGGGCAGCCTGGAAGAAGAGTACCGCAACCTGAAAAAATCAGCCAAGCAACAACAGGCTTTGCTGGCGGCAATCATGTCCGTGAACGGAACCCCATTGACGTCCAAGGAGTACAAGGACCAATTCGATATCGGCCCAAGCACGATCCGGACCGGAGTGGAGAAGGGCTGGCTCAAAGCTGCGGACCGTGAAGTACTCCGGGATCCCTTTAAGGATAGGCAGTTCAAAAAAACCGAAGCGCTGCCTCTTTCGGACGAACAGACGGCAGCTTTTCAGACGATGGGTGCCAGCATCAGGGAAGAACGGCACGAGGTTTTCCTGCTGCAAGGCGTTACGGGAAGTGGCAAGACCGAAGTCTATCTTCAACTGATCGCTGAAGTCATCAAACAAGGCAAGACAGCCTTGATGCTCGTACCCGAGATTGCTTTGACGCCGCAGATGGTCAACCACTTCAAGAGCCGCTTCGGAAACCGCGTGGCAGTGATGCACAGTGCCTTGTCAGCGGGTGAAAAATACGACGAGTGGCGCAAAATCCACTGCGGCGACGCCGATGTCGTGGTCGGGGCGCGTTCTTCCATTTTTGCCCCGGTTGAGAATCTCGGCATCATCATTATGGACGAAGAACACGAGAGCACCTACAAACAGGACGAAAATCCGAAGTACCATGCCCGCAATATAGCAATCTGGCGCGGGCAGCATCACCATTGCCCGGTTGTACTGGGCAGCGCGACGCCTTCGCTGGAATCGCGGGCCAGGGCCCAAAAAAAGGTCTATACATTGGTCGAATTGAAAGGACGCTTCAATCAGCGCGCGCTGCCGCAAGTCGAAATCATCGATATGCGCGACGAATTCAAAGCGAACAACCGCAGCAGCTTTTCCAGGGCATTGCAGGAAAAGATTGTTGATCGTCTGCAGAAAAAACAGCAGATTGTGCTGATGCTGAACAAAAGAGGCTATTCCTCTTTCATCATGTGCCGGGATTGCGGCTTTGTCCTCGAGTGCCCGAATTGCGACATCAGTCTGACTTTGCATATGGACAGCAAAACGATGAAGTGCCATTACTGCGGCCACGAAGAAGCAATCCCCAACACCTGTCCGAAATGCAAAGGCCACAATTTCCGCTATTACGGAACAGGAACCCAAAAAATCGAGGAAGAACTGCAGGCACTCTTCCCGGAGGCGCGCATTTTGCGCATGGATGTGGATACTACCCGCAAGAAAGGCGGCCATGAGGCGATCCTGTCGGCATTCGGAAGAGGCGAGGCCGACATCCTGCTGGGCACGCAGATGATCGCAAAAGGATTGGACTTTCCGAACATCACGTTGGTCGGCGTCATCAATGCGGACACTTCATTGGGGCTGCCGGATTTCCGGTCTTCGGAAAGGACGTTCCAGTTGCTGACCCAAGTCAGCGGCCGCGCAGGTCGCGCTGAGCTGTCCGGTGAAGTGGTCGTGCAATCCTATAATCCGGACCATTACGCCATCCTGTTTGCTCAGCAGCACAATTACGAAGGCTTTTACCGTACCGAGATGTCGCTCCGCCATAAAGCGGGTTATCCGCCTTATTTTTACACAGCGCTCATCACCGTGAGCAACCCTGACGAAAAGAAAGCGCAGAAGAAAATCTATGAAATCCATGAGATCCTTCAAAAAAAACTCGAGCCCGACACGATCATGCTCGGGCCATCAAAGGGATCCATCGCGAGAGTGAACAACCGCTATTATTTTCAGATATTAGTGAAATACAAACAGGAAACCAAACTACATCCGGCATTGAAACAGATTTTGGATGAGTCACAAAAAGAAAATGCACGCGGGCTCTATATTTCGATCGATTCAGAGCCGGTCAATTTCTTCTAGGAGGTAAACAGATGAAAAAAATCATTTTTATGGGCACGCCGGAATTTTCAGTGCCCATTTTAGAGGCTTTATTGCAGCATGGTTATGATGTGGTCGCAGTTGTCACACAACCGGACCGACCGGTAGGCAGAAAGAAAATATTGACTCCTTCTCCGGTGAAGGAAGCCGCGCTGAAGCATGGCCTGCCGGTCTATCAGCCGGAAAAAATTTCCGGTTCCCCCGAAATGGATGAGCTGATTGCATTGGATCCGGACCTGATCGTCACAGCGGCCTATGGGCAATTTCTGCCGGTCAAGCTGCTGAATGCTCCCCGTTTCCGCTCCATCAATGTGCATGCTTCTTTGTTGCCGAAATATCGCGGCGGCGCACCGGTCCATTATGCCATCATCAACGGGGAAAAAGAGACCGGGGTTTCCATCATGTACATGGAGAAAAGAATGGATGCAGGGGCCGTTTTGGCGCAGAGAGCCATACCCATCACCGAGCAGGATGACGTCGGGACGATGTTTTTGAAGTTGAGCGAACTCGGCAAGAATCTTCTGATCGAAACATTGCCTGATTTTTTCCAAGGAAAACTCGTGCCGCAAGAACAGGATGAATCCGCGGCCACCTTTTCGCCGAACATCAAGCGCGAGGAGGAACGCATCGATTGGTCCAAAACGGCCGCACAAGTGGCCTGCCAAGTCCGCGGCATGCGTCCGTGGCCAGTGGCGCATACGCTTTTGGACGGACAACGGATCAAAGTATGGGCAGGCCAAGCTGTCGGGACGAGTACGGCCGATGAACCCGGAACGGTGATCGCAACAGACAAGGATGCTCTGTATGTAGCCTGTGGGGAGGGAACCGTCTTCAAAATGACGGAACTCCAGCCTGCCGGGAAAAAACGCATGTCAGCTGCGGACTACTTGCGGGGCGGCGCCTGCGAAATTCACGAAGGCACAAGGTTTGAAACGGATGGACAATAAACTTAAAAACAAAATCAAGCACACAGTCCGTTATCTGGCTGTCGATATATTGGAGAGCGTAGAGAATGAGGGCGCGTATTCCAATCTGCTGCTGAACAAAGTCATTCAATCCGAAAAGTTGTCCCCTAAGGATGCCGGCCTGTTGACGGAGATTGTCTATGGCGTCATCCAGCGGAAAATGACTTTGGATTACGGCCTTTCGTCCTACATCAAAGATCCAAAAAAACAACTCTCTTGGGTCACTAACTTACTGCGCGTCTCAGCCTATCAGATGGTCTATTTGACGAAGGTGCCGGATCATGCCGTCCTTTTCGATGCGGTTGAAATAGCGAAAGCTAAAGGCCATGCGGGCGTCGCCAGCTATGTGAACGGCGTGCTGCGCAATGTGCAGCGCAATGGTCTGCGCGACTGGAAGACGATAAGCAACGCCAAGAAACGCATCAGCGTAGGGGCCAGCATGCCAAAATGGCTCGTCGCTTATTTCATCGAAAAGATCGGCATCGAGGAAACCGAAAAAATGGCATTTTCCCTATTGGAAGATCCCTTCGTATCGGTCAGGCTGCAGTCAGGTGAAATGTCCCGGGAAGAGGCTGTCGGACTGCTGAAAGCGGACGGTTATGATGTGGTTCCGAGTCCTGTTTCTCCGGTGGGCATCCGGATACGCGGCGGAAAAATCGTTGACTCCCCGCTATTTAAAGAGGGTATCCTTACGATTCAGGACGAATCGAGTCAATTGGTCGCACCGGTCGGAGAACTGGAAAAGGACTTTCTGGTTTTGGACAGCTGTGCCGCACCGGGCGGGAAAACGACGCACATGGCCAGTTATCTCTCGGCTTCGGAAAACGGCAAAGTCATCGCTTTGGATATGTATGAGCACAAGATAGGCTTGATCAACCAAAATGCCGAGCGTCTGCACGTATCCGATCGCATCGAAACAAAGGTGTTGGATGCGAAGGAGGCAGGCAAAGCATTTGCACCGGAAACCTTTGATGTCATCTACGTCGATGCACCCTGTTCGGGGTTGGGGTTGATGCGCAGAAAACCGGATATCAAATATGTGAAGAATGCGCAGGACTTTTTGGACTTGCATCAAGAACAACTTCGGATCTTGGACTCCGTCAGTCCTTTGTTAAAAAAAGGTGGACGTTTGGTGTACAGTACATGTACACTTACTAAAGAAGAGAATCAAATGACTGTCCATACATTCATTGAAAATCATGCCGAATTTGCAATTGTCCCGGTGCGCTCCGATTATTTGGATAAAAAATCTTTCACTCCTGAAGGATTTGTGCAGATTTTTCCGCATGATTACGGAACCGATGGATTCTTCATCAGCTGTATGGAAAAAGGTAAATGATAAGAAAGAATTGAGGGGAAAGAATGCAGATAGCCTTCAAAAGTGATAGAGGCAAAAAAAGAGCAATCAATCAAGATTACGTGAGTTATTTCGTGAATGAAGCCCAGCAGCCGCTCATGATCGTATGCGATGGCATGGGTGGCCATAAGGCCGGTGACGTCGCCAGCGAAATGGGAGTATCCCATCTGGGCGCAGCCTGGAAAGGATCCCGTTTCACGAACAGCGAAGAATTGTCCCGTTGGCTGATCGCCAACATCCAGCGCGTCAATGATCTGATTTTCCAAAAATCGTTGGATTACAGCGATCTGGACGGAATGGGGACGACTTTGGTGGCGGCGGCCATCGTAGGCAAGGAAATCATTTTTGCCAATATCGGTGACAGCCGGGCCTATGTCTACAGAAATTATAAACTCCGCCAAATCACAGAAGACCATTCCTTAGTGAATGAATTCATCAAGTCAGGGGAAATAACCCCCGAGGAAGCGCAGCATCATCCAAGAAAGAATATTTTGACGCGCTCCCTGGGTGTCTCCAGGAAACTGGATATCGATATCATCGCTATGCCGCTCGTGCAGGGGGATCTGTTGTTGCTATGCTCCGATGGCTTGACCAACATGATGGATGATGAAGAGATTTCCCAAATGCTTAAGGAATGGCTTCCACTTGAAGAAAAAGTCCTTTCCCTGGTCGATAAAGCGAATGCTGCTGGCGGACTGGATAACATCACAGTCCTTTTGGCTGATTTTACGGATAGAGAGGGGGAACCGTCGTGGAGGCAGGAAAGAAATTAGGCGGCCGCTATAAAATTATCCGGCATATCGGAAGCGGCGGGATGGCAAACGTTTATCTGGGCCACGATCTGATTCTGGATCGCCCGGTCGCCATCAAAGTATTGCGCTTCGACTTCCGCAACAACAAGGATGCCTTACGCCGTTTCCAGCGTGAAGCCCTCTCGGCCACGCAATTGATCCATCCCAATATCGTGGGCGTGTACGATGTTGATGAAGAAGATGAATTGCAATACATCGTGATGGAATTCATCGACGGCACGGATCTGAAAAAATACATCGACATCCAAGGCAGGGTTTCTCCTGAGAAGTCGATCCATATCATGCGCCAAGTTTTGTCGGCTGTGGCGTTGGCACACAAAAACCGGATCATCCATAGGGACATCAAACCACAGAATATTCTGATCGATAATCAGGATCGCATCAAAATTACCGATTTCGGTATTGCGGTCGCGTTGTCGGAAACATCGATCACCCAAACGAATACGCTGTTGGGTTCCGTTCATTATTTGTCCCCGGAGCAAGCCAGAGGTAGCATGGCCACTTCAAAGTCAGATATCTACGCTTTGGGCGTTGTCCTGTATGAATTGCTCAGCGGGGCGGTTCCGTTCGATGGAGAGTCGGCCGTCAGCATAGCCCTGAAGCATTTTCAGGAACCGATGCCTTCCATCCGGGAAAAGCATCCGGAAATCCCCCAAAGTTTGGAAAACGTCATCCTGAAGGCGACGGCGAAAGAACCGCTCGATCGCTACGCTACCTGTGAAGAAATGATGGCGGATCTCGATACGTGCTTGAATGAGGGACGCTTGCATGAAGCACCTTTTATGCCGGTATCGCTCTTGCAGGAAACCAAAGTGCTCACCCCCCTATCCGCTGAAATAGTTGCTAATAGGGATAGCGATAAAACGATCGTTTCGCCTCCGCCAAGCGTGAAAGCTGAGCCGATCCATGAATACGAATCAGGGCGAGAGGCCGCTGTAGCCGCGGTCGGCAAGAAAAAACGAAAGAAGTGGACACTGGTTCTTATCTTCGTATTGCTGCTCGCTTTGATCGCCAGCTTTTTCCTTTTCTTCTACAATAACCGGGAAGCAGATGCGGTGATTGTGCCGGATGTGTCCGATATGGATCAAGCCAGCGCACGCCTTGCTTTGGAAGACGCAGGGTTGGTTTTGGGGGATATCACGGAAGAATACAGTGATGAAGTCGAAGAAGATTTCGTTATTGGAACATCGCCAAAAGTCGGTGCATCCGTGGAAGCCGGTGATGAGATCGACCTGATCATCAGCCTGGGCGAGGAATTGTTCACGCTGTTGGACTATGAAGGCCAAGAATATGAGCGTGTTTTGGATGAATTGCGTGAAGAAGGCTTTACGATCGAAAGGACGCATGAATTCAGCAGCGAAGTCGCAGCAGGCAATATCATCAGCCAAAGCATAGAGCCTGGTGCGGAAGTGAAGCCAAGCAAAACCACACTGTCGTTTCTGGTGAGCGATGGAAATGAATCCTATACGATGCGCGATCTATCGGGATATACGCGAAAAAGTGTCGAGGATTACTCGGGGCAATACGGGCTTGCGTTGACAGTCACGGAAGCCTATTCAGATACGGTTGCAGCGGGTCTCGTCGTAAGCCAAAGCCTTGCCGGCGGATCGGCTTTTGTATCCGGAGATGCCTTGAATGTGGTGATTTCGTTGGGTCCTGAAGAGCCGCAAGTCGTCTCCTTCAGTCGCACCATCACGATTCCTTATCTCGCAGCAGCCGTATCGGAACCCGCTTCTGAGAGCAGCAACAGTCAAGGCGGCGGAAATACGGACAGCGATGCGAATGTCAGCAGTATCTCCGACGAGCTGAACCATATCGTCATCTACATAGAGGACGAAGATCATGCCATCAGTGACGTATTCCGCGAGTTCGATATAGCAGCAGATGAAGTTGTGACATTGAATTTCCGTGTTCTGGAAGGTGGCTCCGCCTCTTACCGGATCGAAAGAGATGGTGAAGTCATCAGCGAAGAGTCTGAACTTACACAATAAAAAATTATAGGCTATAAAAAATGACAAACATCAAAATGGTTTGTCATTTTTTTGTAGAACAGTGTAGAATAGAGAGAAAGAACTAAACTAGGAGGCGTTGTCGATTTGCAAAAAGGACAGGTCAGAAAAGCAATAAGCGGGTTTTATTATGTGTATGTGGATGGTCAAACGTACCAAACGAGAGGGAGAGGAAACTTCCGCGTGAAAAACATGGCTCCGCTTATTGGGGATTTTGTCGATTTCGAAAGTGACAACTTAACGGAGGGTGTTCTGCTGGACATCTACCCCAGGAAAAATGAATTGGTTCGTCCGACGGTGGCGAATGTCGATTGTGGCGTCATTGTCATGTCGGCGATCGAACCCGATTTTTCATCCTATTTGGTGGATCGATTCTTGGTTTATCTGGAAGCGAACAACATCACTCCCATCATCTATGTTACGAAAATTGATCTGTTGGATGAAAAAGCTAAGAAGGATATGCTGCAGTACAAAACGTACTATGAATCGATCGGGTACAAGATGATTTTATCGGATTATCCTGAAGGAGCCTCTTCTTTGGAGGAGTTGGTCACGACCATGGGCAAAGGGATGGCGGTGTTTATGGGCCAATCCGGCGCCGGGAAATCCACTTTGCTGAACCAACTGATGCCCGAATTGGACTTGCAGACAGGCGAAATCTCGACCGCCTTGGGCAGGGGCCGCCACACGACGCGACATGTCGAGTTGCATCCTGTAGGTGATGCTCTGATTGCGGATACCCCTGGCTTCAGTACAATCGACTTGGTCGACATTGAAGCGGCCGATCTGCCTTCATTTTTCCCGGATTTTGAAGCGCTGCGCGACCAATGCCGATTTGCAGGCTGCATGCACATCAACGAGCCGAATTGCCGGGTGAAAGAAGCCGTTGCATCGGGGGAAATTGCCCCGTACAGATACGAACACTATCTGCAGTTCCATGAGGAAATCGTCGGCCGCAAACCGATGTACACAAAAAAAAATAAGAGATAAGGTGCGTGTGAAAATGAAAATTGCTCCATCCATATTAAGTGCTGATTTCGCAAATTTAGAGCGGGACGTCAAGTTAGTCGAACAAGCGGGCGCCGATTATATCCATATCGATGCCATGGACGGCCAATTCGTTGCCAATTTGACTTTGGGCCCAAATGTTGTACAGGCAATCCGGCCGCACACAAAATTACCGCTGGATTGTCATTTGATGGTGAACACGCCTGAAAAATTGATTCCTGCTTTCGCCAGAGCCGGCGCCGATATCATCACGATCCACGCGGAAGCTACTGCTCACGTCCACGGCGCGATCCAGATGATCAAAAATGAAAATATAGCAGCCGGTATCGTCATCAACCCGGGCACAAGCGTAGAAGTCATCAAACCCATTTTGGGGGATGTCGACATGGTGCTTGTCATGACCGTCAACCCGGGCTTCGGAGGCCAAAGCTTCATCGAAAGCACCTTGGACAAAATCCAAGAGTTGGCTTCTTTGCGCGAAAAGCATGGCTATCATTATGAAATCGAAGTCGATGGCGGCATTACCCACGAGACCATCACCAAGTGCATTAAAGCAGGTGCTGATGTATTCGTAGCCGGTTCCTACATTTATGACGATGAAAATCCAGCAGCTGCCATCAGCCGACTGAAGGATGCTTGCCATAATGCAGTCTGAGAAAGTAGTGATTGTGGTCGGTGGCGACCAGACGGATGTAGCCGCCTTGGTCCATCGCTATTCGGCAAGCCATCGCTTGGTCGGCGCAGACCGCGGAGCGTTGACGCTTGCCGGGCTGCTCGCTGATTTTGATGCGGCCATCGGCGATTTTGATTCCGTCACCCCGGCAGAAATGGAAGAAATCAAAAAGAAAAGCCGTATCTGCCGCGTCCTGCCTGCCCAAAAAGATGAAACGGATACAGAGGCGGCCATCGCCTATGCGATCGAAACGTTCAACCCGGAAGAAATCATTCTTTTGGGAGCCTTCGGAGGGCGATTGGACCATCTGATGAGCAATCTCTGGTTGGCGTTCCATCCGCTCCTGCACGGGATGGCGGGGAAAATCAGCCTGATGGATCGGCATAATAGCTTGCGGTTTTATATGCCCGGCAGTTATGTTCTGGAAAAAGAGGCGGATAAAAAATACTTGTCGTTCATCGGCATGACCCCAATCAAGAATCTGACCCTGACTGGAGTTGCCTACCCTTTGCATGGAAAAGATTACGATTACCCGATAGCTTTGGTCAGCAACGAGTTTGAAGAGAATGAGATGCGTTTTTCTTTTGAATCAGGCTTGTTGGCAGTCATCCAAAGTACTGACAAGCGCAAATAAGGAAAGGGACCGCGGTTTTTACCGCGGCCTCTTTCCTTATTTTTTTCAAAAGGGAAATAAAAAAAGATGAGCTGGAATCATGGCATGGTCCCTGGGCTCATCTATATTTTTATACTCTTTCAACTTTACCAGATTTCAAAGCTCGAGCAGAAACCCATACTTTTTTAGGTTTTCCATCGACTAAGATACGAACTTTTTGTAAGTTTGGTTTGAAAGTACGTTTTGTGTAGTTCATAGCGTGGGAACGGTTATTACCTGAACGGCTTTTACGTCCTGTTACGAAACATTCTTTTGACATTTTCTTTCCTCCTTTGCTGTTACAGAAGCAAAGCTTCTTTCCAATTCATACACTTGATTAATTTATCATAATTCAAAAGTGAATGCAACTGTTTTAAAGGAAAAATACTTGACAGCTGTTTTTTTTATCCTGCCCTCATCAAATATCCGCATTTGGCTGTCATTAAAAAGGGCGGAGCGCGGGATGAGAAAAATCTGGGAAATAGTGCGAAACCAGTCAGGATTGCCGTAAATCGAACGAAAATGAGAAATTTAATCGCAAAAAGTTATTTCTTTCGTATAAAATATGCTATCATTATTTGTAATTACGATTGTGTGCATACATTAAGGAGGCTATTATAAATGGCAGTTAAAATCCAAACACAATATGGGATGGTTGACTTATCGAACGAAGTGATCGCTACGGTAGTGGGCGGCGCCGCAACGGATAATTATGGCGTTGTCGGCATGGCCAGCAAAAATCAAATCAGAGATAATATCAGTGAAATATTAAAAAAAGAGAACTATTCACGCGGTGTCGTGATTCGCCAAGAAGAAAATGGAGTAGCTGTTGATGTTTATATCATTGTACTCTACGGAACAAAAATTTCTGAGATTTGCCGAAATGTTCAAACACAAGTCAAATATAATCTTGAGATGATGTTGGGCTTTTCCGCAAATACAGTGAATGTGTTCGTCCAAGGCGTAAGAGTATTAAAGGACTAAAGATTACAGATCACCATTTTTTATATGGTGTAGGAGGACTATAAGGTGAAGAAAACTCAACTAACAGCGGAAGACTTTAAGGCGATGGTGGAAATCGGCGCCGAACGTCTCAGTGAGAATGCGGAATATGTGAATTCTTTGAACGTGTTCCCTGTTCCGGATGGAGACACGGGCACAAACATGAATCTATCGTTCACATCGGGAGCTGAACGTGTCAGACTGTCGAATGCTGCAAACATTGATCAATTGGGATCGGACTTGGCTAAAGGCTTATTGATGGGCGCCAGAGGGAACTCGGGCGTCATTTTATCCCAGCTGTTCCGCGGCTTTTCAAAGGCGATAGAAGGCAAAACGACCTTGAATACAGCTGATTTTGCGGAGGCTTTTTCCCACGGCGTCGAGACAGCCTACAAAGCGGTCATGAAACCTGTGGAAGGCACCATTCTGACGGTTGCGCGCGAATCCGCCAAAGCCGGCATGAAAAAAGCGGAACATACGGATGATGTCATCGAGTTGATGGGGACGGTCCTAAAAGTGGCCCAGATGGCGCTGGATAAGACACCGGATCTGTTGCCGGTATTGAAAGAGGTAGGCGTCGTCGACAGCGGCGGACAAGGCCTTGTCTACATTTACGAAGGTTTTATGGAATCCTTGACCGGAGAGAAAGTGCCGTCAGCCGAAAAGGTCGTCTCACAAGCGGATGTGACCGAAATCGCCCATCAGGAAAATTACCATAATGTTTCGCACTCCATTGCGACAGAAGACATTGAATTCGGTTATTGTACAGAAATCATGGTCAAATTGGGCGAAGGCAAAACCGTGACGGACACCTTTGACTACGATACTTTCCGTAATCATCTGAACGAAATCGGGGATTCCCTATTGGTCGTAGCGGATGACGAAATCGTGAAGGTCCATATCCATACCGAGTATCCAGGGGAAGTCATGAACTACGGGCAAAAATTCGGCTCCCTGATGAAAATCAAAGTGGACAACATGCGGATGCAGCATGATGCTGTCCTGGAAAAAGCGGATGAGCCCGCCAAGAAACTTGAAAAAGTTCCTTATGGTGTGATAGCTGTCGCTGCCGGTGAAGGTGTACATGCCCTGTTCAAGAGCATGGGAGTCTCCACAATCATCAATGGCGGACAAACAATGAATCCAAGCACAGAAGACATCCTTAAAGCGATCGAAAGCACGAATGCCGAGAAAACGATCATTTTGCCGAACAACAAAAACATTTTCATGGCTGCAAACCAGGCTGCCGAGGTGTCTGATGCGGATGTGGTTGTAGTGGCTTCAAAGACGATATCACAAGGGCTGACCGCGATGCTTGCCTTCAATGAATCCGAGGACCTGGAAACCAATAAAGCCAATATGACGGCCGAACTGGAAAAGGTGGTCAGCGGACAAATCACGAATGCCGTGCGCGACACAGTCATTGACGGATTGACCATCACCAAAGACGACTTCATGGGAATCGTTGACGGGAAAATCTTGACGGCCGCTAAGGACAGAAAAGCCGCAACAATAGAAACACTGAAAAAGATGATCACGGACGAAAGCGAAATCGTCACCATCATCTTCGGTGAAGACAGCGATGAGAATGAAAGCAAAGAGATCGCAGCGATCATCGAATCGGAATATGACTTCCTGGAAGTGGAAGTGCAAGAAGGAAATCAACCGGTATACAGTTATCTTCTTTCTGTAGAATAATCTGAAAAAGCTGAACGAGTTTCTCTGTTCGGCTTTTCTTTTTCAAAACTGATCCGGAATGCCCGGAATCTTTTCGGGAAGCGGTTGGTCGGAGACGCTGTTCTGCTCCCGGAAGAAAGGAGGAGAAAGGATGGAAGCGGAAGACAACAAGCGATTGGACATTTATGATCCAGTCGGGGAATTGCCCCACGTAGGGCCGAAGCGGGTTGAGGCGCTGCATTCATTAGGCATCGATACAATCTATGAGCTGATCACACATTTTCCTTTCCGTTATGAGGACATAAAAGTCAAAACATTGGACGAAATCGAGGATTCGGACAAAGTGACGCTGAAAGGGCAAGTCGTGACGGCTCCGGTCGTTCACCACTATGGATTTAAAAAAAGCAGGTTGTCATTCAAATTAGCCATCGAAGATGCCATCGTCTCGGTAACATTCTTCAATCAACCTTACCTGAAACAGAAGATCCTGCTTGAGGATGAGGTCGCGATCTTCGGGAAATGGGAACGCGCCCGCCAAAATCTAGCTGGGATGAAGATCCTCGGCAGTTCGAACGGGCAGGATGAATATGCCGCCATTTATCACGTCAACAAGACAATCAAGCAGCAGACCATCCTGAATCTGATCAAACAGGCGATCGAACTCTATTCTCCGGTCATTCCCGAGATTCTTCCGCAGCATTTGCAGCAGACGTATCATCTGATGAGCCATAGGGAAGCCATCCGGGCGATGCACTTTCCCAAAAGCGATGAAGAATCGGAGCAAGCCAGAAGGCAAATCATCTATCAGGAGTTTTTCCTTTATCAAATACGTCTGCAATTGCTGCAGCTGAGCCGCAAGACGGAGAACAAAGGCATTCCGGTCCTGTATGATGTGGACAAGCTGAAGGGATTCATCGCGACTTTGCCGTTTGAACTGACGGATGGGCAAAAGAAGGTCGTTAACGAAATATGCCGGGATCTGCGCAAACCGTATGAAATGAACCGTCTGTTGCAGGGGGACGTCGGCAGCGGCAAAACGATCGTAGCGGTGATCGCCCTGATGGCTGCCGTCTTGGGCGGGTATCAAGGGGCTTTCATGGTGCCCACTGAAATTTTAGCGGAACAGCATTACCGCACCTTGCAGAGCCTGTTCGAGTACACCGATGTCTCGGTTGCCCTGCTTACCGGCAGCACGAAGGCAAAGGAAAGAAAAGAATTGTTGAAGCGGCTTGCAGAAGGGGACTTGCATATCCTCATCGGAACGCATGCACTGATCCAAGAGGATGTCGTTTTTGCCGACCTTGGCCTGGTCATCACCGATGAGCAGCACCGTTTCGGTGTGCAACAAAGGCACAAGCTGAACGAAAAAGGGAACAACCCGAACGTTCTGTATATGACAGCCACGCCGATCCCAAGGACGTTGGCGATAACCACGATGGGCGAAATGGATGTTTCGGTGTTGGACCAGATGCCCGACGGCCGAAAACCGATCAAAACCATCTGGAACAAATCGGATAAGATCGAAAATGTACTTGAGTTCATCCGGAAACAGATGGATAATGGACAACAGGCGTACATCATCACGCCTCTGATCGAGAAATCTGAATCATTGGATGTCAAGAATGCGGAAGATGTGCATCAAGCCGTGACGGCCTATTACAAAGGCAAATACCAGATCGGTCTGTTGCACGGGCGCCTCAAGTCCGAAGAAAAGGATCAGATCATGCGCCGTTTCCAAAACAACGAGCTGCAGGTTTTGGTATCGACGACAGTCATCGAGGTCGGCCTGAATGTGCCGAATGCGACAGTGATGGTCATCCAAGATGCCGACCGATTTGGATTATCCCAGCTCCACCAATTGCGGGGCCGGGTTGGCCGGGGCGACAAAGAGTCCTACTGTGTGTTGCTCGCTGATCCGAAAACCGATAACGGCAAGGAACGCATGCGCATCATGGTGGAGTCGACTGACGGTTTTTACCTGAGCCAACGGGATTTGGAACTGCGTGGACCGGGCGATCTTTTCGGAAACAAACAATCCGGCTTGCCCGACTTCAAATCAGGAGACATCGTGCGGGATGCCGTCATCCTGGATGTTGCGCACAATGACGCTATCCAGATTACGCGCGAAAAAGACTTTGAAAGCAACCCTGCCTATGAGAGCTTGAGGGAAGCAGTCGAGCGCGAAAAAGAAAAGTTAAAGAGATTGCAGTGAAACTAACAAAAGTGAGGTATATCATCTATGAAGATCGCAGTCGATGCGATGGGCGGAGATTTTGCGCCCCAAGCAATAGTAGAGGGCATTTTAATGGCCGCCAAGGAATTTAATGATTTAGAGTTTTTGCTTTTTGGAGACGAAGCCAAAATACGCAAAGCGCTAGGGGATCAATATGCCGAAGACGGAAAAATCAAAATCGTGCATACGACCGAAAAAATTGAAAGCGACGATGAGCCGGTCAAGGCAATCCGCAGAAAAAAACAAGCATCCATGGTGCTTGCTGCGCAAGCAGTCAAAAACAATGAAGCCGACGCATTATTTTCGGCAGGGAATACGGGTGCGTTATTGGCAGCCGGGTTATTGATCATCGGCCGCATCAAAGGGATCGACAGACCCGGATTGATGCCGATTCTGCCCGTCATCGGCAAAGAGAACGGACAGTTCCTGCTGATGGATGCAGGCGCAAATGCTGATTGCAAACCGGAAAATATCTACCAATTCGGTCTTTTGGGATCGTATTATGCCAAGTTTGTGCAAGGCATCGAAAACCCAAGGATCGCTCTGTTGAACAACGGCTCCGAAGCAACGAAGGGCAGCGAACTTTCCAAAAAAGCCTATGCATTGTTGGAAGAGGACTCCGAACTCAATTTCACAGGCAATGTTGAAGCGCGCGAAATTTTGCTTGGCGCTGCGGATGTTGTCGTGACGGATGGCTTCACCGGAAACGCTGTCCTGAAGACGATGGAAGGGACGGCAATGTCCTTGCTGAAGTTGATCAAAACCCAATTGCTTTCAGGGGGCCTGAAGACAAAAATCGGCGGAATGCTGATCAAGGATTCCTTTGCGGAAATCAAAGATACGATGGATTATTCGAAACACGGAGGCGCGGTGCTGTTCGGGTTGCGGGCGCCGGTCGTCAAGACCCATGGATCTGCGGATAAAGTCGCTGTCTACCACACTGTGAAGCAGATCCGCAAAATCATCAGTTCCCGCGTCATCGATGATGTCGTGAAGCACTTTGATGAAATGAATGCCAAGCCCGTAAGCCAAACTGAGCCAAAATAAAAAAATATAGACAAAAGATTAGCGTATGGGTAAAATAGATGTGAGCCTTTACAAAATATTTCCAGTAAATGTGATGTAATTGGTTATGGAACGATAATGGAGGTGTAACGCTTGGCAGATACAACTACTTTTGAGCGAGTAGCCAAGATGATTATTGAAAGATTCGGTGTCGATGAAGCAAAGGTCACGAGAGAGTTGACTTTCCAAAACGATCTTGGGGCGGATTCATTGGATATTGTTGAACTCGTTATGGAACTGGAAGATGTCTTTGCTGTGCAGATTTCCGATGAAGATGCTGAGAGGATAATCACGGTAGGGGATGCAGTCGACTACATCGATTCTCAAAAATAAGAATCGCAATAATTTAACAACAGAAGCAACGTTGACGGTTTTCAAATGCCAATGTTGCTTTTTTTTCAGGCCAAGAGTGCTGAATATGGCAGAAATATGAAATGCATTAAAATTGGATGAAATAGCGGGTTGTTTTTGTATGTGCTTAAACGTATAATGTTAGGAGATATTTCCTCAAGTTTGTTATATAAGTATGAAAGGGGGCGCACGATGGGACTTGGAAGACCCTTGTTGGAGATAAATGCCCTGCATACCGCATTCCGGATGCAGGATCACTATTATGATGCAGTGGACGATGTTTCCTTCAGTCTGGAAAAAAATGAAATATTAGCGATTGTCGGAGAGTCCGGCTGCGGGAAAAGTACCCTCGCAACAACGATCGTCGGACTCCATAATAAGGCGAACACCCGGATTTCGGGAGAGATCATTTATCAGAACCTGAACCTTATCGATCTGAATGAAACGCTTTATAACCGCATAAGAGGAAACGATATCGGGATGGTTTTTCAAGATCCCCTATCGGCACTGAATCCGATGATGACTGTAGGTGAGCAGATAGATGAGGTGCTGCTTTATCATTCCAGGATGACAAAAGAGGAACGCGCCTTGCGTGTGAGCGAATTGTTGGCTCAAGTTAAGGTGGAGGATCCGGAAGGAACAGCAAAATGCTACCCTCATGAGCTGCCTGGGGAAATACGCCAGCGGGTCGGCATCGCCATTGCAATTGCCTGTGAGCCGCCGATCATCATCGCGGATGAACCGACGACCGCACTGGATGTCACTGTTCAAGCTCAAATCTTGGATTTGTTGAGCGAAGTAAGGGACGACACGGATGCCGGGATCATCTTGATCACGCATGATTTGGGTGTCGTAGCCGAAATCGCGGACAGAGTAGCCGTCATGTACGCGGGACAAATTGTCGAAACAGCCGGTGTTGTTGATTTGTTCACAAATCCGAAGCACCCTTACACCCGTTCCTTGCTGCGTTCGATGCCGCAAACGGATGGGGCGCTGGATTCGGATTCCGGGGAACTCTATGTGATCCAAGGTGATGTTCCTTCCTTGCAGCAGTTGCCCAAGAGCGGCTGTCGTTTTGCCGGACGTATCCCCTGGATCCCTTTTTCCGCCCATGAACAGTCACCAAAAATGCATGAGGTTTCAAAAGGACATTCAGTCAGGTGCACGTGCCATGAGTCCTTCCGTTTTGAAGGGGAGAGTGAATAAGATGGGACTTTTGGAAATTAAAGATTTGAAGGTTCACTACCCGGTCAAGAGCGGTTTCCTATCAAGGGGAAAAAGCAACGCAGCCGTTGACGGCATCAGTCTGTCCCTGGAAGAAGGGAAGAATTACGGTCTGGTGGGCGAGTCAGGATCCGGAAAATCCACTGCCGGAAGAGCGATCGTCGGATTGGAGCGGATCACTGCCGGCCAAATCATTTATGAAGGCACCGACGTCACCGCTGCGGTAGGAAAGCGGAAATCAGCCTACAAACGAAATGTCCAGATGATTTTTCAAGATTCGAGTGCCAGCTTGAATCCGAAAAAACAAATCGGACAGATCATTTCCGAACCGTTGCATAATTTCGAGAAACTTTCCCAGCAGGAAGAGAAAAAACGCGTGCTGGAACTAATGGAAATGGTAGGGTTGCAGGAAGACGCGCTGCAGAAATATCCCCACGAATTCACCGGTGGACAAAAGCAACGAATCGCTTTGGCGCGGGCGGTTGCGCTGCGGCCGAAATTTGTCATAGCTGATGAACCGGTCTCGGTATTGGACCTTTCCGTTCAGGCACAAGTGCTGAATTACATGAAACGCATCCAAGAACAGTACAAACTCAGTTATCTGTTCATTTCCCACGATCTTGGCGTTGTAAAGCAGATGTGCGATGAATTGGCCATCATGTACCAGGGAAGGTTCGTGGAATATGGAGACCGGCAGGACATCTATCTCAATCCGCAGCACATCTACACAAAAAGGCTCCTCTCCGCAATACCGAACCTGGATCCGGTCAACCGGGATGCGCACAAGCGTTTGCGGCGGGAAATAGAATCAGAATACAAACAAAGTATGGAGAGTTATCTGGCAGAGGACGGTCGTGTTGGCGACTTGGTCCCGTTGTCGGATACGCATCGGATTGCCGGTAAACCATCGAAAGGAGAGCGGTAGCGATGTGGAATAGGTTTCTGAAGCGCATCTTCTTGATCATTCCGCAGCTGTTGGCGTTCAGTTTGTTGGTGTTTGCGCTAGCGCAATGGATGCCGGGAGATCCGCTGACTGGGCTTGTTGTTCCGGGGATGGATCAGAGCAGCATTGACGCAATCCAAGCGAGTGCGGTCCTGGATGGCCCCTGGTATGTTCGGTATCTGCGGTGGATCACAAATATGATCAGAGGGGATTTCGGACTCAGTTACACTTACCGGATGCCCGTGGCTGTCCTTGTGGGTACAAGGATTGGCAACACACTCTGGCTGGCAGCAGCCTCTCTGTTGTTGACGTATCTGATCGCTGTTCCGCTTGGCATTTATGCGGGGCGTTTTAATGGTTCTTCGGGAGACAAGGTCATTCGGTTTTTGAACAGCATCAGTTTTGCCTTGCCGCTCTTTGTTGTTGCCTTGCTGTTGGTTTGGCTGTTTGGATTTCAACTGGCGCTGTTTCCGACACGGGGGATGCCCTTGTTGCCGGAATCGCAGACCGTGCTTGCCGCTCTTTGGAACAGGCTCCACCACTTAGCGTTGCCGGCGCTGGCTTTTGCCCTTTCGGCAGCCGGCAGCATCATCCGAAGTTTAAGGTCGGGCATCATCGAGGCAAAGCAGGAAGATTACGTGCTGACAGCCCGCTCAAAAGGCGTCCCGGAGAGCATGGTGTATCGGAGGCACATCTTCAGGAACGCGAGTTTGCCGATAACGTCTTTGTTGGGCTATGACATCACCGGTTTTATAGGCGGAAGTATTTTCATCGAATACATCTTTTCCTATCCGGGGATCGGCCGATTATTCATCAGTTCTTTAGAATCACGCGATTTTAGTGTCATTGTTGCCTTGTTGCTTATTTATGGGGTGGCTGCGTTGATGGGCACGTTAATATCTGACATCGTATTGACCATTGTGGATCCGCGCGTAAGAATGAAATAGCAAGAGGAAAGGGGGGATATGTTGAATACGGAGGATGAAAAGAAAGCAGGAAGAATGGAAGAGTTGAAGGCGGAGATTGCCTCCGTTGCGACAGGCGAGAACCGTTTGAGCCATGAAGTGAATGAAGAAACCAAAGCAGCTGTCGATTTTCGCGGCATGCTTGAAGAATTCAAAAAAGACAAGCTGGCGGTCATTGCATTGGCTACGCTCGTTTTGCTTTTGTTGTTCGTATTTGTAGGATCCGTTTTTTTTGATGTAAGCCAAGTCATGCAGGTGGATCTCCTGAACAGGTATGCTTCGCCGGGGGGGGATCATCTGTTGGGAACCGATGAAGCGGGAAGGGATGTGCTGGGCCAATTATTGTTGGGGGCGCGCACTTCTCTGGTGGCCGCGAGCGCCGTGACGATTTTGACGGGATTCATCGGCATCGGATTAGGTTTGCTGTCCGGCTATTCCGGCGGGTTCCTGGACAGTCTGCTTATGCGCTCCGTTGAATTCATCATGGTTCTTCCGGCAAGCTTGCTGGTCCTTGTGCTGGTGTCCATCGTATCGGAATACAATCTCTTTGTGTTCATATTGCTTATGAGTGCCTTCAGTTGGGCAGGGAAATCAAGGGTTTTCCGTAATCGGACGCGTTCGGAGGCCAAGCGGGATTATGTGCGGGCATCCAGGACAGCAGGGACAAACGACTTGCGGATCATGGTCCGGGAAATCTTGCCCAATTTGAGTTCCTTGGTCATCATCAATACGACCATGTCGTTGGCAAGGAATATCGGGATGGAAACAGGGTTGAGCTTTCTGGGCTTGGGGTTGCCGCCCACCATGCCGAGTATAGGCAATTTGTTGCGCTATGCAGTTTCCCCCATAGTCTTTGAGAACTATGTGTGGGTATGGTTACCTGCATCCACACTCATTTTTGTACTATTGTTGTGCATCATTTATGTCGGACAGGCATTGCGGCGTGCGGCAGATGCTAAACAAATGCAAGGACAATAAGGAGGATGAGGTATGCTGAATAAAATGATCGTTCCATTCTTTTTGGCTGCGCTGCTTGCCGGGTGCGGAAACGACGATGTTTTACCGGAAACGGACGGGAACTTGTCCAATTCATCCGCTGTCATCCAGGAATTTGATACTGTCATGAACAGCGATGCCCCAGCCATCGCCGGCGGAGAGTTGAAATATGCGCTGGTTGCCGAATCTTCCTTTCAGGGCATCTTCAGCCCTGTTTTTTCAGAGGATGCCCATGACGAGGAACTCATGGGTTTTTCACATGAATCCATTTTTTCCTATGATGAGGAGTTTCAGCTTACCCAAGCTGGCATGGCAACCTTTGTTCTCAATGAAAATCTAAAAACAGTGTCGATCACTTTACAGGATAATCTGAAGTGGTCGGACGGAGCGGCACTTACGGTAGATGATCTCCTTTATGCCTATGAAGTGATCGGGCACCCGGACTATGCCGGTTCCCTCTATGGAGAGGCTTTTGCGAATGTTGTGGGCATGACCGAATACCATGAAGGCGCTGCGGATGCGATTGCCGGTATCGAGGTTTTGGATGATACGCACCTCACCATTGCTTTCAAAGAATTGAATCCGTCCATTTTGCAGGCGGGAGGAGCGTTATGGAGCCAACCGTTGCCAAGGCACCAACTGGAAAGCATCCCTGTATCGGAAATGGCGCGTTCATCCCAACTGCGTGAGCAACCTGTCGGGTCGGGTCCGTTCCGGGTCAAGGCGATCATTCCGGGCGAGTCGGTCCTGTTTGAAGCCAATGAATATTATTGGAAAGGGAAACCGAAGTTGGACAATATCCTTGTGGAAGTAGTCGGTTCGGCAACGATCGTATCCGAAATGGAAGCGGGAAATTACGATGTTGCAATCATGCCGACAAGCTCTTACGAGGCGTACAAAGATTTCGATAATATAACGTTGCTGGGCAGAGAGGAATTGGCGACTGCATACATCGGATTCAAACTTGGTTCCCAAGACGTTGAATCAGGCGCCAACAGCCTTAATCTGAGTTCCAAAATGGCGGATAGAGCCTTACGGCAAGCAATGGCATATGCGTTGGACAATCAATTTGTCGCTGCGGTCCTTTTCGATGGGCTGCGGCAGCCGGCAAACGGCATGATTCCACCAGCGTTCGAAGGATTCAGTGAGGATGAGGCGATTGGCTTCAGCTACGATCCTGTGAAGGCCGCAACACTGCTGGATGAGGCCGGCTATTTGGACAGTGATGGCGATGGCTTTCGGGAAACGCCGGACGGAGAGCCGCTCGAAATCAACTTTGCTGCCGTTGCAGGGGGAGACGCGGCTGAGTCGGTCGTTGCCTATTATATCCAGCAATGGAAAGCAATCGGTTTGGATGTCTCGCTCGCCACAGGAAGATTGATTGAATATCAGAAGTTTCATGACATGCTTGCATCCGACAGTCCGGCTATTGATGTCTTTCAGGCAACTTGGGAGACAGGCATGGATCCCAATCCAAGCGACATGTTCGGTCGTGCCAGTGCTCTCAACTATACCCGTTGGACCAACGAAAAAAATGATGCTCTGTTGGCTCAGCTCAGTGCGGCGGCTGCCTTGGACGGAAATACGCGGACGGGAATCTATCAGGAATGGCAAGCATTGCTGTTCGAGGAAGCACCAGTCATCCCTACGCTCTGGCGCACGCAGATTTTCGCCGTCAACAACCGCGTCAAAAACTTCAATATCCGCTATGGCGCAGCCAGAGGGTGGGAAACCATCGAACTGACATCAGAAGAACCAGTCCGGTAATGCGCGTTCAGTTTATTTATCAGAAATGAAGAAGAGGCCCGGACTTTTGTCCTGGCCTCTTTTCCATAAGTATGGGCTGACTGTTCGAGAACTAAATTTTCGTGCTTATGGCACGCATTTGTCGTATAATGAAAAAGGACTCTATTTTCAAAAGTACCTTGACAGCAAGGAGTCCATTCAAGGAAAGGAGGGAACGAATTGGAAAAAATAGTCAAACAAATAGCAACTGATTTCTCGATTGTTTTCAGGAACGAGAAACTTTTGCATGAAGCATTTACCCATTCATCTTATGTGAATGAGCATCGTCATCTGGCACTGCAGGACAATGAACGATTGGAATTTTTGGGCGACGCGGTCTTGGAAGTCATCATCTCCGATTATCTGTTTCATACTTATGATACGTGGCATGAAGGCAAAATGACCCGTCTGCGTGCGCAGATCGTCTGCGAACCAAGTTTATCCGCTTTCGCGAAGGACTGTCATTTCGACTCCTATATCCGTTTGGGTAAAGGGGAAGAGAATATGGGCGGAAGGCAACGTCCGGCTTTGCTGTGTGATGTATTCGAAGCATTCATCGGGGCCGTTTACCTTGACCAAGGCATCGAAGCCGCCAGAAAATTCATTAACCAAGTCATGATCACGAAGTTAAAAGAGGATGCTTTTTCACATGTGATGGATTATAAGACCAGCCTCCAGGAAGAACTGCAAAAGAATGGGGACGTGGATATCCAATATATCCTTCTGAACGAAGACGGGCCTGCGCATGCAAAACAGTTTGATGTGGAAGTGCGCGCATTCGGAAAAGTGATGGGTCAAGGGCAAGGCCCAAGCAAAAAAGCCGCTGAACAGAAAGCGGCACAAAACGCTTTGGAATCTCTAAAAAAATGAAAAGCAAGTTTCACCGGAAAGGATGTTATCTTTGCATCTTGAAAGAATAGAAATGTCGGGTTTCAAATCATTCGCCGACAAAACCGTAATCGAATTTGATGAAGGTGTGACAGCGGTAGTAGGGCCGAACGGAAGCGGCAAGAGCAACCTTTCGGAAGCTGTCCGCTGGGTATTGGGAGAACAGTCCGCAAAAAATCTGCGCGGGAAAAAAATGGACGATATCGTTTTTGCCGGCTCGCAGACACGCAAACCTGTCAACATTGCGGAAGTTACCCTCATCCTGAACAACGAGGACGGATTCCTGCCGCTGGAATTCAGCGAAGTGAGCATCACCAGGAGATACAACCGCAATGGCGACAGTGATTGTTTCATCAACAAAAAGCCTTGCCGTTTGAAAGACATAACAGAATTATTGATGGATTCAGGCATCGGAAAAGACTCTTTCTCCATGATTTCGCAAGGGAAAGTGGAACAAATTTTTCAGAACAAGCCCGAGGACAGAAGGATCATCCTTGAAGAAGCCGCCGGGGTAGCCAGGTATAAGAACCGCAAAACGAGCGCCGAACGGAAGCTGTCCCAAACGGAAGAACATCTGAACCGGATCGAGGACATCCTGCATGAAATCAGCAGCCAGCTCGCTCCTCTGGAAATCCAACGGAAAACGGCTTTGGCATACAAGGGAAAAAAAGCGTTACTAAGCGAAATCGAAATTGCTTTGACCGCTTCCGAAATTGAGCGGCTGAATGCGCAGTGGCAAATGAGCAAACGCGAGCTGGCCGATTACGACCGCAAAATCAGCACGGAAGAACGGTCGCTTGCGGGCACGCAGGCTGCCTTGCAGGAACTGAAGCAAAAGCTGGACGCCTGCGACGAACAATTGGAAGCACTGCAGACCGGTTATGTCACTGTCATCCAGAAATTGGAACAGCTGGAAGGGCAAAAGCAAATTTTCCAGCAACGGGCGATGTACTCATCAAAGAATCAAGAAGAGCAAGCCCAGATCATCGCTGAGAAAGAGGCGCTGATCAAGACTGAAAAAGCCAATCTGGCAGCAATGCGGGCCGAACTCGCGGCAAAAGTGGAAGCAAGGAAGGAACTTTCGGAGAAAAGAGCGAGCCTTTCCGAAAAGGAAGCCCAGCTGACGCAAAATAAGACAGAGCTTGTCCAGCAGCTCCGGAATGATTACATCAACAGGCTGCAGGAGCAATCCAGCAACCGGAACACAACCGTCCATCTTGAAAAAGAAATGATGCTCGCAACCGAACAGGAGCACCGCTTCCTTTCGAAAAGCGACGAACTCAGGAAGAATCTGCGCCAACTGAAAGCGAAGCAGCAGTCGCTGAATGAAGAACATGTCCGACTTGTTGAAGAGAACGCCAATCTGGAAACGGAGCTGCAGGATTGCAAGCAAAACAACTTCCAGCTTGTCTCCAAGCTCCAGCAACTGAACGCTGAGCTGGATACCGTAACCCGGAATCTGCAGCAGGCCGAAGCCAGGCGCGAGAGCCAGCAAGAGCTGGACGACAGCTATGCCAGTTACTATCAAGGCGTAAAGGAAATGCTGAGGAGAAGGGAAAGCGTTCCGGGTATCCAGGGGCCCGTCGCCGAATTGATCCAAGTTCCCGAAAAATACACCTTAGCCATAGAAATCGCCCTGGGAGCCACGATGCAACACATCGTGGTGGCGGATGAACGCACTGCATCCCAATGCATCGGCATTCTGAAAGCCCAACACTTGGGGCGTGCCACTTTCCTGCCGATGACAGTCATCCAAGGCAAGCATTTGCCTGCATCTGTGCGGACGACATTGGCCAACAGTGCCGGATACATCGGCATCGCGAATGAGCTGATCGGTCATGAGGAAATGTACAGCGCGATCGTCAGCAGTTTGTTGGGGACAACGATCGTAGCGGCAAACATCCAGGACGGCTTGCAGATTTCCAAGAAACTGCAGAGCCGTTATCGGATCGTGACCCTCGAAGGGGATGTCATCCATGCCGGCGGATCGATGACGGGTGGCGCGACAAGGCGCCAGCAAGAGGCATCCTTATTGGCCCGCAAAAACAATCTGAACAAGCTGACCGACTACGTGCAGCAGTTGTCCGTCCAATACAACCAGCTGAAGCGGGAGCAAGAGAAATGGTCGCTGCAGCAACAAAGCCTGCAGGAGGAACTGGACGACAAACGCCAAAAGGCGACCATCAAACAGTTCGAACTTCAGCAAAGGGAAGCCTCCCTGCAGCAAGTGACAGCCGAAATCGCGACGAAAGAAAAAGAATCGGCTGCACACGAATACGAAAAGCGCATGTTTTATGAAGAGAAAGAGGACAGGCAAACGCAATTGGCCCAAGCCCAACAAAATCTGCTCGTCCTCAACAGCGAAATCGACCAGCTTCAGAAGGATATAGCGGAATCCAGCCTCAATGAAGAGGAACGCTTGAAACTGCTGCAGGACGTTCAGCTGAACCGGCAGCAGGCCGACCAGGAGCTGGCAGTACTGCAGGAGCAGGAAAAACAGCTGCGGCGTGATGTGAAACTTTCGGCTGAACGCATCCAAACGGAGCAGGAAGCCATCGGCTCATTGAAGGGCAAACAAGATCAGGTCGCCAAGCTGGCCGACACGGAGACGCTGACCATCCAAGAAATCGCGACGCAGCTGAAGTCCGCCAGTGCAGAAAAAGAAAGATTCGATGCAGAGTTAAGACAGTTGCGGGAGCAAAAAAAGCAAACCGAACAAAATCGTGGCGTTCAGGAAACCGAGCAGAACGAAAAAAATAAAAACCTCCAAAAATTATGGAGTGAGCACGCCAAACTGGAGACAAACGCCGGACGCTACGAAATCGCCATCGACCACCACCTTGCGCATTTGAGCGAGGAGTACGGTCTCAGTTTTGAAGCGGCAAAACAGGACCATCAGTTGACCCAGGAGCCCGAAGAGGCAGCCAGACAAGTGAAACAGCTGAAAAAAGACATC
Organism: uncultured Trichococcus sp.; assembly: GCF_963675415.1. NCBI lineage: Bacteria > Bacillati > Bacillota > Bacilli > Lactobacillales > Carnobacteriaceae > Trichococcus > uncultured Trichococcus sp. The sequence goes on from NZ_OY776220.1 coordinate 2,725,911, forward strand.
GAGGAGCTGGGCCCGATCAATATGGGCGCGATCGAGGAATATGATCGCATTTCCGAAAGGTTCACTTTCCTTTCGGAACAGCAGACGGATCTGCTTTCCGCCCGAGGGAACCTTCTGAACACGATGAACGAAATGGACGATGAAGTCCGCTTGCGATTCAAGGAGACTTTCATCCAGATCAAAAAGCAATTCGAAAAAACCTTCCCGAAACTGTTCGGCGGCGGTAAAGCTACGCTGGAGCTGACGGATCCGAACGACCTGTTGGAGACCGGCATCGAAATTGTGGCGCAACCGCCAGGCAAGAAACTGCAGCAGCTCAGCCTGCTCTCCGGCGGGGAAAAAGCATTCACGGCGATCGCGCTCCTGTTCGCCATCATCGAGGTCAAACCGGTGCCGTTCTGCATCTTGGATGAAGTGGAGGCTGCCTTGGATGAAGCGAATGTATCCCGCTTCGGAAAATATCTGGCAGCGTCAACCGAATTGACCCAGTTCATCGTGATCACCCATCGCAAAGGCACGATGGAAGAAGCGGATGCATTGTACGGTGTGACCATGCAGGATTCCGGCGTATCCCGCCTGGCATCGGTCAAATTTGAAGATTACGAAGAAATAGGTTAAGGGGATGAAGATAAATGATTAAATTGATAGCACTCGACTTGGATGGCACGTTGCTGAATCCTGACAAAAAAATCAGCGATGCGAACAAACAGGCAATCCACCGCGCCCGGGAAGCCGGCGTGAAGGTTGTCCTTTGCACAGGACGCCCGCTGATGGGCATCAAGGCTTACGTGGATGAACTGGACCTTCTTCAAGCGGAAGACTATTCAATCACCTATAACGGCGGCTTGGTCCAAAAGAACAAAACATCGGAAATCATTTCCCAAAAGGTGCTGAACTACGGTCAGATCGTGGAACTCTATGATCTGAGCAAGGAACTGAATATCCCGATGAACATGCTGGATCTCGATTCTGTATATGAACCGGAATACCCGCAAGGCAGGGAGTCCTTGTACAAGAGCCTGCAGAGTTCGAGCTTGCCGTTCGTTGAGAAAAAAATCGAAGACTTTCAGGAACAGCATGCGTTCAATAAAGTGGTTTTCTGCATCGCACCTGCTGTCCTGGATGAAGCGATCGCCAAAATACCGGCGGACTTCTACAGCAAATATTCGATGATGAAATCACGCCCGCTTTTGTTTGAGGTCATGCATCCTGAAGTCGACAAAGGCAACGGCATCGCGGCTTTATGCGATCATCTGGGCATCACTGCCGATGAGGTCATGGCTTGCGGAGATGAAGAAAACGATTTGGCGATGTTGGATTTTGCGGGCGTAAGCGTCGCGATGGGCAACGCTCCCGATAAAATCAAGGAACGGGCGAGCTTCGTCACGAAGACAAACGGGGAAGATGGCGTCGCACACGCCATCGAAACGTTCGTCTTTGCGTAAAAACAGCTTGCCACAAGAGAGGAAGTGTTCAGATGGGATTATTTGATCGAATAAAACGCGCGTTTACAGGTGAAGATGTCGTTCAGACTCCGGTAACCGAAGAAACTAAGATTGTCATCGACAAATTCGACAAAGGTATGGAGAAGACGCGCAAAAGCTTTTCAGAGAAGATGAATGAACTGTTCGCCGGCTTCAGGGAGGTGGATGAAGAGTTTTTTGACGATTTGGAGGAAACGTTGATATCCGCAGACGTTGGTTTTGATATGACGCTGGCACTTTCGGATGTGCTGCGCGATGAAGTCAAGATGAAGAACGTGCGCACCGGAGAACAAGTGAAGAATGTCATCATCGAAAAAATGGTCGAAATCTATGAAAAAGGCCAGACGGAATTGCCTACCATCAAAATAAATGAAAACGGGCCGACCGTCATCCTGTTCGTGGGCGTAAACGGAGTGGGGAAAACGACGACCATCGGCAAGTACGCTTATCAGTTGAAGAACCAAGGGAATAAGGTTTTGTTAGCGGCCGGAGATACTTTCAGAGCCGGCGCAATCGAACAGCTGGAAGTCTGGGGTGAACGTGTCGGCGTGCCGGTCGTGACGAGCGATGCAAAAAGCGATCCTGCTTCCGTCGTGTATGATGCGTTGAAGCAAGCAAAAGAAGAAAACTACGACTATCTGCTGATCGATACAGCGGGAAGACTGCAGAACAAAGTGAACCTGATGAAGGAATTGGAGAAGATCAATCGGATCATCGCAAGGGAAATCCCGGGCGGCGCAACCGAAACATTGTTGGTGCTTGATGCCACGACTGGACAGAACGCTTTGATACAAGCGAAGCAATTCAAGGAGACGACGGATGTCACCGGTTTGATCCTGACGAAATTGGACGGCACGGCAAAAGGCGGCGTCATCCTGGCGATCCGTCAGGAACTGGATATACCCGTCAAATTCGTCGGTTTGGGCGAAGGCCCGGATGATCTGCAGGTGTTCGATCCGGAACAATACATCTACGGATTGGTAAAGGACCTGCTTGAGAAAAAATAAGGAAGCGATTTGTCCCGCCTGATGAGGCACGTTTCACAGCAAAAGGCGACAGTAGCATGGTCAGGCCGGCAATCCCGATGCGATTGCCGGTCTGATCTTTATTTTTTGTTGCGGCGACGCGGCTTCGTTGCAATTTATGGTTGACTAAGCTCAGCAAAATCGGTAATCTAATGAAGTGTAAAGATTTTTTCTTGACAATCCGTACGAGAAGGAAGGTATTCTGATGGAACTGGAAAAAACCAATAATATGAATACTCTTTATGAATTCTATAATGTCCTGTTGACGAACAAACAGAAAGGCTATCTTTCTTTGTATTATGGCGATGACTATTCATTGGGCGAAATCGCTGAAGAATTCAAGGTCAGTCGGCAGGCAGTGTACGACAACATCAAGCGCACCGAAAAAATTCTGATGGATTACGAACAGAAGCTGAAGTTGGCGCAAAACTATAGCCTCCGAAACAAAAAATTGGACGAATTGGCGAACTATGCCGAGGAAACCTATCCAGAAGACAAATCATTGCAGAGGCTGATCGCCAATCTGGAAGAACTTGATGACAGAGACGAATAAACAGTAAGGAAGTGGCAAATATGGCATTTGAAGGGTTATCCGAGCGTCTCCAAGGCGCGATGACCAAAATCGGCAAAAAAGGCAAAATTACGGAAGCCGATCTGAAGGAAATGATGCGTGAAGTACGATTAGCTTTGCTGGAAGCTGACGTGAATTTTAAAGTCGTAAAAGAATTCGTCAAAAAAGTGAATGAACGAGCGTTAGGTTCGGATGTGCTCGAATCGCTTTCACCGACACAGCAAGTCATCAAAATCGTCAACGAAGAGCTGACGGAATTGATGGGCGGGCAGCAGGAACCATTCCAATTTTCTGCCAAGCCACCGACTGTCGTAATGATGGTCGGCCTGCAGGGGGCAGGTAAGACCACCACTGCCGGAAAGCTTGCCAATTACATGAAGAAAAAAGAGAACAAGCGTCCGATGCTGGTCGCAGCCGACGTTTACCGTCCGGCAGCAATCAACCAGCTGCAGACTTTGGGCAAACAATTGGATTTCCCGGTGTATGCATTGGGGACGGAAGCAAATCCGGTCGACATAGCGAAGCAAGCCGTTGAACAAGCCAAACTCGATGGACGCGATCTGGTCATCATCGATACGGCGGGACGATTGCACGTGGATGAAGTACTGATGACAGAGTTGAAGAACATCAAAGCCGCCGTCAATCCTACCGAGATCCTGTTTACGGTGGATGCGATGACGGGACAGGATGCTGTCAATGTGGCGCAATCCTTCAATGAACAGCTCGGCATAACCGGTGTCATCCTGACCAAATTGGACGGGGACACCCGCGGCGGGGCTGCGCTGTCGATCCGTTCCGTAACCGGAAAGCCGATCAAATTTACGGGTCAAGGCGAAAAACTGGAAGACTTCGAACCGTTCTATCCTGAACGCATGGCTTCCAGAATATTGGGCATGGGCGATCTGATGACGTTGATCGAACGTGCGCAACAAGATTTCGATGAGACGAAAGCGGCGGAAATGGCCGCAAAAATCCGCGAAAACACCTTCAATTTCAATGATTTCATTGAGCAGATGGATCAGGTCACCAACATGGGACCGCTAGAGGATCTCCTGAAGATGATTCCGGGCATGAGCAATGTTCCGGGACTGGACCAAATGAAGATCGACCCCAAGGATGTGGCCCACATGAAGGCGATCGTCCTTTCGATGACGCCCGCTGAACGCGAAAACCCTGAGCTTCTGTCGCAGAGCAGGCGCAGAAGGATCGCGAAAGGATCCGCAAGATCGTTGGCGGAAGTCAACCGTTTGATCAAGCAGTTCAACGAATCCAGGGATATGATGAACAAAATGTCCAAAGGCAATTTTGCAGGGATGGAAGGCCTCCTCGGGCAAGGCCCGAAAGGGAAAATGGGTAAGCTGGCCATGCAGCAATTGGCCAGACGGGTGAACAAAAAGAAGAAAAAGAAAAAATAATTGGGTAGTGTAAAGAAAAAATACTTTACAACTAAAATGAAAACTGGTAATATATAAAAATGTGAGATATAGATATATGGAGGTGTTATATAAATGGCAGTTAAAATTCGTTTAAAACGTATGGGTTCTAAAAGAAACCCGTTTTACCGCGTCGTTGTAGCTGATTCACGTTCTCCACGTGATGGACGTTTCATCGAAAAAGTAGGTACATACAATCCAGTTGTTGAACCAGCTGAAGTTAAATTTGACGAAGAGTTGGTTTTGAAATGGTTAGCTGAGGGTGCACAACCTTCTGATACAGTTCGTAACTTACTTTCTCAACAAGGTATTATGAAAAAATTCCACGACTCTAAGTTAGCTAAATAAAAGGGTGGTTTAAATGCCTGAAATTTCAGATTTAATCCTGACAATTGTCAAACCTTTGATCGTCCATGATGATAAGATGTCCATCGAAATCAAGGAGACAAGTGAGTTCATGGAATATCATTTGCATCTTGATGCCGAGGACGTCGGCCGTGTGATCGGGAAACAGGGACGCGTCGCCAGAGCGATCCGTACAATTGTATACAGTGTCAGAACCAAAGGCACAAAACGTGTCCGCCTTGTGATCGAAGGGGCCGAATAATCCGCTCCAATTGCGGATCCGGCCTTTTCCCGCTCGGTGGATGCCTAACTTAATAGCGAATAGATAGAAGCGGATGATGATACAATTGTAGCAATTATCCCTTCTATTTTATTATGTACAGAAACTTTGACAATACGATTTATGTAAGGAGAGGTGAAAAATGGAAAAATTTTATGATGTCGGAAAAGTTGTGAATACCCAAGGGCTGAAGGGTGAAGTGCGTGTCATTTCCAGCACTGACTTTGCGGATGAACGCTACAAAAAAGGGGCTACGCTCTACCTGTTCCGCGATAACAGTGAGCCGATCGCGTTGAAGGTAGCCAGCCACCGGGTGCACAAAAATTTCAATATGCTGACATTCGAGGGCTATAACCGGATCGAAGAGGTCGAGCCGTTCAAAGGCGGAACCCTGAAAGTTTCGGAATCGCAATTGGAGGACCTTTCGGATCACGAGTTCTATTATCATGAAATCATCGGATTGTCCGTCGTCAGTGATGCCGGCGAAGAATTGGGTACGATCAAAGAAATTTTGCCGCTTGGGGCGAACGATGTTTGGGTTGTATCCCGACCAGGCCAAAAAGATTTATTGGTTCCGTATATCGCTTCGGTAGTGGAAAAGGTATCTTTGGAGGAAAACAAGGTCACGATCCACCTGCTAGAAGGAATGATGGACTGATGAAGATAGATGTATTGACGCTGTTTCCGGCAATGTTCGAAGGCCCTATGTCCGAGTCGATCATCGGAAAAGCGATCGAGAGCGGTCGTGTTTCGATCACTTGCACGAACTTCCGCGATTATTCCGAAAACAAACACAATTCCGTCGATGATTATCCTTTCGGCGGCGGGGCAGGCATGTTGTTGCGCGCTCAGCCGATCGTGGATGCGCTGACGGACATCGAGGTCCATTCGCCTGAAACCAAAAAAAGGATCGTCCTTTTGGATCCGTCAGGAAAGACCTTCAATCAGGAACTGGCGGAAGAGTTCGCCGAGGAAGAGCACCTTATTTTCATCTGCGGCCATTACGAAGGCTTCGATGAGCGCATCAAGCAACATGTGACGGATGAAATCTCGATCGGGGATTATGTTTTGACGGGCGGCGAACTGGGCGCGATGGTCATGATCGATGCGACGGTCCGTCTTTTGCCGGCTGTGTTGGGCAATGAACAGTCGAACAAGACCGATTCTTTCTCGACCGGCTTGCTTGAGCATCCCCAGTATACAAGACCGCGCGATTTCCGGGGGGATGTCGTCCCTGAAGTGCTTTTCAGCGGCAACCACCAGAAAATCGCTGATTGGCAAGAAAAAGAATCTTTGCGCAAAACCTGGCTGAGACGTCCGGAAATGCTGGGAAAGATCACTTTGTCGAAAAAACAGCAAGCCTGGTTGGCTGAAATACTTCTGGAAGAAAAGGCTGACGATTAAGCGCAATATTGTGCCTTAAAATTCAAACAATGTAAATGAAAAATACTTTACACGTCAAAATTATTGTGGTAGAATTCTACAGGTGAGCAGAGAGACTGCTCGATAATACGATATTCCGCTGTGCAGAAGAATTGTGTATGAATGTCGGTTGGAAGGAGAAAAAAACATGAGTCAATTACCATTGATCGAAGCAATTACACAAGGACAATTACGTAGTGATATCCCTGCATTCCGTCCTGGAGACACTGTTCGCGTCCACGCTCGCGTAGTCGAAGGAACAAGAGAACGTATCCAATTATTCGAGGGCGTAGTCATCAAACGTCGCGGATTCGGAATCAGCGAAACATATACAGTACGTAAAATTTCCAACGGTGTCGGTGTGGAACGTACATTCCCATTGCACACACCTCGTGTGGCTCAAATCGAAGTAGTACGCTTCGGTAAAGTGCGTCGTGCAAAACTTTACTACTTGCGCGCATTACACGGAAAAGCTGCTCGTATCAGAGAAAAACGTCGTTAATATTACGCATGTCATACGGAAAGGTCTGGACTTCGGTTCCGGACCTTTTTTGTATACCGTGATAAGCATATTTCTTAAGGGAAATGTGCTATACTTGTAGCACCATATATGAAAAGAGTGATAGTTTTGACGATATTAGCAGCGCTTGATCAAAAATTCCAGGAAAAAGGCATGCCACTGAAAAGCCATCCCATCCAAAATGGTCAGTTTTTGTATCAAGGGAAATTCAATCTCGATAAAGAACGTTCACTGCCGTTTGGTGTAGTCATCGCCAAAGATGAGGCAGAAAGTGATTTTCAGATCAGCTACAGAAAATTGGCTTATCTGAATAATTATGCCGATAAAGTGAAGCTTTTGGAACTGATCAACGAATTGAACCAAACCAAGACTTTTTATTATACACTTTGCCTGGCGGGTGATGGGGAAATTTTCCTTCGACTTTTGGGCCGCACGACAAATGATGTCAAACCACTGTATGATATGCTCGTGATGGGATCGAATATCGCAAGGATCATGACAGCAGAGTTAAAAAGCAAATTTCCGTCGTTGGGAAGCGAATGATCAGCAAACCGGACGTAAGGCGGATAACGCAGGAGGTACTTTCAAGAAGATGAAACAAAAATTAATCGCTTTAGATTTAGACGGAACTACGCTCAACAATCAGTCGTTGTTGAGCGGTCGGACCAAAAAGGTGCTGGCAACGTTGCAAAAGGAAAACCATCTGGTAATGATCGCAACTGGCCGTCCATACAGAAACAGCAGAGAATTTTATGAGACGCTCAAGATGACCACCCCATTGGTGAATTTCAACGGTGCGTTATGCCACAATCCAACCGACAGCAACTGGAGCAATTACTATCACAAGACACTCAACAAAGATTTTGCGATGGATCTGATCGAACAACGTGAAGCGATGGGCATCGATTTCATCTGCGTAGAAGGCAAGGAGAAGCTTTTCGCATCCACTGCCACGCTGCCATCAAACGAATATTTCCCGGAAAATTTGTTGGCGACGCAGATCACTTCAAAGGACACGTTGTCGGAAAATCCTACTTCCATGAATGTGTTTTCGGAGGGACGGAATTTGGAAACCATCCGTGACCAAATTTTGGCGCGTTATGGGAATTCCATTGAAATCCGTACATGGGGCGGCACGATGCCTTGCCTCGAGATCGTATCCGCCGGCGTCCAAAAAGCGCTTGGCATTGAAGTGGTAGCGAATAATTACGGCATCAAGCGGGAAGATATCCTTGCCTTCGGTGACGAGGATAACGATATGGAAATGATTCGCTTCGCGGGACACGGGGTCGTCATGCAGAATGGGATTACGGCATTGAAGAATATCGCCGACGATGTAACAGAACATACGAATCATGAAGACGGCTTGGCAATCTACCTGGAAAAATATTTTTGCCTATAACAGCCGATCAGAGCTGAAAAAGAGGGATAAATGTGATTTCAATCGAAAGAAAAATCATAAACAATATACCGATTCTGGAAATCGTTGAAGAAGACAAGAAAAAGGAAACTACTCCGCTCGCGTTCTTTTATCATGGCATCACGAACCAAAAAGAGAGAGGCTTGGAGCCCGGCTATGCATTAGCCAGCAACGGCATGCGGGTGATCATCCCCGATGCCTATCGTCATGGCGAACGCAAAGATGAAGCCTATGCTGGTGAACCGGCGGCAGAATTCTGGTCGGTAGTCCTGCAGAACATCAAGGAGCTGCCTGCCATTGTGGAAGCCTACGTTGAAGAGGGGTTGGCAAAAAGAGAAAACGTTTCGGTCACGGGCCTTTCGATGGGAGGCATCACGACCTGCATCGCCTTGACGCAATATCCATGGATCCATTCGGCAGCCTGCCTGATGGGCAGTCCGGATCCGATCGGGTTGTCCCATTGGGCATTGAAGTCCCGTTGGGTGGAAGGCCTGCCGCCGATTGATGATGAGAAGGTCAACGCATTGATGGCGCCTTTCGAAAGCCTGAGCCTCAAAGAACATCCGGAATCGCTCGTGGGCACGCCATTTTACATCTGGCACGGCACAGCCGACGAGAGTGTTCCGTACGAACAGATGGCTCAGTTCGTCAGCTCCATCAGCGGGGAAGATTTTGCGGATAACATTTGTTTCCGGTCAACGGAAGGCGCAGGCCATCGGGTCCCTTACGCTATTTTTGAGGAAATGGCAGCATTCCTGGGGAACGCATATTAGCATTGAATTTCTATGCACAAACTGTTATTATCTAATTAATCCAGAAAGGTAAGAGGTGTTTGCAATGACTGAAGAAACAACTCCCCAATATTCGCAAGAAGAATTGGAAAGCATAAAAGAACGCGTCTTAGCGGCGCTTGAGCAAGTGATAGATCCGGAATTGGGAATAGATATCGTCAACTTGGGTTTGATTTATGAAGTGGAATTGGAACAGGACGGCTTCTGCCTGATCAAAATGACACTCACCACAATGGGCTGCCCATTGGCGGATGTCATCACCGATGAAATTCACCGTGCTTTGAAGAGCGTTCCTGAAGTAACCGAAACGCAAGTGAAATTGGTATGGTATCCTGCCTGGACAACCGACAGAATGTCCCGATATGCACGTATCGCGCTAGGAATTCGATGATAAGAAGAGCAACAAAGGAAATCACCTTTGCTGCTCTTTTTTTTCGGGTTATTATTTGACCAATTTTGACCATGGTCGTATACTTGTCATATAAAGGATACATCAGTAGATTTTCGAGGAGGTCCCAGCATGGAAATGGAAAAAATGACGACGGCCCTGCAGGAGGCGATTGCAGAAGCGCAGCGTATCGCCAGGGTGCGCAAGCACCAAACCATCGATGTGGCGCATCTGTGGAAAATATTTCTGCAGCCGGATAGTTTTGCGCGTAATTTTTACGTCGATGCAGGAGTGGCGGTCGATGCGTTTGAATCGGCCGTTGACAAGGAATTGGATAAAACAGTGGTGATTGAAGGCACTTCCGTCCAGTATGGGCAAACATTCAGCCAGAATCTGTACAATCTCTTTCTGGAAGCGGATCGCAAGCGGTCAGAGCTGAAAGATGATTTCATCTCAACGGATACGGTGCTTTTGAGTTTGATGACGCTGAAAAACCATCCTTTGGCCAAATTCCTGGAAAAACAAGGAATGACGGAAAAAATAATTGCTGAAAAAATAAAGGACATGAGAGGCGGAGACCGCGTGACTTCACAAAATCAGGAAGATCAGTACGAAGCATTGGAAAAATATGGGGTAGATCTCGTGCAAGCGGTAAGGAGCGGAAAACAAGACCCGGTCATCGGCCGGGACGAAGAAATCAGGGATGTTATCCGCATTTTATCGCGCAAAACCAAAAATAATCCGATCCTGATCGGTGAACCGGGCGTCGGCAAGACAGCCATTGTGGAAGGTTTGGCCCAGCGGATCGTGAAAAAAGACGTGCCGGACAACCTTAAGGACAAGACGATCTTTTCGTTGGATATGGGCTCGTTGATTGCGGGAGCCAAGTACCGCGGGGAATTTGAGGAACGCCTGAAAGCGGTATTGAAGGAAGTGAAGAAAAGCGACGGCCGCATCATCCTTTTCATTGATGAGATCCATACGATCGTCGGAGCAGGAAAAACCGAGGGGAGCATGGATGCCGGCAATCTGTTGAAGCCTATGCTGGCCAGAGGCGAATTGCACTGCATCGGAGCGACCACTCTGGACGAATACCGCCAAAATCTGGAGAAGGACAAGGCGTTGGAGCGAAGATTCCAGAAAGTGTTGGTGAAAGAACCGACAGTCGCCGACACGATCAGCATTCTGCGGGGGCTGAAGGAACGTTATGAAATCCACCACAGCGTCAATATCCATGACAATGCGCTCGTTGCGGCAGCTACGCTTTCCGATCGCTACATCACTGACCGGTTCCTGCCGGACAAAGCGATCGATCTTGTCGATGAGGCTTGCGCGAACATAAAAGTGGAAATGAATTCGATGCCCACCGAGCTGGATCAGGTGAGCCGCAAACTGATGCAGCTCGAAATCGAAGAGGCAGCCCTGAAGAAGGAATCCGACGAATTGAGCAAGAGGAGATTGGCGACTTTGCAAGTCGAGTTGGCTGATCTGCGCGAGGAATCAAATGAATTGCGCATGAAATGGGGCAATGAAAAGGAAGAGGTCGAAAAGTTGCGTGCCAAACGAGAGGACCTGGAGGACGCGCGCAGACAATTGGAGGACGCCGAGGCGAATTATGATTTGGAACGGGCCGCAGTTTTGCGTCATGGCAGCATCCCGCAGATGGAAAAGGAATTGGCGGCTTTAGAAAAAGAAAATGCAGCCCGGAGAGACAAGGAAGGAAACCTCGTCCAGGAATCGGTCACGGAGAACGAAATCGCGACAGTGGTGGGGCGCATGACCGGCATACCGGTGACGAAGCTGGTTGAGGGCGAAAGGGACAAACTCCTGAAATTGGAGGAAACGCTGCATAAGCGGGTCATCGGCCAAGAGGAAGCGGTGGAGAGCGTCACGAATGCCGTTCTGCGTTCGCGTGCCGGCCTGCAGTCGCCTAACCGGCCGATCGGGTCCTTCCTGTTCCTGGGACCCACGGGGGTCGGGAAAACGGAATTGGCGAAAGCTTTGGCGGAAAATTTATTCGACTCCGATGAACATATGGTCCGGCTCGATATGAGCGAATACATGGAAAAATTTTCGGTTTCCCGTCTGATCGGGGCACCCCCGGGATATGTGGGTTATGAGGAAGGCGGCCAGTTGACGGAAGCAGTCCGCCGAAGCCCTTACACAATCATTCTTTTGGATGAAATCGAGAAGGCGCATCCGGATGTTTTCAACATTTTGCTGCAAGTATTGGATGATGGACGCTTGACCGATTCGAAGGGGCACGTGGTCGATTTCAAAAACACCGTTCTGATCATGACCAGCAACATCGGGTCGCAGCTTCTGCTGGAAGGCGTCCAACCCGACGGTACCATCCCGGCAGATGCGGTGGACGAGGTAATGAAGGTATTGAAAGGCTCGTTCAAACCGGAATTTTTGAACAGGATCGATGACACCGTCCTCTTTACGCCATTAAGCAAAGAAGATGTCAAAAAGATCATCGTGAAAATGGTCGATGAGCTGTCCGATCGACTGGCGGATAAACAGATCCAGCTCTCCGTTTCTGATGAGGTTTCGACTTGGATAGCGGAAAATGCATACGATCCGATTTACGGAGCGCGGCCGCTCAGAAGATTCATTTCAGCCGAAATCGAAAATCCCTTGGCTCGTGCCATCATAAAGGGAGAAATCCATGAAAATCAGGCGGTGACGGTAGCCCTGGTTGGGAATCAGGTCGGATTCCTGACCGTTGACCTCGATGAATTTCAACAATAATTTGACAAGTAAGCAGGCAGAGAGGAAGTCCTGAAAGGGATTTCCTTTTGTTATTTCTGTATTTGCGGTAAAATGATAGTATAAATTTTCTTATTTTCCTGAGTGCGACCGTTTGTTGTTTTTATCGGAACAAAGCAGAAGGAGGCGTTCATTTTGCTGTTTTTGGTTATAGGTTTTCTGTGTCTGGTTTTTATGCTGTTCACTTCGAGGTATTACGTCTTTGGGGGAGCGGCGATCCTGAGTTTTTTGTTGTATTTCCTGTATTTCGGGAGCGGGAACTGGCTGACTTTGCTGCTTTTCCTGTTCGGGATCATGTTGGTGGTCGTAGAGTTGTTCATACCCGATTTCGGGCTGGTGGGGATCGCGGGGTTCCTGATGGTCGCTGCGGGTCTTTATTTGAACAATGAGCGCATTTTGGAAAGTGTGCTGGATGTGAGTTTGGCGATCATCATATCCGGGATAGCGACGTCGGTGCTGTTGAAAAAAGGCTATAAATTCCTGCCGGACCGCAGTAAATTGGTTCTCGATACATCCTTGAATCGTGAGCGCGGTTATTCATCCAGCCAGGACTATTCCGAATTTGTGGGAATGACCGGCACAGCCAAGACGACATTGCGGCCAGCCGGAAAAGTCGATATCGGAGGTGTGGTGCTCGATGTAGTCAGTGACGGTAAGATCATATTGGAAGGGAAACAGATTCAGGTTGTGCAGGTTGAAGGGGTCAAAATTACAGTCAAGGAGTTGGATGGAGAATGACAGAAGGATTGATAGGAATCATCTTTATTGCGGTATTTGTCGTACTGTTTTTATCTTTGTTTTTCCGCTTTGTGCCGGTTGGTTTATGGATCACAGCCTACTTTTCGGGAGTGAAAGTCAAAATTTCGAATCTGGTCGGAATGCGGTTGCGCCGAGTAGCACCCTATATGATCGTGCAGCCGATGATAAAAGCCACGAAAGCTGGACTGATGATTGATATAAATGAATTGGAGGCACATCATCTTGCTGGTGGGGATGTCAATATGGTCATCGATGCGCTGATTGCGGCGCAGCGTGCCAATATCGATTTAGGTTTTGAAAAAGCAGCTGCCATCGACTTGGCTGGCCGTAATGTGCTGGAAGCGGTTAAGATGAGCGTTAACCCAAAAGTCATCGAGACGCCGATCATCGCGGGTGTCGCCATGAACGGGATTGAAGTAAAGGCCAAAGCGAAAGTTACGGTACGTGCCAACATCGAGCGTTTGGTCGGCGGTGCAGGCGAAGAAACAATCATCGCCCGGGTCGGAGAAGGGATTGTCACAACCGTTGGATCTGCTAAGATGCACACTTCCGTCTTGGAAAATCCGGACTCCATTTCCCAAACGATCCTGAAAAAGGGACTGGATTCGGGTACTGCTTTTGAGATATTGTCCATCGATATCGCTGACGTTGATGTCGGCCGGAACGTGGGCGCAAAACTGCAAGCGGAACAAGCGGAGGCGGATAAGCGTGTGGCCCAAGCGAAAGCGGAAGAACGCCGGGCTTTTGCGGTCGCTGAAGAACAGGAAATGATCGCTGAAGTGCAAAGGATGCGGGCGAAAGTGGTAGAATCCGAAGCGCAGGTGCCATTGGCATTGGCAGAAGCATTGCGCAACGGCAATATTGGGGTAATGGATTATTATAAAATGAAAAATATCATAGCGGATACAGAAATGAGGAGCAGCATTTCGGAGTTTCCGGCAGATAGAAGCGATCCGGAATGACTAGCCTAGCCTTTCTCTTGCCGATTCTGTTGCCGATCCTTTTCCTAGTGTTCTTTCTCTCCGTGCTCATCTCGATAGTCAAACGGATAAACCGTCTATCGGAGAACGCCAGACTGAGATCGGGCGCATCCCAAGCCGCTGCCCTGCAGCAGACGTTTCGCCAGTCGTTGGATGGTACCGGAAATGAGAACGCGAAACGATTGATCAAAAAAATGGCGACAATGAAACCTGAACAACTCTATGGCTTTTTCCAGGAGCGTCTGCCCGAAAAATATCTTGGGGAAGTCAGCCGAATTTTGACCAACAGAAATTGGCGAAGGGAAATCCTGCTTTTCGTAAACCGTGAAAATTTATGGCAGTTGCTGTTGCGACCGAGTTCGCCAAAAACAGACAGTGCCCAAAATGATACCGAACATGCGGATGCAAACGATGAGGTGCAGTTGTTTACGGACTATGATATGGATCCTGCTGCCGGATTGGCCGACGACTTCAATTTCTTTTCCGATGACCAAAAGGAATTGAAGACTGCCGAAAGAATGGAGAAAGCCACTATCCAGAACAAGAAGAAACATTCCGGCAATCAAAAAGCATTGATGCGAGCCGTCATTGCCAAAGAAATACTCGATAGGCCGGACTTTGACGGCAAATAGGAAATTGAAGGAGACAGATGGATGCACAGAGAGATTGGATTGAACACTTTGGCGTATATGCACAGCTCTGCGGACAATAAAGTGGAGCAAAAGGAAATACTGAAGGAAATCAAGGAAATGGGCTTCCCGATTGTGGAAGTCAGAAGAGAATACATCCTGTCCGGCAAAACGGAAATGAAGGAAATAGCCAAGCAAGCCTCGGATTATGGCTTGAAGGTATTCTATTCCGTACCAGCGGAACTGTTTACAGCAGGCGAGCTGAATGAGCAGTTGGCCAGCTATTTTGAGGAAGCCTCCCTATTGAACGCGGTCCAGCTGAAACTGACATTAGGGGAATTTCGAGGATTCACAGACAAGCTGGCTGAGGAATTACGGGAATTGTTGACGGCCTTTTCCGTCCATTTGACGATCGAAAATGACCAGAGCGCAGAGAAGGGCAGCCCGGCTGTCCTGATGGGTTTTATTGCTGAAGCCCGCAAAGCCTCATTGGAAATCGGACTGACTTTTGACACAGGTAATTTCGTGTATATCGACAGCGATCCGTTCGTTGCGGCAAAGGAAATGCGCGAAGCCGTGACCTACATCCACATCAAGAACGTTGCCGAAACGGACGAAGGGATTGTTTTATCCGGTCTGGAATCCGGGTTAGTGGATATGCGCCGTCTTTTGCCGTTGTTCCCGGAATCTGTGCCGGCCAGCATCGAATATCCGTGCGGCATCGGCGACGAAGTAACAAAAACCATCAGCGCTGATTACAAAAAAATCCGATCTTGGTGAATGCCCTCCGAGGGTTGCCTGACAGTCGCCGGCAAGTCGACCAGAATCAGCAACAAAAAATGCAATCCGGATGCTTCGGATTGCATTTTTTCATAGGGAATACAAGAAAATAAGGAGCGACTGTGGTATACTGATTGCCGGATATCTATAAGAAAGAAGTGAATACATTGACTGAACCAGCGATTCGTTATCGCCTTATCAAAAAAGAAAAACATACAGGTGCGCGTTTGGGAGAGATCATCACCCCCCACGGTACTTTTCAGACGCCCATGTTCATGCCGGTAGGAACTTTGGCCACAGTGAAGACGATGTCTCCAGAAGAATTGAAGGAAATGGGCTCTCAGATCATTCTGAGCAATACTTATCATCTATGGCTCCGACCGGGTTCCGACTTGGTGGAAGAGGCAGGAGGCCTGCATAAATTCATGAATTGGGACAGAGGGATTTTGACCGATTCAGGCGGCTTCCAGGTCTTCTCATTGAGCGAGAACAGACAGATCACCGAGGCTGGCGTACATTTCCGCAATCATCTGAACGGTTCGAAAATGTTCCTTTCGCCGGAAAAAGCGATCCATATCGAAAATCAACTGGGTGCCGACATCATCATGAGTTTTGATGAATGCCCGCCTTACAGCGAAAGCTACGATTACATCAAAGCATCTGTCGAAAGGACGACCAGATGGGCAGAACGCGGCCTTGAAGCCCACAAAAAGCCAGATCAACAAGGCCTGTTCGGCATCATCCAAGGAGCAGGCTACAAGGATTTAAGGCTGCAGAGCGCCAAAGAACTGATTTCCCTGGATTTCCCAGGCTATTCGATCGGCGGACTGTCGGTCGGCGAGACGAAGGAAGAGATGAACGGTGTGCTTGATTACCTGACGCCAGTCATGCCCGAGAACAAACCAAGGTATCTGATGGGCGTAGGTGCGCCGGATTCCTTGATCGACGGAGTCATCCGCGGCATCGACATGTTCGACTGCGTCTTACCGACCCGTATCGCGCGGAACGGCACTTGTATGACAAGCAGCGGCCGTTTGGTCATCAAAAATGCGAAATATGAACGGGATTTCCGTCCGTTGGATGAAAAATGCGAGTGCTATACTTGCAAAAACTATACACGTGCGTACATCCGTCATTTGTTCAAGGCTGATGAAACATTTGGGCTGCGCTTGACAACCTATCATAATCTCCATTTCCTGATAAATCTGATGAACAATGTGCGCCAAGCCATCATGGATGACAATCTGTTGGAATTCAGGGAAGCATTCGTGGAAGAGTACGGCTTCAATGTTGAAAATCCGAAGAAGTTTTAGGTTTTGGGTGGTAGTCTAACTTAAAGTTTGGTAAAGTGGATGATAGATATAAATAATCCACAGATGGAGGAAAATGTATGGATACAGTAATCATGATTGCCTTTTATGGGGTGCTGTTCGGCGTAATGTATTTCATCCTGATCAGACCACAAAAGAAACAAGCACAAAAAACGCAAGACATGCTGAGTCAAATCAAGCCAGGGGATAAAGTAGTCACCATCGGCGGCTTGCACGGAATTGTCGAAGAGATCAATTCCGCTGACAACACAGTCGTATTGGATTGCGAAGGGATCTTTCTGACTTTTGAAAAACGCGCTATTTCACGTATTTCAAAAGTTGCCACAATCACAACTGACGATGCGATTGTCGAAGATTATGCAGCCGAATCCGAACAGACACAAGAAGACAAAAGCGAAGAGTAAAGCGATTTGATTCATCGGAAAGGAGGGACGGCGGTTGCCGAATATATCAGAGAAGCAATATGTTCAATTGGAGCCTTGGTTCAAATTGAAAGCAAATGAGTTCAATCAACTGGGCTACGAGAACATCCAGGTCGACGATATCTACCGCTATTTCAAGGAATTTTCTTGGAAGCATACTGTCCCTCCGCATTATTACCAACAGATCCGGGATATCATGAAAACGACGGTAAACCACTACTTCGACTTTGTTGCTTTGGAAGCGCAAGTCTATAAGGTCTCCTCATTGGATGAAATCAATTTTGATGATTTCCTGTAAATCGTTTCACGCAAAAGTACAATACTGCAGAGTATTGTGCTTTTTTATTTTGGGATTTTGGCGAGAACCCTCGCGACTTTCTTACATTCACTGTTAACCTTGATTTAATAAAACCTAATAATAACGTATGGTTTGGAAATCCAAACGTATTTTCGTATAATATCCTTGTGAGGTGTTTGATTTTTTGATGGAATCGCCAAAGCGGGACGATTTTAGCCCTTAAAATCAAGTGGAATAATTTTATCACTCAAATATGAATCCCTAAATACAAAAAAAGGAAGGTTTGACTATTAGTAAGCGGATTTATTCGGTTTGGTTGCCTCAGAATGACAGGGACTGATCAGGTAGGGACGTTTGACGTCCATGTGTTTTTTCGTCGTAAAAATTATTTCAAAAAAACTTTTTTTTGAATGAATCCCGAACAATGATAATATATTCACAAGAAGAAAGTTGAGATACAGAATGTTTCCGTAAACTATTTGTGAAAACCAACAGAGGCTAGAACATCCTTTGAACACGCTTACAGAGCCTGTGTGGAAAATAAGTGAAGAATATCACATTTATTCGCTTTACAAACGAAATTCCATGAAATATAATAAGCATGTGAAAAGGATAACATACATTTTTAGGAGGATCTCACATGAGTAAAGAAAAAGTAGTTTTAGAGGAGAAAAAACCCATGATGACTGCAAAAGAAGAAATCAGCAACTACACTGGAAAAGCTCAAAAAGCTTTGACTCTATTTGAAGATTATACCCAAGAACAAGTCGACCACATCGTCCACGAAATGGCATTAGCTGCAATGGAGCAACATATGCCACTTGCAAAAATGGCAGTTGAAGAAACAGGCCGAGGCGTTTATGAAGATAAATGTATCAAAAACATGTATGCCGCTGAAAACATTTGGCATTCAATCAGAAAAAATAAAACAGTCGGAATCATCGAAGACAATAAAGTTGATCAAATCATGAAGGTTGCCGCTCCTGTAGGCGTTGTTGCCGGTATCATCCCGACAACCAACCCAACTTCGACAACAATCTTCAAAGCAATGATCTGTATGAAAACAAGAAACCCGATCATCTTCTCTTTCCACCCAAGCGCAGAAAAATGTTCGGCTGCAACTGCAAAAGTTGTTTACGATGCTGCCATCAAAGCAGGCGCACCTGCTGACTGTATCCAATGGGTAGAAGGCGTATCAATGGAAAAAACAGCTGAATTGATCAACCATCCAGAAGTTGCTGTCGTATTGGCTACAGGTGGAGCTGCAATGGTTAAAGCTGCTTATTCTACTGGTAAACCAGCATTGGGAGTTGGACCTGGTAACGTTCCAGCTTACATCGAAAAATCAGCAAACATCAAACGCGCTGTAAACGACATCATCGTTTCAAAAACTTTCGACAACGGTATGATCTGTGCTTCAGAACAAGCTGCAATCGTCGACAGCGAAATCTATGATGAAGTCAAAAAAGAATTCCAACTGCACAATGTATACTTCGCTAAACCTGAAGAAATTCAACAATTGGAAGACGTCGTGATGAATGATGCCAAAACTGGCGTGAGACCGAATGTTGTCGGTATGCACGCTCGTAAAATTGCTGAAATGGCTGGATTGAACGTTCCTGCAAACACTAAATTGTTGATCGCTGAATTGCCGGGCGTCGGAGCAGAATACCCAATGTCAAGAGAAAAATTATCTCCAGTATTGGCTATGATGAAATCAGAC
The DNA here is from genome assembly GCF_963675415.1 of uncultured Trichococcus sp. NCBI lineage: Bacteria > Bacillati > Bacillota > Bacilli > Lactobacillales > Carnobacteriaceae > Trichococcus > uncultured Trichococcus sp. The sequence continues at coordinate 2,745,284 of NZ_OY776220.1, forward strand.
AGCGCAGAGCATGGTTTCCAACTATGCAAACAAATGCTTGATTTGGGTGGCTTAGGTCACTCGGCTTCACTGCATACTCGCCGCAATGATTTGATCGAGCAATTCGGAAAAGAAATGAAAGCTTGCCGCGTTCTTATCAACTCTCCATCTTCTCAAGCTGGTATCGGTGACTTGTACAACAATAATATCGCTTCATTAACTTTGGGTTGCGGATCTTACGGCAGAAACTCAGTTTCTCATAACGTTTCTGCATTAGATTTATTGAACGTGAAAACTGTTGCTAAAAGGAGAAATAATATGCAGTGGATTAAATTGCCAGAGAAGGTTTACTTCGAAGAAAATTCAGTTAGATACTTACGTGACATGAAAGATGTCGAAAGAGTCTTCATCGTCTGCGACGACGGCATGGTCAAATTCGGCTATGTGGATGTAGTCATCGAACAATTGAAACAACGCAACAACAAAGTATCTTACGCAATCTTCTCGGATGTTGAACCTAACCCGACAACAAACACTGTAAACCGTGGTACTGAAAAAATGCGCGACTTCCAACCGGATACAATCATCGCAATCGGCGGGGGTTCTCCTATGGATGCTGCCAAAGCGATGTGGTTGTTCTATGAGCACCCAGAAAGCGACTTCTTCGGCGCTAAACAAAAATTCTTGGATATCCGCAAACGTACTTACAAGATCAAGGATATGGAAAAAGCGAAACTTGTCTGCATCCCTACTACATCAGGTACTGGTTCGGAAGTAACGCCATTCGCGGTTATCACAGACAGCGAAACACACATCAAGTACCCATTGGCTGATTACGCATTGACTCCGGATGTTGCCATCGTGGATCCACAATTCGTATACAGTGTTCCTAAATCTGTAACTGCAGATACTGGTATGGACGTATTGACGCATGCCATCGAATCTTTTGTTTCCGTATTGGCAAACGACTACACTAAAGGTTTGAGTTTACAAGCAATCAAGTTGGTATTCGAAAACTTGAGAAATTCATACAATTACGGCGACCAAGAATCACGCGAAAAAATGCACAATGCTTCTACTATGGCTGGTATGGCCTTCGCGAATGCGTTCCTGGGTATTTCCCACTCGATCGCACACAAAATCGGCGGTCAATGGGATCTGATCCACGGCCGTACGAACGCAATCCTGTTGCCGCATATCGTCCGCTACAATGCGATCGATCCGCAAAAACATGCGTTGTGGGCTAAATATGAGTACTTCCGTGCAGACGAAGACTACGCTGAAATCGCTCGCTACCTAGGTCTCAAAGGCAACACGACTGCTGAATTGGTCGAAGCTTTGGCGACTGAAATCACTAAATTAGGTCAAGACATCGGCATCAAGATGAACTTCCGTGATCAAGGCATCACTGAAGAAATGCTTGAACGCGATGCAGACCGCTTAGCTGAATTGGCATTCGAAGACCAATGTACAACAGCTAACCCTAAACAACCGCTTATCTCAGAATTGAAAGAAATCATCTACGCAGCCTACAAAGGTTAATAGTAGATAAAGGAAAGCCGGGACACGCTCCCGGCTTTTTTGTTGTCCGAAAAAGTATTTATGATACGCCAAAGGATCAATCAATCCGGCTTGTCCATCTTGCCCAATAGGCTCCGCTAATTTGTCGCCAACCATCCTTCCCAGACGCTTAATCGTGGTATATACTGACGGCAAAAGGACTATTCTGGGTTTTAGTCTTGCAATAAAATCCATTTGTCGTATAATATAAAATATAGTTTAGGTTTGCCTAAAAAAGGAGGGAGCGCATGACGCCGCACAAAGAGGATTACCTGAAAGTGATCATGGAACTGGGTGGGGACAAACAGCTTGTCAACAATAAGCAGATCGGGCAGGCTTTATCTGTATCTGCCGCTTCCGTGACCGAAATGTCAGTCAAACTGCTCAAGGATGGCTTGATCAGCCACATCCCGTACCAAGGGGTGCAGATCACCGACAAAGGCCAATTGGTCGCGAATAAACTGATCCGCAAACATCGACTTTGGGAAGTGTTCCTTTCGGAAAAATTGGATTTCAACTGGGACGAAGTGCATGAAGAGGCGGAATTGCTGGAGCATGTCTCCTCGGATCGCTTGATCGATAGGCTGGATGCCTATTTAGGTTTTCCTAAACATGATCCGCACGGGGGCGTGATACCTGACAGAGAGGGCCGGATCGAGGTTTATGAAAGCAAACCTCTGATCGAACTGGAAGCGGGCAGCCGCTTCATCATCAGGGAAGTTGATGACGATCAGGAATTTCTGGCGTATCTTCTCAACAAGGACGTGAAGTTAAGCGTGCCGTATCTGTTGACAAAAGTGGAACCGTACGAAGGCCCCTATACTTTTGAGGCGCAGAATCACCAGACTTACCAAATCAGCTTCAAAGCGGCCAGCAAAATTTATGTGCAATGAATCAGTTTAGAACGAGGAGAACAGTATGCAGATTGGGATCTTGACCTTTAAGGAACCCGAAAATGATAAAAGCAGAAAGATTATCCATGTGGATATGGATGCCTTCTATGCTTCAATCGAGGAAAGGGATCATCCGGAATATCGCGGCAAACCAATCGTCATCGCGAATCATCCGAGAGATACCGGCCGCAAAGGGGTTGTGACCACAGCCAATTATGCCGCCAGGAAATTCGGCATCCATTCGGCGATGAGTGCGCAGAAGGCGTTTGAACTCTGCCCCGAAGCCATCTTCATTGCTCCGCGGATGAGCCATTACAAAATCGTTTCCCGACAGATCAGGGGGATATTCGCACGCTACACCGATTTGATAGAACCTTTGTCATTGGATGAAGCTTATCTGGATGTCACCAAGAATAAGCAGAATCTGTCGAGTGCGACAATAATTGCCCGAAGAATCCAAAGAGAAGTCTGGCAGGAAACGGGTCTGACCTGCTCGGCCGGGGTTTCCTACAATAAGTTCATCGCAAAGATTGCTTCAGATTTCCGGAAACCGGCGGGCATGACGGTGATTACACCAAACGATGCCGCCCGATTTTTAAAGGGGCTGCCTATCGAAAAGTTTTATGGCGTCGGCAAGAAGACCGTCGAGAAGATGAAGCTGTTGGGCATCCATTCCGGAGAGGATCTGTATCTTTTTGATCAAGGTGAATTGCTTTCGCAATTCGGCAAGCACGGATATATCCTTTATCAACGGGTCAGAGGCATCGACAACAGGACTGTTGAGCCCGAAAGGGAAAGGAAATCAATAGGAAAGGAAAACACCTTCACACGGTTCCTGACCGATGAGGATCAGGTCAGAATGGAACTGAAACAAATCGCTTTGGCTGTCCAAGGAGCTCTTCACACCAGCAAACTGCACGGGCGATCGCTTGTGTTGAAGATCCGCTACGCCGATTTCGATACCATAACCAGAAGGAAGACCCGTATCGAACATTTTTCCCAAGCGGAGGATATTTTCCGGCATGCCTGGGAACTTTGGTTGGACAACGGCACGATCGAACGGCACGTGCGCTTGTTGGGAATTACCGTGACACAGCTCGATCCGATCCATTACGAGAACATTCAGTTGCCCTTATGGGATACGACACATCTGTAGAAGAAATCATTCATTAGTGCATTCATTATAAAGGGGAGATAAAAATCATGTTAGAGTCATTCAGTCAATTAAATCCAGTTATGCAAGCATTCATAGCGGGGTTGTTCACTTGGGGTTGTACCATCATTGGTGCTTCATTCGTGTTTTTCTTCAAATCCGTCAACCGCAAAGTTCTTGATGTCATGAGCGGCTTCGCTGCCGGGGTCATGATAGCGGCATCGTTCTGGTCGTTATTGGCTCCATCCATTTCCCATGCCGAGGAGAACGGCTACGGCGTCTGGGCGTGGGTTCCTGCATCGATCGGCTTTCTGTTGGGTGGGGTATTCCTGCGCATGACCGATAAAATCGTTCCCCATCTGCACTTGGGTGAACCGATGGAAAACCGGGAAGGGCCGCAGACACAAGCTTCCCGAAACCTGTTGTTGTTTCTGGCGATCACGATCCACAACATTCCGGAAGGCTTGGCTGTCGGAGTCGGGTTTGGAGCGGTCGCAGCCGGCATATCCCAAGAAAATACGTTATTGAGCGCCATCGGATTGGCGATCGGTATCGGCATCCAGAACATACCCGAAGGTTCAGCCTTGTCCATGCCGATCCGGGCAGATGGGAACAGCAGACTGAAGGCCTTCAATTACGGCCAGCTCTCTGCCATCGTTGAACCGGTCGCGGCCGTCATCGGGGCAGCCGCTGTTATATCCATGAGCGCGATTTTACCTTACGCGCTCGCGTTCGCAGCCGGAGCCATGATCTTTGTTGTTGTCGAGGAACTGATTCCTGAGTCGCAAACGAACGGCAACAGCGATATTGCTACGATGGGACTTATGGTCGGCTTCACAGTCATGATGATTCTTGACGTTGCGTTAGGATGATGAATAATCCATCAAAAGGTCTTCCATGCGGAAGGCCTTTTGGTGTTGGCGGAACAAAATAATATCGCTCACTTTTCGTTGTACTAATGAACTGTTTCATGATACGATGAACATTGAATAATACAGTTTTTTCTTACAAAGAAAGGGGAGGAACCGCATGAGGATATCTTTTCACGGACAATCTTGCGTATGCATTGAAACAGCTGGACCGAATTGCAGTTCCAATCCACTGCAACACGTTTCCGTTGATCAAACAGGATCCGAATGATTTTTTGTCCCTTCTGGAGGAGGGGGTCGGTCTCATCCTGCAGCCGGGAGATTTCATTTCACTATAATAGAGAAAGCAAGGGAGTACACTATGGCAACGAAACACGAGCAAATCATTCAATACATCGAAACGATGCCGGTCGGAGAAAAGCTTTCCGTCCGCACGATAGCAAAAAATTTGAACATGTCTGAAGGGACGGCTTACCGGGCCATCAAGGATGCCGAAAATATCGGATTGGTTTCAACCATTGAGCGTGTAGGCACGATCCGGATCGAACGCAAGTCGAAAGAGAACATCGAAACGTTGACTTTCGGGCAGATCTGCAAAATCATCGATGGGGATATTTTGGGCGGTAAGAAAGGCTTGGATAAGACTCTGAGCAAATTCATCATCGGTGCAATGCAACGCGAGGCCATGGAGCGATACATTTCGCCCGGCTCACTTATGATTGTGGGTAACCGGAACGATATTCAGGAATTTGCATTGGAGAAGGGGGCTGCAGTCCTGATCACGGGGGGGTTCGATACGGATGAGAGCAACGTCCATTTGGCGGATCAGGTTGAAATGCCGATCCTGCGCACGACCTATGACACCTTTACCGTGGCGACAATGATCAACCGTGCCATGACGGATCAACTGATCAAAAAGGAAATTATGCTGGTGGAAGATATTTACACCCCGATTGATGAGACGAAGTATCTTTCATTGGACGATACCGTCTTCCAGTACCGCAATCTCAATACCGAAAGCACCCACTCGCGTTTCCCGATCGTCAATCATAATATGCGTCTTGTCGGTATCATCACGGCGAAGGACATCCTAGGAAAAGCAGATACGCTTTCGCTTGAGCGGGTAATGACCCGGGATCCGATAGTGGCAAAAACGCACATGAGCGTCGCGAGCGTGGCGCACCGGATGATCTGGGATGGCTTGGAAGTGATGCCGGTGGTGAAAGATAACCTGCAATTGCTCGGCATCATTTCCCGCCAGGATGTCATGAAGGCCATGCAGCTTGCGCAGCGCCAGCCGCAGGTCGGTAATACGATCGAGGACCAAGTCGTAGAAAATCTATCCTTGATCAGTTTGGAAGAAGGCGACAGCTTACCCGCTTACCGTTTCAGGATTACACCGCAAATGACGAACAGTCTTGGGACAGTGTCGTTCGGGGTGCTCAGCGAAGTATTGTCGAGCACGACCAAGAAAATTCTGTATGCGTTGCAGAAACGGAATGCCGTGATTGAGCAGATGGACATCTATCAATTGAAGATGATCCAGATAGACAGCATCATCGAGATACGTTCAAAAATATTGGAGATGGGCAGAAGGTCATCCAAATTGGATGTCGAAGTCTATTTAGAAAATTCACTGGTCAGTAAAGCAATCGTCATTTGCCAACTGATGGAAAAATCCTAGGAGGTCAGCAAGTGGAAAATCCGATTTATGCAGATATAGTCAGTAAGATTCAAGCGTACGCCACCATCATCATCCACCGGCACCTGCGTCCGGATCCGGATGCGCTAGGTTCGCAGAATGGTCTCGCAAGCTTGATCAGGCAAGCCTACCCTGAGAAAGAAGTATTCGTTGTCGGAGAAAATGAAGACAGTCTTTCCTACCTCGGCAGCATGGATACCATTCCGGATGAGTCTTATGAAGGCGCCTTGGTGATCGTCACGGATACCGCAAATCAGCCAAGAGTCAGCGACAAACGTTTTGTCAACGGGGATTATTTAATCAAAATCGATCATCATCCAAACGAAGACCCTTACGGAGATATTTGCCTTGTGGAGACGCAAGCCAGCAGCAGCAGCGAAATCATCGCAAAAATATCCTTTTCAACTGGGGATAAGCTGCCGATGAACGATGCAGCTGCGCGTCTGCTTTACGCCGGTATCGTCGGCGATACGGGCAGGTTCCTTTATCCGGCTACTACGGCAACGACCATGGAGATAGCCTCGAAACTGATGCAATTTGATTTTTCCGCGTCGGATATCAGCCAAATGATGAACACGAATTCATTGAAAACGGCCAATTTATCAGGGTTCGTCCTGCAGAGTTTAACGATCAATGATGTCGGGGTTGCCAGCATCATCCTCTCCCAAGAAATACTTGGGAAATTCGGTGCGGTCGACAGCGATACCGCTCCAGTTGTCCCCTTGCCGGGCACCGTGGAGGGCGTGCTATGCTGGGGGATTTTTGTGGAACAGCCGAACGGCACGTACCGCTGCAGACTGCGCTCAAAAGGTCCGATCATCAATGAGGTCGCCAAACGGCACGGCGGCGGTGGCCATCCGCTTGCGAGCGGAGCGAACGCGAAGAACGAGTCGGAAATAAACGACATCATTTTGGAGTTGGAAGAGTTAGCGATCGAATGGCAGAACACACAGTGATGAAACAAACTTGAATCGAAAAAGGCCGGACAAAAGCGTCGTTTCGCTTTTGTCCGGCCTTTAGTCTTATTCTTTTTCCTGTTTCTCTTTGTAACTTTGACTCCAGTTGAATTCAGTCCACTTGAATCCGTCCTGTTCAAGCAAAGTGTCGCTTTCTTTAGGTCCCATCGAGTGGCTCTCATATGCAAAAAGGGTATCCGTGCAATCTTCTTGGGCATCCCATACTTCGCGGATTTGATCAACGAAGTGCCAGGACTGTGCGACTTCATCCCAGTGGGAAAAGTTTGTCGGATCGCCGTTCAGGCAATCCAATAGGAGGCGTTCATAAGCTTCAGGGCTGTTTGCCTGCGTCTCCTCATCGTAGATGTGGTGCATACGGATATTCTTCATCTCGGTTCCTTGGCCGACCCGTTTTGCGTTAAGCCTCAGGGAGAAGCCTTCCAATGGTGAAACATGGATGGTCAGCACATTCGGTTCAGCGATTTCTTCGACATTTTCTGTCGGGAAGATATTCATCGAGACGTGCTTGAACTGAATGTGAATGTAAGTTTCTTTGGAAGCCATCTGTTTACCGGTCCGGATGTAGAAGGGAACGCCTTTCCAACGGAAATTATCGACTAAAATTTTGCCGGCCACAAAGGTTTCCATCGACGATGCTGGATCGACGTTCGGTTCCTCCCGGTAGGGTTGCAGAGCTTTTGCAGGGTTTCCGGCGTATTGTGCCCGGATAAAGTTGCGGTTGACCTCTTCCGGCGTATTGTACAGACGCAGGGAACGAAGCGCCTTTATTTTCTCGGAACGGATATCTTCGCCTTGCAAAGATAGCGGTGGTTCCATAACCAACAAAGCGACAATCTGAAGGATATGATTTTGCACCATATCGCGCAAAGCACCATTATTATCATAATAAGCGCCGCGTTCTTCCACGCCCACAGTCTCAGATAGGGTGATCTGAACGTTATCGATGTATTTGTTGTTCCACAGCGATTCGAAAATCATATTGGAGAATCGGACAGCAGAGATGTTCTGCACCATTTCTTTGCCCAAATAATGATCGATGCGGAAGATTTGGTTTTCGTCAAACGATTTGCGCAGTTTGGTGTTCAGCGCATCCGCGGATTCGAAGTCGCGACCGAAAGGCTTTTCGATGATCAAACGGTTGAAGCCGTCTTCCGTGATCAGCTTTTGTTCCTTCAGTTTTTCGGCAATGATGCCGAAAAATTCCGGAGACATCGCCAGATAGAAAATGCGGTTCCCTGACAGCGAATACTTGGCATCCAAGGATTCGGACAAGACTTTCAATTTGATGTAGTGTTCCGAGTCGTTGACGTTGTGTGCGATGTAATAGAAGTGGGCTGCGAAAGAAACAGCTTCTTCCTTATTTTCAGTCAAATCTTTGATGGAATCCAGGACCACTTCGCGGAAATGTTCATCGGACCAGTCTCGCCTCGCTGTCCCGATAACGGCAAAATTGTCTTTGATGAATCCTTTTTTATATAAGCGAAATAATGATGGATACAGTTTACGGTGAGCCAAATCACCAGTTGCTCCAAAAATAGTGAACAGAGCAGTATTTTGGGTAATCATTACATGCCCCCCTTTTATTATGATTAGATTTCATTCATTATATGATTATACTATTATCATTTACCCTTGGCAATGAAAGAAAGCGTCTGTTTTCATGTTGGCGGCATCTTTGACGGGGTGCTTTCGTTTGTTCGTGTAATTATATTGCGAATAAATTTACGGGTTCGATTTTCATATTCTTATTTGAAATTAAGGTTTAAACCTTTTGCGTGTGTTATAATGGTAAGGCATAAAATACGCAGAAGAAAAACAAGAGGTGTAAACGTGGAATTTAAAGACTTTCAATTGAAGCCATTTTTGCTGGAAGCAATCAGCAAATTGAATTTCAAAGAACCGACCGATATCCAAAAACAAATTATCCCGATCATTCGGACCGGCAAGAGCGTGATTGGCCAATCACAGACAGGAACAGGGAAAAGCCATAGTTTCTTGCTGCCCTTGCTTGATGCTATCGATCCTTCAAAAAATGAAGTACAAGTTGTCATCACTTCGCCCAGCCGTGAGTTAGCTGAACAATTGTACCAAACAGCCAGTCAACTGGTCGCAAACGCCCCCGAGGAAATCCGTATCGTCATCTATGTTGGCGGCACAGACAAGAAACGCCAAATGTCGAAACTGGTCAACAACCAACCGCATATCGTCATCGGGACTCCCGGCAGGATCCTCGATCTGGTCAACGAGCAGGCACTGAAGATCCATACCGCAACCAAGATGGTCATCGACGAGGCAGACATGACGCTGGACCTAGGCTTCCTGCATGATGTCGATCAGATTGCCGGCCGCTTGCCGGAGAAACTCCAGATGCTGGTGTTCTCCGCTACGATTCCAGAGAAACTGAAGGGGTTCTTGAAGAAATACGTCGAAAACCCTGTCGTTGTCCAACTGAAACCGGAACATATCATTGCACCTGCAATCGATAACCTTTTGCTGTCAACTAAAGGACAAGCAAAAATTGATGTTCTCTACCAAGTGTTGACGATGGGGGAACCGTATCTGGCATTGATTTTTGCCAACACGAAACAAAATGCCGAGGAAATCGCTGACGGACTGAGACAACGAGGCATTCAGCCTGCGGTCCTGCATGGCGATGTGCCGGCTCGCGAACGCAAACGCATCATGAGAAGAGTCCATAATCTGGAGTATCAATTCATGGTGGCTACCGATTTGGCGGCACGCGGCATCGATATCGAAGGCGTTTCACACGTCATCAACTATGAATTGCCGAAGGATATGGAATTCTTCGTTCACCGTACGGGCAGAACGGGACGCAGCAACCTAAAAGGAACTGCGATCACTTTGTACGCACCGGGTGAAGAGAAAGCGATCGACGAACTGGAGAAATACGGTATTGTTTTCAAACCAGTAACCATTGAGAAAGGTCAGTTGGTCGAAACTTACGAAAGAAAACGCCGTGAGATGAGAAACGCTCCGAGCCAATTGGAACCCGATCACCGCATCCGCGGAATGGTGAACAAGGCCAAGAAACAAGTGAAGCCTGGCTATAAACGCAAATTGAAAGAAAATATCGCCAGCCAGCAGAAACGCAAAAGAAGAGCAAGCAAAACCCGCAACCACGGGTAAACAATACAAAACAAAGAGGACGCAGCATATGATCGAAAGATCATCTTGCTGCGTCCTCTTTTTCGGCAGGAACAAGACATTGCCGAAAAGTTTCGGCTTTTCTGCTAGTCCTTAAGGGCTTTGTAGAAATAGAAAATACCGATGAGCGCTATCGCTTCATCCTGGATCATCGGGTAGAGCCCGAAGCCGTTCAAGAGGCTGAAAAACAGCACCGGGACGACGGAGGCTACTAGCGCCATCTTTAGGATTTCGCGGAAAGGGAGTTTCTTCCGCATAAATCCTGTCAATACATTCGCGAACAGCGCGATTATCAACAGCGTCAGAAGTACACTGAACGAAGAAATGAAAAGGCTGAACAAAAGCATGATTACGCCGGAAAAAAGCTGATCGCTCGAAAAATTGCGCAGCAACTTCTTGAACGACGCGTCCGTAATGTTATCAGCCTGCTCATATGGCAACCTGAACGGGACATCTTGAGCGTAAAGGGTGAAGGCATCCTTTGAAAAGACGAGGCTCAAAATCAGATCAGGTGATGACATTTCTTTTTCGAGTTCTCTCTGCGTGTATACTTCCTGGCTATCGAAAGCCAACAGGACCGTGTCGGTTTTATGGATGAAACCTTTTTCCGTGGGATTCTCCAACAGTAAGGCGCTGTCCGCAATAGTGAATGAAGGTATTTTGTCTGCTATCACACCCGCATCCGCCGAAAATTTTTGCAAGGTGGCATACCCATCCAGAAACAGGGGGATGCTGACGGCAAGCGAAAGCAAGAAGAAGAGCAAAAAGGCCGAGCCCTTTTTTAAAGTTTTGGCACCCAGTAATTGTTTTGGCTCCATAAAACTATCTTTGACTAAACTGACGATTGAGATTGTGATCACCGCTTTCTGCATCATACTTACCCAGTCTATCGAAAATGGATGCATTTAGCAATCAAAAATTGCTACGGCTTCGAGGCATTATTTTTGATAAAGTAAGCAATTGATGATACAGTGAAATCAGTCAGAAATCACTAAACTATTTTAGGAGGAATTTAACATGGCTTTTACATTACCGGCACTACCTTATGCGTACGACGCTTTGACACCATATATCGATGAGGAAACGATGCACTTGCATCATGAGAAACACCACAACGCTTACATCACAAACGTGAATGCAGCATTGGAGAAACATCCTGAATTAGCTGACAAAACAATCGAGGAATTATTGGCTGATTTGAACAGCATTCCGGAGGACATCCGCACTGCTGTCCGCAACAATGGCGGTGGACATGCGAACCACAGCTTATTCTGGACAGTTTTGGCACCTAATGCGGGCGGAGAGCCTACAGGAGTTGTCAAGGATGGAATCGAAGAAGCGTTCGGCAGTTTTGATGCCATGAAAGAAAAATTCTCTGCAGCCGCTGCAGGCCGTTTCGGATCCGGCTGGGCTTGGCTCGTAGTTTCCGACGGCAAATTGGAAATCACCTCCACACCAAACCAAGATTCACCGATCAGTGAAGGCAAAACGCCGATTTTAGGCCTTGACGTATGGGAGCATGCTTATTACTTGAATTACAAGAACGTGCGTCCTGAGTACATCAAAGCATTCTGGAACCTTGTGAACTGGGATGAAGTCAACCGTCGTTTAGCGGCTGCAAAATAAGCAACAAAGTTATTGCAATCCACTTAAAGGATTCAGGGCACCCGCTCTGAATCCTTTTTTTCTTGCTGTCATAATATTGTGATGAACGATGAACTGCAGTTTGCGGACTTCCCAAGTACGATTATTTTACTTTCCGGATGCTATCGATTAATATATATCTTGTAAGATGTATTTAATCAATGTGGGTAATTTGGAAAGGAGACGGTGTCGGGATGGAGGAATCTATTTTTGAAAGGCCGCTGGAGGATCAGCTTTGTTTCGAAGTTTATCGGGCAGCGAATAGTTTCGGCAAAATGTATAACCGCGCTTTGAAAGATTTCCAATTGACATTCCCGCAATATCTTGTCCTGTTGGCTTTGTGGGACGATGACAACATTTTGATCAAGCATATCGGGGAGCGGTTAGGGATGGGGATCGGAACGTTGAACCCCATATTGAACCGCCTCGAGAAACAGGGGTGGCTCACAAAGGAACCGTCCCTTCTGGACAAGCGCGCAACGATCATTTCCTTGAGTGAAAAAGGCGTCAATTCTAAAAAAGCAATCCATTTTGCTATTTTGTCCGAAGTGAATGCCTGTAACCTCGAAGGCATCGATGGCTTGTTCCTGATGAAGCAGTTAAAACTGCTGAACAACGCGATGACTCAGACAGATTCCGGGGCTGGCTAGAACTGGCCCCTATTTGAGGCAGCATGCTATTTTTCATCAAAAATAGCAGCAACAAAACAAATAAAGGAGTTGAAAAGATGTTTTTAGCTTGGAAAGAGATTAAACATTCAAAAACAAGGTTTTCGTTGATCATCGGCGTCATGGTGCTGGTGTCCTATTTAGTGTTCTTTTTGGTTGGCCTTGCCTATGGTTTGGCCCAGGACAATCGGACCAGTGTAGATAAATGGGATGCGGACGGCATCATTCTGACGGACGAGTCGAATACGAACATCAATATGTCCATGATGCCAAAAGGCTCAATCAGTGCGGTGGATGCTGACGAAGCGGCTGTAATCGGAATAGCCCCTAATGTCATCCGAAAAAAAGGGACGGCAGGGGACGATGCAAAAATAAATACAACTTTTTTCGGGATCGAACCGGATCAATTTCTGATGCCTGAAGTAATCGAAGGAAAAGCTTTCAAAAATGATGACGAAGTCGTTGCAGACATCAGCCTGAAGGAAGAGGAGGGCATAGTCATAGGGGACGTTCTTCAGTTGGCAGGATCGGACAAGGAAGTGGAAGTGGTCGGATTCACTGAAGATGCCAAATTCAGTGTCGCACCGGTTTTGTATACGACTGTCTCCTCTTATCAGGATGTGCGTTTTGAACAGATTGACGAGTCCGATGAGGGGCGCATCAGTGCTATAGTAGTGCGAGGAAGCGATGATACGATCGAAGGGGTGGACACTGGAAACGAAGATCTGAAAGTATATCCGATCGCGGATTACATCAATGAAATTCCGGGATACACTGCTCAGGTGTTGACATTCGGTTTGATGATCGGCTTTTTGGTCGTCATTGCGGCCGTAGTGATCGGCATTTTCATCTATGTCCTTACCATGCAGAAAACCAGCATGTTCGGCGTCATGAAGGCGCAAGGAATTTCAAGCGGCTATATCGCCAAATCAGTCGTCATCCAAACATTCCTGTTGGCGGCAATCGGAGTCGGCATCGGGTTGCTGTTGACGGGAGCGACAGCGCTAGTCCTGCCGCCTGCTGTGCCGTATCAGACGAACTTGTATTTTCTGAGCGGCATAGCTGCTCTGTTGGTCATCATGGCCATGATCGGCGGCGTGTTTTCCGTCAGAGCGGTTGTTAAAATAGACCCACTAAAGGCAATCGGATAGGAGAGACAGTAAATGAAATTAATCGAAATGATAGACGTTTCCCGGTCATTCGGCGAAGGTGAACTCAAGATAGATGCGCTCAAAAAAACGAACATAGCCATAGAGGCCGGTGAGTTTGTTGCCGTAATCGGGCCGAGTGGATCAGGAAAGAGTACTTTCTTGACCATCACAGGGGGGCTGCAGACCCCTTCTTCTGGAAAGGTTTTGATAAATGGGAAGCCATTCAGCGAAGTAACCGAGAAAAAACGCGCCAAACTAAGATTTGAAGAGATCGGGTTTATTCTGCAAGCCTCGAATCTGGTCCCTTTTTTGACGGTCCAGGATCAGCTGCATTTGGCGAACAAAGTGGAACGAAGTAAAGTGGACAAACAAAAACGGGATGAATTATTGAAAGAATTGGGTATCTTCGATTTGAAAAATAAATTTCCGAGTGACCTCTCCGGCGGTCAAAGGCAAAGGGTCGCCATAGCGAGAGCTCTGTACCATGATCCGTCAGTTATCCTTGCCGATGAACCAACCGCCAGTCTGGACACTCAGAAGGCATTTGAAGTGGTGGAAATCCTTGCCCGAGAAACAAAATTAAAGAAAAAAGCGACCATCATGGTCACGCATGATGAGCGCCTGATAGATTACTGCGATAAAGTCTTTGTGATGAAAGACGGCATCTTGTCTGAAAGAATCGGCGGCTGAAACAGCAACGGAATGGAGGAAGAAAAGATGGACAGCATCAAATTGTATTTCCTGACATTTTTTGTGTTCTTTTTAGTGGATATTGTTTGGTTGGGAGTGCTATCGAAAAATATTTACAGCAAGTACTTGGGGCATCTCATGGCCCCGAATGTGAACTGGTTGGCGGCGATAATCTTTTATCTCTTGTTCATAGGCGGCCTCGTATTTTTTGTGGTCCATCCGGCCCTTTTGAAAGAAAGTCTGCAATATGCCATTTTGGCTGGCGGTTTTTTCGGATTGATTGCGTACGCGACGTATGACTTGACCAATCTGGCTACTTTAAAGGATTGGCCGCTCACGATCACCCTGATCGATTTGGCCTGGGGAACTTTTTTGAATGCCGCTACAGCTGGAATCACGTACATTGCGGCCCAAAGATTTCTCTGAAAAATGAAAAAAGACTTAGATGCGGATGGAGGAAGAACGATGAACATTTCAACATTGGATAGCGAGAGGCTTTACAATTCTTTTGTGTCAGGTGCACAGGAAGTCATAAAGAACAAAAACAGCCTGAATGAAATCAATGTATTTCCGGTCGCTGACGGAGATACCGGCAGCAACCTTTCTTCGACCATGCATGCGATCATCGTGGAGGCGAAAATCTCCGGATCCGTCAAGGAAACGATGAACAGCATAGCCGATGCCGCATTGACGGGTGCCAGGGGCAATTCCGGCATCATCATTGCCCAATACATCAATGGGATTTTTCTCAGCCTGATGGATGAGGAAACGATAACCATTCCTTCGTTTGCGGAAACGGTCAAAAATGCGGTTCCTTATGCCTATCAGGCTATTTCCAATCCGGTGGAAGGAACAATCATCACTGTCATCCGTGAATGGGCGGATGCGGTATACAGCCATAAAGATCTTTCGGCTACCTTCTCCGAATTGTTTTCAAAATCGCTGATCACGGCCAACAAATCTTTGGAGGCGACGACATCGCGTTTGAAAGTGCTCCAGGATTCGAAAGTCGTCGATTCCGGCGCGAAGGGGTTTGTCTACTTTCTGCAAGGATTTGCAACGTTTTTGCACACCGGAAAGCTGGATGTGGAGGTCAGCGATGAATCGGAAGACCTTGCTTTCAATGAGGAACTGATCCATAGCCAAGGTGAGATACGCCATCGCTATTGTACCGAAGCGCTGTTGTCCGCGGATTCGATAGATCTGGAAGCGTTAAGAGCGGAACTGGAACGCTACGGGGATTCCTTGATCGTGGCAGGCAACAACCACAAAGCCAGGATCCATATCCATGCCAATGCGCCGGAGCAAGTATTCCAGGTTTTGCGCAAAAAAGGCGTCATTCTGCAGCAGAAGGCGGACGATATGATCAGGCAGAACGAGTCGGCCTTTGACCGGAAATATGACATTGCACTGATTACGGACTCGATTGCAGACGTTCCGCAGGCGATACTCGACCGTTATCAAGTGCATATGTTGCCGCTCAACCTGAATTTTGATGACACTTCCTATCTCGATAAGGTGACGATGACCCCTGAACTTTTCTACCCCCTCTTGGAAGAAGCCATCGAATACCCGAAAAGTTCGCAGCCGAATCCGCTTATTGTCGAGAAATATCTGGAAACGGTGCTCTCCCATTACGATCAGGTCATCATTGTGACTGTCGCGAAAGAGCAGAGCGGAACCAACAGTGTGTTCCGGAATGCGGTAACCAAAAAGCTGCACGAAGGAAAAAAAATCGCCGTGATCGATTCAAAACGGAATTCCGGGGCGGAAGGGTTGCTTGTCATGAAAGCTGCGGAAATGATCGCCGCAGAAACACCTTTCGATGAAATCGTCGCAGCGATTGAACGCTTGAGGGACCGGACAAATATCTTCGTCAGCGTCAACAACCTGAAATACATGGTGAGGTCCGGACGTCTAAGTAAAGTTTCAGGGATGGCAGCGATGTCGATCAATCTCAAGCCTGTCGTATCCATCGATGCGCAAGGCAAAGGTTCGATCGCCGAGAAGGCATTCAGCGAAAAAGGCAATGAAAAGAAACTGTTCAGATTGCTGGAAAAAGTGAATGCGCAGGAGAAGGTTTCAAGGTATGCGATCGTGCATGCCAACAATCCCGAAAAAGCAGAATCGTATCGTAAGCGCAGCGTCACCTTGCTTGGCAAGGAACCTGAATACATCATGAATATCTCCACGATCGTCGGTATGAGTGCCGGAGTCGGCACTGTGGCGATTTCATATATGTGTGAGGAGGAATCGTAAGATTTTTCCCATGTTTCCCAAAATAATGGAAAAATGAGAAAAGCGGCGGGGCGCAGATCCCAGCCGCTTTTCTCATTTCTTTTTGCGATATTTCTTCAATAATAACCCACCGGTGATTGATGCACCCGTTATTGACAGCCCGGTCATCAGGTAGGGGGTGCGGTACGTCAATGCGATGGTATGTTTGCCCGGGCTGATCGGCACCGCCAGCAAGCCATTCAGAGCGGTTGTTGTTTCGGCCGTTTCGCCATCAATCGTCGCTTTCCAGCCTTCGCTGTAGGGGATCGTCATCAGCAGAACCTCATCTTCAGCCGCAATCGTGACCGATCCTGTGATGTGGGTCTGGCTGAATGAGTCGATCGTCATGCCTTCCGCTTGCCGCCCGGAAATGGTCTCCTCGAACAACGCTTTGTTCAGTTCGTAAAGTTTCAGATCCTGAACACGTATCGAGTCCTCCAGCAGTTCGATCGTGAAGGTGATGTTCTCACCTTGCTGGTTGCTTGCGATGTTGATGACTTGGTCATTGCGGTAAGTCGTATAATAATCCAGTTTCACATTGTTCACATAAAGGGTTGCGTTATCGTCGTCGATGCCGGCATCCAGAATCAGATAATACGGATTGTCGCTGGCAGGCGTAAACTGGAATTCAATCCTGGAGATTGCCCCATCAACAGACCGGTAATAGGTTGTGTTCTGGGCATCCTTAGCAGCGGATGTGACATTCTGGAAGACGTTGGAATCGAACGGACGCAAGGAGAAGTAAGGTACGATGCTTTCCTGATTGTTGAAGGCATCCAATAGCTGCTCCTGCATCAATATGGGCTGATCCTCGATCGGCTCGAGATCCAATACACTGTCGGAAACCCCGAATGCCAATGACAACACATAGGGATTTTCGTAGGTGGAGGATCTGTCCGTTTCGGAAAAAAGATTGTACTGGGTCAGGTCCGGACGGGTGGAGTTGCGGTTCAATCGGTACACGCCGTCAGTGAGGTCATAAAAGGTTTCCGGCAACTTTTTGTCCTGGATGAAATACTTCACGCCGAAAAGCGCATCCGTAAACAAAGTCCCGGTTGAATATACGATAAAGCCGTTCCCGTCCGGAAAGCCCAGTGATCCGAACAAGGCGGGGATCTCCTTTTCGAAAGTGGAACTGAAGTGATTGATTCCAGCATAATTGGCTTGGAAACTGTCGTTTTTGGAGCGTTGGAACGTTTTTTCGATCCGGTAGAACGTGTCTGCAGGTGTCCGCACATCAGCCAGCATCGTATTCAGATTCGTTTGATAATCGGCGAATTCGTCCTGCTTGACGTAGCCCAACCGAAACAGGTCGATGGCTGCATTCGCCGTCATCTCTGCGGTGACCACGAAAAGCAAAGCGTAGGTCAGCCATTTTCTGGGCTGATCCCTGAGCATCAGCAACACCAACACAAGGACAGAAATGATTGCCGTTATCAATACTTGGACTGGCTCAAGAAATTCAAAATCCTTTTTCAGGACGTAGATGGCGGTGGCTGCATTCGCGATCAAAAGACAGCACGCCAGCGCAAAGGGAAACGGGCGATAGGAGCGCAAGGCCCGGAAGCCGTTCAACAGGAAAAAGAAACAAACAGTGAACGAAAAACGGTAAGGGTACCAGATCGGATATTGTCCGGCATGCCAGATTTTGTTAAGAAACTGGACATTCATCGCCAAAAAAAAGAGGACGGTCAGCGCAAACGAGGTGAATCGTTCTTTTTTTGAGAAGGCGGGATGAACAAAATAATAGATGTACGCAGTCAAAGCGACAGTGCCGATGAAGAGGTTCGGATGTCCGCTTGGCATCTGATCGAAATTGAACGCACCGATGTAAAACTTCGAAACGACTTCAAAAGGATCATAGGCGAAACTCCAATCGATCAGGCTGTTGGCATAGCTTGCTTTGCTGCCCAAAAGCGAGTAAAAAGTGGGGATCAGCAAAACGGAGCCAAAGCCAGCCCCCAGCAAAGAATAGCCGATGAAACGGGCCGATTGGATGAAGAAGTGCCTCAGATGCGTTTTCAGGCCGATTGGACCGGCAACTTCTTGTCTGGAATATGCAAAAATGGAATAGAAGACCAAAAAAACACAGATCATGAAGCCGATGTAATAATTGGAAATCAGCATCACTCCGAGAAAGAAGCTGTAGGAAAGACCGCTCTCACCCGACAGCAGTTTTTCCAGGCCCAGAATGATCAGGGGCAGGAAGACGAGCCCGTCCAGCCACATGACATTCAATTGGTTGACGATGACGTAACCCATCAAGGCATAACTCAAGGCGAAGGCCGGAACCAACAAGCCTTTGCCCCCGAAACGGGAAATCAGCAGATGAGCAAAAGTCAAACCTGAAGCCGAAACCTTCACCAGGATCAAGAGCGTCACCGCCAAAGGCAACTGGGACTGCGGAAACAGCAGAAAAATGAGGTTGAACGGACTCATCAGATAATACGCCCACAGCCCCAGCATCTCTCCGCCGAATGACTTAGTGAATGAAAAGAAAACGGCGGAAGGATCGGATAACAGGGTTGTGCGGTAATAGCTGAAAAAATCCACATATTGCTGGCCTAGATCCACAGTCAGCAATGTGTTGTTGCCGAAAGGATAAACGCCCATGGTTGCATAAATGACCATCAGCACAAATAAAGGCAGTAAGAATGAAAGGAAAAGCATGTTTTTCTGTGGGGATAGAGTTGTGAAACGCTTCAGCATGCTGCGCATTCCTCCTTTGAACCGAAAATTTTGTGGCGTTCCGGCAGAGTCGGCTGACCGTGAGGGAACGCCCATGATAGTTGAAGCGGAAAAGCCACAAGCGCTTCTGCTATTTTAGCATATCCCATTGGTTTTATGAAGAATCCGGGCATGTATCGGCATATCCGGAAATGACACATGTTAAAAATTTATTGCTTCGTTTGTAATGCATTCTTTTTTTGCTATAATAAGTTGTTGAACTATGGTTTTAGGAAGGTGCAAAATTGGAAGATAATACCCAAAGCAAAAGAAAGAGAAAATCGCATATCCCGTTTCGCTTGAACCTGCTCTTTTTTATTGTGTTCTCGCTGTTTTCCGCGGTGATATTCCGGTTGGGATACCTGCAGATCGTTCGCGGAGATGAATTCGAAGCCATCGTGAAACGCACCGAAACGACACTTGTGACGGAATCAGTGCCGCGCGGTTTGATATATGACAGAGACGGCAACATACTTGTAGGCAACGAGCCGCAGCATTCCATAACCTATACCAGAGGAGCAAATACGACGGCCAAGGAAATGGCGAAGGTCGCCTCTTCATTGGCAGGTTTGATAAACGTCAGCATTGAAGAACTGACCGAGCGCGATCTGAAGGATTACTGGATGGCCGTAAACAACGAAGTCATGTTGGAGCGCCTTTCGGATGATGAAAAGCTGTTGCCGGGTTCCGAATTGTATGAAGTGGAGCTCGAAAAAGTAACGGCGGCAGATATCGCCTATTCGGATGAAGAAAAAGAGATTGCCGCTATCTTCAAACGGATGAACAGCGCGTATGCTTTGTCGACCACGAGCATAAAAAATAAGGATGTTTCGGATGAAGAACTGGCCCGGGTGAGTGAAAAGCTTTCCGGTTTGTCCGGAGTGGATGTCGCGACTGATTGGGTCAGGATCTACCCGGAATCCGACTTGCTGAAGAGCATTTTGGGTGGGGTGACCAGCGAAAAGATCGGTTTGCCGAGCGACAAAGTCGCTACCTATTTGGCCAAAGGCTACGCCAGGAACGACCGCGTCGGGAATTCCTACTTGGAGCAAGAATACGAGTCGGTGCTCTCGGGCACGAAATCACAATGGGAAACGATCACGGATCAATCAGGCGAGGTTGTGACGCGTGAGGAATCTTATGAAGGAAAAGCCGGGGATAATCTGGTCCTGACCATTGATATCGATTTTCAGAAGGAAATCGAACAGATCGCCACGGATTTCCTGAACAGCAACGTCGATTCCTATAATGACCGGATATACATAGTTGCATCGGATCCGAATACAGGAGAAATCCTGGGCATGACCGGGAAGCAACGCTCGACATCCAACGAAATTGTGGATGATGCACTGGGCGTCATCAATTCCAGCTACGGCATGGGTTCGGCTGTGAAGGGCGCGATGGTGCTGACCGGATACATGAGCGGCGTCATCAGCACGGACAACAATGTCCTCGTCGATGAACCTTTGCAATTCCAAGGTTCAAATCTGAAAAAATCAGTTTTCAACCCTTACATCGGCAGCCAAGTGGCCATCAACGACATCGAGGCGTTAGCCCGCTCATCGAATATTTACATGATCAAATTGGCGATGCTGATGGGGGGACAATCATCCTATGAATCGGGAGGCACCTTGAATATTTCCCCAGATCTGATCAACGAGCTGCGCAGCTACTTTGCCCAGTTCGGCTTGGGTGTGAAGACGGGGATCGACTTGCCGAACGAAGGCAGCGGGCTGACCGGGTTCAGCCAAGCGGCAGTTAACGTAGTCGACCAATCATTCGGACAATACGATCTGTACACGACCCTGCAATTGTCGCAATACATCAATACCATCGCCAATGGCGGAACCCGGTACGCACCGCAATTGGTTTCGGAAATCCGCAGCACAGATGCGAACGGATCGCTGGGGGCGCTGGAAACGACATTGGAGACAAAAGTGATGAACCAGGTCGACGTCGACGCGGAAGCGATGGAGCGTGTCCAGCAAGGCTTTTACCAAGTAACGCACAGCACGAACGGAACGGCGTATTCGACATTCGGGAAAGATCCGAACAATGTCGCCGCCAAGACAGGTACGGCTGAGGCCTTCTACGATGGGAACAATGAGAGTCTGAAGAATGAAAGTGTCTTTAACTCCACCTTCGTCGGTTATGCGCCATTCGACAATCCGGAAATTACGGTAACCGTCGTTGTCCCTTATCTCAGGTCGGAAACGGGCCGGGCCACTCCGATAGCCAAGAAAGTGTTTGATGCTTATTTCAACACAGGGGATTACGCAGCAGCAGCCGAGTAACCAAGGTCAGCGACGGGAATCGTCTGACGGCTGTCAAATGAACATAAAGAAGGGGCCGAAGCAAGGATTTTGATTCCTTGCTTCGGCCCCTTCTTTGTTGAACGGCTACGGCTGGGGTATTATTCCAACGTGATGATGTCGGCGATGACTTCATAACCCATATCCTGCGACAACTGATACTCTCCGACATTGATTTTCGTGACAAGATTCCGGTCATTCATATACTGTTCAAAGACAGCCCGATCCGTAATGAGTCCCGCACTGATAAGATTGTCTATGACGACGGACATCGGTTGTCCGGAAGTGATGACAAAAGTGACGGGTGCGTTCGCGACAGGGACAGCTGAACTTTCGGTCACGCTCGCTGCTTCAGCGGGCGCGCTGGAAGCTACGGCTGCTGCGTCGGCAGGCACGCTGCTTAGTGATGCCTCATTCAGTTGTTTCTGCAATTCCAATTCCGCCAAAGTACTTTCATATTTCTCTTGATAATCCGTTGAATCGGCATTTGCTTCTCCGTTGAAGGTGCTGCCAGGGAGTGCTTCCGGATAGAAAAGCTGGAAGCCGGCCAACAGCACGGCAGACAACAAAAAACCGATGGATAAAAAACGAAGCTTTTGTTTGTTCACTTTATTTTCTCCTCTATACGATTGATTGCTCTATGTAGTTATCGACAACGAGTTGCACGGTGGTGATAGGGACGGACAGTTGCTCTGCAATCTCATCAAACGTTCTTCCGCTTGTATACAAAGTGATGATGTGCTGCTTTGTCAGATTATGTACTTTTTTGACGGTCTGCGAGTCTTCGGAAACGGGAATTTCTTTACCCAATTCCTCTTCTACAGCGATGAGTCGTTGCTTCAATTCATGGATTTCTTCCGTTAATTGTAATGTGTATTCACTCATCTCATCAGCGAATTTGCGATCATTATCCTTGACGAAAAATGATGCAAACAGCAATATGATTGCGATTGTCAGTAAGACAATCACGATGGTCCATTGTTCCATCTTTGTCACCTCAATTCTTCTTTTTGACGCCTGATAACATTCTAATGAAATTCGCTTGTTTCTGCAACCTTATCTGGGATTTAATTGGCTTAATGCTCAAAAAAAGTGGACTTGCGCAGAAGTTGTTCAAAAAATAGTGGCATAATTTTTCCATAAGTGATACAATGAGAAACGCAGAAGATGATTCGATCTTCAATTTTTTTATGTTTGGAGGGAAGAATATGCGGTTAAATATTACATTGGAATGTACGGAGTGTAAAGAACGTAATTACTTAACAAAGAAAAACAAACGTAACAACCCGGACCGTCTTGAAGTGAAAAAATATTGTCCACGTGAAAGACGCGTGACTTTGCATCGTGAAACAAAATAATTAAAACGACAACAGGATATCCTGTTGTTTTTTTATTTTATCCGGACGGATGTTTTATACAACAGAAACGGTATGCAACAGACGGCTTGAGGAGGTAAACTGATGAAAGAACGGATAAGAAAAGAAATGCTTGGGAAATTGAGGGATTTGCCTTCCCGGGAGCGGCTCCGGATGGAGAATGAGTTGACGAAAGCAGTCTGCTCCAGCCGCGAGTGGAAAGCATCGAAGACGATCGGCGTCACCTGGTCCAATTTTCCTGAAATCGATACGCATAAAATCATCGTAAAGGGGCTAGAGGAAGGCAAGCGGATGGTCGTTCCCTATTCCGGCAAGGACCGTGTGATGACTTTTCATGAATATTTGCCGGATACCGCCATGTTGAGGAGCAAATTCGGCATCATGGAACCTGCCGATAAGAGCAACCCGGTCCCGCCCCAAGAAATCGACCTGCTGCTTGTTCCTGGATTGGCGTTTTCGGAAACGGGTTATCGCATCGGGTTCGGCGGCGGCTACTATGATCGCTATCTGGCCTCGTATGATGGTCAGACCCTGTCGATGCTGTTCCCGTTCCAATTGTTCAAGGATCCGGATTGGGAAATCGAAGCTTTTGATGTACCGGTCCAAAAGTTGTTGACGGCAGTATTCTAGTATAAAATAGGATAATAATGGAAAGGAGTGTCATGATGCGGTCATATAACACCAAAAGATCCTATTTGCCGGATCAATTCTCTGTAACACACTTGTTCTTGGCCATTCAGATCGTCATTTTCCTGCTGATGACCCTGAACGGCGGGAGCACCAATGTGCTGACGCTTATCCTCTTCGGAGCCAAATTCAACCCTGCCATCGCGCAAGGGGAATGGTGGCGTTTGATAGCGCCCATGTTCATCCACATAGGCTTCACGCACATCCTTGTCAACAGCATCACCTTGTATTATTTGGGCACCCAGATGGAAATTCTTTACGGCTCTTTGCGGTTCGCGCTCATCTATCTCCTGAGCGGTTTGATGGGGAACCTCATGAGCTTCGCCTTCAATGATTCGATTTCCGCTGGTGCAAGCACCTCCCTTTTCGGGTTGTTTGCCGCGGCCATCGTTCTGGGGCGTCAGTTTCCTTACAATGCTGGGATCCAGCTGATGGCCCGCAATTTTACGATGCTGATTTTCCTGAATTTCTTCTTCGGCTTTTTTTCCTCAGCAGTCGATAATTACGGGCATCTTGGCGGGGCGCTAGGCGGAGCGCTTGCGGCCGTGTTCATCGCGATGCCGCGCACAGCCAAGAGCAAAAATGGACAAAGGCTTCTTTTTCTGGTCATTTATTTTGTGAGCGCTATATTCTTTGCTTATACGGGTTTAATGCGGACAGGTTTTGCGTTATACTAGACATAAATTGAACTATTGGAGGAAATGACGTGTATAAAAAATTTATCGGTATTGATTTAGGCGGCACTTCAGTGAAATTGGCTATCTTAACAGCAGAGGGCGAAATCCAGCAAAAATGGAGCATCCCTACGAACATCAATGATGAAGGGGCTCACATCGTGCCTGATATCATTGCTTCAATCAAACACCATCTGGATCTCTACCAAATGACTGCGGATGATTTTCAGGGCATCGGCATGGGGTCGCCGGGAGCGGTGGACCGTGAAGCAGGTACTGTCGAGGGAGCCTTCAACCTGAACTGGAAAACACCGCAGCCTGTACGTGAAGCGATCGAGCGGGAAATCGGCATCCCTATTTTTATAGATAATGATGCAAACGTTGCCGCACTCGGAGAAAAATGGCGAGGTGCCGGTGCGGATGACCGCGACGTCGTATTTGTGACACTTGGCACAGGTGTCGGCGGAGGAATCATTGCGGAAGGGAATCTTATCCACGGTACTGCAGGGTCAGGCGGCGAAATCGGCCATATGACTGTCGAACCGGGCGGATTTGACTGTACTTGCGGGGGGAAAGGCTGTTTGGAGACAGTGGCCAGCGCAACAGGTGTCGTCAAATTGGCCCGCAAACATGCAGAAGAATATGCCGGCAATTCGCAGCTCAAAGGCATCATCGATGATGGCCAGGAAATCACTTCCAAAATGGTTTTTGATTTGGCGAAAGAAGGGGACGAGTTGGCAGTCCTTGTGGTCGATCGCGCTGCCTATTATTTGGGTTTGGCCTGCAGTCATATCGGTAATCTTTTGAATCCAGCGTATATCGTCATCGGCGGCGGTGTCTCCGCAGCCGGGGAATTCCTTTTGGAGCAAGTAAGGACCTACTTTGCTGACTTTTCATTCCCGAACGTCAAGAAGACTACGCATATCAAATTAGCCGCGCTCGGGAATGATGCCGGAATCGTTGGGGCATGTTACCTTGCGCTGACGGAAATCAGCAAATAAATCATCCCAAGTAAAGGGGCCCTGAACATTTTTAAAAAAAAGAAAATGCGGGAGGATGGAGGATGGCATGAGGAAAAGGGGACTAACGTCGATCATGCTCTCACTCTCAAGTGTTCTTATTCTGATGGCCTGTACACAGCGATTGTCGTATCCTGATCAATCAGGGGTAAGTGAGCAGAGCCTTTCTTCCAGCACCAACATCCCATCAATCCCTAAGGACGAATTCCTTTACACTGTAGGCTGGTTGGACGAACAGACTATTCTTGTCGCATTGGAGTCAAATGGAGAATACGGCCTGTACAGCCATGACCTGCTCACGGGTGAAGAACGGCCGATCCGGACTTTTTCAGATCGGCTTGTTTTTGCTGCGCTTTCCGCAAATGGTCGGCGGATTTTGGTCCAAGTCGCAAGCCAACAGGGAAATAACGTTATGATGATCGACAAGTCAGGGAACGCACTTGCCGATATTCATTTTTCCGCTGGGCTTTTGACGAGCATTTCCTGGAATCCGACAAACGAAGGGAAGTTGTTCCTTTCCGCCCAAAAAACAGCGGGCAGCCTGGTGAATTACCTTTGGGATCTGTCTTCCAATGAAACGTGGACGGAAATGTCGATCACTGAGGAAATGCCGGTTTGGTATTCGGAAAATATGTACCTTCACCGGGAAATCGCGACTGATGGCGTTTCTGCGTTGGTGTTGAGTGACATTCGTTTTCCCGGCAAAGATACTGTCATCGATCGGGAAATCCTTGCTTACGGACTGGAAGGCGAATCAGTATGGGTGGTGACCCCTTCGGATTTCAATGAGGAAGAGTTGCTTGTCGTTTCCTACTATCCGCTTCTGATTACCCAAGGCTATGTTGTCTTGCCGCGCATCACCGATGGAAGCGGACTTGTCATTCCTGAATTCAAAAAAGGCAATGACTCGGACGAAACGTTTGCTGTGCTTCCGAAAAAGGAGCCGGAGGACGGTGCCGGCATCACCTATGGACTCGCAAAAATCGATTTTTCCGAAAATGCCTCGGAGGTGCTGACTGAAGTCGAGCGAATGGATCCGATTTCCGTTTCGCCGGAAGGGACCTACGTGCTCTACGGAAAACGTTATGAGTATCTGTACGATGTGGAACGCAATGGCTGGATACAATTGTCGGAATAGAAAAAAAGTCGTCAAAACTGTAGCATTACGCTTTGCACAAGTGTAAAATATGAGAGCAAGAGTATCGAAAGGATGGATTTATTTTGAATTTAACAGGAATTGATATTTTTAATATCGCATTATGGATATTCATCATCGGATATGCCATTTATCAAGCTTATTTTTATTTCCAAAGAAAGAATGCGGCTACAATACTGACTGCAGAGGAATTCAGAAAAGATCTGCGGAAAGCGCAATTGATCGATGTCCGCGAAAAAACGGAGTTCGATGCTGGCCACATATTGGGCGCGAGAAATATCGCTTATTCCGCATTCAAGCAACGCTATCAAGAAATCCGCAAAGATCAGCCGATTTATCTGTACGATCAAAATTCCATGTTGAGCGGACGCTGCGCGGCAATTTTGAAAAAAAATGGCTACAAAAATATTTTCATCCTGAAGGGCGGCTATGCCGGCTGGGACGGGAAAGTCAAAAAGAGCATCTGAGAAAATTAAAAAGGTTCCCGGAATCAGCTTGTGGATTCCGGGAACCTTTTTTTGATATCAAAGTAAATTTTGAATTTTTTTATTCAAAAGTGCATCACCGTTGGTGCTTCACAGGTTTGCAAAATAGTGCATGCATCCAAAATGATGTCCAACTTCACGGGTAAGCCCTTCGGAAAGGACAAAGGAACCCCTTGTCTCTACGAGCCAAGGATACTGTTCGACTTGTCATGGTTCTTGCCATCTTTGATGGCTTAGAACCATGATACACTTGACCGTTTAGGTCACAGTGTTTCCTTAATAAGGGCTGAACGAACCCGCTCCGCTTTTCTTACATATTTATGAACAAATAGTACAGAGCGGAAAGGAAAGTTCCTCCGACCATGGCAAGCAACATGATCCAAATGATGAATTTGCTGAATTTATTGAATTTTGAAGAGGTAGCACCAGTTTTCTTTGTCAACATTATTCCCACCTTTTGTTTTTTACATGGCATAGTTTACAACATTAAAATACAAAAGTAAATGTTGGCGAACCGAGGGGGAGAAAAGAAAGCCATTATTTTCAATTGTTTGCTTTCCATTTAGTCGAATTTTTGTTAGGATTAAGATTATAAAATGATGTGTTCATCATGAAGGGAGAATTTATTTATGTCAAAACAGCAAATTGGCGTTGTAGGGATGGCCGTAATGGGCAAAAATCTAGCATTGAACATTGAAAGCAGAGGTTACTCCGTATCCGTATTCAACCGTTCAGGTTCAAAAACTGAGCAAGTGATCGCGGAAAATCCAGATAAAAAATTGGTTCCTACTTATACTATCGAAGAATTTGTTGAGTCTTTGGAAAAACCAAGAAGAATCATGATGATGGTAAAAGCTGGGGAGGCAACCGACAAAACGATCCAATCATTGCTGCCTCATTTGGATAAAGGCGATATCCTGATTGACGGAGGGAATACTTTCTACAAAGATACGATCCGCCGCAGCAAAGAATTGGAAAACTCAGGCATCAATTTCATCGGAACTGGCGTTTCCGGTGGGGAAGAAGGCGCATTGAAAGGCCCTTCAATCATGCCGGGCGGACAACGCGAAGCATACGATCTGGTTGCACCGATTTTGGAACAGATTTCTGCTAAAGCTCCGGATGGCGAGCCATGTGTAGCCTACATCGGCAAAGATGGCGCCGGACATTTCGTTAAGATGGTCCACAACGGAATCGAGTACGGGGACATGCAATTGATTGCAGAAGCCTACGACATCATGTTCAAGTATCTTGGCATGTCAGTGGAAGAAATCGCTGCAGTCTTCATCGAATGGAACAAAGGCGAGTTGGACAGCTTCCTGATTGATATCACTGCTGACATCTTGACTAAATACGACCCTGCAACAGGAAAACCAATGGTCGAGATCATCCTGGACCGCGCCGGCAACAAAGGCACGGGCAAATGGACTTCCCAAAGCGCTTTGGACTTGGGAGTGCCGCTGCCGTTGATCACCGAATCTGTTTTTGCCCGTTACATCTCCGCTTTGAAGACAGAACGTGTCGCTGCCAGCGAAATTCTGACCGGACCTGCCGCTGCAACTAAAGAAGGCCTGAACAAAGAAGCGTTTGTTGAGAGTATCCGCAAGGCGCTGTACTTCAGCAAAATCATGAGTTATGCGCAAGGATTCGCTCAATTGCGCGTTGCCAGCGAAGAAAATGATTGGGATCTGAATTATGGTGAAATCGCTAAAATTTGGCGCGCAGGCTGCATCATCCGTGCGCAATTCCTACAAAACATCACGGATGCTTACGAGAAAAATCCTGAATTGCAGAACTTGTTGTTGGACGACTACTTCGTGGAGATCACAAAACAATATCAAGGAGCTGTACGTGAAGTGGTTGCTACGGCTGTAGGTGCAGGCGTTCCGGTACCGACATTCTCATCTGCGGTAGCTTATTTCGATTCTTACCGTTCAGCTGTATTGCCTGCAAACATCATTCAAGCGCAACGCGACTACTTTGGAGCGCATACGTATGAGCGCACAGACAAAGCTGGTTCTTATCACTTTGAGTGGGATAAAGAAGTGGAAGTTCCACAAGACTAAAGCGATAGAGCGCCTTGCTGGCCTACATTTATGTCATCCGAAGCACTGCTTCGGATGACATTTTACTATCAGGATCATTTAATCAGGAAAAATTCCCGACAGTGTGTTAAAATAAAATGAAATTGTAATGGCATGTTGTTATTATTCAAATGAGACATTAGGGGAGAATTCTATGGAAAATAGAGACAAACAAAGAATATTGATTATCGAAGATGAAAAAAATCTGGCGCGTTTCATCGAGCTTGAGTTAAAACACGAAGGCTACGAAACGGAAATTTGCTACAACGGAAGAGCCGGCCTTGAAGCCGCCATGAACCAGGATTGGGATGTCATCCTTTTGGATCTGATGCTTCCTGAATTGAACGGCATCGAAGTTTGCCGTCGTCTGCGTCCCGTCAAAGATACGCCGATCATCATCATGACGGCCCGCGACTCCGTTATCGATCGTGTATCCGGGTTGGACCACGGAGCCGATGATTACATCGTGAAGCCATTTGCCATCGAAGAGCTTTTGGCAAGGGTCCGTGCTTTGCTGCGCCGCATCGACATCGAAGAAGAGCAACGCAAGGTGAAGCAGACGACCGTCACTTACCGTGATTTGACGATCGAAAAAGAAAACCGCGTCGTGCGCCGTGGCGACGAGCACATCGAGTTGACCAAACGCGAATACGAATTATTGTTGATCCTGATGGAAAACATCAATGTTGTGCTTTCAAGGGATGTATTGCTGAATAAAGTATGGGGATACAAAACAGAAGTGGAAACAAACGTAGTGGATGTATATATCCGATATCTGCGCAATAAAATCGATGTAGCCGGCCAAGAAAGTTATATCCAGACGGTTCGTGGCACCGGATACGTCATGCGCTCATAATACTATGCGCAGAATCAATTATATGCCAACCAAAAAAAGAGGAAATCCCAAGTCCATTCGGTGGAAATGGGGTTTTCTTTTAAGTATTGCTTTCTTCCTGCTGTATTTTCTGTCCGCTTTACTGATGCTGAATGTCTACAAAAGCTATCAATATGATCAACAAAAAGAGGAAGCCGAAAAATTGCTTTATTCGGTCCGATCCGCCTTGTCCGAAATCGATACGAAGCTGTCCGTCAACAGCGTGGAAAGCATGTTCGAAAAAATTTCTGTTTCCACTGTGACGAAGGGGCTCCAGTCTGTAGGGAATTACCCGTTTTTGGAGGATCTCAAGAACAGAGGGGCGAACATCCGCGTATTCGATACAGATGGGCAGCTGCTCTATGAAACCCAGAAGAGCTATACGACATTCATCAAAAATCCCGATACTTATGTGCGCGAAACAAAACTGAACGATCTTGAAGCATTTGTCGCAGGCAGCCCGATCCTCAGCCAGGAGGACTCTTTCCTGTTGGGATATGTACAGATTGTTTTCCGATTGAATGATTATCATAAAGTCGTCTCGCAGATGACGCAGTATTTTTGGATAGTGACGGCAATCGTTCTCGTTTTATCCGCGGCTGCCGGCTACGGTATCGCCATCTACTTCTTCAGGCCCATCAAACAGATGGTTGATACGATGGATGCGATTGAAGAGGACACCTTGTCGGAGACCCGCATCAAAATATCGAAAAGCAAGGACGAATTCACCGATCTTTCTGTCCACATCAACGGCCTGCTGGATAAGATGGCGCTGTACGTCACCCAGCAAAAGCAGTTTGTGGAGGACGTTTCGCATGAACTCCGCACCCCGACAGCCATTGTCGAGGGACATCTGAAATTGCTGAACCGTTGGGGCAAGGAAGATCCGCAAATCCTGGATGAGTCCCTTGCCGCCTCCTTGACCGAAATCCAGCGCATGAAGACTTTGGTCCAGGAGATGCTTGATCTTTCAAGGGCGGAACAAGTCGAAATCCATTATAAAAATGAAGTGACGCCGACCCGGAACGTCGTGCTGCATACGTTCCATAACTTTAAGATGCTGTATCCGGATTTCGTTTTCAATCTGGATGATGATCTGAATCGCGAGATTTATGTGAACATCTACCGCAACCATTTTGAGCAAATACTCGTGATATTGATGGACAACGCCGTTAAATATTCGACTGACCGGCATGAAATCCATCTTTCGATTTCCGAATCCATGTCCTATGTCCAGATTGCCATCCAAGATTTCGGCGAGGGGATGTCCCAGGAAGATCAGCAGAAGATCTTTTCGCGCTTTTATCGTGTCGATAAAGCAAGATCGCGGAATAAAGGCGGGAACGGCTTGGGTCTGTCGATCGCGAAAGAATTATTGGAAGGCTACAAAGGCGACATCACCGTCGAAAGTGTATTGGGACACGGATCTGTTTTCCGCATACAGTTGCCGATTCTGAAGGATTATGCACCGGATGAGGAGCTATAGGCTCTTGACTGGAGAAAGTCCCTAATAAAAAACTGAACTACAAAAAAAGCAGGAAGCGAACTCATGTGTGAGCCGCTTCCTGCTTTTTGTATAGCTGAAACTAAGATCTTGATTGTTTACCTGCGTTACGGCCTTTTTTGCCATCCGTCTGTTGATTCTTGGCGGACAAAGCTTTTACCGCTTGCTCCGGTGCTGAAGAGGACGCTGGCTTAGCCATTTTCACATTCTTTTTGACCGGGCGATCCTTCATTTCTTCTTCGACTTGCTTCTGGATTTTAGGTTTGATCATGTGATTCTGAAGCGCAGTCTGGGCTGCGGCGAAAATGCCGCCAGCCAGCCAGTAAAGGGCCAACCCCGCTGGTGAGGACCAAGAGAACATCAGAATCATGATCGGGTTCATCAGCATCATCGATTTCATCTGTGATTTGGTTTCCTGCGGCATACCGATTGTGGAAACGTAGCCCTGGATCACATAGGCCACACCAGCCAGGATTGCCAACAACGGACTGCTTACACCAAGATTGATGCCAAGGAATGTACTTTGGGAGATTTCCGGCGTCAAGTTGACGGCCTGATACATAGCTGTAAAAATCGGCATCTGAATCAGAATCGGTAAGCAACCAACGCCGCCGGTCATGCTGATGTTGTTTTCTTTGTACAATGCCATCATTTCTTGGGAAACTGCCGCTTTTTCCTCAGGTGTCGCTGCATTTTTTTGACGGAATTGGATATCTTCCAATTCTGGTTTGATATACTTCATTTTTTCTTGCTGCACCATCGTTTTTTTGATTTGGCTAAAGTTCAAGGGCATGATAGCCAAGCGGACAATGATTGTGATGGCGATGATGGCTAGCCCGTAGTTGCCATTAAGCAGTTCCGCCAGCATAACGATCAAATTGCCAGTTGGCACCACCAAATAGTCGTAAATGAAGCCAGTCGGGTTTTTATTCTCATCATATTGCATGCAGCCTGTCAGGACCACTAACAAGGCCATCATTTCCGCGGAAAGCAATAACTTCTTTTTAAGTTTCATCGTTCACGTTCCTTTACAATTTTTCGATAACATTACCACTATACCTGAAGGGGGAAATATATTCAATTGGTTACGCGAAAACTTATGTAATTCTCAATGCTTGCGTCTTCTTCGAGTTTGTAGGTGTCGACTTTGCCGCTTGGCGACGGACTGCGTTTGACCGCCGTGATGAAAGCATTGATTTTATCAGTCGGGCCTACCGCTTCGATGTAGACACTTCCGTCATCCTCGTTTCTGACGATGCCGGAAATTCCGATCTGGTCCGCCACCATTTTTGTCATATAACGGAACCCCACGCCCTGTACCCGGCCGTTCACTGTCATTTTGATTTTTTTCATAATAAATTCCCTCCAGATTCTAGGATGAGCATACGTTGCAACTTTTAATTTCAGTTTACAGTCTTCATCAAGAAGTTTCAATCCCGATACCTTGCGCAGGAATATTTTTCCGGGCTATGCTATACTTTTTGCAACAAAGAAGGTGATAGCATGTACGAGGTGATACGGACCGAGGGAGAATATGAACCTTGGTGGTTTTTTGAAGATTGGATGGATTTTATTGTGGAATCGACAGAGTATGCCGATTTCCAGGAGGCAGTCGCCGCCTATGAGCAGGCTGCCGAAAAACTATCGGAAGCCTATCCATTCCAAAAAACGAAGGAAATCTACCTGACTGCCTACTGGTCGGACGGAGAAATCCGGTTTTGTGAGAACTGTGATGATGATGTACAATTATATCATGGGCTGATGCTGTTGCAGGACAGGAAAAAACTACGACCGGAATGATTGTTTAAGACCGAAAAAGCTTCAGCATCTCGCAAAGGCGTGTGCTGAAGCTTTTTTGTCCAGGCCCACCGATAAAAAATAGCCTCGTAAAGGGTTCATTTTATAGTATAATGAATCGATACGGTAATCAAACGAACAATCTATGGACCGCTGTTTTGTGCAGATACGCAGCGGTTTTGAGCAAATGATAAAAAGGAGTTGGCATGTTTGGCGAAAAGAACGACGACAAGAAAGAAAAAGAAGGCGACCGGGCAGAAGATATCCTACGAGCTTATCGGCGTGCTGTTTCTTTTCAGTGCAGCCTTAGGAATCGGGCAACTCGGTTTTGCCGGTATAGCGCTGGCGAATTTTTTCCGTTTTTTTGTCGGTGAAACCTATCCGATCAGCTTGGCGCTGTTCGGTGCCTATGGTCTGTACCTGATTTTGAGAGGGAAAGAACCAAAAATAAGAAAGAACTGGCTGATCAGTGGCATCCTGCTTTATTCAGCTGCATTGCTTTATCTCCATTCGCAGGCTTTTGAGACAGTCGTAATGGAGGGGGCATCGGTCGTTTCCGTTACGCTTGCCCGCTTTTTGGTCGATGTCAGACAAGCGGATACGGCTTCGGAGATGGGCGGTGGATTGATAGGGGCAGCCTTTTATTCCGGAACCCATTTTTTGGTTTCGCAATGGGGCACTTACGTCATCATCGGCTTGCTTGTATTTTTTGGGGTGGCGGTCATATTTGGCTTCACGACGCATGATGTCATGGAAGTCGTGCGCAAAGTTGCCTTGATCTTCGGGCACAACAGTAAACGAGCGGTGCTTTTCACGAAAGATAAAGTGGCCAGCTCGATCATCGATTCGAAAGCAGTGAAGAAACCGACCAGGTCCAACAGCATTTCGAGCGAGAAGAAACCTTCAATAGTCGAAAAAGCCAAAAATCAGATCAAGAGCGAATCGGCAGCGAAAAAATTGATGAAGGAAGAAGCGGAAGCTTTGAAAGCTTCAGAAAAGGAAACACTCGCCGAGAAAGAGCGCGAACCCGTTCAGCTGAAAATCGACAGTTTCCAGCAGCAACTTGAAAAAGCAGCCGAACACAAACATGCGGACAATGAAAAGAGCGCGTCCGCCCAACCGGTCAGCCTTGCAAAAACAACGGCGGGAGGCGGCGAGGAAGACAATAGCGGCGATCTGGAGTTCGAAATCACCGCCGAGCAGGAAAACAGGGATTACCAATTGCCGCCTGTGACTTTATTGAATGAAATCAAAGCGATCGATCAATCGAATGAATATGCGACAATCGAAAAAAATGTCAAAAAACTGGAGGAGACGTTCGCAAGCTTCGGTGTGGAGGCCAAAGTCACGAAAGCGAACCTCGGGCCGGCCGTGACCAAATATGAAGTCCAACCAGCTGTTGGGGTGAAGGTCAGTAAAATCGTGAACCTCAATGATGATCTGGCTTTGGCTTTAGCGGCAAAAGATATCCGCATCGAAGCGCCGATACCCGGAAAATCCTTCATCGGCATAGAAGTGCCGAACAGTGAAGTCAGCGTCGTATCCTTCCGGGATGTCATGGAAGGCCAGAAGCACACGGACAAGCTGTTGGAGGTTCCGTTAGGCCGGGATATTTCCGGAGTTGTGCAAAGCGCGAATCTGACGAAGATGCCCCATCTGCTGATTGCGGGTGCGACCGGAAGCGGAAAATCCGTTTGCATCAACGGCATCATCACGAGCATACTGATGAAAGCCAAGCCGAACGAAGTGAAGATGATGATGATCGATCCGAAAATGGTGGAATTGAACGTCTATAACGGAATTCCGCACTTGCTTACGCCGGTTGTCACGAATCCCCGCAAGGCGGCGCAAGCGCTCCACAAAGTTGTGACGGAGATGGAAAGAAGATATGAATTGTTTGCCGGTACCGGTATGCGCAACATCGACGGCTATAACAATCTGATTGTCGAATACAATCTAGAGAACGGGGAAAATAATCCTACGCTGCCGTACATCGTGGTCATCGTGGATGAGTTGGCCGACTTGATGATGGTGGCCAGCAATGAGGTGGAAGATGCGATTACCCGCTTGGCGCAGATGGCACGGGCCGCGGGAATCCATATGATTTTGGCCACACAACGACCGAGTGTCGATGTCATCACCGGCATCATCAAAGCGAACGTCCCTTCCCGGATCGCTTTTGCCGTATCCAGCTCGATCGACTCGAGAACGATAATCGATGGCTCCGGGGCAGAGAAGCTGCTGGGCAGAGGCGATATGCTCTTCCGTCCGATGGGGGAAAACAAACCGATCCGTGTGCAAGGAGCGTTCATTTCCGATGAGGAAGTCGAGCACATTGTCACTTTCGTCAAAAATCAGCAAGAAGCGAACTATGTCGAGGAAATGATGCCGACCGAAACTGTGGCGGCTGCAAGCGAAGAGCCGGAAGATGATCTTTTTGGGGAAGCTGTAGAATTCATCAGATCAGATGAAACGGCGAGCATTTCCAAATTGCAGAGGAGATTCCGGATCGGCTATAATCGGGCAGCGCGGCTGATCGATGAGATGGAAGCAAGAGGGATTGTTGGACCGGCTGACGGAAGCAAGCCGAGAAAGGTGAACATTAGCGAAGGAATATATGAAAATGATACGGATATCCCCTTTGATTCCGAGGTTTAAGCCGGAGCTTTCTGAAAAATATATGGATATTAAATGAAAAAACGATTACAAAACAAGTCAATATCGTTTATTTTTTGAGGAATACATGATATGATATTTTTTGTAAGAAGCTTGTACTTACAAGTTCAAAAAATTGAAGTTTATTGGAGGGGTCATGGTGAAGAAGCAAAAATATGTTAGTTTATTGGCATTAGGTTTAGGTGTCAGCACAATCCTGGCAGCTTGCGGCGGCAATGGAGACACGGCTGACAGCAGTGCAACAGGTTCCGGAGCAGCAGAGGGAACGGAAGATAACTTCACGATCGCGATGGTTACCGACGTCGGCGGCGTGGATGACAAATCATTCAACCAAAGCGCATGGGAAGGCCTTGTTGCATGGGGCGAAGAGAACGGCAAAGAAAAAGGAATCGATGGATATGATTATATCCAATCAAATGCCGATTCGGAATTTGTGACGAACTTGAACACTGCCGTAAACAGTAATTTTGATCTTGTGTTCGGTATCGGATATAAATTGAAGTCAGCGATGCAGGATGTGGCAACACAAAACCCGGATACAATGTTTGCCATCATCGATGATGTCATCGAAGGCGAGAACACAGTTTCAGTATCATTCAAAGACAACGAAGCTGCTTTCTTGGCTGGTGTCGCTGCTGCCAAAACAACCAAAACCAACCAATTAGGCTTCATCGGCGGACAAGAGAGTGTCGTAATCGATCGCTTTGAAGCTGGATTCATAGCCGGCGCCCAATCCGTCAATCCTGATATAGATGTAAAAGTTGAATATGTCGGCTCGTTCGGCGATGCAGCAGGCGGAAAATCAAAAGCTGCCGCAATGTACGCAAGCGGAATCGATGTCATTTATCAAGCTGCCGGAGATTCCGGAAATGGTGTATTCTCAGAAGCTAAGGATATCGTAAAAGCAGACCCTTCAAAAGAAATCTGGGTAATCGGCGTTGACCGTGACCAAACTGAAGAAGGCTTGCTGGCGCTTGATGACGGCACTGAAAGAAACCTTACTTTGACCTCAACGTTGAAGGGTGTAGGCACTGCAGCTAAGGATATCGCCACATTGACGATGAACGGCGAATTCCCGGCAGGAGAAGTGTTGACATTCGGTTTGGCTGAAGAAGGCGTCGATCTGACTGAAGGCCAATTGAGCGCAGAGGCTTTGGAAGCTGTTGCTAAAGCGAAAACAGAAATTTTGGAAGGAACGCTTGTTGTTCCTGAGTCTCCAGAAAACTAATCCCTTTTAAAAAATCTTTAAAGAAGCAGCTTGATTCCGGTTAGGATATTGAGTTGCTTCTCTTTTTTTCTGCGCATCGTCCCCAACTAAAGATGGTTCCGCATAAAAGGAAGAAACAAATGTTTGGTTTCCGTGACAAACAAAAGTGGATAGGATTTTGGAAATACTTTATAATAGGTGTGAAATAGTGTTTTACGGTATTATATTTTATAAGCGTGTCTCACTGCTGCATGAGGGAATGCATGCATTCAATTTTAGTAAGGGGTGGAATCAGCATGACAGAAGAAAATTATGTCATTGAGATGATTGGCGTAACAAAAGCTTTCGGCAATTATAAAGCGAATGATGATATTTTTCTCAGCTTGAAAAAAGGTGAAATTCACGCTTTGTTGGGTGAAAATGGCGCGGGCAAGTCTACTTTGATGAATATACTCTCCGGCCTTTTGGAGCCGACCAGCGGAACCATCAAGGTCAAAGGGCAAGAAGTCAAAATCAGTTCCCCGGGTGTTGCCGCCAAAATGGGGATCGGAATGGTGCACCAACATTTTATGCTGGTCAAGGACTTCACGGTTACCGAAAACATCATTCTGGGCAGCGAGCCGAGCAGACTCGGTGTCTTAAATAAAAAGGCAGCCGCTGACGTGATTGCGGATCTGTCCAATAAATATCGCTTGGCAGTCAATCCGTCCGCCAAAATCGAAGACATCACTGTCGGGATGCAACAAAGGGTCGAAATCCTGAAAACATTGTACCGTGGTGCGGATATCCTCATTTTTGACGAACCGACGGCAGTGCTGACACCGCAAGAAATCGACGAATTGATGTCGATCATGCAGGAATTGACGAAAGAAGGCAAGTCGATCATCCTGATTACGCATAAACTGGATGAAATCAAAGCCGTGGCAGACCGCTGCACGGTTATCCGCAAGGGCAAGAGCATCGGCACCGTCGACGTGAAGCAGACATCCCAGCAGGAACTGGCCGATATGATGGTGGGACGTTCCGTTCTGTTCCGCACAGTCAAAAAACCATCCGAACCGAAACAGGCTGTTTTGGAAATCGAAGGAGTTACGGTCAAGGAGAGCCGCGGACTGGAAGCGGTGCGCAATTTGAATCTTACGGTACGGGCCGGCGAAATCGTCGGAATTGCCGGAATCGATGGGAACGGTCAGAGCGAATTGATCCAAGCCATCACCGGCCTTAGAAAAGTTGAGAGTGGGACCGTCAAACTGAACGGCGAAACCATCACGAACTTGGCTCCGCGCAAAATCACCGAGGCAGGCTTGGGGCACATCCCTGAGGACCGACAAAAGTTCGGCCTGATCCTTCCGATGCGTTTGGACGAGAATATCGCGCTGCAGACTTACTACCAGGAACCCTACAGCAAAAACAGTTTCCTGAACGATAAAGCCATCGAAAACCACGCAATCGAACTGATCAGAGAGTTTGATGTGCGGACCCAAAGCGAAAAATCGACGGCGGGTTCATTATCCGGCGGGAATCAGCAAAAAGCGATCATCGCCAGGGAAGTCGATCGGAATCCTGCGCTATTGATCGCAGCCCAACCGACCCGAGGATTGGATGTGGGTGCCATCGAATTTATCCATAAACGCTTGATTGAGCAAAGGGACAAGGACAAAGCGATTCTTTTGATGAGCTTCGAGTTGGATGAAATCTTGAATCTGTCCGACATCATCGCCGTGATGTTCGAAGGTGAAATCGTTGCCTACGTCAAGCCGGAGGAAACTTCCGAACAAGAACTGGGCTTATTGATGGCCGGCTCTTCTTTGGAAAAAGCCCGGGAAGAATTGGAAAAAAACAAAGAAGAGGAGGCGAGCATTCATGAGTAATCAACAAGGAGCCACTCGCATCCAGGGGATCATCGTACCTTTGCTTTCAGTCATATTAGGTCTTTTGATCGGCGCAATCGTCATGTGGTCATTCGGTTACGATGCCATCGCAGGTTATTCGGCAATGCTGAAGGGAGCCTTCGGATCGCCGTTTTACATAGGTGAATTACTGCGTGAAGCCACCCCGTTGATTCTGGTCGCATTAGGCTTTGCGGTAGCCAATACAGCCGGTTTCTTCAATATCGGCGTAGCGGGTCAAACCTTATTCGGCTGGTTGGCATCTGTCAGCGTCGCCCAGATGCTGCCTGAATTGCCGAAAATCGTATTGCTGCCTTTATGCATTTTGGCGGGTGTTGCCGCCGGAGCTTTATGGGCGGGCATCGCCGGCGTCTTGCGGGCTTATTTCAATACAAGTGAAGTTATTGTCACCATCATGCTGAATCACACAGCTCTATACATCAACAACCACATCGTCAGGAATGTTTTGACGGATTCTGGGGATTCCACGGCCAGGATCACCGAAAATGCCAGCCTGAGGGTGCCGTTCCTATCGGAAGTGACGCGCAATTCGACACTGCATGCCGGCATCTTCATTGCCCTCATCATGATTGCAGTGGTTTGGGTATTGATGAAGAAAACAACATATGGTTTCGAATTCCGTTCAGTC
This sequence comes from uncultured Trichococcus sp., assembly GCF_963675415.1. Classification (NCBI taxonomy): domain Bacteria; kingdom Bacillati; phylum Bacillota; class Bacilli; order Lactobacillales; family Carnobacteriaceae; genus Trichococcus; species uncultured Trichococcus sp. Next base: position 2,785,128 of record NZ_OY776220.1, read on the forward strand.
GGATTGAATCCTGATGCAGCCGATTACGCAGGGATGAACGCCAAGAAGAACATCATTTTGGCCATGTTGATCAGCGGCGGGTTGGCCGGTTTGGGAGGCGCAATGGAAGGTTTGGGGAATTTCCAAAACATGTTTGTTCAAGGTGCGATGCCGGCAGTGGGGTTCGATGGCATGGCAGTAGCCTTGTTGGGCATCGGTAGCCCGATCGGCATCCTCTTTGCTGCACTTCTGTTCAGTACGCTGAAAATCGGCGGAACGAGTATGCCGCTTATGTCCGGCGTGCCGGTAGAGATTGTCGATATCGTGATTGCGTCAATCATATTCTTCGTCGGCGCGAGCTATATCATCCGACTGTTGGTCAACAAACTGTCCAAAGTCAATAAAAAGGAGGTGGCGTGAGATGGACTTGCTAGCGATTCTATCGATTATCGTATCCTCGGCTTTGATCTATTCGGCACCTTTGATCTTCACTGGTCTTGGCGGAACATTTTCGGAACGGAGCGGTATCGTCAACGTGGGACTGGAAGGCACGATGGTCATGGGGGCATTCTCAGCCATAGTCTTTAATCTGAACTACTCCGACAATCTGGGCAAACTGACCCCTTGGGTTGCATTGCTGGTTGCGGGGGCAGTCGGCATCTTCTTTTCGCTCATCCATGCTGTTGCCACCATCAATTTAAGAGCGAACCATATCGTTTCCGGAACGGTCATCAATATGCTTGCCCCAGCGCTGGCGGTATTTTTGACCAAGGTTCTTTATGAAGGGAAAGGCCAGACAGCTTTCATCGTGCAGAATTTCGGGAAGACAAGTTTCCCTATATTGAAGGATATCCCGGTCATCGGTCAGATCTTCTTCACGAACACGTCAGCTCCGGCCTATGCAGCGATCGCAACAGCGCTTGTCTGCTACTTCATCATCTTCAAGACGACTTTCGGCTTGCGTCTGCGTTCGGTCGGGGAACACCCGCAAGCGGCAGATACATTGGGGATCAATGTCTACGTGATGCGCTACGCCGGCGTGCTGATTTCCGGCTTTTTGGGCGGTGTGGGCGGCGCCGTCGTCTCCCAATCGATCAGCTTAAATTTTTCCGGATCAACGATTGCCGGCCAAGGATTCATTGCCATGGCTGCCATGATTTTTGGCAAATGGAATCCGGTCGGTGTTATGGGTGCGGCAATCTTTTTCGGTTTCGCCCAGAGTCTGGGAGTCATCGGCAGCTATATTCCGGTCATCCAGAATATCCCTTCCGTCTACCTCCAGATCGCACCATACGTCATTACGATCATTGTGCTTGTAGGTTTTATCGGCAAATCCAGAGGCCCGGCCGCTAACGGTACGACTTACATCAAATCAAAGTAATCTCCGAAAGTGAGAAGGGTTGGCTCATCGCGAGTCAGCCTTTTCTTTTTGCACCAGCCATGGGAGGGAAATGCCCAAGAATGGCTTAATTGAAAAAAAACCTGAATTAGAGTATAGTTTTCCGTATCGACAAATAAAATAGCTTACAGGACGTGAAATGGATGGAATATAAATTAAAGCAAGGCGTTACGGCCTATATCGAGCCTTCCGACAAATACAAAACCGTATTGATCCAATACAAATTCAGGACGATCTTCAGCGGTAAAACTGCAACGGAACGTTCTTTAGTGAAGAACATGCTTGAAACCAACAGCAAGCAGTACCCCAGCCAAAACGAGATGGATTTGAAATTGGCCAGCCTTTACGGCGCGACGCTGCATACGCAATCCCAACGCTTCGGCAAGCAGCATGTTGTGACGATGAGCCTGTCCGTCGTCAATGATAAATTCATCGGAGGCGACGACACACTTTTGGAAGAGGCGTTCGCTTTTCTGGAAGAAATCATCTTCAGGCCCAATGCCGAGGACGGCAAGTTCCATGAGAAGACTTTTCTGAGGGAAAAGGGAAATCTGAATAATTATTTCGAGTCGCTGATCGAAGACAAGTCAGCTTATGCGCGTATGCGCTTGAACCAAGTGCTGTTCGAGGGGACGGATCAGGCTTATCAAGGCATCGGTGATGCAGGGTTCCTTGAGGATATCACAGCGGGCAGCCTGTTCGATTGCTATGAAGAAATGATCGGGTCGAATCAACTGGATATCCTCGTATCGGGTGATGTTGCGCCGGAGCGGATACTGAAAATATTGGTTGCCCAGAAGCTTTCGGACAGGAAAGAAATCGAAAAAGAGGTATTCTATCACCGCGAAAAAAATACGGAACCCGTCACTTCAAGCGAAGCCCAAGACATCAATCAAGGCAAGCTGTTTTTCGGGTTTTCCTCACCCGTCTATTACATGAACGACCATTATTTTGCCGGGCTGGTTTTTGATGGACTGTTTGGGGGATTCCCTCATTCAAAACTGTTCCAGAATGTCCGTGAAAAAGCGAGTTTGGCCTACACGGCTTCAAGCGGATTGGACTTCCTGCGCGGAGTCATGACTGTCGGCACCGGCATCGAATTTGATAAGCGAGAGCAAGTCGAGAAAATTGTTTTGGCACAACTGCAGGATATGCAAGCGGGTGATTTCCCGGATGCGCTGATTGCACAAACAAAAAGCATGCTGATCAACCACTACAAACAAAATGACGATTATCAAGGCAGAAGCTTGGCGAAACGGTACCAGGATATCCTCATCATAGAAAATCCTCTTTCGCAGGAGGAATGGATCGCCGGGTTGAATGCGGTGACGAAGGAACAGATTGTTGCTGTTGCGGATAAAATGACTTTGCAAGCGATATTTTTCTTGAAAGGCGAGGCTACAGATGAATAAAGTACACTATGAGGCTCTTAACGAAACCGTCTATACGGAAGTATTGGAAAACGGATTGCAGGTAGTATTGATTCCAAAAAATAAGTATTCCAAAACCTATGGCATCTTCACCACGAATTTTGGCTCGATCGATAACCAGTTTGTGCCGATAAACGGAGACAAGGAAATCAAAATTCCGGACGGCATCGCACATTTCCTTGAGCACAAATTGTTTGAAGGCGAAGACCATGATGCTTTTGAGGACTTCGCGAAGTATGGCGCTTCAGCGAATGCCTTCACTTCCTTCACGCGGACAAGCTATCTCTTTTCGGCCACGGATAATATCAAAGAAAATACAAACAGCCTACTTGACTTCGTTCAAGACCCGCACTTCACGGCGGAAGGCACTGAAAAGGAAAAAGGGATCATTGCCCAAGAAATCCGCATGTATGAAGATAATCCGGGATGGCAACTTTTTTACGGGTTGCTGCGTAACCTTTATCCCGAACATCCGCTTTCCGTCGATATAGCCGGAACGGTGGACAGCATCCAGGCAATCTCGGCGGAATTGCTGCAAATCTGTTATGACACGTTCTACCATCCGTCCAACATGAACCTATTGATGATCGGCAATTTTGCCCCCGAAGAAATGATGGATACGATCAAACGAAACCAAGAAGGCAAGACCTTTCTTCCGGCCAAGCCGATCCAGCGCACTTTGCCGCCAGCCTCGATCGAGGACATCATTCCGTACAAAGCAATCGAAATGGATGTGCAGCGTCCGAAAGTGATGCTTGGCGTGAAAGGTTTGGATGCGGATGTGACCGGAAACCAAGCCGAAAAATACAAAATCTATGGGTCGCTGTTGCTGGAACTGCTTTTCGGCCGGAGCTCCACGCATTTCATTGATCTATACGACAGCGGTTTGATCGATGACAGCTTTGGTTACTCCTTCAATCTGGATCGTTCCTTCCATTTTATGGCCGTCGAATCGGATACGGAAGAGCCGGAACTGCTGGAGGAAAAGCTGAAACGGATTCTGTTGGATTGGGAAACAGATGCTAATCTGACGAATGAGAAATTTGATTTACTGAAGAAGAGTATGATCGGAGAACAATTGCAGGCTTTCAATTCCCTGGAATACATCGCAAATCACTATAGCACATTGCTGTTTTCTGGAGCGGAACTTTTTGAAGTCGTTCCGTTGATCGAAGAAACCAGTCTGGAGGATATCCGCAGATTCGCTGAGGGCTATCTCAAAGAACAAAACATGAGCACCTATGTGATCCTCCAGAAGGGGGCGAAACAGCAATGAAAGCTGCTTTGGTGACGGGGGCCTCCGGGGACATCGGGACATCCATCGCAAGGGATCTGGCAGGTTCAGGCTGGTCGCTTTACCTGCATTATCATTCCAATCGAGAAAAAATCAATCTGCTGCTTTCGGAACTGCAATCTGCCTATCCCGAACAGGAATTTTATCCGATTTGCCTGGATTTTACCGATGAAGCAGGTGTTTCGACACTGGCTGACCATATTTTTTCACTCCAAGCGATTGTTTTTGCGCACGGCAAGACCGAATATGGATTGCTTCAGGACATGACGTCCCAGCAGATGGATGTCTTGTGGGAAACCCACGTCAAAATGCCTATCCTGATCATCCAAGCGCTACGGGAAAAAATCGCCCGCTTGCGTAACGGCCGCATCGTCTTCATCAGCTCCGTTTATGGAGAGGCCGGCAGCGGGCTCGAAGTGCTCTACAGCACCGTCAAAGGGGCGCAGATCGCCTTCGTGAAAGCCTACAGCAAGGAAGTAGCCTCACTCGGAGTAACCGTCAACGCCATCTGTCCGGGAGCAATCGATACGCAGATGAACGCTCATCTGGAAAATGATGAAAAAGAGGCCCTTCTTGAAGAAATCCCTCTGGGCAGACTGGGGAAACCGGATGAGATCAGCTTCTGGGTTTCCCAACTTCTGAAGGAAGACAGTCGCTATATGACGGGACAGGCCATTTACGTATCCGGCGGATGGCTCAGGTAAAACAGTATAGGAACTCCTTGTGAAGGGATTTTATGGTATAATACCCATGGCAACTTCGGGATTTGCAAGTGAAGGCAGGTGAAGAAATGGTTCAAATTGGGGAAATCCTAAAAAATGCTAGACTTTCCAAGGGATACACATTGGATGATCTACAGCAAATGACAAAAATACAAAAACGGTATTTGATTGCGATTGAAGAAGGCGATTTTGAGATTATGCCGGGCAATTTCTATGTGCGTGCCTTCATCAAGCAATATGCAGATACTGTGGGCTTGGATGGCGACCGCTTATTAGGGGACCATGCAAGTGTGATTCCGGAAATACATGGGAGCAGCCAAGTGGAGGATTCCGGTTCTTTTTCTCCCACTCGCTCCGAGACCAAAAGAGCTTCTAAAAAGACGAATTTCAATTATGGCGGCTCCGTCCAGAGCCAGTTGCCGACTTTTTTGTTGGCTGTGGCGGTGGTTGCCATCGTGCTGGTGGTCTGGAAGGCTACTTTGAACGATGACAATGACCAGGTTCAGATCGAAGTGGCTTCGACCATCAGTCAGACAACCTTGGCATCGCAAGAGACGGTTTCAAGCAGCCCAGAGCAGGCGGACAGTGCCAGTGTCACAGAACAAGCAGCCCAGGTGACCTTGGTTTCGTCTGCCGATGGTTATGCGGAATATGACGTCACCAGTTTGTCGTTGCCATCGGAATTGAAAATCTCCGCGGTGGCAGGGGGCAGTTCCTGGATCAGCGTAAGCCTAAACGGGGTAGTCCAAGAGCCTACCGGGACCGTAAGCGGTGAAAATCCGCTGACGATCACGCTGCCGCTGGACACAAGCGAAATTGAAGTCATAGTCGGCGTGATGCCGGCAACGATCATCGAACTGGACGGCACAGTTGTTACAATGCCGGCCGATTACCAAGAGATTCAGACCCAAACCTTATCCTTTACCGTCAAAGGTGCAGAATAAGACAGGGTACATTAAAGGAGTTGCAGAAGTTGAATTTACCTAATAAATTGACAGCATTGCGGATTATGATGATTCCCTTGTTTATGATCATCACCTTGGTTCCTTTCGATTGGGGAACCCTTGCGGTTGCCCAATCACAGATTGCGGTCAATCAACTGGTCGGAGCCGTCATTTTTGCCGCCGCCAGTTTTACGGATTGGCTGGATGGTTATATTGCGAGAAGGGACGGATTGGTCACCAATTTCGGGAAATTTGCTGATCCGCTGGCGGACAAGATGCTTGTCGCCACTGCCATGATCGTGCTTGTCGGTCAAGGACTGGCTCCGTCGTGGGTCGTCAGCATCATAATCAGTCGGGAGCTGGCTGTCACAGGCTTGCGCCTGTTGCTTGTTAAGGAAGGCGAAGTCATGGCGGCGGCGTGGCCAGGGAAAATCAAAACGGCGACGCAAATGGTGGCCATCATTTTGTTGTTCTTGGACAATTTTCCTTTTCAGGCAACCGGCATTCCGGTTGCGGATATCATGTTGTATCTTTGCTTGATTTTCACCATCTACTCAGGGGTGGATTATTTCGTCAAGAACAAACACGTTTTTGTCGGATCCATGTAGTTTTATAGATAAGAAGGGCTGGGTTGCATCAGTTTGCAACCCGAACAAAAGGAAACGCGATTCTTTTGTGCCCTTCTTTTTCTTTTTTTTTGTAATTGAATTTTTTGTTTTATTTGAGCGAATACTATGGATGTGAGGGATTAAATATGAATGCAGAAATCATTTCAGTCGGAACGGAATTGTTGATGGGGCAAATTGTGAATTCGGATGCGGCATTCATCGCCAAGGAACTGACCGGGTTGGGTATCGATTCCTATTTTCAGACGGTCGTCGGCGATAATCCGGGAAAAATAAAAGAAGTCATCAAAATAGCTGAATCACGAAGCGACCTTTTGATTTTCACAGGAGGACTCGGGCCCACCCAGGACGATTTGACCAAACAGACCGTGGCGGATTACCTTGGGGAAGAACTCGTCATGGATGAAGCGGGATTGACGCATATCCGGCAATGGTTCGATCGTTCGGGAAGGAGCATGACGAAAAACAATGAGCGTCAAGCATTGGTGTTCAGGAACGGCATTGTCTTCGCGAATCCGATCGGACAGGCACTTGGCACCTACATCGAAAAAGATGGGAAAGGCTATTTGCTGCTGCCGGGACCGCCAAGAGAGCTTGAGCAGATGTTTCTGCAGTTTGTGAAGCCATACCTTTCCAGCAAGTATGAAGATCAGCAAGTCATCTTATCGAAGACGCTCCGGTTTTTCGGAATCGGCGAATCCAGCTTGACAACGCAGTTGGATGAACTGATCCGCAATCAGACCAACCCGACGATAGCACCATATGCCGGGAAATACGAAGTGACCTTGAGACTCACCGCAAACGCTGCAACAGAAGCGATCTGCAGGGAGCTGTTGGATGAAAAAAAAGCGGAAATATTGGCGGTCGTCGGGGAATATCACTATGGTGACGGGGACGAATCCAGCCTTGCCGAAGTGGTAGGCAAGAAATTGTTGGAGGGCAAACGCTCCATCAGTGCGGCCGAGAGTTTAACAGGAGGCCTTTTTCAAGCGGAGCTTGTCAAGGTTCCAGGCATCAGCGAAGTCTTCGCCGGAGGCATCGTTTCCTACCAAGAGGGGGCTAAACAACAGGTTCTGGGCGTTCCGGCTCACGTTCTGGAAACGTACGGAATGGTCAGCCCGGAGTGCGCTGTGGCGATGGCTGAGCGTGCGCGCGAACTGTTTGACACCCAGTTGGCCATTTCTTTCACGGGAGTTGCCGGGCCTGATCAAATGGAGAATAAGCCGGCCGGGACGGTATGGATTGCCCTGAGCCAAAAAAATGGACCGACCGCCGTCCAAGGCTTCCGCTTTTCGCGCGATCGCCTCGGGAACAGGGAACAGGCAGTCATGCAGGGATTTGATATGATTCGGCGGAATTTGATGGATTCTGATCTCAAGGAATAAAAACGAACGTCTGTTCACTTTATTCTTGCTTTTTTGTCCGGAAAAGGATAGTATTACGTTGTGGTGTTAATGCATGCAAATGAAAGCTTGGAGGAAACAATAAATGGCTAATATAAACGAAAACAGACAAAAAGCCCTGGATGAGGCTCTGAAAAAGATAGAAAGAAACTTTGGTAAAGGTTCCGTCATGAAGCTTGGCGAAAAAGTGGACACTAAAATATCCACCGTACCAAGCGGTTCGTTGGCTCTGGATGTTGCGTTGGGCGTAGGCGGCTATCCGAGAGGCCGCATCATCGAAGTGTACGGACCTGAATCCTCAGGTAAAACAACCGTTGCGCTCCACGCGATTGCGGAAGTGCAAAAAAAGGGTGGGGTTGCTGCGTTCATCGACGCTGAGCATGCTTTGGATCCAAAATATGCTGCCGCTTTGGGTGTGGATATCGATGAATTGCTGCTTTCCCAACCGGATACAGGTGAACAAGGGCTGGAAATCGCTGATGCTTTGGTCTCGTCAGGCGCTGTCGATATTGTGGTCATCGACTCGGTTGCCGCATTGGTTCCGCGTGCTGAAATAGAAGGCGAAATGGGAGACTCCCACATGGGTCTGCAAGCACGTCTGATGTCCCAAGCTCTGAGGAAACTTTCCGGATCGATCAACAAAACAAAAACGATCGCCATCTTCATCAACCAAGTCCGTGAGAAGATCGGCATCATGTTCGGCAATCCGGAAACGACACCGGGAGGAAGAGCGCTTAAGTTTTACGCTACCATCCGTCTTGAAGTCAGAAGAGCGGAACAGATCAAGAGCGGAACAGACATCATGGGTAACCGCACAAAAATCAAAGTAGTCAAAAATAAAGTTGCGCCGCCATTCAGGACAGCTGAAGTGGACATCATGTACGGCGAAGGGATTTCTCAGGTCGGCGAAATCATCGATATGGCTTCTGAGAAGGATATCGTCAACAAGAGCGGCGCATGGTATGCCTACAAAGGCGAACGCATCGGCCAAGGCCGCGAAAATGCCAAAAAATTCCTGCTTGAACATCCAGAGATGCGAGCTGAAATCGAGAAACTTGTCCGTGACGAATACGGCATAGGTGATAAAAAAGCGGTAGAGGCAAAAGCAAATGAAAAAGACGAGCTGATCGAATCGGTCGACCTGTTGGACGATTAAAAAAATATTTTTCAAGAGGCCGGGATCAAAATCCTGGCCTCTTTCTTTTTTTAAGCGGGAAAATGGGCAATATCGAAACAGGAATAAATCTATTTTGGTTATGTTACCGTTTTATCGTTGACATGTCAGTATTCTACGTTTAGAATGAATTTATGTGTATCGCTTCATTCTGCACATTGTAAAACTAATTTTTATTCATTTTTTTTGACAACAAAATTAAATAGATACGGAGGTGAAACTATGGATATATGGACTTTAGCCTTCGCTATCATAGCTTTAATTTTTGGTGTCGTTGTCGGATATTTATATCGAAAATCGAATCACGAAAAAGAAATAGCTGGTGCCAAAAATACCGCTTCCCAGATTCTTGAAGATGCTCGTAAAGAAGCAGAAACAACGAAAAGAGAAGCTATGTTAGAGGCGAAGGACGAGAACCACAAATACCGCTCAGAAATAGAAGATGAATTGCGCGAACGACGCGGTGAGGTTCAAAAACAAGAAAATCGATTGATCCAAAGAGAAGAAAATTTGGATAGAAAAGATGCCAGTCTATCGAAACGTGAGCAATCTATCGAGTCAAAAGAGGATAATCTTGTCAAAAGACAAAACGCTTTAGTTTCTGAGGAAAATCGCATTCAAGCATTGGTGGAAGAGCAACAACATGAACTGGAAAGAATCGCTACCTTATCCCGTGAAGAAGCAAGAAAGATCATCATGGACGAAACGGAAAATCAACTGTCGCACGAAATTGCGGTCATGATCAGAGAGTCTGACCAAAAAGCGAAAGATGAAGCAGATCGTAATGCGAAAAACATTATCCTGCAGGCGATCCAAAGAAGTGCAGCCGATTTGGTTTCGGAAGCAACGGTTTCAGTCGTTACATTGCCTAACGATGACATGAAAGGCCGGATCATTGGCCGCGAAGGAAGAAACATTCGGACTTTGGAGACTTTGACAGGTATCGACCTGATCATCGATGATACGCCCGAAGCGGTCGTGTTAAGCGGATTTGATCCTATCCGAAGAGAAATCGCGAAAATGGCTTTGGAGAAATTAATTCAAGATGGACGTATCCATCCTGCAAGAATTGAGGAAGCAGTTGAGAAAGCCCGTAAGGATATGGATGAACGCATAAGAGAAATCGGCGAACAAGCAACTTTTGAAGTTGGCATCCATTCTTTGCATCCTGATCTGATTAAAATTTTGGGACGTCTGCATTTCCGGACTAGTTATGGACAAAATGTCCTGAATCACAGCATCGAAGTCGCAAAACTTTGCGGCGTAATGGCTGGGGAACTAGGCGAAGACATCAATCTGGCCAAGCGTGCAGGTCTGTTGCATGACATCGGAAAAGCTCTCGATCATGAAATAGAGGGTTCGCACGTTGAAATCGGCGCAGAAATCGCCCAGAAATACAAAGAAAATCCGGTTGTCATCAATGCAATTGCCTCACATCATGGCGATGTCGAAGCAAACTCAATCATATCAGTATTGGTCGCATCTGCTGACGCTTTATCTGCTGCTCGTCCGGGCGCAAGAAGTGAATCTCTTGAAAACTACATCCGCCGTTTGGAGAAACTGGAAGGAATTGCCACCAGTTTCGAAGGCGTGGCAAGCAGTTTTGCCATCCAAGCGGGACGAGAGATCCGCGTGATGGTCAAGCCAGATCAGCTTGACGATTCTCAAGCTATACGTGTAGCTCGTGAGATTAGAAAGAAAATCGAAGAAGAACTAGATTATCCGGGACACATCAAGGTTACGGTTATACGCGAAACAAGAGTAATTGAATATGCCAAATAATGAAATACCAAACGGGACATGCTATTGTCCCGTTTTTTGCTTTTCATGGATATCCTGTTTGATGGACAAGGCGGCAACGGCTTATCGAAACAGACAAAATATGTTACTATAAAAAGACTAGAGTTTAGAGAAGAGGCTGAAAATGAAAGTTTTATTTATTGGGGATGTCGTAGGTTCAATCGGCAGACAGATGCTGCAGGATACACTCCCGCAGCTGAAGAAACATTATCGTCCGCAAGTGACCATCGTGAACGGGGAGAACGCAGCGGGCGGCAGAGGCATAACGGAAAAAATTTACAAAGAATTTTTGCAGACCGGTGTCGATGTCATCACCATGGGGAATCATACTTGGGATAACCGTGACATATTCGAATTCATCGGGACAGCCAACAAGATGATCCGTCCGGCTAATTTCCCGGAAGGCACTCCCGGCATCGGCTGGACGATCATAAAAGTGAACCAACTGAAATTGGCTGTGGTGAACCTGCACGGCCGAGTCTTCATGAACAGTCTGGATGATCCTTTCCGCAAAGCGGATGAAATCCTGGAGCAAATCCGTAAGGAAACGAATTGCATCTTTGTCGATTTCCATGCTGAAACGACCAGCGAAAAACAAGCGATGGGCTGGTATTTGGACGGGCGCGTTTCGGCTGTGGTCGGTACGCATACGCATGTACAGACAAATGATGCGCGTATTTTGCCTGACGGGACAGGCTATCTGACGGATGCCGGAATGACCGGGGCTTACGACAGCATCCTGGGCGTCGAAAAAGAGATCATCATCCAGAAATTTCTGACGCAAATGCCGATCCGGCATGAAGTGCCCGAAAAAGGCAGGAAATTGCTTTCCGGTTGCTATATTGAAATCAATGACCTGACCGGCAAGTGCGTAAAAATCGAGAACATCGTGATCAATGAAGATCGTCCATTTGGAGGGGAATTCTATTGACCCAAGAGCTGCCTATCGAAGGCCCGGCAGAAACGGAATTGCACAGACTGATTGAAATACTGAAAAAAAATGAAGTGATCGTCCGCTATCAAAAGGCCGAAGAAAACATAAAAGAAAACCGGGCGCTGGAACAATTGGTCGAAGCGATTAAAAGCAAGCAAAAAGAAGCCGCGGCTTTTGAGTATTACGCTAAGCCGGCAGCGGCTGAAAAAACAGTCGCTGAATTAGCGGAGCTGAACAAGCAATTGAAGGACAGCGTAGCGGTCCAGCAATACCGGGAAGCTTTATGGGATGCCAACGAACTATTGGAGAACGTCATCGGCATCATCCAGCGCGGCGTCGATGCCGCCATCGAAAAAGAGGAACCGTGAGGACTGAAGAGATATATTGATTGAGGTGAAAGAAATGCCACAGAAGACGAAACACACGCCCATGATGGAACAATACTTATCCATAAAAGAGCAGTATCCGGATGCGTTTTTGTTCTACCGTTTGGGCGATTTCTATGAATTATTCCATGATGATGCCATGAAGGCCGCAAAATTACTGGAAATCACGCTGACGAGCCGCAACAAAAATGCCGATGAACCGATCCCGATGTGCGGGGTCCCTTTCCATGCTGCAGCTGATTACATCCGGAGGCTCGTTGAGATGGGGCACAAAGTCGCCGTTTGCGAACAGATGGAAGATGCCAAGCTGACAAAAGGCATGGTGCGGCGGGAAGTTGTGCAGGTCATTACGCCCGGGACATTTCTGAACGAGAACGGCAGCGAGAGCAAGACAAATAATTACTTGGCGAGTGTCCTCCGGGACGAAGCAGGCGGCTATGCGTTGGGGTATGTCGATATCGGAACGGGGGAACTGAAAGTCACCCTCCTGACCAACGAAGATGCCGTATTCAATGAGCTCCAAACATTGCCTTTCAAAGAAATCGTGCTGGACACAAAAACGGCTGACGGCCTGACGGAAAAGTTGGAAAAGCATTTTGGCATCCTGGTTTCCATTCAGGATAAGCTGATTCCGGAAACGGATTTCCAGGATCTGGTTGCGCAATTGCCGCAACAGTCGGAAAAGGATGTGCTTGTCCTGTTGCTGAGCTATCTTTCGGATACCCAAAAGCGCAGCCTGTCCCATCTTCAGAAAGCCTTCGCTTATCAAACAGATGCTTTCCTGAAGATGGACACGTATGCGCGGCGCAACCTTGAGTTGGCCGCATCGATCCGGACGCAGCAGAAGAAAGGCAGCCTGCTGTGGACGCTGGATGAAACCAAGACGGCCATGGGCGGGCGGATGCTGAAACAATGGCTTGAAAAGCCGCTGATCAACCTGAGCGACATACTCGAAAGACAACGGAAAGTGGCATCGCTGGTCAACCACTATTTCGAACGGATGGACATCAATGATTCCTTGACATCGGTGTATGACCTGGAACGTTTGGTCGCCAGAGTATCGCTCGGCAACGTCAACGGCCGCGACCTGATCCAACTGAAAACCTCTCTGCAGCAGATTCCGGGATTGGTCCAAGCCATCGCTGCAATCGATGAAGCGGATGTTTGGCAGGCTGTCATCGACCAATTGGAAGCTTATCCCGAAGTCATCGATCTGATCGAGCGGGCGATCACGGATAATCCGCCGATCCAAATCACGGAAGGCAATATCATCCGCGATGGTTACAACGAACAATTGGATCGCTACCGCGATGCGATGAACAACGGGAAACTTTGGATAGCGATGCTGCAAAAAGAGGAAAGAGAAAAGACCGGCATCAAAACGCTGAAAATCGGCTACAACCGCATTTTTGGCTATTACATAGAAGTGACGAAGGCGAACCTCGCCGCGCTGCCTGAAGGGACATACGAGCGAAAGCAGACGCTCGCCAATGCGGAACGTTTCGTCACGCCTGCATTGAAAGAGAAAGAGACGCTTATTTTGGAAGCGGAGGAAAAGTCAGTCCAATTGGAGCATGAACTCTTTATTGGCTTGCGGGAACAGATAAAAGGATACAGCCGACAATTGCAGGCGCTGGCCAAGCTGGTGGCGGAAATCGATGTCCTGCAGTCGTTTGCGCACGTCAGCGAAGCCTATCATTTCTCCAAACCGGAATTGAGCAACAGCGACCGGAATCTGTCCATCAAAGAAGGGCGCCATCCGGTCGTGGAACGTGTCATCGGCAAAGATAAATTTGTGCCCAACAGCATTTCCATGGATGAGGACAATCATATCCTGCTGATCACGGGACCGAATATGTCAGGTAAGAGCACCTACATGCGTCAGGTAGCCCTGATTGTCATCCTGGCCCAGATGGGTTGCTTTGTGCCGGCCGAGAAAGCCCATCTGCCTATCTTTGACCAAATTTTTACCCGCATAGGCGCAGCGGATGACCTCTATTCCGGACAGAGCACTTTCATGGTCGAAATGGTCGAAACGAACCAAGCGCTGCGCTTCGCCACCGACAAAAGTCTGATTTTGTTCGACGAAATCGGCAGGGGGACGGCTACGTATGACGGCATGGCCTTGGCGGAAGCGATATTGCGTTACATCGATCGCACCATCAAAGGAAAAACGCTGTTTTCGACGCATTACCATGAGTTGACCCAACTCGAATCCGATTTGGCGGGGACAAAAAATGTTCATGTAGGGGCAATCGAAAAGGACGGAGAATTGGTGTTCCTGCATAAACTGATGCAAGGACCAGCAGACAAAAGCTATGGCCTGCATGTGGCAAAATTGGCCGGAATGCCGGATGAACTGATCTCCGAAGCGCAGATCATCCTCAATTCACTGAATGAGCAGCATGTGCTGCATTCGGGATCGGACGTTCCTGATCCGGATGGCGCAGTCGAACAATTGGCGCTGTTCCAGGAAAACGCGATGCAGCCGAACGAGAAGCACATCCTGGACGAGTTGTCGGACTTGGCGCTGGAGGATTGCACACCGATGCAAGCCATGCTGATGATAGACAGTTGGAAAAAGTTGCTTAAATCGCAAAAAAGTAGGTGAGAACGATGGCCAAAATCAGGGAGCTTTCCCAAATACTGACGAACCAGATCGCTGCCGGAGAAGTGATCGAACGTCCGGCATCGGTCGTTAAGGAATTGGTTGAGAACGCCATCGATGCGAACAGTACGCAAATCGATGTCTTCATCGAAGAGGCTGGATTAAAAAAGGTGCAGGTCACCGACAACGGCGACGGCATCGCGGCGGACGAGGTGAAACTTGCCTTTACGCGGCACGCGACCAGCAAAATCTACACACAGGATGATCTTTTCCGCATCCACTCGCTGGGGTTTCGGGGTGAAGCTTTGCCCAGTATCGCTTCCGTTGCCAAAGTTTCGATCGAAACGGCTGTCGCTGATCAAAGCGGCACCTATTTGTCCATAAAAGGCGGCGTCATCGGCGAGGAAAGGCCGAACAAATCCCGCAAAGGGACTACGATCATCGTTGAAGACCTTTTCTACAACACGCCTGCCCGTCTGAAATACATCCGTTCCCTGCAGACCGAATTGTCGAACATCACAGACATCATGAACCGGATCGCCTTAAGCCATCCGGAGATCGCTTTCCGTTTGCATCATGAAGGCAACCAACTTCTGCATACGGCAGGCAACGGCGATCTGCGCCAGACCATCGCGGGCGTATACGGCACCTTGACTGCCAAGAAGATGAAACTGATCGAGAACGAAAATCTGGACTTCAAATTGAAGGGCTACATCAGTTTGCCGGACACGACGCGGGCAAGCCGCAACTACATCACCTTGATACTGAACGGGCGTTTCATAAAAAATTACGCCTTGAACAAAGCGATCATCGATGGCTATGGGTCCAAACTGATGGTCGGAAGGTATCCGCTCGCCGTCATCGTGATGGATGCGGACTCCCTGCTGTTGGATGTGAATGTCCACCCTTCGAAAAAAGAAGTCAGGATCAGCAAAGAAAAAGAGCTCGGGGAATTGATCCAGAGCGCAGTCGCTGCTGTTTTGCGGACGGAAGAACGCATCCCGAGCGGCATCGAAAGTCTGAAATTCAAACGCCAAAGTCCGGTTGAACCGGTCCGGACCGAGCAGTTGAGCGTCTCTTTCCGGTCATTCGATCAAGAGCTTGTGCAAGAAACGGAAGCGAACCTGCCAGCAACAAATGCTCAGGAGGATTTCCGGTCTTTGGAGACTTCATGGAACAACGGTCCGGTGTACGAGGAAAGTGAAGAACGCCCACCAGTGTATACGGATACTGCTGAAGGTGTGCCTTCGGAGGCTTTTTCCACTTCAGAAATGGAGGGAGAAACAAACATTGTTCCTTCCGGTAATCAGCCAAAACAGGACCGCAATGAACCGAGTGCGCTTTACCTGTCCGGCGAACCAAAAAATCCGGTTGCCCATGAAGAACCGATCATGAAAACCGTCCAGAAAATCGAAGCGGAAACAGAAAAGGGACCGGCGAGCAAGCGGCCGTTCCCGGATTTACATTTCTTTGGCCAGATGCACGGCACTTACCTGTTCGCGCAAAACGAAACCGGGCTCTACATCATCGATCAGCATGCTGCACAGGAACGCATCAAATACGAATATTATCGTGAGGAGATCGGCAAAGTTTCCACGGACCTCCAAGGTTTGCTGATACCGATCATATTGGATTATCCGGCGAATGAGTTTCATCTGATCCAGGAAAGCCGCGAGGTGCTGGAAGAGATGGGACTGTTTCTGGAACCGTTCGGCCAGAACAGTTTCATCGTCGAAAAACATCCTGCCTGGTTCACACCGGGTGAGGAGGAAGAAATTTTGAAGGAACTGGTTGAAATGTTTTTGACTGAAGGGGATATCTCCATCAAAAAACTTCGGGAAGCCACGGCCATCATGATGAGCTGCAAGCGATCGATTAAGGCAAATCATTTCCTCAGCGACAAAGAAGCGCGCCAATTGCTGATCGATCTTGCAGAGACAGAAAACCCGTATAATTGCCCGCACGGCAGGCCGGTTCTGATCCAATTCTCCAACCAGGATATGGAGAAGATGTTCAAGCGGATCCAGGACCCGCATTGAGGGCATATCATTTCTTATTTCTGCCTGTATATTGTAAAATTATGATAGTTACATAGCAGATAGGAGTGGAAAAAATGGTGCAAATCAATGATATTTCCGAAATGATGGGCGAACTGAACAAAGAAAGTTCAATCCAGGCCTTGGGCAGCAAAACGGGTGTTGATGCAAGCATTTTGCCGAAATTGGCTGTCGTTGCAATTCCTTTGATCCTTCGGGCATTAAGCAAGAACGCAGAGTCAAAAGCAGGAAAAGATTCCTTATCAGATGCATTGGAAAAACATAAAGGTCAGACGAAAGACGTATCCTCGATCGAAGACGTGTTCAAGAAAGTCGATACGGATGACGGGGATAAAATATTGGACCATGCTTTCGGGGACAAGGACAAGGTCGTGGACCAAATCGCTGCCCAAACAGGCATCAGCAAATCCGAGGTTGCCAAGGTTTTGGCTTCCATGGCGCCGATGATTCTGGGTATGCTGGCTGACAAAAAGGATGCTGATGGATTGGATGCCGATGGTGTGGCCAAACAGACCGACATCTTCTCCAAACAAGCTGAAGAAACGGCAACAAACAATTTCGACATCACCGATCTTTTCCCTAAGCAATCCGGAACGACGACGCCATCGGCAACGGGCGGATTGGGCGGCATTCTGGGGAGCATTTTGGGGAATCTATTCTGATCCACTCCTGATGACACATGGTTGAAGCAGAACAAGACTTTTTTGTTCTGCTTTTTTGCATTTTTTGATATACTTGAGTAATGAAAAGAAAGGGGCCTGATCTCAAGATGGACAATAAAGAGGAACAATTGAAGCGCTTGACGCCTTTACAATATGAAGTGACACAGAACGAAGCTACGGAAAGGCCTTTTTCCGGCGAGTACGATGATTTTTACGAGAAGGGCATCTATGTTGATGTCGTGAGCGGAGAGCCATTGTTCAGTTCTGCCGACAAGTACGATGCAGGCTGCGGGTGGCCTTCTTTTGCAAAACCGATTTCCACTCTGAAGGAGCTGGAGGACCGCAAACTGATGCGCAAACGCACAGAAGTCCGGAGCCCTCAAGGCGACTCCCACCTGGGGCATGTTTTTGAGGACGGCCCAGCAGAGTTGGGTGGACTGCGTTATTGCATCAATTCGGCAGCGATGCGCTTCGTTCCGTATGATCAATTGGATGCGGAGGGCTACTCTGAATACAAACAATTATTCGAATAAGCAACAAAGGAAAGTCCCATGGCTGTCGGTCCTGGGATTTTTTGCTGCCTACACTTGGCAAACAAATGTTCCCACACGGAAGATGGCGCAACGGCTGTCATTTCCATTCAGTTTTATGTTATGATAGAAAATGAATGACAATCAGGAAATGAAGAGTAGGAGCCAAATGATGTACGAATATATAAAAGGTAAATTAGTCTATGTGGGGCCGCTCTATGTGGTGCTGGAGAACGGTGGCATCGGCTACCAACTGCAGGTGGCAAATCCTTTCCGGTTTTCCGGAAGCCTGAACCAAGAGATAACGTTTTACATCTATCAGGCGGTCCGCGAAGATGCGATCACACTGTTCGGCTTCAAGGACTATACAGAAAAGCAGTTGTACTTGAAACTGATCAGCGTCTCCGGAATCGGACCGAAAAGCGGCTTGTCGATATTGGCGAGCGATGATCATCTGGGTCTGATCCAAGCGATCGAAACGGATAATGTGGGGTATTTGGTGAAATTCCCGGGTGTAGGCAAAAAGACAGCCTCGCAGATCATCCTGGACTTGAAAGGCAAACTCGGCGAATTGCTGCCCGATACGTATTGGATGGAAGAACATCCGGTCCGCGAAACCGCTGGCGGACAGTCCGCTGTCTTGACGGAAGCATTGGAGGCTTTGGCCGGGCTGGGATATTCGGACCGTGAAGTGAAGAAAATACTGCCGCTATTGGAAAAAGAAAACTATTCCAGTGCCGAAGAAGTGCTGCGTACGGCATTCAAGCTACTTTTAAAAGGGTGATATAGATGACAGCTGAAAACAGAATCGTTTCCGGAAATACGGAAGACCTGACCGAAGATTTGATCGAAAAAACATTGCGCCCGCAAATGATGGCGCACTATATCGGCCAAGACAAAGTGAAAAATGAACTGAAAGTTTATATCCAGGCCGCAAAAGCGCGCAGTGAAGCTCTCGATCACGTGCTTTTGTACGGGCCTCCCGGGTTGGGGAAAACGACATTGGCGATGGTCATCGCCAATGAATTGGATGTCCGCATCCACAGCACGAGCGGACCGGCAATCGAGCGGCCAGGCGATTTGATGGTATTGCTCAACGAGCTGGAAGCGGGGGATGTCCTCTTCATCGATGAGATCCACCGTTTACCGCGGATCGTGGAGGAAGTGCTGTACTCTGCCATGGAGGACTATTATGTGGATATCATAATCGGGCAAGGGCCGGCAGCCCACCCGGTCCACTTTACGCTGCCGCCGTTCACGCTGGTCGGTGCCACGACCAAAGCCGGCAGTCTGTCGGCGCCCTTGCGCGACCGGTTCGGGATCGTTTCACGAATGGAATATTACAGCCTTGAGGATCTCCGGCAGATCGTCCATCGTTCTGCGGATGTTTTGTCCACGGAAATCGATAAATCAGGCGCTGCCGAAATCGCCTTAAGGTCCAGAGGCACCCCGCGCGTTGCCAACCGGCTGCTTCGGCGTGTGCGCGATTTCGCCCAGGTCTATCGCGATGGCCTGATCACGAAAGAAATCGCCGACAAAGCTTTGTCCATTTTGAGCGTGGACAACAAAGGGCTTGATGATTTGGACAGGCAAATATTGATGACGATGATCCGCTTCTATAACGGCGGCCCCGTCGGTCTTTCGACTATCGCCGCCAACATCGGCGAAGAAATGGAAACGATAGAGGATATGTACGAACCCTATCTGCTCCAATTGGGCTTCCTGCAGCGCACCCCGCGCGGCAGGGTAGCGACCCATATGGCATATGACCATTTGGGGATAACGTATGATACAGAAAAATAAGTGAGGTATTTTATCAATGAGGACAAGTGATTTTGATTTTTATTTGCCGGAGGAGCTGATTGCGCAGACTCCGCTGCTGGATCGTTCGTCATCCCGGCTTCTTGCCCTGGACTCCAAGACTGGAGAAATCACGGACAAACATTTCACCGACATGGTGGAGGAACTTCAGGAGGGCGACGCGCTGGTGCTGAACAACACACGTGTGCTGCCAGCGCGACTGCACGGCGTCAAGCCGGATACCGGCGGGCATATCGAAGTACTGCTTTTGAACAATATCCAAGGGGATGAGTGGGAGACGCTCGTCAAACCGGGAAAACGGGTCAAAGTCGGAACGGTCATCTCTTTCGGGGACGGACGCTTGACTGCGGAAGTGACGCAATCATTGGAGCACGGTGGTCGCATTTTGAATTTCAAATATGACGGCGTATTTTTGGAGATACTGGAATCGCTGGGTGAAATGCCGTTGCCGCCATACATCAAAGAGACGTTGGCTGATCAGGAACGTTATCAGACCGTTTACGCCAAAGAAGTCGGCTCCGCAGCTGCCCCGACAGCAGGGCTCCATTTCACGGCCGATCTGCTTGAGCAAGTAGCCAATAAAGGTGTCAAAATCGTCTATCTGACCTTGCATGTGGGCTTGGGGACTTTCCGTCCGGTATCGGTCGATGATATCGCCAGCCACGAAATGCATTCGGAATTCTACCAGTTGACGGACGAGGCGGCGCAAACGCTGAACGAGGTCCGATCCAATGGAGGCAAAATAGTGGCGGTGGGGACGACTTCCGTGCGGACGCTGGAAACGATCGGCACGAAATTTGAAGGGGAAATCAAGACGGACAGTGGATGGACTAAAATTTTCATTTCGCCCGGCTATTCCTTCAAGGTTGTGCAAGGCATCATCACCAATTTTCATTTGCCGAAATCGACCTTGGTCATGCTGGTCAGCGCATTTGCCGGCAGAGACAACGTCCTGTCCGCTTACGAGCACGCAGTCAAAGAAAAGTACCGATTCTTCAGCTTCGGCGATGCCATGTTCATCAAATAGAGAAAAGCGGAACGGGTTCGTTCAGCCCTGAAAGAAATTTAGGAAATCTGGCCTCGCAACGTTCCCTACGGTCACCTTATACTGGGAGTCTAAGGGATGAATCCCAAAGACTTCCATGCAAATGAGCATCGTAGAGCGCAATGGGTCAGATTTATCTAATTTCCGAAGGGCTAACCCGTGAAGCTGGCCATCAATTTTATAATTTCCAATTCAAAAAACCTTCAGGAATTTGATCCCTGAAGGTTTTTCGATTGCTCATCCGCCTTTAAAACGAACAATCGGTTATTTATGGGAGGCCGTCTTCGGCATCAACGCAGAAACAAGAACTACGATCAGCGCGGTAAAGATACCCGTCATGGTTGCGATCATAAAGTCATAGCTGCCGCCGGATAAGGCGCTGCCCAGATAAACAGATACTTGCCCTAAGATAAAACCCCAAAAAATGATTGCAATATATTTCATGTCGTTTACACCTCTTCTCGAAGTTCATTTTATCACTTTTTTTTGAGATGACAAGCATTACTTGCCCAACGACTTTTTCGCTTCTTGGATTAGGACGGGTACGCTATAATGATAGTATTGATTAAAAAGGAGGCTACAGACATGTCTTTTGTGCATTTGCAGGTCATCAGTGCCTATTCTCTTTTGCAGACGACTACCCGAATAGAGGATTTGGTGCGCAGCGCCAAGACAAAAGGCTATCAGGCCATCGCACTGACGGACCAAAATGTCCTTTATGGTCAAGTCGACTTCTTCAAGCTTTGCAAAAAGTATGCTATCCAACCCATTCTGGGCATCCAACTGGATTTGCCCGGAATCATCAGTAAAGATCGCTCCTTTCCGTTGGTTTTGTTGGCAAAGGATTTCGAGGGCTACAAAAAGTTGATGGCTTTGTCGACGGTCAGGAATCAGGATGCTTCGGATAGGGAATTGCTTTCCCTTTTCGAGGATGATACAAGCCGCCTCATCGCGATTACGCCCGGAGAAAAAGGCGAGATCGAGAGTTTTATGATGGGAAACGACCCAGAGAACGCCAAGGCAGCCAGTTTGGCCTGGAAAAAAATTTTCGCCCACGGCAATTTTTATATAGGCGTTCAGCTCCACGAGAAAATGAAGCCGATCATCCCGCAACTGAAGCGTTTATCGCAGGAGACAAACATACCGACTACAGCTATGCATGACGTGAGATATCTCGAGCCGAGCGACAATTTTAGTTGCCGCGTCCTGAAGGCAATCGAAGCGAACGAAAAGGTGGATCTGCAGGCGGAAGCTTTGGATGGCACGTACTACTTGCCATCCTGTGGAGAAATCGAAAGGAAATTCCGGGAAGCTGATTTGGTCGGGTCGGCTGAAACGACCCAGAAAATTGCGGATGGAATAAACATCGAATTGCCGTTGCATCAGTCGTTGTTGCCGCGTTACCCGCTGCCTGCCGGGACGACACCCCAGGCATACCTCAGACGGCTCTGTGAAGAAGGGCTGCGTCAGCGGGTCGCTGCTCCTGATGCGGAGTATGAAAAACGCTTGGCTTACGAATTGGAAGTCATCCATGAAATGGGCTTCGATGATTACTTCCTGATCGTTTGGGATGTGATGGCTTACGCAAGAAAAGCGAAGATCATGCCGGGAGCCGGCCGGGGATCTGCCGCAGGTTCGCTCGTGTCATACGTCCTGCGCATCACCCATGTCGATCCCATCAAATACAATTTGTTGTTTGAGCGGTTTTTGAACAAAGAGCGTTACAACATGCCGGATATCGATTTGGATTTTCCGGACAATCGTAGGGATGATGTTCTGCATTATGTCCGGGATAAATACGGTTCGGACCACGTCGCCCAAATAGCCACATTCGGGACACTGGCGGCAAAAATGTCTTTGCGTGATACGGCACGCGTATTCGGACTCACAGTCGCGGAGGCTCAGGCATGGTCGAATGCGATCCCGAATCAATTGGGCATCAGTCTGGCGGAGGCAAGGCAGAAGTCAAAAGAATTGCAGAACCTGATCAGCGCGACTGATGTGAACCGCCTTTTGTACGAGACCGCTGAAAAGATCGAAGGCGTTCCGCGGCATGTTTCCACGCATGCGGCAGGTGTCGTCATCAGCGACAAGCCATTGAGGGATATTGTGCCTTTGCAGAAGAAAAACAGCGAGCTGTACCTGACGCAATACACGATGGGCAACATCGAAGAAATCGGGTTGCTGAAAATGGACTTCCTGGGTCTGAAGAATCTGACGATACTGAACGATGCCGTGCAACTGGCCAGCGATGCGCACAAAAAGAGCATCAACATTTGGGGAATACCGATGGATGATGATCGGACGCTTGACATATTCCGAAGGGCGGATACGAATGGGGTGTTCCAATTTGAATCCCCCGGCATAAAAAATGTATTGCGCAAGCTTGGGCCGGAATCGATCGAAGATGTCGCCGCCGTCAATGCGCTCTATCGGCCGGGTCCGATGGAACAGATCGACCTCTTTGTTTCGCGGAAAAAAGGATTGGCCGTAATCGATTATCTCCATCCGGATCTGAAGTCCATCCTTGAAGTAACCTACGGGGTAATGGTTTATCAGGAACAGGTCATGCAAGTGGCTTCCAGGATGGCCGGCTTCAGCCTGGGGGAAGCGGACATCCTCAGAAGAGCGATAGGCAAAAAACAAAAATCGGCTATCGATGAAGAAAGAAGACACTTTATTGAAGGGTCGCTGCAGCAAGGCTACTCCGAGCAGACAGCCGAGCAAGTGTATGATTACATCGAGCGGTTCGCCAATTACGGTTTCAACCGATCGCATTCGGTTGCCTATTCCTTCATAGCCTACCAGCTTGCCTACATGAAGGCGCATTTCCCGGAAGCTTTTTTTGCTGCTTTGCTGAATTCCGTCAACCAACACTCGGATAAGATGAGGGAGTACTTTATCGAACTGAAAAGGCGCAACATCAACGTTTCCTATCCGGACATCAATACAAGCAACTGGAAATTTGCACTGCAGCAGCAGACGATCCAATTCGGCTTGGGCGGAATCAAAGGCCTCAGACGCGATTTTATCCAAGAGATCATCAAAGAGCGCCAA
Source organism: uncultured Trichococcus sp. (assembly GCF_963675415.1). Lineage (NCBI taxonomy): Bacteria > Bacillati > Bacillota > Bacilli > Lactobacillales > Carnobacteriaceae > Trichococcus > uncultured Trichococcus sp. The sequence continues at coordinate 2,808,999 of NZ_OY776220.1, forward strand.
GCCCATGGGCACTATCAGGATTTCGTCCAATTTTTGAGGAGGATCCATCCGAAGTGGCTGAAGGAGGAAAATATCACACCGCTCATCTACAGTGGGGCATTCGACAGCTTCGGGCATTCGCGCGCGACACTGCTGCAGTCGCTGCCGGGTATGCTGAACAGCATCGATTACAGCGGAAACAACATCGACCTGTTTTCGATACTGGAACCGAAATATGTCGAAACCGAAGAACTGCCCCTGCTGGAATTGTTGGATATGGAGGAAGCTGCGCTGGGCCATTCTTTGAAGGGCCACCCGATCGACCAATTCGGCAAATTGTACAAAAACGGTGCAATTGTGTACGCCACCGAGCTGGCATATGACAAAAAAATGCGCACGATGGGATTGATCAAAGACATCAGAAGAATCCAGACGAAGAAGGGCGACCCGATGGCCTTCGCAAACTTGACCGACAGTACAGGCGAAATCAGCATCACGATTTTTCCCGAGTACTATATCCGGTTCATGAAACTGCTGAAGGCAAACCAGTTACTTGTCGTTGAAGGCAAGCTGGAGCGGTCGAAACAAGCCGACAAAACGAATTTTTTGGTCACGCACATCTGGGATGCAGAAGCCTATCAGGAAATGATGGGTCAAAAAAAAGAGAATGTCTTCATCCGCTTGACGGCGGAAAACAACACGCCTGAATTGTTCAATAAAATGTATCGGATACTGAACAAGCAACCGGGGGACCATCCCGTCATCCTTTACAACGAAGCCAAAAAACAAACGGTGCGGTTGACAGCTGAAAACTGGGTCACCATTTCGGCCGAACTGCTTGAATCGCTCCGGGCTGTTTTTGGAAGCGGGAATGTTGCTGTCAAATGAAAGCAAAAAGTTGATATCCGGATACTGTTTTCATAAAAACGGAAGTTGCCCAGACTTGTTCAGCCGTTTTGGTTGGGCCTGTCTGCAACGGATTAGCTGAATACGGGCGGTAGTAATAACAATTTGTCCGAATGTGGCAATATTCCGGACAAGAAGCCATTATTTTTCATTGTTTCTTTTTTAACAATCAAAAAAACGTGAAATTAAAAGACATTTTCATAAAAAGATGATAAGATAGTGAAGGACAAATTCAAAAAATATTTAATGCATGATTTTTTTTGGAAATTGAGAGTTTTTAACTTTATTGATGAGGTGAAGTCAAATGAAACGTATTGCAGTTTTGACCAGTGGTGGAGATGCACCAGGAATGAATGCAGCCATTCGCGCCGTTGTGCGCAAAGGCATTTATGACGGTTTGGAAGTATATGGCATCAATTATGGCTATGCTGGTATGGTAGCCGGAGATTTCCGTCGTCTGACGATCGATGATGTCGGAGACACAATCAGCCGTGGGGGCACAATTTTATATTCTGCCCGCTATCCGGAGTTCGCAAAACTTGAAGGACAGCTTAAAGGGATCGAACAGTTGAAGAAATTCGGCATCGATGGCCTGATCGTAATCGGGGGAGATGGATCCTACCGTGGAGGAGCAGCGCTTACTAAATTGGGTTTCCCGACAATCGGTATCCCAGGAACAATCGACAACGATATTCCCGGAACGGATTATACGCTTGGTTTTGATACTGCGATCAATACAGTATTGGAATCTGTGGACAAAATCAGAGATACGGCAACAAGCCATATCCGTACATTCGTTGTTGAAGTAATGGGCAGAAATGCCGGAGACATCGCATTATGGACTGGTATCGGCAGTGGCGCGGAATCCATCGTCATTCCCGAAAAAGAATTTACAATGGAAGAAGTAGTTGCTGAAATCCAGGAAGGCAGAGCGCGCGGCAAAAAACATACGATCATCATGTTGGCTGAAGGCGTAATGTCAGGGGTTGAATTCGCAGAGAAACTTTCCAAATTCGAAGAATTCCATACACGTGTCACTGTTTTGGGCCACGTGCAACGCGGCGGATCCCCATCAGCGAAGGACCGCGTATTGGGAAGCATCTTCGGTTACAATGCCGTTAAAATGCTGGAAGAAGGCAGAGGCGGTATTTGTGTAGGCGTCAAAGGCGATGAAGTTGTTTTCAACGATATCATTGACACGCTTGAGAACCAAAAACACTTGCCGTTATTGTCTCTATACCAAATCAACAAGGAAATTTCTTTCTAACGAAAAGTTGACTTACGTTTTACAAAATATAAAATGAGGTGCTTATTTTCTATGAAAAAGACAAAAATTGTATGTACAATCGGACCTGCCAGTGAATCTGTGGAAACACTCGTTAAATTGATGGACGCCGGCATGAACGTTGCCCGCTTGAATTTCTCGCACGGGGACTTTGAAGAACATGGCGCACGTATCGTCAACATCCGCGAAGCATCAAAAATCACCGGCAAAATGTGCGCTATCCTTTTGGATACAAAAGGACCTGAAATCCGTACAAACAACATGAAGGACGGCATCGTGTCGTTGATCGCCGGCGAAACAGTAAGAATCTCCATGACAGAAGTTGAGGGTACGAAAGATAAATTCTCAATCACTTACCCAGAATTGATCAACGATGTTGTTGTCGGAAACCATATCCTATTGGACGACGGCTTGATTGACCTTGAAGTGACTGAAATCGACAGAGAGAACAATGAAATTGTTACCTTGATCAAAAACTCAGGAATCCTGAAAAACAAAAAAGGTGTCAATCTGCCAGGAATCAAAACTAACTTCCCAGGGATTACACAAAAAGATACTGACGATATCATCTTCGGTATCGAAAATGATGTCGATTTCATCGCAGCGAGCTTCGTGCGTCGCGCAAGTGATGTATTGGCAATCACTGAAATCTTAGAAAAACATAATGCAACGCATATCCAAATCATCCCTAAAATCGAAAACCAAGAAGGTCTTGATAACATCGACGAGATCCTGAAAGTTTCTCAAGGTTTGATGGTTGCCCGTGGTGACTTAGGTGTGGAAATCCCAACTGAGGAAGTTCCTATCGCACAAAAAATGTTGATCAAAAAATGTAACGCTTTAGGCAAACCAGTCATCACAGCAACACAAATGCTTGATTCCATGCAACGCAACCCACGTCCTACACGTGCTGAAGCAGGGGACGTTGCCAACGCAATCTTTGACGGAACTGATGCAGTTATGCTATCCGGAGAAACAGCTGCTGGGGATTACCCGGTCGAAGCGGTTACAACAATGGCTACAATCGCAATCCGTACTGAAGAAGCGATCGTTGGACAAGATGCATTTGCTTTGAAAGCATACAGCAACACGGATATGGCTGAAGCAATCGGTCAATCGGTTGGACACACAGCCCGCAACCTTAACATCCAGACAATCGTTGCCGCTACTGAATCTGGACATACAGCGCGCATGATCTCTAAATACCGTCCGAAATCACACATCGTTGCAGTCACTTTCTCGGAGCGTCAAAGACGCGGATTGGCACTTTCATGGGGTGTGTATCCATTCGTAACCGAAAAACCTGATTCAACTGATGAAATGATGGAATTGGCTGCAAAAGTTGCCAAAGAAGAAAAATTCGCTAAAGAAGGCGACTTGATCATCATCACTGCTGGCGTACCAGTAGGCGAACGCGGAACAACAAACTTGATGAAGATCCAATTGATCGGAACCAAATTGACTTCCGGCCAAGGTATCGGCGACAAATCTGTCATCGGTAAAGCTGTTGTGGCTCTTTCAGCTGAGGAAGCAATCGCTAAAGCGACAGAGGACTGCATCTTGGTGTTGAAGAACTCCGATAAAGACTACACGCCTGCATTTGAAAAAGCTGCAGCAGTAATCGTTGAAGCTGGCGGCTTGACAAGTCATGCTGCTGTTGTCGGCATCGCAAGCGGCATCCCGGTAATCGTAGGAGCAGCAAATGCGACTACATTAGTGGAAGACAATGAATTGATCACAATCGATTCTCGTCGCGGCATCATTTATCGCGGTGCAACAACTACCATCTAAGCTTAACTAAATTAGAGAGCATCTGTGGGTCTGGGACGAGAGTCTCGGACCCATTTGCTTTGCTTATGCACGATGGGACATCTGTTTACACAGGCCGATAGGATAATATGCATAAATATCACAAATATGACAAGCTCATAACAACGGCGCTTTGGAAATCGTTTTGTGATATGATAAAATGGAAGAAATACAGCGACGGAAAGACCGTCTGGAGGAAAAATATGAGTAAAGTACTGGGTACAATCATTACAGGTGTAATCGTGGACGAAAATGAAAAAAGTGTCTTCGTTCAAAAAGACGGCATCACCTACCGATTAGATAAAGAAGAGTCGGAAACGGCATTGAAATTGGGTGACACTGTCAAAGGATTTGTGTACGAAGGGATGAACAAGCAACTGCGCATGACCTTAAAGGAGCCAGCGAGCCAAGTAGGGAAATATGGTTGGGGAACGGTTGTGGCAGTCCGGAAAGACTTGGGCGTGTTTGTGGACATCGGTCTTGACGACAAAGAAATTGTGGTCTCCTTGGATAACCTGCCCGACATCAAATCACTGTGGCCGAAAAAGGGAGATCGGCTTTTGATTGCCCTGGAGCAGGACAGCAAAGATCGCCTGTGGGGCATCATCGCCGACGAACCGGTATTCCGTTCCATTTCCCGTACACCGGGTGAGGAATTGAAGAACAAGGATGTGACCGGGACTGTCTTCCGCCTGAAATTAGTAGGGACGTTCATCTTGACGGACGATCACTACATCGGATTCATTCACCCATCCGAGCGGGAAATCGAACCGCGCTTGGGCGAAGTCGTCAGCGGTCGGGTCATCGGCATCAGTCAACACGGCATGCTGAATCTGTCCTTGAAGCCGCGAGCGCACGAAGCAATCAGTGAAGACGCAGCCATGATTTTGGTATTGCTGGAGCAGAGCCCTACGCACAGTTTGCCATACTGGGACAAGAGCGATCCTGAAGCGATCAGAGAATACTTCGGCATCAGCAAAGCACAATTCAAACGGGCTTTGGGCCATCTGTTGAAGGCCAGACTGATCATCCAAGAAGATGGACACACAAAATTAATCAAAAAGGATTAGGCCTTCAGCCAGTCCTTAAAGGAGCCGACAGCAGTGACGGAATTGTCATTAAACACCATCAAAAAACAATTGCAGGAGGCAGGATTCAAGCTCACTCCACAACGAGAAGCGACTGTCAGCGTGCTGCTGGAAAAGGAAAAGGAGCATCTGAGTGCGGAGGAGATTTTCCTGTTATTGCGGCTTAAGCATCCTGATATCGGACTTGCGACGGTCTATCGTACTTTGGAAATCTTGACCGAACTGAACATCACCTATAAAGTTGTGTTTGAAGACGGTTTATCCCGCTACGATTTAAGAAGGACCAGCAATGAACATTTCCATCATCATCTTTTGTGCATCGAATGCGGCAATATCGAGGAAATACACGAGGATTTGTTGGGTGAGGTCGAGAAAGATGTTGAAGCCCGCTATCAATTTGTAGTGAAAGACCATCGATTGACTTTTCATGGTATCTGCCGGGAATGCCAACAAAAATTGAGGAATAAATAGCCTGCAAAAGGACGAAATGGGTCAAGGGATATGGAAGAAGAAATCAATGCATACGGGCGTTATTTGAGGATTGAGAGAGGGTTGTCGGATAACACAATCATCAGTTACCAAAGGGATCTCAGAAAATACAGCCTTTTTTTGGAAAAGAATGAAATTCATACATTCGGGGATGTCACCAAACCGGATGTCCTTTTATATCTTCAATATTTGAATGAGGAAAAACTAGCGACAGCCTCGATCGGAAGGATGATCACCAGCCTCCGGAAATTCCATCAATACCTAAAGCAAGAAGGGTTGATCGCGAATGATCCGATGGTCACCATCCAGATGCCGAAAAAGCAGCAAAAGTTGCCGAAAGTGCTGTCGATGGACGAAATTGAACGCTTGATGGCTGCACCGGATGTCAAAACCGTCCTTGGTTTGCGGGACCGCGCCATATTGGAACTACTATATGCAACTGGCCTCCGCGTCAGTGAACTCATCCACATTACGATGAGCGAAATCCATCTGGATATCGGGTTCATCCAAACGATCGGGAAAGGCGATAAAGAAAGAATCGTGCCGTTGGGGGAGGAAGCAGCCTACTGGATTTCGGAATACCTGTCGGACAGCCGGCCGGCTTTGGCGCATGGTAGGAAAGAGACCCCTTTCCTTTTCTTGAATTTCCATGGCAATGGGTTCAGCCGTCAAGGAATCTGGAAAAATCTGAAACAAACCGTGAGAACTGCCGGCATCCAAAAAAATGTATCGCCGCATATGCTGCGCCATTCCTTTGCGACGCATATTCTGGAAAACGGAGCGGATCTACGGATCGTTCAGGAATTGTTGGGGCATGCTGATATTTCCACAACCCAAATTTATACGCACATCACGACAGAAAGAATGGCAGAAATCTATCAAAAATATCATCCTCGTGCTTGAAACGCAACGGATCAAGTCCGCTGAGGATAAGGGAGGAATAAGATCATGAAATTTAATCGCATCCATTTGATCGTGTTGGATTCAGTCGGCATAGGCGAAGCACCAGATGCCGACAAGTTCGGCGATGTCGGGTCGGATACGCTTGGACACATCGCGGAATTCGCCGGGCTGAAAATTCCTAATCTGGAAAAATTGGGGTTGGGAAACATACGCGAACTGAGCGGCGTAAAGCCCGACAGCGCGTCCCTTGGCTACTACACAAAACTAGAGGAACAATCCGTCGGTAAAGATACGATGACAGGCCATTGGGAAATCATGGGGCTGAACATCCAGTCACCATTCCGCGTATTTCCTGAGGGTTTCCCGCAAGAATTGATCCAGAAAATCGAAAACCACACAGGCCGGAAAATCATCGGGAACAAACCGGCCAGCGGGACGGAAATCCTGGATGAGTTCGGTGAACACCAAATGAAGACCGGTGACCTGATCGTCTACACCTCGGCGGATCCGGTGCTGCAGATTGCCGCGCACGAAGACATCATTCCGCTCGAGGAACTGTACGCGATCTGCGAATATGTCAGAGAGATCACATTGGAGGATCCCTACATGATCGGGCGGATCATCGCCAGACCGTATATCGGAACTCCGGGCCATTTTACCCGCACAAGCAACCGGCACGATTACGCCTTGAATCCGTTCGGGCAAACGACGTTGGACTATTTGAAGGAAGCAGGCTATGATGTCATCGCAGTCGGCAAGATCAATGACATCTACAACGGCCAAGGCATCACGGAATATGTGCGCACGAAAAGCAATATGGACGGCGTCGATCAGTTGCTGACCGTCATGGAAAAAGATTTTCGGGGCCTAAGTTTCCTGAATTTGGTCGACTTCGATGCCCTGTTCGGACACCGCAGGGATGTGAAAGGATACGCCAAGGCAATCGAAGACTTTGATGCGCGTATTCCTGAAATATTGGCTGCTTTGGAGGATGAGGATTTGCTGTTGATCACCGCAGATCACGGGAATGATCCAACGTTCCCGGGGACAGATCATACGCGCGAATATGTTCCGTTATTGGCCTATTCGAAAAAAATGGCAGGCCGCGGCAAGATCGATCAAGGCAAGTTTGCGGACATCGGCGCGACCGTATCCGATAATTTTCGGGTGGCTGCCACTAAAAACGGACGCAGCTTTTTGGATGAATTGGACTAGTGAGGTGTGTAAATATGACAAACGATCAAAACAATGTGCGGATAGCCGCCGAATTTTTGGAAGAAAAAGGCTTATTGGAACCTGAATTCGGTCTGATCTTGGGTTCGGGCTTAGGCGAATTGGCCGAAGAAATCACGGATGCGATTGCAATCCCCTATGAGGAAATCCCTTATTTCCCTTCATCGACGGTTGAAGGGCACAAGGGCCAACTTGTATACGGAAACCTGAGCGGAAAAAAAGTCATCGCCATGCAAGGGCGCTTTCATTTCTATGAGGGCTACGGGCTCGAAGCGGTCACTTTTCCGATCAGAGTAATGAAACAACTTGGTGTCCATTCCTTGGCGCTGACCAATGCGGCAGGAGGCATCAGTTATGCCTTCACGCCAGGGGATCTGATGCTGATTACGGATCACATCAATCTGACGGGACAGAATCCGTTGATCGGTCCGAATGATCCCGCGCAAGGGCCGCGCTTTACGGATATGAGCCAAGCCTATGATGCCGATTATCAAGAGAAAATTAAACAAGTCGCTTCGGAGATGGGGTTGGATCTGAAGGAAGGCGTTTATCTCGGGCTGACAGGTCCGACTTATGAAACGCCGGCGGAAATCCGCATGTGCCGGGTGCTGGGTGCAGACGCTGTCGGCATGTCCACAGTGCCGGAAGCCATAGTAGCGCGTCATGCAGGTTTGCGCATTTTTGGTGTTTCCTGTATAACTAATTTAGCATCAGGCATGCAAGCAACCTTAAATCATGAAGAAGTCGTCGAAACGACTACCCGAGTCAAAGAGACGTTCAAGGCCTTATTGAAGAATGTATTGGCTGCCCTGTAACAAACGGGTCATGAAAACAGCTCCCGCATATCGTTGCTGCGAAGCGTCGTAACCGTTCAGAATGATGCATCCCAGAACGGTCATCGGGGTAAATACAAAGTGAGAAGGAGATCGAAGTGTTCATTTCTTATAATCAATCATGTGAAAAAATAGCTATGGGACTGCTTTCTTATGTGACAGATCTGAAAAATGTAGCGAGGCTGAAGCCGGAAATGGAAAGCTACATCGAAAATGTCGATAGGAAACTATTCTTGTGGAAAGATGAAGAGACAGATAACATCGTTGCTTTGATAGGTGTGGAAATAGATGAAGCGATGGTGCTGGTTCGTCATATCGCTGTCTCGCCTTCCTTCCGGAAGGAAGGCATTGTCCATCAGTTACTGGACGGCTTGCAGCAACACTATCCCACAAGCACAATCAACGGGACGCTGGAAACCGCGCCGTTCATTGCCAGATGGAACCAGAAGCAACTGAACCAAAGCGACGGGGAAACGAGTGGGTCATTGTGAGCGAACAAAATGAACTCACCCTCATATTGCCGGATTTTGAGGGGCCGTTGGATCTCCTCCTGCACTTGATCAAAGAGCTGAAAGTCGATATTTTCGATATTCCGATCGCGGAAGTGACTTTTCAATATCTGCGTTACCTGGACACGATGCAGGAAATGAAATTGGATGTTGCCGGCGATTATTTGCTGATGGCTGCGACGCTGTTGGAAATAAAGAGCCGCATGTTGCTTCCAAAAAAAGAAGTGACCTTCGAAGAGGAATTTTATGAAGAGGGTGAGGATCCAAGGGAAAGCTTGATCCAGCAGCTGGTGGAATACAAGCAATTCCAAGAAGCCGCCAAGGCATTGAAAACCATGGAACAGGAGCGCGGATTGTATTTCACCAAGCCGGCAACGGATTTGGAGGAGCTTCAACAAGCGATCCCGCTGGCTCCAGGTGAAGTTTCTGCGGCAGATCTGATTGCTGCCCTTCAGAAGATGTACCAGAAACTGCAGAAAAAGAAGCCGCTTCAGGCCAGAATGGAACAGGAACAATATACGGTGGATCAGACGATGACATGGATCATGGAGAAGTTGGAGAACCTGCCGAATGACTCTGACCCCCGGCTTCCTTTTACGGCTTTTTTTGAAGTGCAGACCAAATCGCAGATAGTGAATACGTTTTTGGCGATGCTGGAATTGGTCAAAGAAAGAAAAATCAATTTTTTTCAAAAGGCTACATACGGAGATATTTTTTTAATACGCAATATGGGAGTTTTAGCAAATGAATAAAAAAGGGGCACTGGAAAGTCTGCTGTTTGTGGCAGGGGATGATGGCTTGAGCATGGATGAGATCACCTCTTTATTGGAGATCACCACCTTGGAAGCGCAAAATTTGTTGGCCGAAATGCGGACGAGTCATAATGACAACATCCACTCCGGTTTGACGCTTTTGGAAACCCGCAAAAGATACCAACTCGCCACAAAAAGAGAGTATGCAGAACTCATCAAAATGTACGCTGTTTCGCCATTCGCGACCCACTTATCGCAAGCAGCCCTGGAGACGCTGGCGATCATCGCATACAAGCAACCGTTGACGCGGATGGAAATCGATCAGATTCGCGGTGTGCAGTCAGCAGGGTTGGTCCAAAGGCTGTTGCTGAGAGGGTTGATAAAGGAAATCGGACGTTCCGAAACACCAGGAAGACCGATCATTTACGGCACAACCGATTACTTCATGAATTATTTCGGATTGACCACCATTGATGATCTTCCCGATGTGGAGGAATTATTCCAGATGCAGGATAATGAATCCTTCGACCTTTTTGATTTTCCTGCGGACGAAGATACAGATCACCAACTTGCTTTTTTTAAGACAGATTCCATCATGCCGGAATAAGAATGACCGGAAAAAACAAATAAGAATAATAGGTGAATAAATGGAAAGATTACAGAAAGTCATTGCACATGCAGGAATAGCTTCACGGCGGAAAGCCGAAGAACTGATCACTTCTGGTGCAGTCAGCGTAAACGGAATCAAGGTAACGGAATTAGGAGTCAAAGTTTCAAAAAATGACAGAGTGGAAGTGAATGGCTTACCGATCTATCGCGAACAGCCGGTCTACTACTTGTTCTACAAGCCAAAGAACACCCTCTCATCTGTGAAAGATGATAAAGACCGGACTGTCGTCACTGATTTCTTCAATGTGAAAGAGCGGATCTATCCGATCGGCAGATTGGACTATGATACGACCGGACTGCTTCTTTTGACCAATGACGGTGAGTTTGCGAACTTGTTGACCCATCCAAAATATCACATCGACAAAACGTATGTCGCTAAGGTCGGTTGCATCCCTACGCGCTCCGATCTGAACAAATTGGAGAACGGAATCGTTATCGACGGCAAAAAAACAGCGAAAGCGCGCGCTAAGTTGATTTCTGCCAATTCCCAAAAAAATACAGCAATCATTGAATTGACCATCCATGAAGGCTGGAACCATCAAGTCAAAAAAATGTTCGAAAAAATTGGTTGTCCTGTCGAAAAACTGAAAAGGGAATCGTTCGGGTTCCTTACGCTCGGCGATCTGAAACCGGGGCAACACCGAGAGCTGAAGGCGTTTGAAATCGAGAAGCTGAAGAACATGGCTCTTGCGAACGAAAAGGCATCAAAAAGGTAGTTTTCTTATACAATGGGAGAGGATGATCACGATGACAAATTCCAGCGGAAAAATATTGATTGTGGATGACGAAGAGCGCATCCGAAGATTGCTGAAACTCTATCTGGAAAAGGATGGCTACGAAACAGCCGAGGCAGAGGATGGAACAACAGCGGTAGAGATGATCCTGAACAACCATTACGATTTGGTGTTGTTGGATATCATGCTTCCTGGAATGACCGGTATTGACGTAGCCAAAATTGTCCGCAAGGAAAAAGAAATACCGATCATGATGATCACTGCCCGCGGCGAAGAGAACAATCGCGTAGAAGGCTTCTTGTCCGGAGCGGACGACTACATCGTGAAGCCGTTCAGTCCAAGGGAAGTCATGTTGCGGGTCGCAGCCATCCTGAAGCGGACGAAACCGGCGGAATCGGAATCGAGCACAATCGAATATCCGATGCTGAAGATTTTTCCGGATGCCCGAAAAGTGCTGGTTGACGAGGTGGCCATCAATTTGACACCCAAAGAATTTGAGTTGCTGCTTTATCTTTCAAAGTCCCCGGAGAAAATTTTCACGAGGGAAGTTCTATTGAAAGAGGTTTGGAAATACGAATTTTTCGGCGATCTGCGCACAGTCGACACGCACGTCAAGCGGTTGCGTGAAAAACTGTTGAAGCAATCGAAGCCTGTTTCAAAAATGATAGTGACCGTTTGGGGGATGGGTTATAAATTTTCCCCGAATGATGACCAAGCAGCAGACGATAAGCAATGAGAAGGACGAGCATATTCCTCAAATCATGGGTCCTATTGACTTTTTTGACTGTAGCCATCATGACTTTGATGTATATCGGCCACGCAATCATCAGTGTGAACTCGATCGAAGATACCTACAACAAAATGCTGCAGGAGAAAATCATCGCGTACAAGGATACGATTATGAGCGAACCTGAAGCTTATCTCACGCAAACGGATGCTGCGCAGTCTTTGGATCCGGAATTGTCCTACTACATTAAAATGGGCGATCAGAGCCGTTTTGTCGTACAAAATCCGGATCTGAAAGGGCAGTCCGAATTGCTTCTGGAGAATATTTTGGCGGATGATCAAGTTCTGGATGCAATCGACAGCAACGCGGATGATTTCAGCAGGATCACCATTGCAGACGAGGAAAATAATCCTTTGCTCTTGATGGTTTTCGTTCACTCTTTTGAATTGCAGGGACAACCCGGAATGCTCGTCATCGGTTACGATTTGGATGAATTTCAGGCGTATGATCTGAACGCAAAAAGCATCACGTTGTTGTTGTTGACCGTCTATCTTATGGGGACGATCATCTATTATCAGCATCTTATCAGGAATGTTGCTGAACCGTTGGAGGTTATGACGGATATCGCCTTCAAATACTCACGGAATGATTTCTCCAAGAGGATCACGTTCGAATCCTACGACGAGATATCCGGATTGGGTACCGCCATGAATAAGCTGGGAAAGACCCTCCAAGCCACGACGCTGATGAACAGGGAAGAGCGTGAACTGTTGAATCATCTGTTTGACTCCTTGCCGACAGGGATCCTTTATTTTGACCAAAACTTTCACTTGAAATTAGTCAACGGACCGGGCCAAGAGTTTTTGGATTTTTGGCGAAGGGTGGATCCGGATGCGGAAGCTAGGGCGATACCGCATCAGTTCAAGGAAATGGTCGAGCACGCCTTCAACACAACAGCCGGGACAGAAGCGGACCTCAGTTGGTCTCAGCGGCACTATAATGTAAAAGTGACCCCGGTCATCCAGACAGATCTGCAAAAAACTGCCGGCGTCCTGATTGTGCTGCAGGACGTAACGAATGAACGGCAGTTGGATATTATCCGCGGTGATTTCATCACGAATGTCTCCCATGATTTGAGGACGCCGTTGCAGATGATCAAAGGCTACAGCGAAGCCATCATCGACAATATCGCTGAAAGCAATGACGAGAAAATTGAAATGGCCCAAATCATTTTGGATGAAACGACCGAGATGAACAAAATGGTGAACAACCTTCTGGATCTGTCGCGCATGCAAGCGGGCTACATTGACTTGAATCGGCAACCTGTCGATCTCGCGGCTTTCTTCGACCATTTGACAGGCAGGTTCGAGAACAGTTTCAAAGAGGCGGCCATCCAATTCACTTATGAACTGGCCGATGGCATCAAAACCTATCCCTTCGACGAAGAGAAAATGAATCAGGTGTTTTACAATCTGATCGACAATGCGGTACGTTATTCGGCCGAAATCGGCACACGCAGGCAAAAATTCATCCATATCACCGTCCGTTTGGATGATATGTTGGATAAGGTTGTCTTTGAAATCAGCGATAACGGCATCGGAATCCAGGCGGAAAGTTTGCCGTTCATTTTCGAGCGTTTCTACAAAAACGATAAATCGCGGACATACTCGAAACAAAAAGGGACCGGCATCGGACTTTCTATCGTGAAGACAATCGTGGAAGCGCACGACGGGGAAATTGAAGTCCACAGCGAACCGGGTGTAGGGACGACTTTCTTGGTCCGTTTGCCATTGCATGCGGCTTGAGCAAACCGATCGGAAGATAGCCTTAAAATCATTATCTCGAAATCGTGATAAAATACTTGACAAGCATTCGTGCATCGCTTATAGTCTGTATATAACAAAAATATAAATAAGATTCGTCTTCAGGGCAGGGTGAAATTCCCGACCGGTGGTGAAAGTCCACGACCTCGCAATGTTTCATTGCGGGCTGAACTGGTGTAATTCCAGTACCGACAGTACAGTCTGGATGGAAGAAGATGGGGTTTCTTTGGATTGCAATTTCAAAGGCTCTGTTTTTATGTATCCATTTGAGGATGATAAAAATAGGGTCTTTTTGGATTTGGAGAAACCCATCTCTGAGACAGTCAACAGGGAGGATTCATTAACATGCAACAAAACAAAACAAAAAGATTGGTCGGTATTTCACTATTTGGGGCATTGGCATTTGTGCTGATGTTCATCGCTTTCCCGGTAATTCCAGCATTTTCGTATCTGAAGATCGACTTCAGCGATTTACCGATTCTGCTTTCATTTTTCCTGTACGGTCCGGCCGGAGGAATCATCTCCGCTGTCATCCGATCCGTTTTGCACTACCTTCAAACAGGCGGGGATATGGGCTATCCAATCGGGGACTTCGCAAGTCTGTTGGCGACGCTCTCTTACACTTTGCCAGTCTACTACCTATTGAACAAAGCTAAAACAAAAACAGCCGTCATTTTGGCGCTGTTGACGGGCACTTTGGTTTTGACGGTTGTCTTATCGGTAGCCAATTGGTTCATCATCACCCCGTTATACATGTACTTATTGAATTTTGAAATGGGTTCCGTCAAAGAGTTGGTATTGGCTGGCATAGTGCCTTTCAATATCATCAAAGGTCTTGTCGTCAGTGCGGTCATCCTCTTGGTGATGCCGAAGTTGAAACCTTGGCTGGCGCATAATAAAGTTCCATTTGCTCAGTAATAATTTGCGGTTCCTGAATTGATCTTTTCAAAAACGAGAGGCTGCACCCGAATCAGTGATGATTGCGGGTGCAGCCTCTTTTGGATTGTGCCTGAGCAAAAGCAGGTTCACAATCACTGGTCTGCTGGAGGGAATGGCCGATCGGAACGCAAGATGGCACCGGTTGGGCATTTACGGTAGGCATACAAAAAGGCATCAAAGCGTTCGGCAGGTATTGGCACGTTTCCCGCATTCAAATCCATCTTGGTGAAAGCTATCCCTTCGGAAGTGTAATCAAAGAGATCCGGTGAAATTATTTGGCAAAGTCCACAAGCGATGCAGCTATCCTGGTTTACTTTGGTATAATACATAACAGAAGTACCTTCTTTACAAAAATTTGGTGGTGATATAATGAAAGATCTGACTTATATAGAGTATCTTTTTTTGGATTGCATTTCAACCGGGCGCCCCATCAAGGAAGCGACTCTTTTCTATATACTGATCGGCAAACGGACCGTGTCCACTATGCTGCAGTGCCGCCAATATGATCTGGAAGCCTATTTCGCTGTCATGCCTGGCATGAAACCGAAAGTGTTGAAAAAAGGACTCGATCGTTTGGTTTCGGATGGCCTGGTCACCGGCAGTGATGGCGAAGGCCATCTTCTCACAGAAGCGGGAAGCAGAACCAAAGCTGCTTTCTCCAGCAAGCATGCGCGTTTCTCCTTGGCAAACCAAATGGAATATGCCCTCGTCCAGGGCGTTTTGCGTCGTCGATTGCTGTTTCTGATCCAAATCCTTTCCGAAATGCTGCATAAAAATAAACAGTACTATCCCATTGAAAGGGAGGCGAAAGAACAGATTTGGATGAAGCGCTTATTGGCGCAGCATTCCGGAAATAAAGCGTCTTTTGCGCGCAGTTACGGAAAAGAATGGCATACGTACCTTTCGCGGCTGCCTGAACGGGATGCAGGGCTCTTTGCGCTTCAATTTGAAGGCAATGACCATTTAAGGAAAACAACCGGGCAAATGGCTGGGCTGCTCTCTTTGGAGGAAGCCGAAGTGAGGGTACTGCTGCGCCAAATTTGGCTGAGCTTGTTTGATGCATTAGAAAACGAACCGGAAAAGTTTCCGGTCCTTTCTTCGGTCATGCGCATGACGATAAATGAAAATGGCTTGGCTTCCGCAAGCGCTGAAACGACGATGCGGTATTTCACGCAAGGACATGACCTAAACGAAATCATTTCGATGCGAGGGTTGAAACAGAGCACGATCCAAGATCACTTCGCCGAAATCGCACTGATTTATCCCGAATTCCCGACTGAAAAATTCATGGATCAGGAAAAATTGCAGTATCTGCAACAGCTCGTGGAACAAAAGGCGCGTGTCGATTACAGGGAAATCCAAAAAGCATTTCCCGAAATCAACTTTTTTGAGTCCCGTTTGATACAAATAAGAAGCGAGGTTGCTGTTAAACATGGATGAAGAACAATTGAAATCAGAACTTCAGAAATACTTCGGCTACCCGGCATTCAAGGAGGGCCAATTGGAGCCTATCCGATCCGTTTTGGCGGGCAAACACACGCTGGCCACTTTACCGACGGGGACCGGAAAATCACTGATATACCAGTTGAGCGGTTACCTTTTGAAGGGGATCGTTGTTATCGTTTCGCCCCTTTTGTCTTTGATGGAAGACCAGGTGGCTCAACTGAAATATATGGGTGAAAAAAGGACGGCCTCATTGAACAGCATGCTTCAGTTCGAAGAAAGGCAGAGGCTGTTAAGCAACCTGAATCAAATCAAGTTTTTGTTCCTTTCTCCCGAAATGCTTCAGAATCAAGTTGTAATGAACAAACTCAAGCAGACACCGCTTGCTTTGTTTGTGGTCGATGAAGCGCATTGCATTTCCCAATGGGGCTTGGATTTCCGTTCTGATTATCTTTTTCTGGGGGCCGCAAGGAAAGAACTTGGCAATCCATTGACGTTGGCGCTCACCGCAACCGCGACGCCGGCTGTGATGGCTGACATCATCGGATCCTTGCATATCGATGGAAACGACTTGAACGTATTTGAAGGCGCGGTCGACCGTACCAATATTTATTACAAGGTCGCAGCAGTGCCTCCAGAGGCGAAAAATGAGTACCTCCTTGAGCTTTTGGGGAAATATCCACACCCGGGCATCATTTACTTCTCCAGTAAGGCACAAGCTGATGCGGTCGCTTTCATGATCCGCAAAAAAACAGACTTGCGCGCGGAAGCCTATCATGCCGACCGGACAAATGAAGACAGGATTACGATCCAGCATCAATTCCTTCGGGATGAGTTGGACGTCATTTGCGCCACAAGCGCATTCGGGATGGGGATCAATAAACCGAACATCCGCTATGTGATCCATTACCATATGCCGAATTCGCTTGAGGAATACGTGCAGGAAATCGGGAGAGCGGGGCGGGACGGCCAACAAAGCACGGCAGTCCTGTTGTATTCGGAAACAGACTTCAACTTTAAGGTGAAGATGCTGCAAAGCGATTTTCCGAATGATTACGCGATTGAGAGTGCCGTCAAGAACAAGGCGATCAATCCCGATTATGGGAGTCCGACCGAGCAAACGTTGCTGCTGCATATCCTGCGGCAGCGGCTCACAAAAGAGGAAGCGAAGCATTTCATCTCGACCCGCCACGATCTCAAGAGAAACCTGCTGAAGAGCATGAAGGGATTCGCCGAAACCAATGATTGCAAACGTGAGTACATCTCCGCTTATTTCGGGAAAAGCTGTCTCGTCAAACCTGCCTATTGCTGTGATAGCTGCGGGAACAAGGACCCGCTTTCGGAAGGGAACCGCGATGCAAGGAATGCGGTTCCAATGGAAGGGCCGCCGCATTGGGAAAAAATCCTGTCCGACCTTTTTCTTTTATAAAATTTAACCCAAAATTTGCGGAAATGTGCTACAATTAGCATGAATCACTTATAGGAGGAACCCGAATGGATAAAAAGAATCGCAATCGCAATAATGGAGAGCCTTGGTCACGTAAGTTCGGCGAAGATGAAAATCTGAAGAGCCGGCAGTACTCACGATCGGCCAGAAATACAAAAAATAAAGAAGTAGCACCTCTATTAAAAGTATTGCTGTTTCTCTTTTTGGCTATTCTGATCATTCCTTTTGCAACCATCTATTTTAATAAACAGAATCAAAATACTCCCGCACCAAAAAGTGCTGAACAAGTGATGATCAATAAAAGAGTGGCCAGTTCCAGTGTCGAGAGCAGTGAAAAAGCGTCTTCCGAAGAGGCCGAATCATCCAGCGAAGTCGCTGAGAGCGTCACGGAACCGGCGATTGTGGAAGTCCCAAGCTCAAGCGCTGCGCCTGCAGTGGTCGAAACGCCGGCTCAAACAGTTGAGGAACCGGAACCGGCAACCGGGGAATACAGTAATTCCTACACGATCAAAGCGGGTGACACCTGTACAGGATCGCTTTGAACCATGGGATGACATTGGATGAATTGATGCAGGCTAATGGCTTGGTCAGCACAGAAGCACAAATCGGTATGGTATTGAACGTTAAATAACGAAAGCCGTCCGACAAGGCGGCTTTTTCAATGAAATCGTATAAATGAAGTCGGAGGTTTATTGTGAAAAAAATGAATATTGCCATCGATGGTCCAGCATCGGCAGGAAAAAGCACCATCGCGAAAAAAGTTGCGGAAAAATTGGGATACATCTATCTGGACACAGGTGCGATGTATCGCACGTTGACTTACGCGGCTTTATCCACCGGAGGCGATCTCCATGATGAAGAGGCATTGAATAAGTTGCTGCAAGGAATCAAGATAACCTTTTCGACTGCCGAAAACGAAATGCAACGTGTTTTCCTGAATGACGAGGACGTGACCGAATTGATCAGGTCTGAGGAAGTGACCCAAAACGTCTCCTTGGTTGCATCGTTCGCGAAAGTGCGTCAAGAGATGGTTGCCCGCCAGAAAAGCATCGCACGGTCAGGCGGCGTCGTAATGGATGGACGGGATATCGGGACTGTTGTATTGCCTGATGCAGACGTCAAGATTTTCATGACGGCGACTGCCGAAGAAAGAGCGCTGCGACGCTACAAAGAAAACATAGCGAAGGGTATGACCGCTTCCTTGGAAGAACTGACGGAAGACATGAAGCGCCGCGACCATTTGGACAGCACCCGGACGATTTCACCGTTGAAAAAAGCGGATGATGCCATCGTTTTGGACTCTACACAGATGGAAATCGACGAAGTGGTGCAGAAGATTCTCGGCATTATCGAAGCGAGCCTAAACCCCTTACAAACATTGGATTAACAATACTAGACGATTTTAAGCAAAAATGTTAGAATGATTATATGCAGTATTACGCTTTCAAAAATATAGAGTCAAGGATTAACTTCCCAGTCGAAAGGTGAGGGAGTTAAGAGACCTAGCCAATCGGTTGCCGCAGACTTTTAGGAGGAATAGTTACATGTCAGATTACATTGAAAACCCAGAGTTAAATGAAGAAGAGTCCAATAACGTAGAACAGACTATGCAAGATGTGTTGGATGAAGCATTATCCATTGAGGTGGGCGATACTGTCAAGGGGGAAGTTTTAAGCATCCAAGATAGACAAGCCATCGTAGGAATCATTGGGGGCGGCGTTGAAGGAGTCATTCCTTACAACGAATTATCTGCAAAACCATTCGATGAAGTTACAGAAATCCTAAACGTAGGTGACGTTGTGGATCTGGTTGTCATAAAACAAATCAAAGACAAAGAAAATGGAAGCTTTTTACTTTCGAAGCGTCGCGTTGATGCTAAAATCGTTTGGAAAGAGATCCAAGATAAATTCGAAAACAACGAAATCATCGAAGCGCCAGTCAAGGACGTCGTCAAAGGCGGATTGGTCGTTGATGTCGGCGTGAGAGGATTTGTTCCGGCATCAATGGTCGAAGACCATTTTGTGGAAGATTTCAGTTCTTATAAAGGCAAAACAATGACCTTTAAGATTGTTGAACTTGAGCCTAGCGAAAACCGTCTGATTCTATCGCATAAAGCGGTTGTGGAATCAGAAAAAGAAGCCAATAAAGGCAAATTGATGGATGAATTGGTAGCAGGGGACATTGTTGAAGGAACCGTTGCACGTTTGACCAACTTCGGAGCATTCGTTGATTTGGGCGGCGTGGATGGTTTGGTCCACATCTCACAAATTGCTCACGAGCATGTGAAGAATCCTGGTGACGTTTTGGCGATCGGACAAACCGTCAAAGTCAAAATCTTGTCCATCGACAAAGAAAATGGCCGTGTATCCTTAAGCATCAAAGACACGTTGGCTGGTCCTTGGGATGCGATCGCTGAAAAAGCACCGATCGGAGCTGTATTGACTGGTGTTGTCAAACGTTTGACAAGCTTCGGAGCATTCGTGGAAGTTTTCCCTGGCGTAGAAGGTTTGGTGCACATTTCCCAAATTTCGCATCAGCATATTGCGACTCCGCATGAAGTACTGCAAGAAGGCCAGGAAATTCAAGTCAAAGTACTGGATGCAAAAGAAGATGAGCAACGCCTGTCTTTAAGCATCAAAGCTTTGGAAGAAAAAGCTGCGAATGAAGCACCTGCAGCTGAAGACAAAAAAGAGAAAAAAACCGAAGAATATGTGGCTGACGATTCAGACGGAAACTTCACATTAGCAGATTTATTGGGCGACAAGCTTTCAGGTTTGAAAGACGATTCTGAAGCCTAATCAGCAAGGAAAATGAACATGTGAGGGCATGGAATTCCATCCATGCCCTTTTTTTGTTGTTATTATTGACGGATATGTGTTATAACTGACATGGACGAAAACATTGAGAAAACCATACACAGTGAGCAAATACCCAAAAAGTTTTGTGTTGTAGAGGAAAAGAAAGGCGGAGGTTAGATGCCAAATCCAGTAGTAGCCATAGTAGGCAGACCAAACGTAGGGAAATCAACAATATTCAACAGGCTGGCAGGAGAGAGAATTTCCATAGTCGATGATGTCTCGGGTGTCACGCGCGACAGAATTTATGCAAAAGGAGAATGGCTGGGCAAAACATTTAATATCATCGATACAGGCGGAATCGACATCACGGATGAGCCTTTTATGAGCCAAATCAAATTGCAGGCCCAAGTGGCAATCGAGGAAGCCGATGTCATCATCTTTTTGACAAGCGTCAGAGAAGGCGTGACGGATGCCGATGAAAACGTCGCAAGAATCCTCTATCAATCCGATAAGCCGGTCATATTGGCGGTCAATAAAGTGGATAATCCGGAAATGCGTGCCGAAATATTCGATTTTTACAGTCTGGGATTAGGCGAACCCTATCCTGTATCAGGCAGCCACGGCTTAGGTCTGGGAGATCTGCTTGACACGGTTGTAGCGAATTTCCCATCAGAAGAAGAGAACGCGGAAGAAGAAGACATCATCAACTTCAGCTTTATCGGCCGTCCGAATGTAGGCAAATCTTCCTTGGTGAATGCCATTTTGGGAGAAGAGCGCGTAATCGTCTCGAATATTGCAGGCACGACCCGTGACGCTATCGATACGATGTTCGTTGATGCGGAAGGCGCAAAATTCCGGATGATCGATACAGCCGGAATCCGGAAAAAAGGCAAAGTCTACGAATCCACCGAGAAATACAGCGTCATGCGTGCTATTCGCGCAATCGAGCGATCAGATATCGTTATGGTCGTGCTGAATGCGGAAGAGGGCATCCAGGAACAGGACAAAAAAGTTGCTGGCTATGCGCATGAAGCAGGCAAAGGTATCATCATTCTGGTGAACAAATGGGACACCTTGGAAAAAGATAATCATACAATGAAGGAATTCGAGGAAAAAATCCGCAAAGAATTCCAGTATCTATCTTATGCGCCGATCATGTATGTTTCCGCGGTGACGAAACAGCGATTGTCCCAGATCCCTGCTAAAATCAAGGAAATCAGCGAAAATCAAAACCGCCGTATCTCTTCATCCTTGTTGAATGATGTACTGATGGATGCCGTCGCGCACAATCCGACGCCAACAGACAAAGGCCGTCGTCTGAAGATTTACTACATGACGCAAGTGGCTGTAAAACCGCCGACATTTGTAGTTTTTGTCAACGACCCGGAATTGTTGCACTTCTCTTATGAGCGTTTCCTCGAGAACAGAATCCGGGATTCGTTCAATTTTGAAGGAACACCATTCCACTTGATCGCCAGACAAAAAAAATAAAAAAATAAATTACCTTCCCAAAGGCATTAAATCCACTATAATCGTTGCAGTAGCACGGTTTGTGTGATATTCTTTATTAGAAATATCTTTTCAATTTGACTGCGGTATTTCAGAACTGTTTTTGGACCACTCAAAAATAGTTTTTCCATGTTTTGTTGTGTTATCAAAGAAAGCATGTATTCTTCTTCTTTAAAGGAGGTGAAAGGACAACATGGCAAACAAAGCTGAATTAATCGAAAGAGTTGCTGGAAAAACAAACTTGACTAAAAAGGATGTTACAGCAAGCGTTGATGCATTATTTGAAGTGATTCAAGAAGCATTAAAAGATGGTGAAAAAGTTCAAGTTATCGGTTTTGGTAATTTTGAAGTTCGTGATCGCGCAGCTCGTAAAGGACGCAATCCTCAAACTGGGGAAGAAATCCAAATCGAAGCAAGCAAAATTCCTGCATTCAAACCAGGTAAAGCATTGAAAGATGCAGTTAAATAATTAATGAAAATGAAGTTGGGGCCTCACGGGGCTTCAGCTTTATTTTTTTGGGAAATTTTGAGGGAGCGTTAATGGGCAGTGCCTGTGTCCTTGACGGAGAAAAGGCTGAGGAACAAATAGATACAGATGCTGAACTTTATGATAAAATATACAGGAGGAGCACCAGCAATCAGAGTGTATTTGAAGGAGCAGTAGACGAATGAATAATGAAGCACAGGCAATGATAGAAGCCATTCAAAATAATGATTTGGATGCGGCTGTCCAACTGTTCAAACAATCAGTTGAGCAATCCGTCCTGGAGAACAACAGCGCCGAATTGGCCGAATTGGCGGAAACGATGCATGCCTTGGGTTTCCTGAGCGAAGCAAAAGAGGCATTCACAGTATTGAACAATCTGGCCCCGCATATGCAGGATTGGAATATTGCCTTGGCAGAAATCGCCATCGACGAGGACGATTACGACCAAGCTTTGGATATCCTGCTGAGGATCGATAAAGAAAGCGACGTGTACCCGCAGGCGTTGTTGACGATGGCTGATGCTTACCAAGTGCAAGGCTTGTACGAAGTCAGCGAAAAGAAAATTTTTGAAGCAATGGCGCTGTTGCCGGATGAACCCATCTTGGATTATGCGTTGGCGCAGCTTTACCATTCAATCGGGGAGTACAAGAAGGCGATCCCGATCTATGAGGAGCTTGCATACGGAAACGGCGAAATCGCATCCGAAACGCAGCTGAACTTTTTCCTGGGCGATTGCCATAATGCCATCGGCGAATTCGAGACGGCTTTGCAGTATCTGGAAAAAATACCGGCTGATGAACATTTCCCGGACAGTTATTTCCAACTCGGCTTCACCTATTTCCAACTCAAGGAATACGCGCGCGCCATCACCATTTTCAACAAATTGCTCGAAACGGACAATGCTTACCTGAGCGCATATTTGTATTTGGCGAATGCGCTTGAGGCTGAGCTGGAGCTGGAAGAAGCGCTTGCCGTGATGGAACAGGCCATCTTGCGGAATCCTTATCAGCATGAATTTTACACGACAGCGGCCAGACTGCAATTGAAACTGAACAGGGAGAAGGATGCGGAACATAATCTGCGTGAAGCGGCAGCGCTTGAACCCGACCTTTCCAGTATCCATTTAGCCTTGGGGAACCTGTTGCTGAAACAAGGAAGATTCGAGGAATTGATTGCATATATTGCAGACCGGGCAGAGCAGGAAGACAACGACCCGCAATACAATTGGTTGCTTGCTGCCAGCCATAATGCTTTGGAGGATTATGATTCGGCAGGCAAAGAATACTTGGCGGCTTATCCGCATTTTGCCGACAATGAGTCCTTTTTGCTGGAGTATGCAGCATTCCTGAGAGAGGAAGGCAACTGGGAAAAGTTGAGTGAGGTAATCCATCAAGGCTTGGCTCTTTATCCCGCCAACACTGAGTTGCTTCAACTCCATGATGAGCTGCACCATTTCGATCAATAAGTCGTCATCCCATCGGATAGGAGGTTTTAAAATGATGAATCCTACTTTGGAGGAGAAAAAAAATTTTATTTCTTGGTTTATTCAGAATTATCAATTGAAGCGCAGAGAGTCCCTTTGGATACTCAATTATCTGCTTAATCATGAGATTTTATTGAAGAATATCCATCTGATTGAGGAAGTCCATACAACGAACAGAGGAATGGGGTTTGCCGTAGTCGGAAATCCAAAAGATGCCTTCATGTACTACAAGGACGGGAAGACATTCGAAGATCCCGAGCAAGCATTCCATGATCTGCGGTTGAATTGGAAAGAGGATTTTTATTTGGAATTGTTCTTTGATCAATCCTATCAGGTCCTTTCGTTTTTTGGTGTTTTGGAGGACAATCCGTACCTCCAAGAATCCGAAATTTTCGATAAGGATCTGGAAGAAATCGTAGAAAAGTCATTAGAAAAGTTGGCGGTGAAGGATCGCATCCATTATCTGAAAAAACAGATCGATATCGCGCTGATCCAATACGATGAAACCAGCTTCAGAAAGTTCACGAAAGAATTAAAAGAATTGGAAGAAAAAAATATGATCTGATACAACGTGGGTATGGCGCGGAACATGCGTGCCGGCAGCGTTGAACGGAAGGGAACGTGTAGAATGAAAATTGTAGTTTCAGGATTCAAAGGCAAAATGGGGACCGCCTGCACAAATATGGTCTTGCGCCAGGAAGACTTCACTTTGGCGGCCGTATACGATCCTTTCGCAACAGAAAAGCAACTGGACGAATTGCCGCAATATGCCGGCAATCCTGTGAAAGTGTTCCGCGATAAAGCGGCCCTCGTCAAGGAAGTTGAAGCGGATGTTTGGATCGATTTTTCCAGACCGGATGCAGCCTATGACAACACGCGTTTCGCACTAGAAAACGGCATGCGCCCCGTAATCGGCACTACCGGTTTTTCCAGCGAGCAACTTGAGGAATTGACCAACTACTCTAAAGAGTTGGGCCTGGGCGGCTTGATTGCTCCGAACTTTGCGATCGGCGCCGTGCTGATGATGGAATTCGCAGCCAAAGCAGCAAAATATTTCCCGGATGTGGAAATCATGGAAATGCATCATGAGAACAAGTTGGACGCACCGAGCGGCACTGCCATCAAAACAGCCGAATTGATTTATGCAGTGAGAGGCGATCATCCGCAAGGGCATCCTGATGAGAAAGAATTGATCGAAGGCGCAAGAGGGGCTGATTACCATGGCATGAAAATCCATAGTGTCCGCTTACCGGGCCTGGTCGCGCATCAGCAAGTGCAATTCGGCAGTGCCGGGGAAGGCTTGATCATCCGCCACGATTCCTATGACCGCGATTCTTTCATGAATGGAGTAGCATTGTCCTGCAGAAAAGTAATGGAAATCGATCACCTGATCTATGGATTGGAAAACTTCCTATGATCATAAACGCACCGGAATTTCAAAAAGCGATACCGATCATCGAAGCCATCGAACGGGCTGGGTACGAAGCCTACTTTGTTGGAGGAAGTGTGCGCGATACGCTGCTGCATCTGGATATTTCGGATGTCGACATCGCCTCGAGCGCTATGCCTGAAGAAATTCAGCGGATCTTCCCGATCACCTTTGATGTAGGCATCCAACATGGAACGGTGATGGTTTTGCATGAGCGGGAGACATACGAAATAACAACTTTCCGGACTGAGTCAAAGTACGAGAAATTCCGCAGGCCGGAGAAAGTCGAGTATGTGCGCAGTCTGCAGGACGACTTGAAAAGGCGCGATTTTACGATCAATGCGATTGCGATCGATCGGCACGGGAACATCAAAGACTTCTTCAACGGGCAGGAGGACTTGGCGAACAAATTGATCAGGGCGGTCGGCAATCCGGAAGAGCGCTTCAGGGAAGATGCCTTGCGCATGATGCGCGCGGCCAGGTTCGTGAGCCAGCTGGATTTTGAAATCGAACAAGCGACGAAGGATGCCATCATCGAGTATCATCCGCTCCTTTCGAAAATCGCGGTTGAGCGCGTGCGCGAAGAGTGGAATAAGCTTCTGATCGGAAGAAACCGCAAGGGCGGGATCAAGTTTTTTGTCGAAACACGTTTATTCCAGATGTGCCCTGGCTTCCAAAATCGGGAAAAGGCATTGATCGACTTGGCCTTGTTTCCGCTGCAATTCAAAGGGACAACAATCGCCTGGACTGTGCTGGTCCATTTCCTGGATCTGAAGGACGAAGCGATCGAGCCATTTTTGCGGCAATGGAAGTGTTCCCGCAAGGAAATCATGGACATACGCAAAGGCGCCCAGGCGCTCAACAAACGCCTGCAGCAATTCTGGGACTATCCACTCCTGTTCGAAACAGGAATCGAAATCGCCCTGGAGATTGAAGCCATCATCGAAGGCTTCGGGTTGCCGAACCAGAGCGAAAATTTGATCGAACTGAATGAATCCATGCCGATCCATACGCTAAAAGACTTGGCCTTGGACGGAAAAGAATTGCTGTCCTTGCTTGGCATCAAACGTGGCGGTCCTTTCGTAGGCGAGATATTCGAAGAATTGAAAACGCTGGTGTTGGCAAACAAACTGGAGAACAGCCCCTCCGCACTAAGGGATTTCATTATGAAAAGAAGGATGATTTATTTGGACGAGACATTCGCAGCCGCCTATACCGTCGGGCAAAAAGATTTGGCTTCCGAGATCGGTTCGGGTACGTTGCCGGTTCTGGCGACGCCGGCATTGTTGGCAATGATCGAAAATGCCTGTATGGGAATCGTCAAGGAACATCTTTCCGAAGGCGACACGACAGTCGGGATCCATTGCGATCTGCACCATAAAAAAGCCTCTCCCATCCACGCAGAAATAACGGTGACGGTCAGAGTGACGGAACACAGAGGGAACAAATATTTCTTCGAATGCGCAGCCCATTCACAAGGCCATGAAATCGCATCGGCAAAGCACACAAGAGCAGTCGTCAATGCGAATGAATTCATGGATAGCCTATAGCAGCATAACTTACTTTTTCTCGTCATCGGAAGTGTATTGGTACCCACTTATTAAAAAATATGATAAAATAGTTACATATTCAAAAAGTAAATATATCAGGAGTGATTTCGATGAAAAAAGTAATGACAGGTTTGAGATTTATTTTTAGAAACGGCGAAACATGGACGATCAAGCGTGAATACATCGGAGATCTATGGATCAAACAAGTCACAACGAGCTACGGCCGAATCGGCAACAGTGATTTCCAGGAAATCCACCCTTGCGAATCTTTGCGTATCGAAATTAACCAAGAAGCAGATCACGTCAACACGAGCGATATCAATCTGGGTGGACTTGAGCAAGGCATGTTCGAGCGCGTTGCGAGCCATCAGGACATCGAAAAAATGGATATCCTGTACCAAGA
Source organism: uncultured Trichococcus sp. (assembly GCF_963675415.1). Classification (NCBI taxonomy): domain Bacteria; kingdom Bacillati; phylum Bacillota; class Bacilli; order Lactobacillales; family Carnobacteriaceae; genus Trichococcus; species uncultured Trichococcus sp. The sequence continues at coordinate 2,836,226 of NZ_OY776220.1, forward strand.
TGAGGATCACCCGAAATCCGACGTCATCGTTGAAGTGGACCGCATCTACTTCCCTTACAAAGCATTGGATATCGATGGATTCGACAACGAATATCAATCTTCATTCGTTTCATCCGAAAACAAATTATATATCGTGATCGATCCGGAAAAAAATGTGAAAGACATTTATCCTGACATCGTTTGATGCATCCAAAAAAATGGATCCTTGCTGGCAAAGCGAGGGTCCATTTTTTTGCATCGGGTCGGCAACCTATCCCTGCCAGCCATCAAAAAAATCCGATAATTATCGTTTTTACGGTAACAATAGCCGCGACATAGGATATAATGAGGTCAGCTGCATACAATGCACAGTTTGATCGGAGAGACGCCTGTTTTAATGAGATAGTTTCAGGGAAAGTCTTGCGGAAAGAAATACCGGAACAGGAGAAGCTTCTGTTTATTTAGGAGATTATTTTTATGAAGAAAACCTATGCCATTGTCGATCTTGAGACAACGGGATCCAGCTTCAAACGAGGGGATCGGATCATTCAATTCGGGTGTACCTTGCTTCAGGCCGGCAAAATAGTTCAAGAAATCAATATAACCATCAATCCCGGCAGGAAAATCCCGGATATCATCGAAAAGTTGACGGGGATCAAGAATAAGGACGTCAAAGAGGCTCCCTATTTTGAAGACGTGTGCGATTTCATCTACAACACGCTGGAAGGGTGCGTATTTGTGGCGCACAATGTGCATTTCGACTACCATTTTTTGGACAGCTCGTTTCAAGAGGTCGGCATGCCGCCGCTTTCGCTGCGCGCGATGGATACGGTGGAGTTGACGAAAATCCTCTATCCGACTTTGTCCAGTTATCGGTTGGGCGATTTATCAAACCACTTCGTCCTGACGCATGATAATGCCCATGATGCCGCAAGCGATGCACATGCGACTGCGGAACTTTTCCTCCAATTGAAGGAGAAGGCCAACAATTTGCCGTTGGTCACGCTGGAAAAGTTGAATTTCTTGTCGGCGCATTGTCAGGTTGACAACGATTCTTTTTTCTATGAAAGTTATGAAACCGCCAAGGAGATGCGCTCGGCCCTCCCGCAGAAAATCTATGTCAAAAATGGGTTGGCGCTGAAGGAAAAGGAAATACTTTCGGAACAGACTGCCTACAGAGAAAAAGAAGTTGCTGACTTCTCGGAAGTGGCCAAGAGGCTGATGGCGAATCACGGGTTGGAAATCCGTTCGGAGCAGATCGAGATGATGCAGTCACTTTTTGATTTCCATCAGGCAGAAACTTCCCAAAACCTGGCGATCGAGGCTGCACCCGGCATCGGGAAAACTTTGGCGTACCTGTTGCCCGCCGCTTATCAGGCGACCCCGGAAAACAAAGTCCTGATCAGCACCTCCACGCTGCTTCTGCAGGAACAGATCATGGATGACGAATTGGCCCGGTTGCGCAAAATGCTGCCGTTCGAGCTGCAGGTAAGCTCATTGAAAGGGAAGACGAACATCATCCATCTGGAGAAATTGGCCGCTTTGACATTGGAATCCCTCACAAAAAAAGAATCCTTGATCATGATGAGCATCTACGTCTGGTTGACCGAGACGGAAACCGGCGACATCAGCGAATTGAGCCAAGCTCAGAGCTTCGATTTTTTGTGGGAAAAATTGACTTTTGAAAGCCACGAATCCCCGCTGAAAGGGAGGTGGGCCGATGATGATTTCTTCTCCTTCAACAACAAAAAGGCGGAACAATCCAGCCTGATCGTCACGAACCATTCTTTTTTGAGTCACCACATCGATGACCTGGCTATTTTTGACCAGTGCGAATCCATAAAACTGATCCTCGATGAAGCGCATCAATTCCCGCGCGTCTATCAGGATGCGCACAAAAAAAGTGTGGCTTTGTCCATCCTGAAGCGGCGATTGAAGCGGTTCGGCTATTTCCTGCGGGACTTTCGCGAGGCAATCGAGAAGGATACCGAGAGCGATTCCCTCGACTATGATCTGTTCAACCTCGAATTCGCGGTCGATCAATTACAGCAGGAATGTGCCCATTCGGAAGAAGTATTGATGCGCTCCCTGATCAATGAGGTGGAGGAAAAGGGTGAAGTTTACCTCGATGAGAATTTTCAGATTGAGACCGGAATCAAGAAAATATTCAAGAAAATGCACCAGTATATACTTGAAACAAGGCTTGCCGCGATGCGTTGCCTGGACAAAACCAGCTTGAGGAACGATCCGGTCATGGGTCCGCGCGCAAAGGCGCTGCTGGATGACCTGGAAGCGGTCCGAGACAATCTGCAACACTTTATCGAAGATCGCCCGGGCACGTATCATGTGCTGCATTATACTTGGGATCATGACCTGCTTTCGCTGAGGATCGAGATGAACCAGATCGATCTGTCTGAAGAAATCCATACCAAAATCAGTGAACGATTCAGCGGAACGGTCTATTTGAGTTCGACACTCAAAGTGGATGACTCGCTGGATTACTTCAAAAACAAAGTCGGAGAAGCCGCATTGCAGGAAGCGTATTTTGCTTCACCCTATAACTTGAGCGAACGATTGCGGATCTTCCTTCCGACTGACATCACGGCCATCACGTCGTTGGATGATAAACAAGCCGCCAGACAGATCGTTTCGACGTTGCAGGGAATCGTACTCCCGCACCAAGGCAAGGCCTTGGTTCTGTTCACATCCAACCGCTTGCTGGAGGAGGTCCATAGCCAACTCAAAAATGCTGTCTCTGCCGGATTCCCGGGAACGGAAATACTCGCTCAAGGTTTCTCCGGCAGCCGGAGAAGGATGCATAACCGGTTCATGTCGGCCGATGCTGCCATCTTGCTGGGTTCTGCTTCATACTGGGAAGGCATTGATTTTTCTGATCAAGCAGTTGAAATTTTGGTGATCACCAGGCTGCCGTTCGATCCGCCGCATCGTCCTGAAAATGCAGCCTTACAAGCCTATCACCAGGACAAAGGCAAGAAGACATTCTATGAAGAGTTTCTCCCGCGAGCGATGATCCGCCTGAAACAGGGGATAGGCAGGCTCGTCCGCTCCAGAAATACGAAGGGCGTCGTCATTTGCCTGGACGACAGATTGATCAAAAGCAATTATTCCAAACGGATGCAGCAGATGCTTCCGGAGGGCGTAGGGATAAAAGTAGCCGATCAGGCTGAAATAAATGCGGAAATTCAAGAATTTCTGAAAAAATAATGCGGCGGGATATTCCATCAGCCTGAAGTTTAAGGTATCATTAATAATTAGGTGAGATTGCGATTAAGTTTCAAGCAAAGATAAGGAAGTGGAAGATGTGAAGAAGAACATCATTGTTGGGACGATTGTCATTCTCTTCCTGATGATCGTCAGTTCCTACACGATATTTTACCGAAGCCAGCAGCCGATACTGCAAGCGGAGAAAGAAGCAACCGCCATTGCGGAAGAGAACGCCAACATCCAAAAAGTCCAAGACTTTTATTGGTACAACGGATCTGAGACGTATTTTTCACTGGCTGGCATCGATGACAACAACGAAGAATTGTACGTCATCATAAAGAAAGACGGCGGTGAAACCACTATCCTGAACACAGCGGAAGTCATCACCGAAAGTGAAGCCAAATCAATCACTCAGGCGGATAAGAACCCTGAACGGATTCTGGAGGCAAGACTGGGGATAGAGAACGAAGAACCGGTTTGGGAAGTCACCTACAAAAATGCAAACGATACGATTGGTTACTATTTGATATCCGCTATTTCTGGGAAATGGCTCAAAGATATAGAAAACATATAAATTGGAGTGATTGAGATGGTAAAAATTTCTGAAAGAATGAAAAAAATAAGCGAATCCCCGACATTGGCGACGTCAGCTAAAGTCAACGTCATGAAAGCACAAGGGAAGGATATCCTGAACTTGACCGTAGGGGAACCGGACTTCGATACGCACGTTTCAATTCTGAATGCGGCAGTAGAGGCAATCCAATCAAACAAAGCGAATCACTACACACCGACTGCCGGTATCCTGCCATTGCGTCAAGCGATTGTGGATTACCATCAAAAATATGACGGAGTGAGTTACGCCGTCAATCAGGTCATCGTGACTGAAGGTGCCAAAAATGCTTTGTTTGCGCTATTCCAAGTCATTCTCAATCCCGGAGATGAAGTCATCGTCCCAGCACCGTATTGGGTAAGCTATACGGAACAGATCAAATTAGCGGGTGGCGTCAACGTGCTGGTCGAAACAGCACCTGAAAAAGGCTTTAAACTGACTGTTGAAGATCTGGAAAAACATCGCAACGAAAAAACAGTTGCTTTGCTTTTGAATTCGCCGTCTAACCCGACCGGTATGATCTATACGCCTGAAGAACTGAAGGCGATCGGCGAGTGGGCGGTTGTGCATGATATCTTGATCATCGCCGATGAAATTTACTACCGACTGACTTATAACGGAAATGAAGCCATCTCAATCGCTTCCCTATCGGAAGAAATCAAGAACCAGACAGTCATCATCAACGGCATCTCTAAAACCTATGCTATGACAGGCTGGAGAATCGGATACGCAATGGGAAATGCGGAGATCATCAGTAAAATGATCGAATTATCCAGTCATTCGACAAGCAACCCTGCCGGACCAAGCCAATATGGCGCTTTGGCTGCATTGACCGGGCCACAAGACTTTGTCGAAGAAATGCGCGCAGCCTTTGAAGCGCGTCTGAACTTCTTCTATCCGCTGGTCGCAAGCATTCCTGGTTTCAAAGTCACGAAACCTCAAGGAGCCTTTTACCTGTTCCCGAATGTGAAGGAAGCCGCCGAAATGTGCGGTTTTAAAGAAGTGAAGGACTTTACGTTGGCTCTGATCGAGGAGGCAAATGTCGCTTTGGTTTCAGGCGATGGTTTTGGGTACCCTGATTACGCCAGAATAAGTTATACTGTCAGAGAAGAACTACTGGCAGAAGCAGTAGATCGCATCAAAAAATTTATCGAAACCCATAAAAAATAAACTGTTTTTTGTGGCAAAAGGGGCAGACGAGATTGACACTTATCACAATGGACCAAGCGAAGGAATATCTAGGGCAAGAGATTTCCATTGGTGCTTGGGTAACCAACAAAAGAAGCAGCGGGAAAATCGCCTTTCTGCAATTGCGTGACGGCACCCATTATTTCCAAGGCATCGTTTTGAAAAATGATGTCGGAGAAGAGTTGTTCGACGTCGCAAAATCGCTGACGCAAGAAACCTCTTTGATCGTCAAAGGGATCATCCAGGAAGATACCCGTTCGAAGCTAGGCTACGAATTGCTCGTCACCGGCATCGAAGTGCTGGGGGAAAGCCAGGATTATCCGATCACGCCTAAGGAGCACGGCACCGATTTCCTGATGGATCATCGTCATTTGTGGCTGCGTTCATCCAGACAGCACGCCATCATGAAAATCCGGAACGAAATCATCCGCGCTACTTATGAATTCTTTAATCAGGAAGGCTTCATCAAGGTGGATCCGCCGATCCTGACCGGCAGTGCGCCGGAAGGGACGACCGAGCTGTTCCACACCAAGTATTTCGATGAGGAAGCTTACCTGTCCCAGAGCGGACAATTGTACATGGAAGCGGCAGCGATGGCTTTCGGAAAAGTATTTTCATTCGGCCCGACTTTCCGTGCCGAAAAATCGAAGACACGCCGCCATCTGATCGAATTTTGGATGATGGAGCCGGAAATGGCCTTCATGCATCAGGACCAAAGTTTGGAAGTCCAAGAAAAATATGTCGCTTATCTGGTCCAATCGGTACTGGATAATTGTGATATCTACTTGGATACGCTGGAGCGCGACAAAGAATTGCTTAAAAAATATACGCAATTGCCTTATGATCGCATCAGCTATGATGACGCTGTAGCCTTATTGAACGCAAACGGCTTTGACGATATCGTTTGGGGAGATGATTTCGGCTCGCCTCATGAAACCTTCATCGCAAACCAATCGGACAGACCGGTATTCATCCTTAATTACCCGAAAGCGATCAAGCCTTTTTACATGAAAGAACATCCGGATCGTCCTGAAGTCGTTTTGTGCGCGGATATGATCGCTCCGGAGGGATATGGAGAAATAATCGGCGGCAGCGAACGCGAAGTGGACTACCAACGCTTAAGCGAACAGATCGAAAAATTCGGCCTGAGCAAGGATGACTATTCATGGTATTTGGATTTACGCAAATACGGTTCAGTGCCTCATTCCGGGTTTGGACTGGGACTTGAAAGAATGGTGACATGGATCTCCGGAACCGAACACATCCGTGAGTCGATTCCATTCCCACGTCTTCTGAACAGAATCTACCCTTAATCAGGGCATTTCGCGAAGCTGAATTTAATCACAACAGAATGGGAGTGGGGCAAATAGCAGCTATTTGTTCCGCTTCCTTTTACTCTAAAGGAGTTTTTTAACATAATGTCATACAATGAATTAACCAAATGGATCGAATCAGGGCAGACGTTGATCCCGAATTTATTGCTGCAGAACTATAAAAGGATCGGTCTTGCGGATACGGAATTCATCTTTGTGCTGCAGCTGAAAGCTTACATCGATAAGAACATACCGTTTCCGAATCTGGCACTGATCGCCGAAAATATGGGCCTCGCCGAAAAGGAGGTCTTTTCACTGCTGCATAATCTGATGCAGAAGCAAATGATTTTGATGGAGACGAAAAATGATCTCGCCGGCAAAGTGGAGGATTCCTATTCCTTGGCCCCGATCTATCAACGGCTGTTCCAATTGATGGAGCGATCCGAGAAAAAACAGCCCATCCAGCAACAGGGTAAGAATATCATGACCATGTTCGAGCAGGAGTTCGGGCGGAACTTATCGCCCATCGAAATGCAGACCATTGCGAGCTGGATCGATATGGACCATTATCCGCTTGAATTGATCGAATCAGCTTTGAAAGAAGCGGTTTTGAATCGCGTCTACAGCCTGAAATATATCGACCGCATTCTGTTGGCTTGGGAGAAGAAAAACATCAAAAGCGTCAAAGATCTGATCCAGCAGCAGTCGCCACGGCCGCAAAGCAACCATGACAAGTTCGAGGGAAAACCAGCAACGGATGCGCCGATGGAAGTGCCGCTTTACAATTGGCTGGACACTGACGCGGACACATAGGTGGGGTGAAGGATGATATTATCAAAAAGGAAGACGGTAGAAGCCCTGGATGAGATGGCGGCGCTGTTCCCGAACGCGCAGTGCGAACTGCTGCATCAGAACGTGTTTCAGCTGTTGATTGCGACACTCCTCAGCGCCCAAGCTACGGACGTTTCCGTCAATAAGGTCACGCCAAGTCTGTTCAGCCGGTTCCCTACGCCCGAGGCTTTCCTTGCGGCCCCGCTCGAGGCGATCATGCAAGAAATCAAGACGATCGGCTTGTACAGGAACAAGGCCGCCAACATCCAAAAATGCTGCAAAATGCTGCTGGAGGACTTCGGCGGCGAAGTGCCACGCACCCTGGAAGAATTGACCAAGTTGCCCGGCGTGGGGCGCAAAACGGCGAATGTCGTCATGAGTGTCGGTTTCCATATTCCGGCAATCGCGGTGGATACCCATGTGGAACGGATAGCCAAACGGCTGCGGATCGCTCCCCAGAAAGCATCGGTTCTGGAAGTGGAAGAGCTGCTGATGAAAAAAATTCCGCGGGAACGCTGGTCCGATGCGCATCACCAGATGATCTTCTTCGGAAGGTACCATTGCACAGCCAGAAACCCCAAGTGCGAAGTTTGCCCGTTGCTTTCGATGTGCCAAGAAGGCCAAAAACGCCTGGGTTTGAAGTGAATCGGAAGAGCGCAGCTTCCGCAACAAAAAACAGCCAGCTCCTTATTCGGGAGCTGGCTGTTTTCTTATATTGTAGGAAAGTATAAAATTTTTCAGCTGTGGAATGTGGTGATAGCACATGTTCCACAGTTTTTGTTTTGGTTTCACAGTGGTAAAATAGAGGTATGAATCAGAATATTCTCCATACCATTTTCTTTGATAAGAATAACCATTGGGACCAGTTCTCTAAAAGATTCAAACTCAAGATAAGACCTGTGGTCTTTAAAGAGGTTGAAAAATTTAGATACTGTGGGGATATTTCGAAAGGCTTTCGGTTATATGTTTGTGAAGGTTGCCATGCGGTAAAAAAAGTTCCGATTCGGTGTAAAGGCAAATTTTGCCCGACATGTTCTGTCGGTGAAAGTGAGCGGTGGAGTGAAATTGTGTCTCAGGATATGTTCCACACCACCCACAGACATATTGTTTTTACCATCGATGAAGGCCTGAGGACCATCTTTTTAAAGTATCATCGGGAAATACTTTTGAAAGGACTAATGGATGACGCTGCGCAAGTGATTTTGGATTATTTCAAGAAACATAAAATTCGGCCTGGTATCATTTTGGCTCTGCACACTTTTGGCTCGAAACTCGAGTTTAACCCCCATGTGCATATGATCGTAACGATGGGTGGCTTGACAGAAGGTGGCGAGTGGAAAGATTACGATTATATCCCATACAAAATGTTGCGGGTAAACTGGCAGAATGCAGTGTTAAAGCTGATTCGACGCGTGCTTTCTCCGGAGGAGAAAAAGGAAGTACAGCCACAGCTTCAGAGAGCCTATACAAGAAATGCTGAAGGTTTTTACGTGAACGCTCCGAAGAGAAGCCGAACGAATGTCAAAAAGATTCTGCAGTATATTAGCCGCTACATGAAACGCGGGCCGATTGCGTTGAACCGTATTATCATGTACGACGGTGATATTGTGATGTTTCGTTATCATGATAAACGGACAAATACAGAAGAAACAGAGATTATGCTTGCGAAAGAGTTTATTGCAGCTTTAATAAGACACATCCCCGATAAAAACTTTAAAACAATCCGTAGATATGGGTTATACAGCAGGAGAATCAAGAAGGTTGTGAAAGAAGTCGTCAAGGAGATCCAGTCCAAGATCAAGCGACTATTGTTAAACGTTTCGACTGCTTTAAAACCCATGAAATGGGCAGACAGAATTACCGAATGTTTTGGAGAGAATCCTTTAAAATGTTCCAGTTGCGGAAACCTCTTTGTTTTCCGTGGGATTGCTGTGTCCAAAAAAGGAAAGCTAAGAATCCAATATGCGAACGATGCAGCGGCGAGGAGATATCTGCGAGAGGAGATTAGAAACATTGAGTCAGAAGAATTCAAAATTAACCAAAAACAAGCTAAAGAAAAAATATTTGAAGCAAATCGCTTCGACTGGGAAAAACAGCGTCAATTATATATGTCTTCAATGCGGAATCAATGAAGCCATTCCGAAGGAAGTGGTGGATGAATTCGATCAGATGGACGAAGGGGATCTGTTGGATGCTCCCCGCTTCACTTGTGAGAATTGCGGTGGTGAAATGTATCCTGAGTACTATAAAAGTACCCACGGTTTGGAGTACAAGCTCTCAGATTATCAAAAAAAATAATACAACTACACAAAAAAAGGCATCGGGGTGGTTTTCCCCGATGCTTTTCTTATGGATTCTGGGCTGTTTCTTCGTCATCTTGGGCGGCGGAGGATGCTTGGTCGCTATCCGCCGAACTGGAGGACGATGCTGAATCGCTTGCTGTATCGCCATCATCTGCGGAATCCGCTTCGGAGGATTCCTGTGCCGGATCGGCGATGGTCAACTGGATGGAAGCAGCAGGTGATGTGCTTGAACCGACCTTGACGACCAAGGAAATCGTGATTGTGCCTTTTCCAGGGTTATCCAGGACGACTTTGGTGTCGGTTGTCGTTTCGGATGCGTCGCCTGCTGTCACCGTATATTGCGCTTGTGCGTTGGAGTCGGTGCCGCTGGCGGAGTATTTATCCCATTCGATGGTCAATTCATCCTTACCGGTATCGTAGCTGGCCTTCAAACCGGAAGGCGCCAACAGCGTCACGCCGTATTTCTTGGAGGTGGAAGTAGGTTCCGTTCCTTTGACGAAAAGTTCTGTCGCAATCAGACTGCTCGGTGTATTTGGGCCGGGCTTCATGATCGGCTCTGTGTACTTTTCGATCGAGACTTGGCTGACCGATGCGGGCAGCGTCCAATCGGCATAGTCGGTATCTTCGGACACGTAGGACATCAACTCCCGATAAATATCGCGCGTCAGGCTCTGTGTCTGATAATCCAAAAAGTTTCCGTATTCCTTGGAATTGTCATAACCGACCCACACCGAAATGGAGTAGCTTGTCGAATATCCGGCAAACCACGCATCGGGCGCAGCGTAAGGCACGTTTGTGCCGCCGACAGCAGCCAACTCTTCATCCGTGTAATTGGTTGTCCCGGTTTTGCCGGCCTGCGGCAATCCGGGTATCTGGGCGTTCTTTGCCGTTCCTTCAGTGATGACGTCCTTCAGCATGTCGGTGATCATGTAGGCCGTGGATTCCTTCATCGCTTCCGTTCCGTTCGGTTCGAAAGTGAATTCTTCACCTTCCGCGGTCATCACGGATTGGACCGTATAAGGCTCGTAGTAAGTGCCCCCGTTAGCGAAGGCTGCATAAGCTGCAGAAAGCTCGATCGGTGTCGCTTCACCGCCGATGGCATTGGATTCGACCAAATATTCCTGGCCATCGTTCGTGATGGTGATGCCCAATTTTTTCAGGAACGAAAAGGCGTTATCCGCGCCGACTTCCTGGAAAGTCTTCAAGGCCGGAATATTGCGCGAATCGACCAACGCTTCACGGATGGTCTGATCGCCTTTGTACTCGTTGTCGTAGTTGTTGATTTCGCTGCCGTCGGAGTAGCTGTACGCTTCATCGACGACCAACGTGCCTGTCGAGTAATCCAAGTACTCGATGGCCGGTCCGTAGACGGCCATCGGTTTCATCGTCGAACCGATGCTTCTTGGGAGTTCGGAGGCACGGTTATAACCCAATTGGACATTCTGATTGCGCCCGCCGATGACTGCCTGGATGGCGCCGGTATTGACATCGACCATGGAAACACCAGTCTGCAACAGATCGTCAGGGAATTCGATGTAGTCGTAAGTATTCACGATATCGTACAGACGTTGTTGTGCATCCATATCGATGTTTGTCGTAATCGTCAGACCGCCTTCGTAGACGTCCAAGCCGGTCTTTTCGGTGACTTCATCGATGACGAGCTGGATATAAGGGTCGATCACCAGTGACGTATTGACATCGCCGGAGTGATCGATGATGCTGCCTTCGATTTGGACCGTCTTCGCTTCGGCGCTTTCTTCTGCAGTGATCTTTTCGTTCTCGACCATCATATCCAGAACAAGGTCGCGTCTGGCTTGCGTGTCCGCCGGATTGCTGATTGGGTCATACAGGGAAGGGGCTTGCGGCATGCCCGCCAAAGTGGCGGCTTCGGCAAGCGTCACATCGGTGATGGACTTGCCGAAAAAGTATTCAGCGGCCGTTCCCATGCCGTAGACGTTGTTGGACATGTAGACTTTGTTGATGTAGAACGCCAAAATCTCGTCCTTCGTATATTCACGTTCCAGCTGCATGGACATCCAGGCTTCCTGCGCCTTCCGCTCCAGTGTCTGGTCTTCGGAACTGGTTGAAAAATAGGAAAGTTTTATCAATTGCTGGGTGATGGTGCTTCCGCCTTGCGAGATGCCGCCTTGCTGGAGGTTTGCGAACAGAGCGCCGAGGATCCGGATCGGATCGACACCGTTATGATCGTAGAAGCGCTGATCTTCTATCGAGACGATGGCGTCCTTCAAGACTTGCGGGATTTCCTCGGCGCTGACCAATGTCCGGTTCTGATCGTTGCCGCCGATTTCCTTGATTTCGTTTCCGTCCGCATCCAAAATGGTCGATGCCACCGTTCCGATCAATTTATCTTCGGTCAGTTCGGGAGCGGAAGAGACGTAGTAGAAGAAGAGCCCTGCTCCGGAAGCGAGTCCGATCACACCTAAGGCCAGAACTCCGAAGATTATTTTCTTCCAGAGCGGCATCCCGGTTTTCTTCGCCTTCGTTTTCGTTTTCGCTTTCACGGCCGTTTTGCGAGGGCCTTGCGTTTTACCGTTTTTCTTTCTGTTGTTTGCGCGTGATCGTGTATGATTGCCTTCATTCGGCATGTGGTTCACCTCTTAATTATTTGATTGTGCGTTCAAGCATTTTATCCACCGCATCCAGATAAGCCAGGCGGGGATTGAATCCGTATGCCACCTCGATCCCGTTATCCTCAATGAAAGCCAACGGAATCGATTTACGGCCATTATTCAATGTATTCTCCCAAAAGTCAATCAGATAGGAACTATTCAGCAAGAAAACGCGGTTAAAGAAGGAAAAACGGATCAGTACGAACGTGATTCCTTGCTGTTGGATACACCTTTTCATATGAACGATCTGGTGCTCGTGGAAGTTGCTCAGTGGGATGGCTGTCTTGTTTTTTGTTTCTTTGGCCTCAAAGTCCAGGTAATGACCCTTATAGACACCGTTGTAGTCTGTAGTGGAGGATTGCCGGTAGTAGGCCTCCTTGATGACGGCTGCGCTTCTTTTGGGATAATCCACTTTGACGACTTGGATAGGCGTCGGCTTTTTGTGGATGACGGCTTTCCCTGACGATAGGTAATGCTCATTGCTGCTGTTGATCTCTTCTTCAAGCGTCATTCCCCGGTTGCTGTATATGAAGTCTTTCCTCTTTGCAGTTTTCGGTATATGCGACTCGGCATGGAACTTTTTGCCGTTCGGATAATTTACGGCCACTGACGATCACCCCCATTGAATGATTATACCAAAAACATACGGTGAAAGAAATCTAAGAAAGCGTTAAAATCGAAGGCGAAAGCGTTGATAGCGGGCACATTTTTTGCACGAAAACGGAATAATTAAGCACTTTTTGTTTACAACATCACTTTTCTAGTGTAGTATTGGAGAGTGTGCAATATCAAATTAATTGCAATAAAATCAAGATTTTTGGAGGAAAGTAAATGACTGCAAACTGGGAAAAAACAGGCACTAACGATGGTGTCTTAACATTTGAAATTTCAGAAGAAATCATCAAACAAGAAATGGACAAGGTCTTCAACAAAGTGAAAAAGAACGTTTCCGTTCCTGGATTCCGTAAAGGTAAAGTTCCTCGTCACGTATTCAACAATATTTATGGTGAAGAGTCTTTATTCGAAGACGCATTGAACGGCGCTTTGCCGGATGCTTATTCACAAGCTATCGAAGAAGCTGGATTGGATCCTGTTTCTCAACCAAAAATTGACATCAAGAGCATGGAAAAAGGCAAGCCTTGGGTCATCACTGCTGAAGTTACAGTGAAACCTGAAGTGAAGCTTGGAGAATACAAAAATCTTAAAGTTGAAAAACAAGACCGCGTCGTTACAGATGAGGATGTAGAAAACAACTTGAAAGAAAAACAAGAGCGTCAAGCTGAATTAGTCCTTAAAGAAGAAGGCGCAGAACTTGGCGACACAGCTGTAATCGACTACGAAGGATTCGTCGATGGTGTGGCATTTGAAGGCGGCAAAGATCAAAACCATTCTTTGGAGTTGGGTTCTAATCAATTCATCCCAGGTTTCGAAGAACAATTGGTCGGCGTTAAAGCTGGAGAAGAAAAAGATGTTGTCGTGACTTTCCCTGAAGACTATCAAGCTGAAGATCTTAAAGGAAAAGAAGCTACTTTTAAAGTAGTCGTACACGAAATCAAAACAAAACAATTACCGGCTTTGGATGACGAATTCGCAAAAGATGTCGACGAAGAAGTAGAATCATTAGACGAATTGAAAGCTAAAATCCGCAAGGAATTGGAAGAAAGCAAAAATGCTGCAGCTGACGAAGCTGTTCAGGATCTAGCTTTGAGACAAGCAGTGGATAACGCTGAAATCGTAGAATTGCCGCACGTAATGGTTCACGATGAAGTACACCGTCAAATGGATCTTTTCCTGAATGACATGCAACGTCAAGGGATCTCCCCTGAATTGTACTACCAAATCACAGGTACTACAGAAAAAGACTTGCACGTCCAAATGGAAGCTGATGCTGACGTACGCACGAAAACATCCTTAGTGTTGGAACAAATCATCAAAGATGAAAACATCGTCGTTTCTGAAGAAGAAATCGCTGCAGAAATCGAAGAGTTGGCGAAACAATACAACATGGATGCAGACCGTGTCCGCGGATTGGTCAGCCCTGATATGTTGACAAATGATATCCAAATGAAGAAAGCGATGAGCATCATCACTGATTCAGCAATCGAAGAATAAGAAAAGTTGAAACAAAATAAAGAGATCGGGACATTGTCTTCCATAGTCAGTGTCCCATCTGTTTATATTCAGGGATATATTCGGGCTGTAACCCCATAAGGTAAACGAATCATATTCTTTTTCAATTTTTCCTTTCTGTGTTAAGATGTAAACCGTTCGAAAGCGGTCAGGGTCACCGCGCCACAGAAATTGGCGGATCCTTGTAAGTCCTGCTGGATCGGAAAGTAAGTATATAGGGAGGAGAATGATTGTGTTCCATGATGAAAGTGTCGGGACAATACATTGTTCATTCTGCGGAAAATCTCAGGACCAAGTGAAAAAGATCATTGCGGGGCCGGATGTATATATTTGTAATGAGTGTGTAGATCTGTGCAAAGAGATCATCGAAGAAGAGATCTATGCACCAAGCGAAGCAGTATTCACCGAGGTACCAAAACCGCAGGAAATCCAAAAGATTTTGGGCGAATATGTGATTGGCCAAGAAAAAGCCAAACGGACGCTATCGGTAGCGGTCTATAATCACTACAAACGCATCGGCCAAATGAGCATGATGTCAGAAGATGATAATGTAGAGTTGCAAAAAAGTAATATTTGTTTGATAGGTCCGACAGGTTCGGGTAAAACGTTCCTTGGCCAAACATTGGCGCGTATCCTGGATGTCCCATTTGCGATTGCAGATGCGACAAGTTTGACGGAGGCCGGCTATGTTGGTGAGGATGTCGAAAATATCCTATTGAAGTTGCTTCAGGCTGCCGATTTTGATGTCGAGCGGGCTGAACGGGGAATCATCTACATCGACGAGATTGACAAAATCGCCCGTAAAGGTGAAAATGTATCGATCACGAGAGACGTGAGTGGTGAAGGGGTTCAACAGGCGCTGCTCAAAATTTTGGAAGGCACTGTTGCGAACGTTCCACCGCAAGGCGGCAGAAAACACCCGCAGCAAGAGTTCATCCAAATCGACACGACGAACATTCTGTTCATCGTCGGGGGTGCCTTTGACGGCATCGAAACGATCGTAAAAGAGCGTCTTGGCGAAAAAGTCATCGGCTTCGGCTCTCCTCAAGCCAAACATTTGGAAGACAAGAGCATCATGCAGCAGATCATACCGGAAGATTTATTGAAATTCGGTTTGATCCCGGAATTCATCGGTCGTTTACCGATAATGGCTGCATTGGAAAAGTTGACGGAAGACGATTTGGTCCATATCCTGACACAACCAAAGAATGCCTTGGTAAAACAATACAAAAAATTGCTTGAGTTGGATGGCGTCGAATTGGTATTCGAAGATGATGCACTGCGCTCCATCGCCAAAAAAGCACTGGAAAGAAACACAGGTGCCCGTGGATTGCGCTCCATCATCGAAAACATCATGCTTGACATCATGTTTGATATCCCAAGCAGAGATGAAATCGTGAAGTGCGTCATAACGGACAACACACTCAATGGCACCGATGCGCCGTTGCTGTTCGATGAAGACGGCAAACAGATCAACTGAACATGAGCTTGCGTTTGAAGTCCGGCGAATCAGACAATTTCCAATCTGATTTCCGGATTTTTTCGCCTAATCATGGCAGTCGATTACAGACACAGTTTTAAGCGTCGTTTAAATTGCAGACGGCTTTGAAAAGGAGTGAAAATAAATGCACGTAAAAGAAGCGGAAATCGTAATGAGCGCGGTCGATCCCAAACAATACCCGGACACCGGTTTTGCTGAAATCGCTTTGGCGGGACGGTCCAATGTGGGCAAGTCATCGTTCATCAACAAGCTGATCAATCGCAAAGCATTGGCGCGGACATCAAGCAAACCGGGGAAGACACAGACTTTGAACTTCTACTTGATCAATAATTCGTTTTATTTCGTGGATGTTCCGGGTTATGGTTACGCGAAAGTTTCAAAGACGGAACGGGCGAAGTGGGGCCAGATGTTAGAGACATACTTCACGCAACGTGATACGTTGCGGCATGTCTTTCTGATTGTCGACTTTCGTCATGAACCCACCGAAGACGATATTCAGATGAAGGATTTCATCGAATATTACAACCTTCCTTATTCGGTCATCGCCACCAAATGCGATAAAATACCGCGCGGGAAATGGAATCAACATTTTTACCGCATCAAGAAAGCTTTGAACCTTCCGAGCGATGAGTCCTTGATCATGTTCTCGAAAGAGACGGGTGAGGGTTTTGAAAAAGCCTGGACCTTGATTGAGGGAATATTGGCTGAGTATGATGAAGCGGCGCAGGAATAGAGAGAAACAAGAGGAAAATAATGGGCAACATCCTACTATTGGATGTTGCCCATTATTCGTTCATTCGTTATGATGGATTAGACAAGGTGCTTGTCGTCAAACCGAATAGGGCATAGGAGGGTAATATGGGAAATGAAAAAAAGCTGAGTCGTTATACGATTGAAGAAAAAAGTTGGATTATGCAGGATTGGGCGAATTCGGCATACTCCATCATGATCACGACAGCGGTATTCCCTTTGTATTTCAAGTCGATCGCACAAAGCGGCGGGCTGACGGACGCTGACTCGACAGCTTATTGGGGATACGCGAATGCGGCCGCCACTTTGGTCGTGTCGCTGCTTGCTCCTGTTTTGGGAGCCGTCGCGGATTACAAAGGCTTCCGCAATCCTTTGTTTACAGGTTTCACGTTGGCCGGCATTTTCGCAACAATCGGATTCGTATTTGTGCCAGCTGAAAATTGGTTGTTTCTGTTGGGGTTGTACATGTTGTCTGTAATCGGTTTTTCCGGAGCGAATATCTTCTACGACGGCTCCTTGATGGACGTGACGACCGATGAAAGGATGGACCGCATCTCATCTGCGGGATTCGGCTGGGGCTATATCGGCAGTTCCATCCCTTTCGTCATCTTCATTTTTTTCCAATTGACAGGCATTTTTCCCATGAGCACGAGCGGTATTGTGAAGGGCGGCTTTATCCTGACGGCGATTTGGTGGTTCGTCTTTACGATTCCTTATTGGAAGAATGTCAAACAGAACTATTACATCGAAAAAGAACCGCGCGTGATTCGCATGAGTTTCATCAGATTATGGGAAACTCTGAAGAACATCAGGGAATACAGGCAAGCCTTTTTGTTTCTGTTGGCTTACTTCTTCTACATCGACGGGGTTGGGACCATCTTCAAAATGGCGACTGCGGTCGGATCGGATATCGGGCTCTCTTCGAATGAACTGATCGTCGTCATGCTGGTTGTCCAGTTTGTTGCTTTCCCGTTCTCCATCCTCTATGGCCGCGCAGCCAAACGGTACGGTAACAAGAACATGATATTTGCGGGGATTGTAACCTACATTTTCATCTGCATTTATGCCCTGCAGTTGGACTCGCTGCTGACATTCATCATTTTGGCGCTGCTTGTGGGTACAGCCCAAGGAGGCGTGCAGGCGTTGAGCCGATCCTTATTCGGCCAACTGATCCCGAAAGAGCGGGCGAACGAATTTTTCGGTTTCTATAATATCTTCGGGAAATTTGCGGCTGTGGTCGGGCCATTGCTTGTCGGACTCATCTCTCAGATGACCGGCAACTCCTTGGATGGGGTTTTTGCCCTGATCATCCTGTTCGTGATCGGCGGGATACTGCTGTTTTTGGTAAAAGTTCCGGATCTGCAAGCAAACCAGCAGATTTGAAAGCAAAGCTGTCCCTTTGAATTAATATTTGCATGTGTTGCACAGATGTGGTAAAATCTAATTTGCATCTTTATGCTCGTTTTTATAAAATGAAGAGAATTCTTCAAGGTGGGAGACATTTGGCAGAACGTATTTCAGAAGAAAAATTAGCGCAAATCAGAACCGAAACGAATATTGTTGATGTCGTCAGCCAATATGTACAACTCAAAAAAAGAGGCAAGAATCATTTCGGATTTTGCCCGTTCCATGACGAGAAGACCCCCTCTTTTTCTGTCGCAGAAGAAAAACAGATTTTCCACTGTTTCAGCTGCGGAAGGGGAGGGAATGTTTTTACTTTCTTGATGGATGTCGAGGGTATTTCATTCGTTGAAGCAGTCATTAAGACAGCCGAATTAAGCAACATCGCCTTGGATTTCTCGTACGAAAATCATGCCCAGGATAATCCGCTGCAGTCGAAGAAAGAAAAGCTGATCCAAATCCATGAGGAAGCAGCTGCTTTTTACCATCAGGTCTTGATGAATACCGTTACGGGCCAAGCTGCGCTGGATTACATGATCCAACGCGGCTTCACGCCGGAGACGCTTAAAGAGTATCAAATTGGCTTTTCCCCTTCCAATCGGACGGCGCTCTTTCAAATGCTAAAAGCGAAGACATTCGATGAAGGACTCCTTCAGGAAAGTGGCATATTCACGGACAGACAAGGCCAAAACGAACTTTACGATCGGTTCTCGGCCAGGATCATTTTCCCATTGCGTAACGCTAAAGGAAAGACAGTCGCTTTTTCCGGCAGAATTCTGCATGCTTCCCCGGTGGATGATACAGGTTACCATGAAGCAAAATATCTGAACAGTCCCGAAACGCTCTTGTTCAACAAACGTGATTTCCTTTTCAACTTCGATAAAGCCCGCAGTGAGATCCGCAGACATTCCGAAGTGATCCTTTTCGAAGGGTACATGGATGTCATATCCGCTTGGCAAGCGGGTGTGAAAAATGGCGTCGCCTCGATGGGGACCAGTCTGACGGATGAGCAGAACCGGATATTGACGAAGACGGCCGATAAAATAGTCATTGCCTATGACGGCGATCGTCCCGGTGTCGAGGCGACCAAGCGCGCCATTGAGATACTGGAACGCAATAAGCACTTCGACATCTCGATTTTCCCGCTGGAAGCCGGCATGGACCCGGATGAATACATCCAGCAGAAAGGTCCGGAGGCATTCGCCAAGGCACTGAAAAATAGCCGCGAGACCGTCATCCAGTTCTATTCACGCTACCTCAAGATGAATCTGAACCTGGATTCCGAAAAAAATCGCATCACCTACATCGAAACCATGCTCAAGGCATTGGCGCCCTTGGATTCTCTGATCGAAAGAGAGCTCTACATGAAGGATATCGCGGATGAATTCAGCATACCGATCGATATCCTGCAGAAACAGCTGAAGGGTTATCAACAAGAGGTGCTTCAGCAGCGGCCTGAGCGCGAACCGCTCAGGCGGGCTGCGCCGCATGCTGCTGCGCCCCATGCGATGTATCCGAGCACGAACAAACGCAAAGTGACTCAGGCAGAGCAAAGTGAGAAGCAACTGCTTTACCGTCTGTTTCATTTCGAGGAAGTCTGGTCGTATCTGAATGAGATTGATGCGGATTTCAATTTCATCCATGATGACTACCAGACGATCTACATTTTGTATGAAGAGTTTTTCAGGCAGACTGGATTGATCGGGAATATCGACCAATTTTTGGACCGCATCAATAATCCGGCTCTTCAGAATGTGATTACGGAGATCGAATGGTTCCAATTGGATTCGGAAGTCACCTATCAGGAAATTCAGGATCTCGTCCATATCATCCGGGATAAGTCGTCCCTTCAGGATCAACTGACAAAAAAACAGGCTGAAATGAAGGAAGCCCGAAAGAAAAATGACAATGAGCGTCTGAAGACAATCATGTTGGAAATTGTTTCCCTTTCAAAAGAATTAAAAGCAATAAAGAAATAGCCCGCATCGAATGGAGGAATCATTTTATGGCAATCGAAAAAAATGATCAAGGTTTAACGTTAGAACAGGTAACCAAAAAACTGATCGCAGAACACAAATTATTGGGGTCCGTCTTCTACGACGAATTGGCCGATAAAATAGCTACACCTTTCCAATTGGACGCGGACGACATGGATAAACTGATACAAAAAATGGAAGACGGCGGCGTCAGTGTCGTAGACGCAGACGGCGGTCCGACTGCCCGTCAACTTGCCAAAGAAACGGTAAAGCCTGAAAAACCGGCTGCAGCCAAAAAGGATGAAGAGGAAGACCTGATGGCGGTGCCACCTGGTGTGAAAATCAACGACCCAGTGCGCATGTACTTGAAGGAAATCGGCCGCGTGCCTTTGCTGAACGCAGAGGAAGAAGTCAATTTGGCCTTGCGCATCAAAGATGGCGATCAGGAAGCGAAACAGCAATTGGCTGAGGCCAACTTGCGTCTGGTCGTTTCCATCGCGAAACGTTATGTAGGCCGGGGCATGCAATTCTTGGATCTGATCCAGGAAGGCAATATGGGTCTGATGAAAGCTGTCGAAAAATTTGACCATACGAAAGGGTTCAAATTCTCCACCTATGCCACTTGGTGGATTCGTCAAGCCATCACCCGCGCCATCGCCGACCAAGCCAGAACGATCCGTATCCCTGTGCATATGGTGGAAACAATCAATAAATTGGTCCGGATCCAACGGCAATTGCTGCAGGACCTTGGACGCGAACCTACGCCTGAAGAAATCGGTGCCGAGATGGACCTTCCGACTGAAAAAGTCAGAGAGATCCTGAAGATCGCCCAAGAGCCCGTTTCCTTGGAAACCCCTATCGGGGAAGAGGACGATTCGCATTTAGGCGATTTCATCGAAGACCAGGAAGTCCTGAGTCCGGCTGAGCACACTGCCCAAACGCTTCTGAAGGAACAACTTGAGGAAGTGTTGGACACTTTGACTGATCGCGAGGAAAACGTCCTGCGTCTGCGTTTCGGTCTTGATGACGGAAATGTACGGACTTTGGAACAAGTGGGGAAAGTGTTCGGCGTCACCCGTGAGCGGATCCGTCAAATCGAAGCAAAAGCTTTGCGCAAACTGCGTCACCCAAGCCGTTCGAAACAATTAAAAGATTTTCTTGAGTAATAAGCGCCTAACCCGAGGTATTGCACTCGGGTTTTTCTTATGCCCTTTTCTGAATGATGTAAGGATTAGTGGGATATATGAAATGGAATTATGCTAAAATAGAGCTATCAGCAAAAATGGAAATGGAGGGATGAGGTTGAACATTCAACAATTATCCGTAAGACTCGGGACAGTCGCAAGTTTTGTGCCGGAAAACGCCAGACTGGCCGATATAGGCTCGGATCACGCTTATTTGCCTTGTGTTCTGGCGGCGCGCAACGTCATCAGTTACGCATTGGCAGGGGAAGTCGTGAAAGGCCCCTTCGAATCGGCAACGGAACAGATCAGAACATCAGGAGTAGGCGATCGCGTCAGCGCCAGATTAGGCGATGGCATGGATGTGATTGAACCGACGGATCATATAAACGTCGTCACCATCTGCGGGATGGGTGGGGACTTGATTTCCAAGATTCTGGAAAAAGGCAGATTGAACGGTAAGTTGGTCGGTGTGGAACGGCTGATCCTTCAGCCAAACAACGGAGAAAAGAAACTGCGTGAATGGCTGATCGGCCACTCATACAAAATCATCGACGAAACGATATTGGAAGAAAACGGAAAGATTTATGAAATCATCGTTGCTGAAAAGGCGGTAACAACGGAGAACTACTCTGATCTGGAATACAGCTTCGGCCGTTTCCTGCTTCAGGAAAAAAATGAGACTTTCCGCAAAAAATGGTTATCCGAAATCGATAAATGCCAATACATATTGGACAGCATGCAAAAAGCAAGCAACAATCTGAATGAAAAAGAACAGCAAGTGATCAATAAAATCAATGAAATTAAAGAGGTGCTGGAATGAAAAGCATTACTGGTTATGAATTCATCGAGTTATTCGAATCGCATGTTCCGAATTGGCTGGCAGAGGATGGGGATCCGGTGGGACTCCATTTGGGCGATTTGAGCCGTCCGGTCCGCCGTATTATGGTGACGCTCGATGTTCGTCCGGAAGTCGTTCAGGAGGCCATCGAGAAGCAAGTCGATTTTATCTTCTCCCATCATCCGCCAATCTACAGACCGCTAAAAAATTTGGACGTTTCAGATAAGCAAACGAAAATGTACGTCGATCTGCTGAAGCATGACATCAGCGTGTATGCGGCCCACACGAATCTGGATAATGCGACTAACGGAATGAACGATTGGCTTTCTGAGGCATTGGGGCTGTTGGATGTCGAAATCATGGATGTCACGAAGCGTGTGCCTGTGAAAAAAATATCCGTATGCGTGCCGAATGCCGAATGCAATCGTGTCCGCTTGGCTATGACCGATGCGGGAGCGGGGAACATTTCCGACGAATACAGCCACTGCTCCTTTGAGGCGCAAGGGGTTGGCCGTTTCACGCCGCTGGAAGGCGCAAAACCTGCCATCGGCCATATCAACGAACCGGAGGAAGTCCAAGAGAAAAAAATTGAGATGATCGTCGAAGACAAATGCTTGGCTGACGTCTTGGAGGCGTTGTATGAATCGCATCCATACGAAGAGCCCGTCTATGAAATCTACACGATCAACAATTTCCAACGCGAATACGGCCTGGGTAGGGTCGGCAATTTGGCTTTGCCGATGTCGCTGCGTTCCTTTATCCAGTACGTCAAGGATGTTTTCCAGATCGAGGGCATGCGTTTCATCGCAGCCGATTTGGATCAGACGATCAGTCGCGTTGCCATCTGCGGCGGGGATGCCGGTAAATATTATCGGAAAGCGATCAAAAAAGGTGCGGATGTGTACATCACTGGCGACGTCTACTACCACACTGCCCACGATATGCAAGCTGATGGACTGACGGTCATCGACCCGGGCCATCACATCGAACAGATCTGCAAACCGAAATTATTGGAATTATTCAATGAATGGAAAAAAGAAAATGAATGGGATCTGGAAGTCATCGCTTCCGAAATCAACACGGATCCTTTCATTTTCGACAGTCAATTGTGAGAGGATGTCAATGAATGCAAGAAAAATTAGTGGACCGTTTTTTGAAATATGTTAAATTCGAGACAAGATCGGATGAAAAAAGCCTGGCAGTGCCTTCTACCCAAAATCAGGTGGACTTCGCAAAAACGGTTTTGATGCCGGAACTGGAAGCCATCGGACTTTCGGATATCCAATACAATCCTGCCAATGGCTTCGTAACGGCACTTTTGCCGCGCAACTCCGAAAAAGCGTTCCCTGCGATCGGGTTCATCGCCCATATGGATACGGCTGATTTTGAAGCGGCGAATGTAAATCCGCTTATTTGGGACCACTATGCGGGCGGCGATCTGATTTTGGATGCGGAAGCACAAGTGATCCTTTCGCCGAAGGATTTCCCTTCTTTGAAGAACTACATCGGTCAGACGTTGATCACTACCGACGGAAAAACATTGTTGGGTGCGGACGACAAAGCCGGCATCGCCGAAATCATCACAGCGTTGGAAGCGATAAAAGCAGCGGATGACATAGAACATGGGGACATCAAAGTCGCTTTCGGACCGGATGAAGAAATCGGACGCGGTGCTGATCTTTTTGATGTGGCCGGTTTCGGTTGCGACTTTGCCTATACGATGGACGGCGGTCCGTTGGGGGAACTTGAATTTGAAAGCTTCAATGCCGCGCAAGCCATCGTAACGATCCATGGCAAAAATGTGCACCCAGGCACTGCCAAAGACACGATGGTGAATGCGATCAAATTGGCCATCGCGTACGACAGCGCGTTGCCGCAAAATGAAGTCCCTGAACAAACCGAAAAGCGCGAAGGCTTTTATCACCTGTTGGGCATTGAAGGCAGTGTGGAAGAAAGCAAGATGACCTACATCATCAGGGATCATGATAAGGATCTTTTTGAGAACAGGAAAACGACCATGCTTGCGCTGGCGGAGCGCATGAACAAGGAATTGGCTGAAGAGCGCATCACTGTCGAAATGCACGATCAGTACTACAACATGGGGGAAGTGCTGAAAAAAGATATGCGTCCAGTCGATCTGGCGGAAGCGGCGATGAAGGCATTGGGAATCACCCCGATCATCGAACCGATTCGCGGCGGTACGGACGGATCCAAATTGTCCTTCATGGGTCTGCCTACTCCGAATATCTTTGCCGGGGGAGAAAACTTCCACGGGCGCTATGAATTTGTGTCTGTCCAATCAATGGAAAAAGCAGTAGCAGTCATCGTGGAAATCATCAGACAAAGCCAAGGATACGGAAAGCAATGAGAAATCCAGTGCTGATTTATCTCATCCTGGTGAATGCCGTGCTTTTCATCATGATGGGCATCGACAAAAAGAAGGCGCGGCAAAAGGCTTGGCGCATTCCGGAGCGCAATCTGCTCCTGTTGGGACTTTTCGGCGGCGGACTGGGCGGACTGCTGGGGATGCAACACTTCCGCCATAAAACCAAACACCTGACTTTCAAGGTAGTCTTCGTTTTGGGCACGCTCCTGAGCGGGATAACATCCTATATCGTATTTTTATGAAAAGAAAATGCCACTATTTCCCATTCCGGGAGATAGCGGCATTTTTTTCATATAAAATAATGTCAGCGGAAAAGTGCATCACCGTTGGTGCATTATACATTTGCAAGATGTTTGGTGCATCCAAAATTATGGCTAGCGGAATAAGCCTGCCTCTCGGAAATTAGATAAATCTGACCCATTGCGCTCTACGATGCTCATTCAGGGCCAGATTTCCTAAATTTCTTTCGAGGCAGAGCGGCTTATTCCGCTTTTCTTATTTGTTCTTCATCAGGAATTGGAAGGATACGGCTTCGGGGCCGGCGTGGGTCATGACGCTGGCGCTGGCATAGGAAGTGTACATCCGGGCATTGGGGAAGGCACTTTTCAGCATGCCGATGATTTGGTTCGAATATTCCGACAAACCGTCATGCGTGATGCCGATCGCTTCAACATCCAGGTATTTTTCTTTCAGTTCTGCGATGATCTCTTCATAGCGTTTTACGATTGCTTTTGTGCCGCGGCCTTTGATGTCGGTAGTCAACGCGCCGTCGATCATTTTCAGGTTCGCTTTGATGTTCAGCAGCGTCGTGATGCGTCCCATCGTTTTTCCGATGCGTCCGCCCTTGACCATGTTTTCCAGGTTGACGACACAGATGTAAAGCAGGGTACGATCCTTAACGGCAGTGACCCGAGGCAACGCTGCTGCCACAGACAATCCTTCTTCGGCACATTTGGCGGCTTCCAACACTTGGAAGGCGGTAGCTCTTGCGCAAAACTTCGAATCGATGACGGTAACTTTACCGTGGGCAAGTTTAGCCGCTTGGTGAGCAGAATTCACGGTTCCGCTCAATGTTTCAGTGACATGGATGGACAAAACTTCGCTGCCATCAGCTGTCAGTTCATTATATTTATCCAAAAAAGTACCCATGGCTGGCTGGGATGATTTTGGCAGTTCCTTGCTGTTCATCATTTTTTCGAGGAACTCAGGTTTGGTTATGGTGATGCCGTCGTAATACAGCACATTGTCGATCATGGATGAAAGCGGGATTACGGTGATTCCATATCTGTCAATTTCTTCTGCGGACAATTCCGTTGTGGAATCGGTCACAATTTTGAAGTTTGGCATGTTGATTCTCCTTAAGTACAGTCGTATTTCCTTAAGCATAGCAGATTTTTCAGAAAAAGTAACGAAGTTATCATTTGATTTGTAAGCATATTCTTCCATTGTGGATGTTTTTATGTGTACAATAGATTATGCTATAATAGGTTAGTTGTAGAAGAAAGTAGGTTGCAGATATATGGACGGAATATTACCTTTATGGAAAGAACGCGGCATGACAAGTCATGACTGTGTATTCAAACTGAGAAAAATACTGAAAACAAAAAAAGTCGGGCATACCGGGACTTTGGATCCGGAAGTTGATGGCGTTTTGCCGATCTGCATCGGGAAAGCCACAAAAGTCGTCGAATTTTTGACTGACACGGATAAAGCGTATGAAGGGGAAATCACTATCGGAGTCGCCACAACGACTGAAGACAGCCAAGGCGAAACGATCGCGAAGACACCGGTTGCGCAGGACCTGCCTTTGGCTGAAATCGATGCAGCGATGGAAGCCATGGTTGGCGAAAGCATCCAAGTTCCGCCGATGTACTCCGCTGTCAAAGTGAACGGAAAAAGGCTCTACGAATACGCCCGCAAAGGGTTGACCGTCGAAAGGCCGAAAAGAAGCATCCAGGTCATGAGTTTTGAGCGGATTTCAGAACCCGCCTATCATGCGGAAGACCAAACGCTGTCCTGGCGCTTCCGGGTCACTTGCGGAAAAGGGACCTATGTGCGGACTTTGGCCGTCGATCTGGGCGCATCCTTGGGTTATCCGGCATACATGTCAAGCCTGACGCGCACGATGAGCGGA
Organism: uncultured Trichococcus sp.; assembly: GCF_963675415.1. Taxonomy (NCBI): domain Bacteria; kingdom Bacillati; phylum Bacillota; class Bacilli; order Lactobacillales; family Carnobacteriaceae; genus Trichococcus; species uncultured Trichococcus sp. The sequence continues at coordinate 2,862,605 of NZ_OY776220.1, forward strand.
TCCTTCACGAAGGAGGATTGCCTGACCCTGCAGCAAGTGGCAGAAGCAATGGCGAGCAACGAGATTGACGCGCACCTGAAGCCGATCGACTCGGTATTCGCAACGTATCATCAGATTGCGCTTGACGACGAGCTGTGGGATAAGGTGAAAAATGGGGCGGTTCTGCCGAAAGAGGGGCCATTCGAACAAGTGGATGCCCCGGTCTTGTTCACCTACCAGAGCAAAATAGTGGCGATGTACGAACCGCATCCGACCAAAGCGGCTTATATCAAACCCAGAAAAATGTTCCTATCATAATCAGCAAGGAGTTGCTAACGCAATGGAAATAATGCATATACACCATCCCTATGACCAAAAACAAATGCCTGAAGAGCAAATCGTGCTGGCATTGGGATACTTTGACGGCGTCCACAGAGGGCATCAAGAAGTGATCAAGAGGGCAAAGGAAGTTGCCGAACAGAAGAAGCTGAAACTTGCCGTCATGAGCTTCAATCATCACCCGAGCATCGTGTTCCAGAAGATGAACCCGGAAACGATGCAGTATTTGTCGACCGTCAACCGCAAAGCCGAAATACTGGAGAGCCTGGGCGTTGATTATTTCTTCGTCATCTCTTTCACATCTGCCTTTGCCTCATTAAGACCGCAGGAATTCGTCGACCAATACATTTGCGGCTTGCATGCTGCCGCAGTCGTCGCCGGTTTCGATTACACCTATGGCCCTAGAGAAATAGCGGATATGAAACAATTGGTGCATTATGCTAAAGGCTGCTTTGAAGTCATCGAAGTTGCCGAGCTGAAGAACGAAGCCGAAAAAATCAGTTCCACGCACATCCGGGAAGCGTTAGCCGAAGGAAACATGGAGAAGGCGAATGAATATTTAGGCTACATCTACCAGATTGAGGGCACGGTCATCCATGGCGATGCGAGGGGCAGGCTGCTGGGCTTCCCGACCGCAAATATCCAGACCGAGAAACACACACGCTTGCCAAGGAACGGCGTATACATCGTAAGCATCAGGGTGAACGGAACCTGGTATCGCGGCACGGCTTCGATCGGGCACAACATCACTTTTGAAGCTGGCCGCGACAAGACAGTTGAAGTTTATATACTGGACTTCGACAAAATGATCTACGGCGAGGAAGTGGCCGTAAGATGGCACCATTTTATCCGCAGCGAGATCAAATTTTCGGGCGTCGATCAGCTGATTGCGCAGCTGAAAAGCGATGAAGCGGATACGGTCGCCTATTTTCAGGAACACCCCTTGGATGAGGTGACTCTCTAAATGGCAGCCGCTTATTTGCACATCCCATTCTGCGAGCACATCTGCTTCTATTGCGATTTCAACAAAGTGTTCTTGGAAGGGCAACCGGTCGATGAATACGTGGATGCTTTGATCAAGGAAATGCAGTTGTCGAAGCAGCTGCACCCTGAAGAAGAGATAAGCACGTTCTACATCGGCGGCGGCACACCGACGACACTGAATGAGCGCCAGCTGGAGAGGCTGTTGAACGGCATCCGCAGCACCTATTCCTTGCCGAAAGGCGCCGAGTTCACGATGGAAGCCAATCCGGAAAGTGTTTCGTTCGAGAAGCTGAAGATCATGCGTGATTATGGGGTCAACCGTTTGAGCATGGGGGTCCAATCCTTCAATAACGACATCCTTAAAAAAATCGGCCGCATCCACACAGCCGAGCAAGTATACACTTCCGTGGCTCATGCCCGCAAAGCCGGATTCGAAAACATGACCATCGATCTCATTTTCCGCCTGCCGAACCAAACGATGGCCGATTTTGAAGACAGCCTGAAAAAAGCACTGGAATTGGATTTGCCGCATTACTCGATCTATGCGCTGATCCTTGAGAACAAGACGGTATTCTATAACTTGATGCGTCAAGGGAAACTGCCGTTGCCTTCTGAAGATACAGAGGCCGATATGTACGCCTTGGCTATCGAGACGATGTCAAGGAACGGCAGGAACCAATACGAAATCTCCAACTTTGCGCTGCCGGGCTATGAATCCCAGCACAATCTCACCTACTGGAAAAATGAGTCCTATTTCGGTTTCGGGGCTGGAGCGCACGGCTATATCGATGGGATCCGCTACCACAATCATGGACCGATCCAGCAATATCTGGCGCCCTTGCGCGACAATAGCCTGCCGATCATCCGTCAGCAGCAGCTGTCGAAAAATGAACAGATGGAAGAAGAGATGATTCTGGGGTTGCGCACGATGGCAGGCGTCAGCCAAAAACATTTTGCCGATAAATTCCAGACTGCGTTGTTGGACCAGTATGCTGCCGTCGTTTCGGACTTGGTTGCGGAAGGCCTGCTCGTGATCGATGGCGACAGGATCCGTTTGACCCAGAGAGGTGTTTTCCTCGGCAACGAAGTATTCCGTTCTTTCCTGATGTGAATCCGTTCGTTGCCTGTGGGGTGCCGATAATGTTATGAAAAATGATTGTATTCCGTTGACAAAGCCTGTTACCCGTGATAAATTTATTTATGGTTAGCACTCATTGTGGTCAAGTGCTAAAGTGAGGTGAAAATCTTGTTAACAGAAAGACAGTTGCTAATTTTGGATTTAATTGTCAGGCATTACATCGAATTCGAGGAGCCGATCGGTTCGAAGACGCTCCTCAAGGAATCTTCTTTACCTTTAAGTTCCGCAACGATCCGCAACGAAATGATGCGGATTGAAGAACTGGGCTTCCTGGAAAAGATGCATTCTTCATCCGGCAGGATACCTTCCATCCAAGGCTACCGTTACTATGTCGATCAACTTTTAGGCAAAGAAAGCGAGGAAGTCGCTGACGAGGTCAAACAGACGATCAAACATGGTTTTCAGAATCCTTACCGTGAAGTGCAGCAGGTCGTCGAAAAGTCAGCTGAAATGCTGTCCTTCTTGACGAATTACACTGCTTTGGCGATCGGACCTGAAACAAAGGACAGCCGTTTGACGGGCTTCCGACTGGTCGCTCTCAATGAAGGCCATGTGATGGCGATATTGGTGACGGATAAAGGCCATGTGGAAAATCAGATTTTTTCTGTTTCGCCAGGCTTCTCAGCCACTGAGATAGAAAAAATCGTCAACATCTTCAATCAGGAACTGGTCGGCCGCACGCTGCAGGAAGTATTCGTCAAACTGCAAACGGACATTCCGGTGATTATCCGGAAGTACGTCGATGCAAAAATCGATTTCACAGCGATCTTCAATGACATCGTGGCGAAGTTGGAGCATGACCGCTTCCATGTTGGCGGCAGCATGAACCTTCTGAACCATTTGGATGCAACGATGGACAAGAATAAAGTCAAAGCCATTTTAAGCATGCTGAACGGGTCTCCGGACATCCATGCGCTTTTTTCAAACCCCAACGATGGCGTCGGCGTCAAGATCGGAACGGAATTGAACAACGAGCTGCTGCATAATTTTAGCCTGATCACGGCTACCTATGACACGGCCGGCAACGGTAAAGGCCTGATCGCATTACTGGGGCCAACCAATATGCCTTACCAAAAAATGATCAGCATCATGAAATTTATGCGCTATGAACTTTCTGATAGCTTGAATGATCTGAACAAATAAGCACGACAAAGGAGATTTTGAAGTGGACAATAACGAAGAATTAGTGGACCAACAGCAAGCGACCGTTGAGACAACGGTGGAAGAGGGCCAAGAAACAGTTACGGAAGCAAGCGAGGTTGAAACTTTGCAGGCAACCTTGTCCGAAACGGAAGACCGCTTATTGCGTCTGCAGGCAGAACTTGCCAATATCCAAAAGCGCAACGCGAAAGAAAGACAGGATGCGGCGAAATACCGTTCCCAATCATTGGCGCAGGAACTGTTGCCGGTGATGGACAGTCTGGAGCGTGCATTAGCGATTGAGGTGGAAGATGAAAAATCTCTGAACCTGAAAAAAGGGTTGGAAATGGTCATGAACCTGTTCACGGAGGCTTTCGCGAAAGAAGGAATTACTTCGATCGATCCGATCGATCAGCCTTTCGATCCGAATTTCCATCAATCCATCCAAGTGCTGCCGGCTGGTGAAGGGCAAGCGCCTGATACGGTCGTAGCGGTAGTTCAAAAAGGATATGCATTGAAAGAACGTGTATTAAGACCAGCAATGGTCGTTGTGTCACAATAATTTTATTGATAACCATAAAAATTTCATATAGAGGGGAATAACATCATGAGCAAAATTATCGGTATTGACTTAGGAACAACAAACTCAGCTGTAGCAGTATTAGAAGGCGGAGAAGCTAAAATCATTCCAAATCCAGAGGGAAATCGTACGACACCATCTGTCGTTTCCTTCAAGAATGGCGAAATCCAAGTAGGCGAGGTTGCAAAACGCCAAGCAGTGACCAACCCGAACACAATCAGCTCCATCAAACGCCACATGGGTGTTGCCGGCTACAAAGTGGAAGTGGAAGGCAAGAGCTACACACCACAAGAAGTTTCAGCGATGATCCTTCAATATCTGAAAGGCTACGCAGAAGACTACTTAGGTGAAAAAGTTGATAAAGCCGTCATTACAGTTCCAGCTTACTTCAACGACGCACAGCGTCAAGCGACTAAAGATGCCGGGAAAATCGCCGGTCTGGAAGTAGAGCGTATCGTCAACGAGCCGACTGCTGCAGCTTTGGCATACGGTTTGGACAAAACCGATAAAGACGAAAAAATCCTTGTATTCGACTTGGGCGGCGGTACATTCGACGTTTCCATCCTTGAATTGGGAGATGGCGTATTCGATGTATTGAGTACAGCCGGCGACAACAAATTGGGTGGGGATGACTTCGACAACAAAATCATCGACTACTTGGTTGCGGAATTCAAGAAAGAAAACGGAATCGACCTTTCAAACGACAAGATGGCGAAACAACGTCTGAAAGACGCTGCTGAAAAAGCCAAAAAAGATCTATCAGGCGTAACATCAACGCAAATCAGCTTGCCGTTCATCACTGCCGGCGATGCAGGTCCGTTGCACTTGGAATTGACGCTTACCCGCGCTAAATTCGATGAAATCACTTATGACTTGGTTGAACGCACAAAAGGGCCTGTACGCCAAGCACTGAAGGATGCTGGTTTATCCACTTCCGAAATCGATGAAATCATCTTGGTCGGTGGCTCAACACGTATCCCTGCAGTCATCGAAGCAGTCCGTAAAGAAGCCGGCAAAGAGCCGAACAAATCCGTTAACCCGGATGAAGTTGTGGCAATGGGTGCTGCCATCCAAGGCGGCGTCATCTCCGGTGATGTAAAAGACATCGTGTTATTGGACGTTACACCTTTATCATTGGGTATCGAAACAATGGGTGGCGTGTTCACTAAATTGATCGACCGCAATACGACGATCCCTACAAGCAAATCGCAAGTCTTCTCGACTGCAGCCGACAACCAGCCTGCTGTTGATGTGCATGTGTTGCAAGGTGAGCGTCCGATGGCAGCCGACAACAAAACATTGGGTCGTTTCCAATTGACTGATATTCCAGCAGCACCGCGCGGTGTTCCTCAAATCGAAGTATCATTCGATATCGACAAAAACGGGATCGTCAACGTTCGCGCTAAAGACTTGGGAACGCAAAAAGAACAAACGATCACCATCAAATCATCTTCCGGTCTGACAGACGAAGAAATCGAAAAAATGGTGAAAGATGCGGAAGCGAACGCTGAAGCAGACAAATTGCGCAAAGAAGAAGTTGAATTGCGCAACGAAGTGGATCAATTGATCTTCCAGACTGACAAAACATTGAAAGAGCTTGACGGCAAAGTCGATGCTGATGAAGTGAAGAAAGCTGAAGAAGCCAGAGACGAACTGAAAGCAGCGGTCGAAGCGAATGATTTGGAACAAATGAAAACGAAGCGTGACGCTTTGAATGAACTTGTTCAAAACTTGACCGTCAAACTTTATGAGCAAGCTGCTCAAGCGCAACAACAAGAAGGCGCGCATGACACAGCAACTGACGATGGTGTCGTAGATGCCGATTTTGAAGAAGTAGACGACAAATAGTCAACTCTAACGGGAGGAAGCCAACGCTTAACTGCATTGGCTTCTCTCACTGTATAGAGCTAAAATATTCAGATGAAGCCAATCAATGGAGGCGAAACAATGGCGAAGAGAGATTATTACGATGTCTTGGGTGTGTCGAAAGATGCCACAGACGATGAAATAAAAAAAGCTTACCGGAAACTTTCCAAAAAATTTCACCCGGATATCAATAAAGAAGCGGGCGCAGAAGACAAATTCAAGGAGCTTGCTGAAGCATATGAAGTCTTGAGCGACGGCAACAAACGCGCGGCCTATGACCAATACGGCCATGCCAGCACCGATCCCAACTTTGGGGCGGGCGGCGGCTATGGCGGTTATGGTGGCGGCGGGTTCGGTGGGTTCTCCGGCGGATTTGAAGACATCTTTGATTCCTTTTTCGGAGGAGGCGGCGGTCGCGGCAGAAATCCGAATGCCCCCCGTCAAGGCTCTGATCTACAATACCGTATCCACCTTACATTTGAAGAAGCGATCTTCGGGAAAAAAGAAACCATCCGTTACAAACGGGATGAAGAATGTAAAACCTGCAGCGGTTCTGGCGCTAAGCCTGGCACGCAGCCGAAAACCTGTTCGAAATGTCATGGTTCAGGAGCGGTCGGTGTCGAAAGAAATACACCTTTCGGCCGCGTAATGACGCAGGCAGTCTGTGATGTCTGCGGAGGAACAGGCAAAGAGATCACGGATAAATGTACAACGTGCCACGGCAAAGGGCATGTTGAAACCGATCATTCTGTGGCAGTCACAATCCCTCCTGGCGTCGACGATGGACAACAGATGCGCTTGAACGGCCAAGGGGAAGTCGGCAGCAATGGCGGCCCTTACGGCGATCTGTACGTTGTTTTCCAAGTGGAGCCAAGCGATATTTTCGATCGCGAAGGCACAGAAATCTATTACACGCTTCCGATCAGCTTCGCCCAAGCCGCTTTGGGTGACGAGATTGAAGTGCCTACCGTGCATGGAAAAGTCAAACTGAAAATTCCTGCCGGCACACAGACGGGCACGAATTTCCGCCTGAAAGGCAAAGGGGCGCCGCGCTTACGCGGAACCGGAAATGGTGATCAGCACGTCAAGGTGACTGTTGTCACGCCGAAAAACCTTAACGAGAAACAAAGAGAGGCAATCCGCGCGTTCGCAGCAGCAGGCGGCGATACGTTGGTGGAAGACGAAGCCAATTTTTTCGATAAAGTAAAGGACGCCTTCAAAAACAAAAAATAAATAAACGAAAAGAACCGCTGCGTTGGAAACGACATCGCACCGGTTCTTTTTTTTTGCCCATATACTATTCTGTTAGAGTTTTTGTAACTAACATGAGGACAAACGACACTTTTTTTATAGAAAAAGAGTAAATATTCGCTAATTTTAGGATGTAAGGGGTTACATTTCGAGAGAATAGGATTATAATGGAAGTATCAAATAAAAGAGGTGACGTAAATGGCTACTAGAGAATCGTTCAACAGATCCGAATTAAAGAAGTCCAACCCTTTACTTACGAAATTCCGGACAACGGTCGAAACAGCTTTTTATGGCAAAAACATGCAGGAAGTCACGGACATGACGGAAGCCTATGAACTCGCTCTGAACGCTGCAGGAGTGATCGTGACCGATCTGCCTGTTCTCCATACAAAAGAATTGGGATTGCCGGATAATGCAAAAGTCCTTGTCGAAAACGGCGGGAGAATCATCGGCCGCACTGCCCGCGCCAGACGTATCATCGGCGAGAACAAAGAAGAAGACGAAATTCTTGAAGGCATCATCCGGGATGTCATTTATAAAAACAGACTTCGCCACTACTATAAAGCGACAGGGTATGTGGGCCTGGATAAAGATTTCATCATCAAAGCACACATCGCCTTTCCCGAAGGAAACGAAAACAATCTCTATTCCTGGTTATTGAACTTCCAGTGGAACAGCCCGGAATACCAGGCAATGTACGCGCAGTCGAAGCTGTACAATGAAGGCGATATCTACATCTATACGGATCCCGACTGGCGCCATCCGGATTATCCGCTCGGTGTGGCTATCTTCGAGCCCGACAGAAACGTTGCCTGCATCCTGGGAATGCAATATTTCGGTGAGTTCAAAAAAGGCACACTGACACTTGCTTGGGGGACCGGTCATCGGAATGGCTTCGTTGCTTGCCATGGCGGCCAAAAACACTTCCGCCTGCATGATGGCGGTTCGTATGTTGCTTCTTTCTTCGGGCTTTCGGGGTCAGGCAAATCGACTTTGACCCATTCCAAGCATGACAACAAATATGAAGTGAAAGTGCTGCACGACGACGCCTTCCTGATCGATTTGACGGATGGCTCCTCCATCGCTTTGGAACCTTCCTATTTCGACAAGACCCAGGATTATCCCGCCGATCACCCCGAACAGCACTATTTTGTGACTGTCCAGAATGTGGGAGTGACAAAGGATAACGATGGCAAAATTGTGTTGGTGACCGAAGATATCCGAAACGGCAACGGACGTACCGTCAAATCACGCTATGCCACTCCGAACCGCGTCGATAAGTTCGAAGAGCCGATCAATGCCGTCTACTGGATCATGAAGGACGATGCCTTGCCGCCTTTGGTGAAGGTGGACGATGCGGTCTTGGCGGCAACTTTCGGCACGACATTGGCCACAAAACGCACGACTGCGGAAACACTGAAGAAAGGCGAATCGACCGATACACTGGTCATCGAACCATTCGCAAATCCGTTCCGGGTTTATCCGTTGGTTGAGGATTATGACGGCTTCAAAGAACTGTTGGCCCATGAAGATGTGGACTGCTACATCATCAATACTGGGTTCTTCATGGGTAAAAAAATACCGAAGGAAGTATCTTTGGGCGTCATCGAAAGCGTTGTGGAAGGGACTGCATCATTCAAGCCATTCGGTGACGCGCCGCATCTCAGCTATCTGCCGGTCGAAGGCTTCAATCCCGATTTTGAAGACAAAGGTTATGCGAGGTTAGTGAGAAAACGCATGCAGCTGCGGGAAGATTTCTTGGAGGAATTCAATGCTGCCCATCCGAGTGTGCCGCTTCCTGATGAATCCATCCAAGCATTGCAAAATATCATTGATGCTTTTTAAGCTTCAATGGGAAAGAATCCGGTGGGGAGCCTCCGGATTCTTTTTTGGCTTATTGATTCTGCAAAAGTGAGAAAGACTTGCCAATCTGAGGCGGCGTCTTGTCATAAAGGCTTTAGATTGGTATAATTTTCAAGTGAACGAATGGACGTCAGAGAAAGTGAGCAACGATAATGAACTTAGAAGAGATGAAGCAACGACAAAAAAAGATCAGAAATTTTTCCATCATTGCCCATATTGATCATGGGAAATCCACATTGGCGGACAGGATTCTCCAAATGACTGATACAGTCGCCGATCGTGACATGCAAGCACAATTATTGGATTCCATGGACCTCGAAAGGGAACGGGGCATCACCATAAAACTAAACGCCGTCGAATTGACCTACAGGGCCAATGACGGAGAAGATTATATCTTCCATCTGATCGACACACCGGGACACGTCGACTTTACGTATGAAGTATCCCGCAGTTTGGCAGCCTGCGAAGGGGCGATCTTGGTAGTGGATGCTGCGCAAGGGGTAGAAGCACAAACCCTTGCCAATGTTTATCTAGCTTTGGACAATAACCTGGAAATCGTGCCTGTCATCAACAAAATCGATTTGCCTGCCGCAGATCCTGAACGCGTAAGGGCTGAGGTAGAGGATGTCATCGGCATCGATGCCAGCGATGCGGTTTTGGCGAGTGCTAAAATCGGCTTGGGCATCCCTGAACTGCTGGAACAGATTGTTACAAAAGTCCCGGCTCCGGAAGGTGATCTTGAAGCACCTTTGCAAGCCTTGGTTTTTGACTCGGTTTATGACCCTTATCGGGGCGTCGTACTGAATATCCGTATCAAAAACGGTGTGGTCCGCCCGGGCGACATGATCAGATTCATGGCTAACGGCAAAGAGTACGAAGTCATTGAAGTAGGGATTTTCTCGCCGAAGCCGATCAAACGCGACTTTTTGATGGTCGGTGACGTAGGCTATTTGACTGCGGGGATCAAAACGATCCAGGATACACAAGTCGGTGACACGGTCACGTTGGCGAACAATCCTGCCAGCGAAGCCCTGGCCGGCTACCGCAAGATGAACCCGATGGTATACTGCGGCATTTACCCTGTTGATGCATCGGACTTCAATGATTTGCGTGAAGCTTTGGAAAAACTGCAATTGAACGATGCTTCCCTGCAGTTCGAGGCGGAATCTTCGCAAGCGCTCGGCTTCGGTTTCCGTACCGGATTTTTGGGCATGCTGCATATGGACGTCATCCAAGAACGGATCGAACGCGAATTCGATCTGGATATTATCACGACAGCGCCATCAGTAATTTATCGCGTCAACAAGACCGATGGCGAATTTTTGGAAATCGACAACCCTTCGGAAATGCCCGATGCGACTACGATCGAAAGCGTCGAAGAGCCGTATGTGAAAGCAAGCATCATGGTGCCTAACGATTATGTCGGCGCCGTCATGGATATCGCCCAGAAGAAACGCGGCACTTTCGTCACGATGGATTATTTGGATGATTTCCGCGTCAACGTCGTCTATGAAATGCCTCTGGCGGAGATCATTTTTGATTTCTTCGACAGGTTGAAATCAAGCACGAAGGGTTACGCTTCCCTTGATTATGAATTGATCGGCTACCGTCCAAGCAAACTTGTCAAGATGGATATCCTCTTGAACGGTGAAGCGGTCGATGCCTTGAGTTTGATCGTGCATCGCGATTTCGCCTATGCACGCGGGAAAATCATCACAGAAAAACTGCGCGGATTGATCCCACGCCAACAGTTCGAAGTTCCGATCCAAGCGACGATCGGCAACAAGATCCTGGCAAGGACCACCATCAAAGCTTTGCGCAAAAACGTACTGGCTAAATGTTACGGCGGGGATATTTCCCGTAAGCGCAAATTGCTCGATAAACAAAAAGAAGGCAAGAAGCGCATGAAGCAAGTCGGATCCGTCGAGGTCCCTCAAGAAGCCTTTATGGCCGTTCTGAAGATGGAAGAGGACTAAAAGGCTGACATATCAGTCTTACTAGCCTGTTCGAATCCTTCAGAATAGTATTTTTCACACATTTTTCACACATCATTTAAAAAATGTGTGAAAAGTTCATTAGAAATCCTGCGAGATGCGGTCGAATAATTCGGCTGTGTCTCGTTTTTTCTTTTTGGTCAGATGGATGTAGGTGTCCGATGTGATCGCTGCGCGGGAGTGACTGACGCGTAAGATCATGGGTGATTTGAGCGTCCCTGCAAGCAAAGTGAAAGGCCATTGGGAAATTCGACTTGTCCTGGATATACCAAAGCCCAGATGGATGCTTTCCGCGCGAAACTGGCACAATCTACCGCGAAAGCTGCGTCATCTGAACCGGTTCGATATCCTGTGAGTTATAACAAAATGGTGGCTTATTCTGACTACTCGATAGATAGCAAGCCATGGAGCGAACCTGGATTAGTAAACTGGGGCAGCACTTCCGATCATGTCGGAAAGTTATTTTCCTTTTATGAAGAAAACGGCAGTCGTGAATATGCCAATGGCGTGAAAGTTGGTTGGATTGATAAACGGGCTCTGATTGATGTTCCTGCACGCGTATCCGTTAATTACAACGTTGTTTGTAAAGGTTGGTGGGTATTCGATTGATAGTAAACACTGGGGTGAGCCAAGCTTTGCGAATTGGGGAACAACTGATGGATTTATCGGGAAAACAATCCCTGTAGTCGAAGAAAGTACTTCCGGCGAGTACATCAACACAAGCTTGGGATGGATCGATAAACGTGCTGTCGAAAGAGAGACAGTCGTCGTATCCTCCACGCTGCATCTTCCTGCCGGACAAACGTAGATTACATACTCGGAAAATGAGCCGTACAAAGCTGGTAATGTGATCGCGATTGAAGAGGCATGCTCTTGCTTGGTTCTGGGAGGCATAGGCCAGGGGATAATTATATTGGATCTGGAGGGCAGTGTCGGTCGCGTGGCGATTCGGTATAATGAGCCGAAGGGCGCGATCGGAAAAATTATGCATAAATAAAAATCGCTTTAGATGAAATGCGTATAGTATAAATGAGGATGGTCATTATGCCCCAAGGTTCGCCAGTCTCGTATTTTTTTATGCAACTTATTAACGCAAACTTACGTTCTTATGGTATACTTTATTAGTAATTTCCAATGATTAAATAAGCCTGAGACCAAAGAAACTGTTGTTTTTTTGGCCTTTTTTGTTAATATTGAATACAGGCTTATATTAGCATTTGGGAGGAACAATGATGATAAAATATCTAAGGCTTTTTCACTTTGATCCATCTGAAGATGTAGTAATAATTACACCTGGTGAGATATTTAATTCTATCGATTTACAACTTTCAACCTTTTTTTGGGATCATGCTTCAAAATCTTTAAAAGATACTAATACACAAAATTTTAGATTTAAAAATAAGGATGTTGAATTTGTTGCACATCTTCAAGCTTGCTTTTTAGATGTTGATTCCTTTGATTCAAGTTCTGTAAAGATTGCAGATAAAATGAAAAATAGTTTAAGTAAAAATTCAAAAAATGATTTTTATTTAGTTATCTTTACTAATGTTGTTGAAGAGAAACCACACGAGGATATTCTTTGTATATTAAAAATGGACAGTATGGACGGAATCCATGTAGGTGATTCATTAACTTTAGATTACTTTAGCCAAATGTTGCCAGATAAAAAATCAAGACTTCAAAAAGCATCATTTGTTTATAAAACAAAAGTAGAAGACTTTGTAAATAATCTAGAACCTGATAACCAAGAACGGTTATATATTCACTCTAAAATTTTAGATAGACAAGACCCTTCAATTTCAGGTTTATTTTTAGACCATTTTATGGACAGTTTTGTTGTAACAGATAAGCCCGAATCTATAGGGAAGTTAGCTGTAAACTCGGTTGTTGCAGCTTCTAAAAAATATTTAAGTCCCACTGGTGCTTTTGGCGTGAGTGACATTAAAGAGCTTTTAAAAAATGAATTGTCAGTAGAAAAACAGACTTCTTTCGATGCATTAGCTGATATAATTTATGGGAAATTAGATCCCAGTTTATTAGCAGGAAAAACGTCGGAAAATTTAGCAACTGAAGCATATGATTTAGCATATAAAGAAAATCCAACTGTTGTCAGATCATTTTCCGGTAGATTTAGAAAGCCACCAAAAGTACAATTAATAGACTCTACTAATAAAGGGAAAATCAACATATCGTATCTTAAAAGCTTGGAACAGTCAGGAGATGTCCAACTAGATAGCTCAAGTGATAACGAGTTTCATATTCTGAAAGTTAAAAAGAATATTGTAATAAAAAAATAAATAGTAAGGAGGAGTGAGTGTGGATACTTTATATAACTTGATAATAGACCTAATCAATAATAATTTATTTATTAAAAGTGAAATTGTCAGTCGCCATAATCTATCCTATACTCAGTCCTTTTACTTTGATTTTAGTAGTGAAATGTTTGAGGAATATAAAAATAGATTAGCATTATTTCCGGATCAAGTTTTAGTGAATGGATACGGAATTGAGGATGATCCTGAAATAGAGCTTAGTAATGATATCCAAATTTCTATTACGAATAATTTTTTTAGCGATGATTTCTGCCGATTCAATAGTTTTATTTTCTATGATCAAAATAATTTTTTGAAATTTTCAGAGATTTTCTTTAATGAAGTGAAAATATCACATCTAGAAAAAGTTAAAAGGAAAGCTGAAGTTCAGTTCTTAATTGATACCAATATTAAATTTGAAAACTCGATTTTCACGGATGCTAACAACAAATACGAGCTCTCTCTTCCAGAAATATTTTTAAAAGATGAATATTATTTATCAATAAAGGCAATTTCGTTGCCAAACATTGTGCCTGATATGTTATTAGAAAGCTTAATCAATAGAAAAATAGAATCTCAATTTGAATTACTATCTAATCACTTCATAAATAATGAAACATATATCATCAATTCTGATAAAACTGTTTCTTTCAATACAAAAGAAATTGATTATTCGTTTGAATTAACCAAAGATTTAGAAAAAGTAATTAGATTTATATTTGAGGACGAGAGACATTATTATGATAAACTTGAAATTTTTAAGAACATATTCTCCTCATATTTGTTGAAGATGAGTAGGGTAGGTAAAGATTTATCAGCTGTACTCCTAGACGACATAAAAAGTCAATACTCTCTTTACATGAGTGATAACCTTGATAAATTCATCAAGGATAAACAGGTGATAACTGAAAAATATATGTCCTTCATGCAGAGTGTTACCGCAAAAACTAAAGCTATTTATGATGAAATACAGAAACAGATACTTACCTTGATCGGCATAATTTTAACAACCTTCTTTATTAAAGGCGTAGAAGAAGGAATTAGCAATGTTTTACCCCCGTTATTAGGGTTGATTTACAGTGGGTTTTCTATCTATTTGAAGTACAGAAGCGGGTGGAATGAGGACTCCGATTTTTTTGTTAAAGAAATAGATTTTATGGATAAAACATATGGTAATTTATATAAATTTGATTTTGAATACACCAATGAGTTATACGATGATTATATAAAGCCTCAACTAACAAAATTGGGAACTGTAGAGGATAGATTAAAAAAAATATACATATTATTTTTCTTGCTATTTTCGCTGTGGTTCTTGGCTGCCTGATAAACAATTTGGCAAACTACATTCTAAATTTTTCGGTCAGTCATCATATGCAGCATTTACGAAGTTATATGAAACTGACTGATTCCGCTTGTTATACGTGGTCTACAAGAAGCCTTCATGGCCGTCCTGAAGATGGACGAGGACTAAACTAAAAGGAAGTCTGCAGATTCTTTGGAATAAATACAATTAGAGAACGCACCTGGATGACGATACTTTCCAGGTGCGTTTTCTAATTGATAATAGGTACAACTAAATGAGAATCATACTTGTTAAGTTCGACTCGGTTTCGGGGATATATTAATGGGGATTTGCCTTTGTGAAATTTTCAATGATACCCTCTAGAATGGCAGGGAAGTCTTTGAATCGCGAATTCCTATGTATTTAAAGGTTTTCGGATGGCAAAATCCACTCTTTCCAAAAATAGAAAAATAATTATAGTTCTCAGGTGTTAAAACTTGACCGCTAATGGCGGGTTCTATATAGTTATTGATATGGATTATTCTAAAATAATTATTCTAATTGGAGGAATCGAAATGTCATTGATCGGAAAAGAAATAGTGGAATTTAAAGCGAATGCTTATCACAAAGGTGAATTCATTGAAGTATCATCAGAAGACCTGAAAGGAAAATGGAGCATCGTCTGTTTTTACCCTGCGGACTTCACTTTCGTTTGCCCGACTGAGTTGGAAGATCTTCAAGACCAATATGCAACCTTGCAAGGCCTGGGCGTAGAGGTTTATTCCGTATCAACCGACACCCACTTCACGCATAAAGCATGGCACGACCATTCGCCAGCAATCGGCAAAATCGAATACACCATGATCGGGGATCCATCGCATGCGATTTCGATCGGATTCGATGTCTTGGATGATGAAGGCTTGGCTCAACGCGGAACGTTCATCATCGATCCGGACGGCATCGTGCAGGCAGTGGAAATCAACGCTGACGGCATCGGCCGTGACGCAAGCGGTTTGATCGACAAAATCCGTGCAGGCCAATATGTCCGCACCCATCCAGGCGAAGTTTGCCCTGCGAAGTGGAAAGAAGGCGCGGAAACATTGAAACCTAGCTTGGACTTGGTAGGTAAAATTTAAGGAGGCTTCCCATGGCACTTGATAAAGAAATAAAAGGGCAACTAGCCCAATATCTTGAACTGTTGGAATCGGATGTGGTTTTCAAAGCCAGCCTGGGCGAGGATGAAAATTCCGGAAAAGTCAGCGAGTTTCTGCAGGAGATTGCCGAAATGTCGGCGAAGATATCGATCGAAAATGCAACGCTGTCCCGCACCCCCAGTTTTACGATCACACGCCCTGGAACGGAAAGCGGCATCACGTTTGCCGGCCTTCCGTTAGGCCATGAATTCACTTCGTTTATCCTGGCTTTGCTGCAGGTAAGCGGGCGGGCGCCAAAAGTCGATGACAGCATCATCAAGCGCATCAAAGCAATCGACAAAGAACTGCATTTCGAGACCTATGTCAGCTTGACATGTCATAACTGCCCGGATGTTGTCCAAGCACTGAACATCATGTCCGTCCTGAACCCGAAAATCTCCCACGTTATGATCGAGGGCGGGATGTTCAAGGATGAAATCGAAGCAAAGAAAATAATGGCCGTTCCGACTGTTTTTTTGAATGGGGAATCATTTGCCAGCGGGCGCATGACGATCGAGCAACTGATCGACAATGCCGCCGGTCCGGCAAGTGCGGATGAGTTCTCCGATAAGGAAGTGTTCGACGTCCTTGTTGTAGGCGGTGGACCTGCCGGAAACAGTGCAGCCATCTACGCTGCACGCAAAGGCATCAACACCGGCATGGTCGTCGAGACCTATGGCGGACAAGTGATGGATACTGTCGGCATCGAAAACATGATCGGAACGCCTTACACGGAAGGCCCGAAACTGATGGCGCAAGTGGAAGCACATGTGAATCAGTACAAAGTCGACATCATGAAAGGCCAACGCGCTAAAAGTATCCGCAAAAATGACCTGATCGAGGTCGAACTGGAGAACGGGGCAGTGCTCAAAGCCAAGACCGCTATCCTTTCGGTCGGCGCGCATTGGCGCAATGTCAACGTTCCCGGCGAAGAAGCGTTCCGCACGAAAGGCGTCACGAACTGTCCGCATTGCGATGGCCCTTTGTTTGAAGGGAAAGACGTTGCCGTCATCGGCGGCGGGAATTCCGGCATAGAAGCGGCGATCGACCTGGCCGGTTTGGCAAAACATGTCACCGTGCTGGAGTTCTTGCCGGAGTTGAAGGCCGATCAAGTATTGCAGGACCGCATCAAATCTATGCAGAACGTAACGGTCATCACAAATGCGGCGACGAAAGCGATCACCGGTACCGAGCAAGTGGAGGCTATCTCCTACGTGGACCGCATTACCAATGAAGAGCATACCATCGCACTTGAAGGTGTCTTCGTGCAGATCGGTTTGGTTCCGAATACGGCTTGGCTGAAGGATTCCGGCGTTGCGTTGAACGAACGCGGCGAAATCATCATCGACAACCACGGTTCAACCAGTCTGGAAGGCGTATTCGCTGCCGGAGACTGCACAAACAGTGCTTACAAACAAATCATCATCTCGATGGGCGCCGGAGCTACTGCCGCTTTGGGCGCATTCGACCACCTGATCCGTCAATAAGTTCAAATCCAGAAAGGGATTTCATTTTGAATTCCTTTCTGGATTTTTTTATTTGTGATAAATGTAAGCAGTTTTATCAAGCAAATGGCCATAAAACACGTTCTTTCTACTGGTCTGTGTGCTAAAATGTATGTAAACATGAAGAATTTGGAGTGATGGTTTTGAAGACGGATATCGAGATAGCTCAAGCAAATGAGATGCTTCCGATCAAAGAAGTAGCGGCAACCCTTTCCCTGACAGAAGATGATCTGAAACTGTACGGAAAATACAAGGCAAAAGTGGACATCAAAAAAATCAATTCCTTGAATGAAGAGGCAGACGGCAAGTTGATCCTTGTCACTGCCATCAATCCTACCCCGGCTGGAGAAGGCAAATCGACCGTCACAGTCGGCTTGGGCGATGCCCTGACACGCATCGGCAAGAAAGCGATGATCGCGATGCGCGAACCTTCTTTAGGGCCAACGATGGGCGTTAAAGGCGGAGCGGCAGGCGGCGGTTATGCGCAAGTGCAGCCGATGCAGGACATCAACCTGCATTTCACCGGCGACATGCATGCCATCACGGCGACGAACAATACTTTATCAGCCTTGATCGATAACCATATCCAACAAGGCAATGCCTTGAACATCGATCAACGCCGGATCACTTGGAAGCGCGTATTGGACATCAACGACCGTGCTTTGCGCAACATCGTCATCGGATTGGGCGGACCGATCCAAGGCGTTCCCCGTCAAGACGGCTTCGATATCACCGTAGCGAGCGAAATCATGGCGATCCTTTGCTTATCGACTTCGCTGACGGATCTGAAGAACCGCATCGGCAATATCGTCATCGGCTATACATTCGATCGCGTGCCCGTCACTGTCAGAGACTTGAAAGTGGAAGGCGCATTGACTTTGCTGATGAAGGATGCTTTGGAGCCGAACCTTGTGCAGACGCTCTACCATACGCCGGCATTTGTGCATGGCGGTCCGTTCGCCAATATTGCGCATGGCTGCAACAGCGTGCTGGCGACCAAAACCGCCTTGAAATTGGCCGATTATGTCATCACGGAAGCCGGTTTCGGAGCTGACTTGGGTGCTGAGAAGTTCATGGACATCAAAGTGCCGCAACTGGGCAAGAGTCCGGATGCAGTCGTTATCGTAGCGACCGTGCGCTCTTTGAAGATGCACGGAGGCGTATTGGTGAAAGACCTTAACAGCGGCGAAAATGTTGAAGCGGTCAAAGCAGGCTTTGCAAATCTGCAGAAACATATCGAAAACATGCAACAATACGGCGTGCCTGTAGTTGTGGCGCTTAATGAATTCACGAACGACACCGCAGCGGAAATCGCAGCTGTCGTCAGTCTGTGCGCTGCTCAGGAAGTCGAATGCGTCCAGACAGCGGTTTGGGCAAAAGGCGCTGAAGGCGGAGAAGCTTTGGCGAACGCTGTCGTTAAAGCGATCGACGAAAACACAAAAGCTTTTGTTCCGCTTTATGTGGCGGAGGACAGCAGCATCGAAGAAAAGATCGAGACAATCGTCACCAAAATCTATGGCGGGGCAAGTGTCATCTATTCCAAAGAAGCCAAAAACCAATTGCGTCAGTACAAGAAAAATGGCTGGGATCGTTTGCCTGTATGTATGGCAAAAACGCAGTATTCCTTATCCGATGACCAAAAAGCGATCGGCCGTCCGGAAAACTTCGACATCACCATCCGTTCCTTTGTTCCGAAAATCGGAGCCGGGTTCGTCGTTGCGTTGACGGGGGATATCCTGACCATGCCAGGTCTGCCGAAAGAACCGGCTGCTCTGCGCATGGACGTCACTGAAGACGGAGTCGTTACAGGGTTGTTCTAATTCCATAAAAACTGTAAAAATAGAGAGGGAAACCTCTCTATTTTTTTGACGAAAAATGCTTCTGAAATCCGGCTTGTTTTTTGGGCCTTCAATGACCCGCAGCCCAGCCGGATATGTTACAATGTCAAGAGACTATCAAGATCCCTGAGCATAAAACGACATGGATTGAAAACAAAGGATGATTGCGACATATGAAAGATTTTAATGCCATCGAGTTAGAAAAATCCTACGGGATGAAGACACTCTTCAACAAAATATCCTTCACGATCCGTGAAGGTGAACATATCGGCCTAATCGGTCAGAACGGGACCGGCAAGAGTTCCTTGCTGGAAATTATTGCGGGAATCGAAACACCGGATGCCGGCAGCCTGGACGTGCCCAGCGATTATCGCGTCGGCTACTTGGCTCAGGAGCCCCAACTGAACAAAGACTCGACTGTTTTTGAAGCGGTCTATGAAGGCGAAGCACCCATCATCAAGACGGTCCGCGCCTACGAGGAAGCTTTGGAATTGTTGGAGAAAGACAGTCTGAATCCGGATAATCAGAACCGGTACAGCAAGGCCGAAGCTGACATGAATGCGCAAGACGCTTGGCAGACAGAGGTTCAGATCAAATCCATCCTGAACCGATTGGGTTTGGATGACATCACGAAAAAAGTAGGCGAGCTGTCCGGTGGACAACGGAAACGCGTCGGCTTGGCGCAGGTGCTGATCCAAGCGCCGGATCTGTTGTTGCTGGATGAACCTACCAACCATCTTGACATGGACTCGATCACTTGGCTGGAAAACTATCTTGCTCAATACAAAGGGTCCGTACTTTTGGTGACCCATGACCGCTACTTCCTGGAGAATGCCGTCACGAAAATCATCGAACTGAAGAACGGCGGATTGGAAGTCTACACAGGCAACTACGAGGACTACTTATTCCAAAAGAGCGAACGTGAAGCCATCCAGCAAAAGATGGACGAGAAGCAACTGAAATTGTACAAGAGCGAACTGCAATGGATGCGCAAGGGTGCCAAAGCCAGGACGACAAAGCAACAGGCGCGGATCCACCGCTTTGAGGACTTGAAAGAAGCGACGCAACAAAGCACAAACGATGTCAAACTCGAAATCCAATTGGATGGTTCCCGCCTGGGCAAACGCGTTTTCAATCTGGAACATATCTCGCTGTTCGCGGGAGACAAACAGATCCTCAATGATTTTTCCTATATATTCCAGTCAACCGATCGCATCGGCATCGTCGGCAAGAATGGGGCAGGCAAGACTACTTTCCTGAATATGTTGGCAGGCGAAAAAGAAATTGCCGGCGGGAATCTGATCATCGGAGAGACCGTCAAAATAGCCTATTATAAACAGCTTTCCGAGGTGCTACCTGACGATAAGCGGGTCATCAATTATCTGCAGGAAATCGCGGAAGAAGTGAAATTAAGCGACGGCATCGTCGTCAGTGTCACAGAGATGCTCGAGACCTTCCTCTTCCCGCGCGAAACGCACGGCAGCCTGATCAGTTCGTTATCCGGAGGGGAAAAGCGTCGCCTTTACTTGCTGAAGCTGCTGATGACGAAACCAAATGTGCTGCTGATGGATGAGCCGACGAACGACTTGGATATCGATACGCTGACGGTATTGGAGGATTACTTGAACAGCTTCGGCGGAGCCGTCATCACCGTTTCGCATGACCGTTATTTCTTGGATAAAGTAGCCGACAAGCTATTGGTCCTGAATGATGAAGGCAAACCGGGCGTATTCTTTGGGGATATGAGCGAATATTTGCTGGTATCCAGTCAAAAGGACAGCGAGACCGCTAAACAGCAAAACAAAAAAGCGGCAGCACCTGTCATTTCTCAGGATGCGGCCCCGGAAAAGACCAAATGGACCTACATGGAACAAAAGGAATGGGCCACAATCGAGGACGACATTTCCGAACTTGAGGAAAAAAGCCAGACGTTGCAGAGCGCGATGGCCGAAAACGCTTCGGACTTCGAAAAATTGACCCAATTGCAACAGAAATTGGACAACACAGAAGCAGCGCTTGCCGAAAAATGGGAACGCTGGGAATACCTCAGCCAGTTCGCCAAAGATTAATGTATATAGGAGAAACAAGATGACAAAACAATATTTGGATTTAGCAAGAACCGTCCTGGAAACAGGCGCGACGAAACACGACCGT
Source organism: uncultured Trichococcus sp. (assembly GCF_963675415.1). NCBI lineage: Bacteria > Bacillati > Bacillota > Bacilli > Lactobacillales > Carnobacteriaceae > Trichococcus > uncultured Trichococcus sp. The sequence goes on from NZ_OY776220.1 coordinate 2,884,026, forward strand.
ACCGGAACCGGCACGAAAAGCATCTTCGGCCATCAAATGCGTTTCGATCTGGCTGAGGGCTTCCCGATCCTTACGACAAAGAAAGTCGCTTTCGGTCTCATCAAGAGCGAACTGTTGTGGTTCCTGAAGGGTGACACGAACATCAAATACCTGTTGGAAAACAACAACCACATCTGGGATGAGTGGGCATTCGAGCGCTATGTGAAATCAGCAGATTACACTGGGCCGAACATGGATGACTTCGGCCACAGAGTCCTGAAAGAAGCGGGCTTCAAAGAAATCTACGCTGCCGAAATGGCTAAATTCCGGGAAGCGATTTTGACTGATGCAGCCTTCGCCGCCAAACATGGCGAATTGGGCAACATTTATGGGTCCCAATGGCGCCGTTGGAAAACGACGCAAGGGGAATTCATCGATCAGATCAGCGATGTCATCGAAATGATCAAAACCAATCCTGATTCGAGAAGATTGATGGTATCGGCCTGGAATCCGGAAGATGTGCCTTCGATGGCCTTGCCGCCTTGCCATACGCTGTTCCAATTCTATGTCACAGATGGAAAGCTCAGCTGCCAACTGTACCAAAGAAGCGCGGATATCTTTTTGGGAGTGCCGTTCAACATAGCCAGCTACGCCTTGTTGACGCATCTGATCGCCAACGAAACGGGCCTTGAAGTCGGGGAATTCATCCACACATTCGGGGATGCCCATCTGTACCTGAATCATATCGAACAGATCGAACTGCAGCTTTCCAGAGAGCCTTTCGCTTTGCCGAAGTTGGTGCTGAAGCATCCGGAGAAATCCATTTTTGAAATGGAAAAAGAGGATATCGTCCTGGAAGGCTACAAGAGCCACCCAGGCATCAAAGCGCCGATTGCTGTATAACTGTAACTAATTACCATACCAAGAAAAAGGAGGCTGCCGCCATCAGGTTCCATCAAGGTACCTGGTCGGTCCGGGCGTTGGCTCGGCTGCGCGGCAAAACATGAGATGATCGCATTATTATGGGCTGAAGACGACAACGGAATCATCGGAAAAGGCGGTACATTGCCTTGGCACCTGCCGAGTGATCTGAAGTATTTCAAGGAAATGACATTGAACCAGAAAATCGTGATGGGCAGAAAAACGTTTGAAGGGATGGGCTCACGCCCGCTGCCGAGAAGGGAAAACATCATCCTGACAAGGCAAACCGACTACAGCCATACTGGGGTTACCATCCTGCACGAAGTCGATGAGGTATTGGCGTTGGATAACGAGGAGGAGACGCTATTCATCATCGGCGGCAGCGAAATTTTTGAGCTGTTCTTGCCGTTCGCGGACATTCTGTACCAGACCGTCATTCATGCCGATTTTGACGGGGACACTTACTTCCCTACATTCGACTGGAACGAGTGGGAACTGGAGTCCTCAACCTTAGGCGTTGTCGATGACAAAAACCGCTACGAACATGAATTCAAAGTCTTCAAACGGGCGAAATAAGCAAAAAGGGCTGACTCCAATTAAAGAGTCAGCCCAATTTTTGCTTTATGATTGATCCTAAACATACAATAAGATGCCGAAGTACATGAAGGCGGCGCCTGCCAAAACGAAGAGGTGCCAAATGACATGCATAAAGCCGTATTTTTTGTTCGAATAAAAAATAGTCCCCAAACTGTAACTCAAACCGCCCAAACCGATAAGCACAATGCCGTTCAGGCCGAGCGTCTGGTACATCGGTTGAATGATGAACAGCGCCATCCATCCCATACCCAAGTACAAGAGGGTGGAAATTCCATTGAATTTTCCGACGAAAAAGATCTTCAGGATAATGCCGATGATTGCGATTGCCCAAACGGCAATGAACAAGGCTCTGCTTTGGCCGTTGCGCACCGCGATCAAACAAAACGGCGTATACGTCCCTGCAATCAACAAATAGATGGCTGCGTGATCGATGTAGCGGAAAATCTTCTGAAAGCGGGTCAAACTGAAACTGTGATAGAGAGTCGACGAGAGGAAAAGCAGAATCATCGAAGCACCATAAATGGCATAAGCAACGACTTCTGTAACATTTCCTGATTGGGATCCCTTCATAATGAGTAAGACGCATCCTGCGATGCTAAGCAAGGTTCCGATTCCATGTGTTACGGCATTCAACACTTCATTGACGATGACTTTGCGTCTGCCATTTGTTTGCGGAAAAGTTGTCACGTTCATTCCTCCTTGTTGCCTGTCAGCAATTGTTTTTTGGCCAAAGAAAAAAACAGTCTCCAACAACGTCCTTCTGAATGCATTATATCACATTAAATGGTAAGATTTAGAAAATAATAATAGCTCTCCCACCCGAAAACGATAGTGATTTTCAGGAAAACATTTTGAAAGGAGCGAACAGAATGGGAACCGATCAACAAAGAAGTGCAAAAAAAAGCCCGAATCCATGGAAACTTGCTTTCATCTCCTTGGCACTCATGCTGGCCATCGCGGCAGTTTGGCTGTTCTCAAAAATCACGATGGAACAGCCGGGTCAATCTGCGGAAGATGCTCAAGTCGCAGTTCAATCAAAGGATCGGCTTACGGTCGGATTATCCTTGAACAATACCGAATTGGCGGTCATCGCCAATGAATACATGAAATCCGAGCAGAGCCTGGCCGGCTATTCGTTGGAAATCACGGATGTGGCGACTTTAAAGGGTGAAACCGTGCTGCTGGGGTTTTCGATCCCGTTTGCTTTATCTGGGGAGCCGCATGCGACAACGGACGGCAATCTGCAGCTGAAGGTGACGGACATTTCCCTGGGCGGTTTGTCATTGCCCGAAAAGGAAGCCTTGCGTCTTTTGGCTCAATTTTTGACGTTGCCTGCCTTCGTCAGCTTGGATGCGGAATCGGAAACGGTGCTGATGAACTTGTCCGGCATCGACCTTCCGAAAGAAAGTGCCATCCGTCTGCTTTCCATCGATAAAGAGACAAAAGAATATTCATTTGAAGTAAGCATACCAGCAGAAAATTTGATAGAATAGAAAGAGGCCTAATTTATGAGACAATCTTTTTACCTTTTCATCCTCACGTATAGAGACCCATACAAAAAGGACGACAAAACAGCATTCGCGAACCGGGTTTCCGAAGATATCGGTTTTCCGAAGCAAATGACCGATTACCACGAACTTGCCGATTACCTGGAGTTGAGCGGAGAGTACACGGAGTTCATGTCCGTCTTTGATGAGTTGTTCGAAATATACGTCGAGAGAAACCGAAATTAGATCAAGAAAGAAGGAAATGAAATGAGTACACATATTGCAGCAAAGCCGGGGCAAATCGCGGATACAGTCTTATTGCCGGGCGATCCATTGAGAGCGAAGTACATTGCCGAGACGTACCTGGAGGATGTCGAACAGTATAATTCGGTCCGGAACATGTTTGGATACACCGGGACGTACAAAGGCAAACGTGTCTCTGTCCAAGGAACTGGCATGGGCTTGCCTTCCATCATGATCTACGCCAATGAATTGATCACTGAGTACAACGTGCAGAATCTGATCCGTGTCGGTTCGGCAGGGGCGATCCAAAAAGACATCCATGTCCGCGACATCGTCATTGCCCAAGGCGCAACCACAGATTCCAGCGTCGTCAGCAATACGTTCAATGGCCAAGTCAACTTTGCGCCGATCTGCAACTTTGAACTGATGCACAATGCCTATACGGTCGCGAAGGAACGGAATCTATCCGTCCACGTCGGCAACGTCCTGTCCTCGGACCGCTTCTACAATGAAGAGTTGGACAAACAGAAATTGGCCGATTATGGTGTGCTGGCCGTGGAAATGGAAGCTGCCGGGCTATACCTGCTGGCCGCCAAATACAACCGGAAAGCGCTGGCTTTGTTGACGATCAGCGACCATATCCTGACCGGGGAAGAGACGACTGCCGAAGAGCGCGAAACAACGTTCGACGACATGATGCTCGTTGCTTTGGAATCTATCCTATAATCTTAAAGAGGTGTACTATGAATGGGCAACAATGGGCATAAACTAAAAAAACGCGGAGTCAAACTCTCCTTTTATTTCCTTTCCCTGCTCATCGTCGCGGCTGCGGCGATCGGCGGGACGTATGCGTGGATCGGCAGGAGCGTCACTCTGCCATCGACAGGAGAGATCATCCAAGGAACAAACAGTTCGACATTGGATGCAGCCGCAGCGGACCGCATCGGAGCCGTCTATCAGACGTTGCTCAACAACTATGTCGAAGGTGTCGATGAAGAAGATCTGATCGAAGGCGCCTTGAGTGGCATGGTCGAAGCGGTCGGCGATCCCTACAGCCAATACTTGAATACAGAAGCGAGCGACAACTTGGATGAGACGATTTCCGCCTCATTCGAAGGAATCGGAGCTGAAATCATGTCCTTGAATCAGCAGATCGTCATTGTTTCGCCGATCAAAGGCTCTCCAGCCGAAAAAGCGGGATTGTTGCCGAATGACATCATCCTCAGTTCGGATGGCCAAGCCTTGCAAGGCTTGACAGCCAGCGAAGCAGTCGCGCTGATCAGAGGCGAAAAGGGCAGCGAAGTGGTTCTGGAAATAGCGCGCGGAGATCAGACTTTCAAGGTGAATATCATCCGGGATACGATTCCGATCGAAACGGTGACGTTTGAACTGGATGAAGAACATCCGGAAATCGGCATCGTCCATGTTTCCAGTTTCTCCACGCCGACCTATGATGATATCGTCAGCGCTGTGACGGATCTGCGCACACAGGGAGCCACAGCCTTTGTGTTTGATTTCAGGCAGAATCCAGGCGGTTTGCTGGATCAGGCCCTGAAAATCAGCAATATGTTCCTTAACGACGGGGACATCATCATGCAGACGCAAGAAAAAAATGCCGAGCCTCATAAAATCGTGGCCAGCGAAAGCGAGTTCGGCGATTTCAAGGTAACCGAACCAACCGTCCTGCTTGTCGATGAAGGAAGCGCCAGCGCGTCGGAAATCGTTGCGGGAGCACTGCAGGAATCATCAGAGATACCGTTGGTCGGGACGACGACCTTCGGCAAAGGGACTGTGCAGACAGTGTATCCGTTGACCGAGAGCAGCGAGTTGAAACTTACGGTCGCCAAATGGCTGACGCCGAACGGCAACTGGATCCACGAAAAAGGGATTGCGGTCGACTACGAAGTCGCACTTCCTGAGTACGCCACATTGACGATCATCGATTCCACGGCAACCTATGAAGAAGGGACTGTCTCGGAAGCGGTCAAAAATGTGGAAGCGATGCTGAACGCCATCGGCTATGCAGTCGAAGCGGACGGTTATTACGATGAAGACACTGCCGAACAGGTAGCTTCATTCCAAGCTGCAAATGAGCTGGAAACGACCGGAATCGTAACGGGTGACACTGCATTGGCGATTGTCGAAAGATTGCGGGAAGTCCTTACGGAGAACGATACACAGTACGATAAAGCTGTGGAAATATTGATGGGGAACGAATGATCCGAAAGGTTTGGCAGCTCTTACGAAGTGCCGAACCTTTTTGGTGTTGCTCGGAAGATGCGCTTTTGCACCGGTTGCGATTCTTTTTATGCGTAAAATGTGCTAAACTATGAGTGTTGTTTTAGCACATACTATAACCAAAAAGGTTGATACCGATGAAAGTAGATAAAAAGATGCAGGATGGTCTCTGGGATTGGATGAAGGCGATCATCTTTGCCCTGCTGTTGGTGATCATCATCCGTTTTTTTCTGTTCATTCCGCTGAAAGTGGAAGGCGACTCCATGAGCCCCACATTGGCTCAGGGGAACTATATCTTATATGAGACGTTTTCGGACATTTCCCGTTTTGACATCATCATCTTCAGCAATGAAGAAGGCGAAACGCTGATTAAGCGGGTCATCGGATTGCCGGGCGACTCCGTTGCTTATAGCGAGGATCGCCTGTACCTGAATGGCGAACCCATCGAAGAACCGTTTCTGGGGACGGAGAAGCAACAGGGGATGGATGTTTTCACTTCTGATTTTGATTTGCTGTCCTTGACAGGAATGGAGAAGGTACCGCAAGGCAGCTATTTTGTGCTGGGGGACAACCGGGTCCGCAGCAGGGACAGCCGGATATTCGGCTTTGTCGCGCAGGCTGATATAGCCGGAAAAGCTTCGATGGTGTATTATCCGCTTGATGATTTTGGCTTTATCGAAAATTAAGTACCAGTTGTATTTATCAGAAAGGGTGATTTGATGTCATTTGGCAATAAAGATCATTACGACCAGGACTCTGGTTTTGTTTCAAGGAACGAAAGGTTTGGGGTCGACAAAAAGAAAGAAATCCAACCAGAAAACCGAGGCAGTTTTTTGCGGGAAGTCATGAATCTTATCCTTTCGGTGGCAATCGCTTTTGTGCTCTTCATAGTCATCCGGACGTATTTGTTTTATCCGTTCCAAGTTGTCGGCGATTCGATGGTGCCGACTTTGGAATCCGGGGACCGGTTGATCCTGAACAAATTGACTGATGTCGATCGTTTTGATATTGTGGTGTTCCCTGCTCCGGACGGTACCGAAGAAGAATACGTGAAGCGTGTCATCGGGCTGCCCGGTGACGAAATCACTTATTTCCAGGATGAATTGTACATCAACGGCGAGAAAGTCGAGGAGCACTATCTGGAGGCACTGAAAGAAGGCTCTGATCAGGCATTGACCGGGGATTTCACGCTCTTCAGCCTGACAGGGGAAGCGACAGTCCCAGAAGATATGTATTTCGTCTTGGGTGACAACCGCAGCGTCTCCAAAGACAGTCGTGTTTTCGGGTTCATCCCGGCAGCAGAGATTGAAGGGACGGCCGATCTAAGACTGTGGCCGCTGAACAAAATCGGCATCATCGATGATAATGGTGCAGAAGAATAAAGGGACAACCGCACACAAGTGTATTTGCACTTGTGTTTTGTCTTGAATGGAAACAAAAGGATCTACTCAGAAAAGGAAGTGTCAATATGTCAATACAATGGTTTCCAGGCCACATGGCAAAAGCGAAACGTGAAGCGTTGGAAAAATTAAAGATGGTCGATCTGGTGATTGAATTGCTGGATGCGCGCATTCCGGAATCAAGCCGGAACCCTTTGATCGATGACATCATCGGAAACAAACCAAGATTGATTGTCCTTAACAAGGCCGATCTTGCAGATAATACAGCCACAAAAGAGTGGGTTGAATACTTTAAACAGGACAATAAAGCGCAGCGTTCCGTTTCTATTTCGACGCTGAACAATAAAGATGTAGAGAACATCAAAAAAGAACTGAAGGCGATGATGGCCCACAAAACGCAGGCGATGATCGCTAAAGGCGTCAAACCCCGCGCCATCCGCTTGATGATCCTCGGCATCCCGAACGTCGGGAAATCAACCTTGATCAACAAGCTGATGCAGAAGAACCGCGCTCAGACAGGCAATCGCCCCGGCGTAACCAAAGGGCAACAATGGTTGAAAATCGGCGGCGATTTTGAATTGCTGGACACGCCAGGAATACTGTGGCCCAAGTTCGAGGATCAGCTGATCGGGCAAAAGCTTGCCCTGACCGGGGCGATCAAGGATACCGTTTTCCATAAGGATGACGTCGCTTTGTTTGCGTTGCGTCATTTTATGCAGCATTATCCGGGCAGATTGCAGTCATTCTACAAGGTCGATGAAAAAGATTTTGAAGGTGCCGTTCCGGACCTGTTGATGGAGTTGACCGCGAAACTGCGTTTTGGCGAGGATTACAGCCGAGCCAGCGAAAAAATCATTTTTGACATCCGCGGCGGTAAACTGGGTCCGTATACCTTGGATCAGGTTCCCGTAAAGGCAGCGGAGGCTGGAGAGGGCTCTTCGGAATGAACAAACCATTGAGCATCGCTGCCATCAAGGATCAGTTGCAGGAAATCCAATCGCTGGAAGATACACGTTGGACAACGATCCGAGCCGACTCCCGCAAAGGCGTCCAAGCCGCAGTCAAATCGTGGGAGCGGAATTATCAACTCGACCTCGCCTTAAAAGAACGGCAAATCCAGATGATGGCCTTCGAAGAGGAACTGAAGGCAAAAGGCCGGCTTGCCATCGCAGGAATCGATGAAGTCGGCAGAGGCCCGTTAGCCGGCCCGGTGGTCGCTGCCGCCGTCATTCTGCCGGCAGAGCTCCCTTTCCTTCCGGTCAACGATTCGAAACAACTCTCTGCAAAAAAAAGGGAGCAGCTATACGATCAGATCATGGCCATTGCCGATGTCGGGATTGGTTTGATTTCACCCGAAACAATCGATGCCGTGAATATTTACGAAGCCACGAAACTGGCGATGATGCAGGCGATCGCCAATCTGAAACAAGAACCGGACAGTCTGCTGATCGACGCCATGAAGCTGCCGTTGCCGGTGGAACAGCAATCCATCATCAAAGGCGACGCCAAATCCGTCTCCATTGCTGCCGCCAGCATTGTCGCGAAAGTATACCGGGATCGCCTGATGTCCGAGTATGCCCTGCAATATCCGCACTACGGATTTGAGAAGAATGCCGGTTACGGCACCCAACTGCACTTGTCGGGATTGGAAACTCATGGCATCACCCCCATCCACCGGAAGACATTTGATCCGATCAAAAGCATGCTGAGAGGGCAATGAAGATTTTCGCTGGTGGCGAGGCAGGCGGTGTCTTCACCGGATGACGTGCGCCATTTCATCAAATTTACGCAATTAAAAAGCAACAGCCCACTCCTTTCGTATTATCTTAACAGATGGTACGCAAAGGAGTTTTTTTATGGAAATGAACCGTGAGGATCTGGTGGTCCGGGATAAGTTGATTTATCATGCAATGATGGGAGTGTGCACGCCGCATTTTATGAAGCACCTGCACTTGGCTTGGACCGATAATCCGTTGTGTTCAATGGAGTGGATCGTAAACAGTTATGTGCCGATGAGCAATGAAAGCAAACAGCAGAAATTGAAGGCAACGCTGGAGGCAGCGTACAGCAAGATGCCTTACGAAGAGCTTAAGGATCTGTATCGGAACAAGGATATCCAGATTTTGACCATCCTGGACAAAGACTATCCGCTAGGCTGGCTGAACAGTTATCTGCCACCGATCGTAGTGTTCTGTGCGGGCAATATCGGTTTGTTGGAGCAGCCTTGTTTGAGCGTTGTCGGCAGCCGCAGTCCCACAGCCTATGGAAAAGCGGTCTTGGAAGAAATGATCCCGCCGTTGGTTGCGGAAGGCGTCACGCTGGTGAGCGGACTCGCCAAAGGCATCGATCAAATGGTTCATTCCTGTGCGATCGGACGCGGCGGAGCCACAATCGGCATCATCGGAACAGGACTGGATGTCAGCTATCCAAGGGAAAATGCCATTCTGCAGCGGAAAATGATGGCAGAACAGCTCGTCATCAGTGAATACCCTTTGGGCGCGAAACCGGAACGTTTTCATTTCCCGATGCGCAATCGCCTGATCGCCAACCTTTCGCTGGCAACTTTGGTTGTCGAGGCGACCGAAAAGAGCGGCAGCCTCATAACCGCGAATTTGGCGCTTCAGGAAAACAGGGATGTTTTTGCGGTACCCGGAAATATTACCAGTCGGCTCAGCGTCGGCACCAATCAATTGATAAAGGCCGGCGCAGCCTGCGTTTTGAGCGCGACTGACGTGCTGGAAGAAATGAAAACGCAGTGGAACTGAAGCAGCTGCGGAATAACTTCCATTTGACAAACACCTAGTTTATGGCATAAGATGAGAAACGATTTAGATGACAGAAATATACATACAAAATATTTCGTTGAGAGGAGTCGTTTCTTTGGCTTATAAATATTTAATCATCGTGGAATCGCCTACCAAAGCCAAGACGATAGAAAAGTATCTTGGCAGAAACTATAAAGTGGTAGCCAGCAAGGGCCACTTGCGCGATTTACCAAAGAGTCGCATGGCGGTTGATATCGAAAATGACTACCAACCGGATTATATTTCCATACGCGGTAAAGGCGACCTGATAAAAGAATTGAAAAAATATGCCCATAAGGCAGAAAAAATCTACCTGGCTTCCGACCCGGACAGAGAAGGGGAAGCCATTTCGTGGCACCTCGCACATTTATTGGGTTTGGACCCCGCTGACAACATCCGCGTCGTTTATAATGAAGTAACCAAAGATGCAGTCAGAGAAGCATTGAAAAATCCGAGACCGATCAACATGGATCTTGTTTCGGCCCAACAGGCAAGAAGGATCCTGGATCGTCTGGTCGGATACTCCATTTCACCAATACTATGGAAGAAAGTCAAAAAAGGTTTAAGTGCTGGACGGGTTCAATCCGTTGCGCTTAAACTGATCATCAACCGCGAAGAGGAGATTGCCGGTTTCGAACCTGTGGAATCTTGGACGATTGATGGCACTTTCCTGAAGGACAAACATGTTTTCCAGGCAGCTTTTTACGGCTTGGACGGGAAAAAGCTGAAGTTGAAGACCAAAGAGGAAGCAGATGCGGTCTTCGAGAAGATCACTTCCAATGTTTTTGAGATTTCCGATGTAACGAAGAAACAGCAAAAACGCAACCCGGCTCAGCCGTTTACGACTTCCAGCCTACAACAGGAAGCTGCCAACAAACTGAATTTCCGTACGCGGAAAACGATGATGGTCGCGCAGGAACTCTATGAAGGGATTGCGCTCGGAAAAGAAGGCTCAGTTGGTTTGATCACCTACATGCGAACGGATTCCACCCGTGTATCCGCCGGTTCGATTGAGGAAGCGCATGAGTACATCACGGGCACATACGGTCCGGAATATGCCATCGAGAAACAACGCGAGAACAAAAAAGCCCAATCGTCACAGGATGCGCATGAAGCCATCCGTCCTTCCAGCGTATTAAGGGTGCCAAGCGAAATCGAAGCTTTCTTGACGAAGGACCAGTTCAAACTGTACCAATTGATCTGGGCGCGCTTTTTGGCCAGCCAGATGACGCCGGCGATCTTTGATACGATGAAGGTCGATCTTAAGCATGATGATGTCATGTTCCGGGCGACAGGCTCCAAAGAGAACTTTGCCGGTTACCGCAAAGTATATGTGGAAGGCAACGCCAAAGAAAAAGACAACCTCCTGCCGGAAATGGCTGTAGGCGATACTGTGTTTTCGAAGGACATTGAACCGAATCAGCATTTCTCCCAACCTCCGGCCCGTTATTCTGAAGCGACGCTCATCAAGGCTCTGGAGGAGAACGGTGTCGGAAGACCTTCGACATACGCTCCTACGATCGAAACGATCCAGAAACGCTACTACGTGAAAGTGACGGCAAAACGTTTCGAGCCGACCGAACTGGGTACGATCGTCAACGGATTGATCTCCACCTATTTCCCGGATATCGTGAATATTTCCTTCACCGCCGGGATGGAAAAGGATCTTGACAGTGTCGAAGAGGGCAAGATGGAATGGGTCAATGTCGTCGACCGTTTTTATAAACCTTTTGCCGACGAACTGTCGAAAGCGGAAGTGGAAATCGAAAAGATCGAGATCAAGGACGAACCTGCCGGATTCGATTGCGAATTATGCGGACATCCGATGGTCATCAAAATCGGCAGATTCGGGAAATTTTATGCGTGCAGCAATTTCCCGGAATGCCGGAACACAAAACCGATCGTGAAGAAAATCAACGTGACGTGCCCAGTGTGCCACAAAGGCGAGGTCATCGAACGAAAATCCAAGAAGAACCGGATATTCTATGGCTGCGATCGGTACCCAGAGTGCGAATTCATCTCATGGGACAAACCGATCGGCCGCGACTGCCCGATATGCCAACATTATCTTGTTGAGAAGAAGGTCAAAGGCGGCATCCAAGTGAAATGCAGCCATTGTGAGTACGAGGAAGATATACAGAAATAACGTTATGGAGGCATACTATGACACAGAAAACAGTTACCGTAATCGGAGCCGGCCTGGCCGGAAGCGAGGCGGCTTTTCAAATAGCGGAGCAGGGCATCCACGTCGATCTCTATGAGATGAGACCGCAAAAGATGACACCTGCCCACCACACTTCGGGTTTTGCGGAATTGGTCTGCACCAATTCACTGCGTGCGAACCAAGTCACGAATGCCGCAGGGTTGATAAAGGAAGAAATGCGCCATCTGAATTCCCTGATCATCAAAGCGGCCGATGCGACCGCGCTTCCGGCTGGGGGCGCTTTGGCTGTCGATCGCGACACCTTTTCAGCATATGTGACGAAAACATTGGAGGACCATCCCAATATCACAATCCATCTGGATGAACTGACGGAATTGCCTGAAGGTCTCACGGTGGTAGCGACCGGCCCGCTGACTTCAGAACCGTTGAGCCAATCGATCCAAAATTTCATCGAAACGGAAGGCTTGTACTTCTATGACGCCGCCGCACCGGTGCTTGAAAAAGACAGCATCGATATGGAAAAGGTTTACTTGAAGTCGCGTTACGACAAAGGTGAAGCCGCCTACCTGAACTGTCCGATGACAAAAGAGGAATTCGAAACTTTCTACCGCGAACTGATTGCGGCTGAAGTCGCCCCTCTGAAGGAATTCGAGGAGGAAAAATACTTCGATGGCTGCATGCCTTTCGAAGTGATGGCCTCAAGAGGCGAAAAAACGTTGCTGTTCGGGCCGATGAAACCGGTCGGGCTGGAAGATCCGAAGACCGGAAAGATACCTTACGCAGTTGTGCAGCTCCGCCAGGACAACGCCGCCGGATCCTTGTACAACATCGTCGGTTTCCAGACCCATCTGAAATGGGGGGAACAGAAGCGCATCCTGCGGCTGATTCCGGGTTTGGAAAATGTTGAGATTGTGCGTTACGGAGTCATGCACAGGAATACATTCCTGAATTCTCCGAAAATACTGCGCTCGACCTATCAGAGCCAAAAACGCGACGATCTGTTCTTTGCCGGCCAAATGACCGGGGTTGAAGGCTATGTCGAGAGTGCCGCAAGCGGCTTGTTGGCGGGCCTTAATGCCGCCAGATTGGCGAAAGGACAGGAATGCGTCGTATTCCCGAAAGAGACGATGATCGGTGCGATGTCGCACTACATAACGAACACGGACAGCAAACATTTCCAACCGATGAATGCCAACTTCGGCATCATTGAACCGTTGGGCGGCAAGAAAATCCGCGATAAACAGCTTAAAAACCAAATGATAGCCGACAAAGCGTTGGCTGCTCTGGACGAATTCGTGCAAACGATTTAAGTTCGCTTCCTTACATTGAAATCTCTCCAACATTGTGATAAATTTAGTCATAAGATGTTGGAGGGATTTTTTTGTATAATCAAGAATTAATCGATCGTTTCATAAACTATTTGGCCATTGAGAGGCGCTATTCCGATGAAACGGTCAAGGCCTATCTGTTTGACCTGAAAAAATTCGAATCCTTTCTTGAAGAAAGTGGGACCAGCGATTTGGTGGCGGTGCAATTGTATGATGTCCGCCTGTATCTGAGCTTTTTGGACGAACAAAAACTGAGCCGAAACACCATTTCACGCACATTGTCCAGCCTGAGGGGGTTCTATCACTTCCTGATCCGCAATGACCTCCTTGATGAAAACCCTTTATCCTACATCTCTTTCAAGAAAAAGCAGCTGCGTCTGCCGCAGTACCTGTACGAAGAAGAATTGGAAAAACTGTTGCACGCAGCTGAAGGGACCGAGATACTGGATTATCGGAATCAGGCGTTGGTGGAATTGTTGTATGCAACCGGCATCCGCGTCAGCGAATGCAAGAACATAAAGCTGCAGGATATTTCCTTCGATTTGGGCGTCATATTGATTTTCGGAAAAGGTAATAAAGAGCGCTATGTGCCGTTTGGGCATTATGCTGCCGCAGCCATCCAGGAGTATCTGGAGATGACCCGATCGGAATTGATGTCAAAGCACCAGCGCAGCCACGAATTTCTCTTTGTGAATCGCTTGGGCGATCCGCTCACGGCAGGCGGCATTGAATACATACTGAAACAGATCATGAAAAAAACCGGATTGACAGGGACGTTGCATCCGCATATGCTGCGGCATACATTTGCGACAGATATGCTCAACAACGGAGCGGATATGCGGACCGTTCAGGAACTGCTGGGACATGCCAGCCTGTCATCCACTCAAATCTATACACACGTAACGAAAGATGCCCTGCAAAGGAATTACAACCAATACCACCCAAGGGCGAAACGGGACAGCAAGAAATAGGGGGAATATCAAATGACAACAATCTGTGCAGTGCAGCACAACGGACGTTCAGCCATGGCGGGGGACGGTCAGGTGACGATGGGCCAATCCGTCATCATGAAAGGGACCGCCAAAAAAATCAGACGCATCTATCATGATGAAGTCATCGTCGGTTTCGCAGGCGGCGTTGCGGATGCGTTCACCCTAGAGGATAAATTTGAAGAGAAACTCAATCAATACAAAGGGAACCTGCTGCGCGCCTCCATCGAGGTGGCCAAGGAATGGCGCGGCGATCGCGCCCTTCAGAAGCTGGAGGCGTTATTGATCGTCATGAACAAGGAACAGATGCTGCTTGTTTCCGGGAGCGGGGAAGTCATTGAACCGGATGATGGGATACTGACGATCGGCTCGGGCGGGAATTATGCCTTGGCCGCAGCAAGAGCCTTAAAAAGAAGAGGCTCCGATCTTTCCGCAAAGGAAATCGCCTACGAAAGTCTCAAGATTGCCTCAGAAATCTGCGTATTTACTAACGACAACATCATTGTTGAAGAATTTTAGATAGGTGGCTAGTATAATGAAGGAACAGCACAACAGAACACCCAGAGAAATCGTCAAGGAGCTTGACCGTTACATCATCGGCCAGGATGCGGCCAAAAAAGCGATCGCTGTCGCTTTGCGGAATCGCTACCGGAGACAAAAATTGGATGCCGACATGCAAAAAGAAGTGACTCCGAAAAACATCCTGATGATCGGCCCGACCGGAGTAGGGAAGACGGAGCTGGCGAGACGCTTGGCGTTGTTGGTCGAAGCCCCCTTCGTTAAGGTCGAGGCCACCAAATTCACGGAAGTCGGCTACGTCGGCCGCGACGTCGAGTCGATGGTCCGCGATCTGATGGAGAACGCCGTCCAGATCGTCGAAAAGCAAAAGCGCGGCGACGTGTATGCCAAAGCCTATGAATCGGCTTTGCAACGACTTGCCAAAGTCATGAAGCCTGGGGTCAAAAAGGCGAAGCCCAAACAGGAAGGCATGAATGACTGGCAAAACATGTTCAAAAACCTGGGGATGCCTCTGCCGGAAAGTCAGGAAGAGGAAGCCGAAGAAGTGACTTCCGAAATCGCCAAAAGCAGGGCGGAAATCATCGAGCAATTGCGTAAAGGGCTTCTGGACAAACGTGAAGTCTCCATAAAAGTGGAGGAAAAACAAGCCAATCCATTAGGTGCGGGCGGAAACAACGAACAAATGATGATGCTTCAGTCAGCCTTTGAATCCATGACGCCGAAAAAGAAAATCCAACGGACGCTTTTGGTCGAAGACGCCATTGAGGTACTCGTGCAGGAAGAGACCGACAAGCTGGTCAATAAAGACGATATCTCGCAGGAGGCTTTGAAGTTGGCCGAAACCAACGGGATCATCTTCATTGATGAAATCGACAAAATCACCTCCAAATCACAAAACTCAGGCGAAGTTTCGCGGGAAGGCGTTCAAAGGGATATCCTTCCGATTGTCGAAGGGAGCCAAGTTTCCACTAAGTATGGGGCCATCCAAACGGATCACATCCTCTTTATAGCATCCGGCGCGTTCCATGTCTCCAAGCCGAGCGATCTGATCCCGGAACTGCAAGGTCGGTTCCCGATCCGCGTGGAATTGAATGACCTTACGGAAGATGATTTCGTCCGTATCCTTACCGAACCCAATAATGCGATGCTGAAACAATACACCGCACTGCTGGCAACGGAAGACGTCGACATCACCTTCACCCAGGAAGCCATCCGGAAAATGGCTGTCATCGCTACTGAAGTCAATCAGGAAACCGATAACATCGGTGCCAGAAGATTGCACACGATCATGGAAAAATTATTGGAGGATCTGTTGTTCGAAGCTTCCGAAATACCAGGGACAGAGATCACGATAACGGAACATTACGTGGATGAAAAACTTGAGAAAATTGTAGAGAACAAAGATTTAAGAAGATATATCCTTTAAGCATAAAAAAATCCCCTTTAGGTTGGGTGAACCTTGCGGATATTTTCTGATGGATAATCGTATGGGGGGAAACATGGACGAATTATTAGAAAAGTTGAGAAAAATCAACTATATGCTGCAAAAAGAAGGGGGCTTTGTCGCCGTTACCGGTGAGGGGTCGGCATTGCCCTTTACGGAAATGGCAAGCGTGCTGGCTGACATCTTAAGAGCCAACACGTATCTGATTGATCTGTCCGGCAATCTATTGGGCTACAGCGAAGCAACCGATATCAACAATACCCGTATCAAACAAATGCTTCAGGATAAGAAATTTCCGGAGCAGTATGCCCATAATCTGTCTGCGTTGTTCCAGACGACCGCGAACATCGGCATTGAATCTGATTTTACAGCCTTTCCGATAGAGAGCAGAGACTTGTTCATTACCGGCGTCACAACAATCGTTCCGATTTTTGCTTCCGGCAAGCGCTTGGGAAGTTTGATTTTGGCGCGGATGTTTCCGGTCTTTGACAGCAGCGACTTGATCCTTGCCGAACACGGTGCCACTGTTATCGGCATTGAGTTGCTGCATACCATCAATTTGCGCATGGAAGAGGCGACACGGGTGACCACCCTGATCCAGATTGCCATAAAATCGCTGTCTTTCAGCGAAATGGAGGCGGTAAAAGCGATTTTTGAGACTTTTCCCTCCTTAGAGGAACGCATCACCGCGTCAAAAATTGCGGCAGAAAAGAATATAACGCGCTCCGTCATAGTGAATGCCTTAAGAAAGCTGGAATCAGCCGGCATTCTCGAGACGAGATCGCTAGGCATGAAGGGAACGTTCATCAGAGTCGTTTCTGCAGAATTGCTTGATGCTTTAAGGAAGGCTTTGTATCCAAAAAATAATCAGTGAGCAAAATGGTGTAAAGCCAAACTAGGGGGAAATGTAATGGAGTTTGTAATCGAAAACCAGCACCTTGCGGTAACCGTAAAAGATAAAGGTGCAGAAATCACCAGTGTCATCTCAAAAAAAACCGGCATCGAATATATTTGGCAGGCTGATGAAAAAGTATGGAACAGACATGCGCCCATCCTTTTTCCGTTCGTCGGACGCCTGAAGGATGATGCCTTCCGTCATAACGGCAAAACTTACACCATGGGGCAGCACGGATTTGCGCGCGATTCAAAATTTTCGGTTCATGAGCGTTTGTCCGACAGCATCACGTTCATCCTTGCGCCGAACGGTGATTTCAAACATGTTTATCCATTCTTGTTCGAACTGCAGTTGACTTATCAATTGTTCGAGAACCAGTTGTCGGTCAGCTACAAAGTGAAGAACCTTGATGAAGAAAAAATGTATTTCTCGATCGGGGGGCATCCAGGCTTCAATGTGCCGTTGACTGAAGGGGAAACATTCGAGGATTATTACATCAAAATGACTCCTGAAACTTCCCGCAAGCGCTTGTTCCTGGAGGGGCCATACCTTGCCGCAGACAAAACAGTCGAAGTGGAACAGAACCAATTTCCATTGCAAAGGGACCTCTTCCTGAATGATGCCATTATTTTCAAAACACCGGAACCGACAACCGTAACGCTGGCATCCGATAAAGGGGAGCATGGGGTTACGATGTCCTATGAAGATTTCGACTACTTAGGCATCTGGACGAAGCCGCAGGAAGACGCCACTTATGTCTGTTTGGAACCTTGGTGCGGACTGGCTGACATGTCTGATTCGGACGGGGTGCTGGAAAGAAAAACAGCCATCGAGTCGCTTGAGCCAGGGAATAAACGTTATTATGTCCATCGGGTCGAGTTCTTCTAGTTTATTCGCCAGGATAACCGAACAGCGTTCATCTTTGGGACTGAAAAAAGGCGGGGCCGTAAATCAGCAACGATTTACGGCCCCGCCTTTTTTCTGTTATTTTTCTTTAGCGCTCTTCGATTTGTAGCCGAAAGGCACTTTGCTTTCCGTCCCATTTTTGATCCGGTAAATGTTGGAACGGTGACGATAGATGATGAAGATCGTCAAAAGGACCGTAACGATCGTCAATGGCCAATCCTTAAAAAAGAAGGAAAGGGAGACTGCCGTAAAACAGGCCAATATGCTGGACAAGCTGACCATTCTCGAGAAGTACAGATAGATGATGAAAGCGATGATGGCTTCCGCAAAAAAAAGCGGGTTGTAGGCCAACAGGATGCCTCCGCTTGTAGCCACTGCCTTGCCTCCTTTGAATCCCGCGAAAAGAGGGTAGGTATGCCCTAATGCTGCAACAACCCCGGCCAACAACGGATGAATTTCGGCCCCTAACCACAGCGGCAACAGGGTTGCCGCCGAGCCTTTCAGCATGTCCATGATCAGGACGATGACGCCGGCTTTTTTGCCTAACACGCGGAAGGTATTGGTTGTTCCGCTGTTCCCGCTGCCGTATTTGCGGATGTCTGTATGATAAAAATATTTTCCGATCCAAATGCCTGAAGGGATGGAACCCAAAAGGTAGGCCAGGACGATGACGACTGCTGTCATTCTCACTTCACTCCTAAGTTGAAACTCCAATATAAAACAATTCCAGTTCATTTTACCATTTTATCCGCATTTTTCCTATAGGGGTCAGAATTCCGTCTCGTTTTTTATACTTTTCAAAGTCAAAGTTATACAGTATGATAGAATAGATGTTCGGTTCAGAACAGAGATGAAGGAGTTTTTTTATGGCACAAAATAAAGAGAATAAATACAATGATGACTCCATCCAAGTGTTGGAAGGACTTGAAGCAGTCAGAAAACGGCCCGGGATGTACATCGGTTCGACTGATGCACGCGGATTGCATCATTTAGTATATGAAATAGTCGACAATGCGGTTGATGAAGCCTTATCCGGTTATGCAGACCGGATCGACATTACGATCCATGAAGACCAAAGCATCAGCGTCAAAGACAATGGCCGCGGTATGCCGACGGGATTGCACGCTTCAGGTGTGCCTACCATCCAAGTCATTTTCACAGTGCTGCACGCTGGTGGTAAGTTCGGTCAAGGCGGCTACAAAACTTCAGGAGGGCTTCACGGAGTAGGGGCTAGTGTCGTCAATGCCCTGTCCAAGTGGCTGGAAGTGTCCGTCATCCGCGAGAGCACGGTCTATTCAATGAAATTCAAGGATGGCGGAAAACCCGCCAGCAAATTGATCAAGGCAAAAAGCGCCGCTAAAGGATCCGGTTCTTTGATTCATTTTTTGCCGGACAAAGAAATTTTCGGAACAGCGCAACTCTCCTACGAGGTTTTGGCGGAGCGGTTCCGGGAATCAGCCTTTTTGTTGAAAGGCCTGACCATCACGCTGAAAGATGAACGGACTGAACAAAGCGATACTTTCTTCTTCGAAGAAGGGATCAAGGAATTTGTTGCTTACTTAAATGAAGAAAAGGATACGCTGCACGATGTCGTGTACTTCAGCGGGGAAGCCGACGGGATCGAGATCGAATTTTCGTTCCAGTACAACGACGGTTATTCGGAGACGATCCTGTCGTTCGTCAACAACGTCCGCACGAAGGATGGCGGCACACACGAAACCGGCGCAAAGACCGCCATCACCAAAGCCTTCAATGAATACGCCCGGAAGATGAACCTGATCAAAGAGAAGGAAAAGAATCTCGAGGGCAGCGATGTGCGCGAAGGCCTTTCGGCGGTGTTGTCGCTGCGCGTACCGGAGAACCTGCTCCAATTCGAAGGTCAGACGAAAGAAAAATTAGGCACGCCGCAAGCGAGGGCGGCCGTTGATGGCCTCATCAGCGAAAAACTGAGCATCTATCTGATTGAAAATGGCGAAACAGCCCAAATGCTTGCCAGGAAATCACTGAAAGCCAGAGAGGCCAGAAATGCAGCACGTAAAGCCCGTGAAGAGACACGAAACGGCAAAAAAAGGCAGAAAAACGAATCGCTGTTGTCCGGCAAGCTGACGCCTGCGCAAAGCAAAAATCCGAAAAAGAACGAACTCTATCTGGTCGAGGGTGATTCCGCCGGCGGATCCGCCAAACAAGGGCGCGACCGTAAGTTCCAAGCAATACTGCCGCTGCGTGGGAAAGTCATCAATACCGAACGCGCGAGCATGCAGGATATACTTAAGAACGAGGAAATCAACACGATCATCTACACAGTCGGTGCGGGCGTGGGCGCGGATTTCGAACTCGAGGATTGCAATTATGACAAAATCATCATCATGACGGATGCGGACACGGATGGTGCGCACATCCAGATTCTCTTGCTGACCTTCTTCTACCGTTACATGAAGCCATTGCTTGAAGCCGGAAAAATTTATCTGGCGCAGCCACCCCTGTACAAAGTATCAAAGGGCTTCGGCAAGAACGAAAAGATCGAGTACGCATGGACCGAAAAGGAGCTGCAGGAAAAAATCGACATCATCGGCAAGGGTTATATCCTGCAACGCTATAAAGGTCTCGGAGAAATGAACGCGGATCAACTGTGGGATACCACAATGGATCCTGAAACCAGGACATTGATCCGGGTGCTCATCGATGACAAAGCCCAGGCTGAGAGACGGGTCACGACACTGATGGGGAACAAAGTCGAACCGCGAAGGAAATGGATCGAGAAGCATGTCGAATTTTCGATGGCCAACGATAAGAGCATCCTGGAGCAAGACCTTGCACCGACGCCTGATAGTGGCCAGGCGCATCTGCAGGAGAAAGTGAAGAAGGAATCTTCTGATCAGCAGACCGCTCACGACATGGAACAAATTTCGTTAGATTTTGAAAGTGGTGAACTATAGTGGGTAATCTGGAAATTAAAGAGCTGATGCTTGAAAACGTAATGGGGGACCGCTTCGGGCGATACTCGAAGTACATCATCCAGGATCGCGCTTTGCCGGATATCCGCGATGGACTGAAGCCTGTTCAGCGACGGATCCTGTACGCGATGGATGTTGCCGGAAACACTTCGGATAAAGGCTTCCGCAAATCGGCCAAAACGGTCGGGAATGTAATCGGTAATTACCATCCGCATGGCGATTCCAGTGTGTATGAAGCGATGGTACGGTTGAGCCAGGATTGGAAGATGCGGGAAGTATTGGTCGAAATGCACGGCAACAACGGGAGTATGGATGGAGACTCAGCGGCCGCGATGCGGTATACCGAGGCGAGACTCTCGAAAATATCGGCGGAACTGTTGCGCGACATCGACAAAGAAACGGTAGACTTTGTGCTGAACTTCGATGATACCGATCAGGAGCCTACAGTATTGCCGGCTCGATACCCAAATCTTTTGGTGAACGGCGCTACCGGCATTTCTGCAGGTTACGCGACCGATATCCCGCCGCACAATTTAGGGGAGGTCATCGATGCGACCTTGCATCTGATCGATCACCCGGACGCAGAGCTTAAAGCGCTCATGAAATATGTTAAAGGGCCCGATTTCCCTACCGGGGCGATCATCCAGGGCCTGGATGGCCTGAAGGACGCTTACCGGACCGGAAAAGGCAAAGTTGTCGTTCGCTCGCGCACTTCCATAGAGAGCATCCGCGGCGGCAAACAGCAGATCGTCATTTCGGAAATCCCTTATGACGTCAACAAGGCGACGCTTGTGAAGAGGATGGACGAAATCCGCATCAACCGCAAAATCGAAGGGATCGCCGAAGTGAGGGATGAATCCGACCGATCAGGGCTGCAGATCGTCGTCGAGCTGAAAAAAGAGGCCAACGCGGAAGGGATCCTCAACTATCTGCTCAAAAATACGGATCTGCAAGTGAACTACAACTTCAATATGGTCGCAATCGATGAGCGTCGTCCGATGCAGGTCGGTTTGCACCAAATACTGAAAGCCTATATCCGTCACCAGAAAGTCGTCATCACCCGCCGGACGACATACAGCCTGAAGAAGGCAGAGACGCGCCTGCATATCGTGGATGCATTGATCAGAGTCATTTCGATTCTCGATGAAGTCATCCAATTGATCCGTGACAGCAAGGACAAGAAGGACTCAAAACAGAACCTGATGAAGCAGTATGCTTTTTCGGAAGCGCAGGCGGAAGCCATTGTTTCGCTGCAACTGTACCGGTTATCCAATACGGACATCACCGCCCTGCAGAATGAAAAGTTGGAACTGAATGAGCAAATTGCGACTTACCACGAAATCCTGAAACAGGAAAAAACGTTGTACGCTGTGATGAAGACAGAACTTGCCGCAGTCAAAAAGCAATACGCGAACCCTCGCCGGACTACGATCCAACACGAAATCGAGGAAATCAAAATCGACACCGAAGTTTTGGTGCCTGTAGAAGAAGTCGTGGTCGTGATCACGAAAGAAGGCTATTACAAGCGCACCAGCCTGCGCTCTTTTGGAGCGTCGACAGTCGAGGAAATCGGCTTGCGCGAAGGAGATACGCCGCTTTTTGTAGGGAAAGCATCGACCCTGGATGCCGTTGTGATGTTCACCAGCAAGGGAGACTACCTTCATTTCCCGGTACATGAGTTGCCGGAATTGAAATGGAAAGATACGGGTCATCATATCTCCCAAAACATTCCCTTCGCTCCGGAAGAAAAAATCATCAGCGTAGAAATTATCCCGAACAACAGCGAGCCTGCCGGGACAATCCTGTTCGTATCAAAAGAAGGGTACATCAAACAGACACTGATGAGCGATTTCCGGACTTTCCGTGGCTACAGAAACAAAAAAGCGGTCGCCATGAAGATGAAGAGCGAGACGGATGCGATCGTTTCCATCCAACGCTTGGAGGATAAACAAAATTATGATGTGCTGCTTGTGACCCATTTCGGATTCAGCCTGCGATACGCCGTCAGTGAAGTAGGCATCATCGGAACGCGCGCCAGCGGAGTCAAGTCCATCAACCTGAAGGATGGTGACTTTGTGGTCGGGGGTGCCGCCTTTAAAGAAGGTGATGAAGAATTCCCGCTCCTTGTGATCACGCAAAGAGGGAACATCAAAAAATTCAAATCCGGAGAAGTCCCGATCTTGGGCCGAGCGAAACGGGGATTGATGCTTCTGAAGGAATTGAAGGCCAAGCCGCATCGCATCATCTTTATGGATTGCGATCTATCAACGCCTAACCGTTATGCAATCCGCACAACAGCCGATAACAGCATAGTGGCTGAAAGCAAGGAAACACCTTTCAGCCCCAGGTACTCCAACGGCAGCTTCGCAATCAACGAGAAGACGGATGGCGAAGTTTCGGACATAGAAAAAGAGTTTGATTTTTCACAAATTAGAATTTTCTAATTAACTGTTATAAACAAAAACGCAAAACGGAAACTGTGTAATAGCACAGTTTCCGTTTTTTTATGAAACAGATTTTTTGTCAAAATAAAGGTTTCACTAACTAAATAGAAGCTGTAATTGGGTTTAGACATTAATAAACGCACTCATACCAACGTTCATAAAATGTTTTTGAAAAATTTACAAAAAGTTCAAAAAAAAGATTGATAGTTGTTGCACTTTTACCTGTACGTGTTATAATGTTCGTGTAGAAACCTGTTACACATATCACAATGTGAAAGCACTTTTAGGAGGAACATATAATGGAACAATGGCAAGGTTTTAAAGGTAAAACTTGGAAAGAAGAAGTCGACGTAAGAGACTTCATCATCAACAACTTCTCTGAATACACAGGCGACGAAAGCTTCTTGGCTGGTCCTACTGAAACGACTACTCAATTATGGGATCAAGTTATGGACCTTACAAAACAAGAAAGAGAAGCTGGCGGCGTATTGGACATGGATACAAAAGTTGTATCTTCCATTACATCTCATGCAGCAGGCTACTTGAATAAAGAAAAAGAGCAAATTGTTGGTTTCCAAACTGAAAAACCACTTAAACGCAGCTTGATGCCTTTCGGCGGCATCCGCATGAGCGAACAGGCTTGTGAAGAAGCTGGCTACAAAGTTGATCCAGAAGTTTCCATGATTTTCCGCGATTACAGAAAAACACATAACCAAGGCGTATTTGACGCTTACACACCAGAAATGCGTGCAGCAAGAACAACCGGCGTCATCACTGGCTTGCCTGATGCTTACGGCCGCGGCCGCATCATCGGCGACTACCGTCGTGTAGCTTTGTATGGTGTCGACTACTTGATGCAAGATAAATTAAATGAATTCGCTAAAATCGGCGACGGCACGATGACTGAAGAAATCATCCGCTTGAGAGAAGAATTCAGCGAACAATACAGAGCTTTGAAAGAATTGAAAGAATTAGGAAACATCTACGGTTTCGATATTTCTAAACCAGCAACAAACGCTAAAGAAGCTTTCCAATGGTTATACTTTGGTTACTTGGCTGCCGTTAAACAACAAAATGGCGCAGCGATGTCATTAGGCCGTACTTCAACTTTCTTGGACATCTATATCCAACGCGATTTGGAAAACGGAACATTGACTGAAGAAGAAGCACAAGAAATCGTTGACCACTTCGTAATGAAATTGCGTATGATCAAATTCGCACGTACGCCAGAATACCAAGAATTGTACTCAGGAGATCCTCAATGGGTTACTGAAGCAATCGCTGGTATGGCACATGACGGACGCTCAATGGTTACAAAATCAAGCTTCCGTTTCTTGAACACGCTGACTAACTTAGGAGCTGCTCCAGAGCCTAACTTGACAGTCCTTTGGTCAACTAAATTACCTGAAGGATTCAAGAAATACTGCGCTAAAATGTCAATCGAAACAAGCGCTATCCAATACGAAAACGATGACATGATGAGCCTTGAATGGGGCGACGACTACGGTATCGCTTGCTGCGTTTCCGCGATGAGAATCGGAAAACAAATGCAATTCTTCGGAGCTCGTGCTAACTTGGCCAAAACATTGCTTTACGCAATCAATGGCGGGATTGACGAAACGAAGAAAAAACAAGTCGGACCTAAATTGCAACCAATCACTTCAGAGTACCTTAATTACGATGAAGTTGCTGAAAAATTCGATGTTATGATGGACTGGATCGTAGCTTTGTATGTGAATACATTGAACGTCATCCACTACATGCACGACAAATATTCATACGAATCATTGGAAATGGCTTTGCATGATACAAACGTTGTCCGCACATTGGCAACTGGTGTCGCTGGTTTCTCTGTTACAATCGATTCACTTTCCGCTATCAAATATGCGAAAGTTAAGCCGATCCGCGACGAAAACGGCATTGCTATCGACTTCGAAATCGAAGGCGACTTCCCTAAATATGGTAACAACGATGATCGCGCTGACCAAATCGGTATCGACTTGTTGAAACAATACATGGGCAAAGTTAAGAAACACCAAACATACCGCAACTCTATCCCGACAACTTCTATCCTTACAATCACTTCAAACGTGGTTTACGGTAAGAAAACTGGTAGCACGCCAGACGGACGTAAAGCCGGCGAGCCATTCGCACCTGGTGCTAACCCAATGCACGGAAGAGATACACACGGCGCTTTGGCAAGTTTGTCTTCAGTTGCTAAGATTCCTTACAAATATTCATTGGATGGCATTTCCAATACATTCTCGATCATCCCTAAAGCATTGGGACGTGAAGAGGAAGTACAAAAAGATAACCTTGCAACAATGTTGGATGGATACATCGCTAAAGGTGGCCACCACTTGAACGTCAACGTATTCAACCGTGAAACATTGCTTGATGCTATGGATCACCCAGAAAATTACCCACAATTGACGATCCGTGTTTCCGGATACGCTGTTAACTTCATCAAGTTGACCCGCGAACAACAAATGGACGTAATCAACCGTACAATGCACGAAATGATGTAATTTGCTTCAACTTGCATATTAATCGTATAAATTTAAACGGATGGATCATTTGATTCATCCGTTTTCTATCAAAGGGAGCGAACGGTCGCTCTTTTTGATAGGAAATATTCCTTATGCGAGATACAATAAGATTAAGAAATAAACGATAAAGGAGTTTTTGAAATGACTGAACCTTTAAAAGGATTTGTGCATTCAACAGAGAGTTTCGGTTCCGTTGATGGGCCCGGAATCCGTTTTATTATATTTATGCAAGGGTGCCGCATGCGGTGCCAATTCTGCCATAACCCGGACACTTGGAACATCGGCGGTGGCACCGAGATGACAACGGATGAATTGCTGGATTTAGCCCTGCAATACAAACCGTTCTGGGGTCAAAAAGGCGGCATCACCGTCAGCGGCGGCGAACCGTTGCTGCAGATCGACTTCCTGATCGAATTGTTCACGAAAGCCAAAGCGCAAGGCGTGCATACGACATTGGACACCTGCGGCTTGCCGTTCACTTATGATGAACCATTCTTCAGCCAATTCAACAAACTGTTGGCGGTGACCGATCTGATTCTTTTGGACATCAAACAAATCGACAGCCAAAAACATAAAGAATTGACCATGTGGCCGAACGAAAGCATCATCGAATTGGCGAAATATCTGTCGGACATCAACAAACCGGTATGGATCCGCCATGTGCTGATACCGGAACGTACCGACTACGATGAATTCCTGATCCGTTTGGACGAGTTCCTGAAAACATTGAAAAACATCGTCAAAGTCGAGATATTGCCTTACCATAAAATGGGCATCTACAAGTGGGAAACCTTGGGAATCCCTTACCAATTGGAGGGGATCGATCCACCTTCCGCCGAGCGGGTCGAAAATGCCAGAAAGCTTCTGCATACGGAAGACTACAAAGGCTATTTGGATCTGTAAAATAATACTATTTTTCAAGGAAGAAAAGAGAATTGCCATTGCTCTTTTCTTCCTTTTTTATTATGATAAATTAAGACAATGGAAGAGAGAGTGAATTGAATGAAGAAACTGTTAGTTTTTGGGCACCAAAATCCGGATACCGATGCGATCACGTCCGCAATCGCCTATGCCTACTATCTGAACCAGAACGGAATCGAAGCCGAAGCAGTGGCGCTTGGCTTGCCGAGTGAAGAAACAGCCTACGCGCTGGAACGATTCAAAATGGAAGCTCCGCGCGTCATCGAGACGGCAGCCAACGAAACGGATACGGTTGCTTTGGTCGACCATAATGAAGCCCAACAGAGCGTAAGCGACATCAAAGAAGTCGAAGTATATGCCGTAGTGGATCATCACCGCATCGCGAACTTCGAAACGGCCAACCCATTGTATTACCGTGCTGAGCCTGTCGGTTGCACAAATACGATCCTTTATAAAATGTACAAGGAAAAGAACATCGCGATTCCTGCCGACATCGCCGGCTTGATGCTTTCTGCATCATTTCCGATACTTTGTTGTTCAAATCCCCGACTTGCACGCCGGAAGATGAAGAAGCGGCAGCGGTTTTGACGGAAATCGCCGGTGTTTCCTTGAACGAATATGGTCTGGCAATGCTGAAAGCGGGAACGAATTTGGACGACAAGTCGATTGCAGAATTGTTGAATTTGGACGCGAAATCATTTCCGATGGGCGATAAAAACGTCCGTATCTCACAGGTGAATACCGTCGATGTACAAGATGTGCTGAAAAGACAAGCTGAACTTGTTTCCGCTATGGAAGCGGAAAATGCCGCTCAAGGTTACGATGTGTTCTTGTTGGTGATCACAAACATCATCGACAGCGATTCTGCTTTATTGGCTGTAGGGTCCCATTTGGACACTGTTGCGTCCGCGTTCGGTGTCTCATTGAATGAAAATGTTGCCTTGCTGCCGGGCGTTGTTTCACGCAAAAAACAAGTAGTGCCGCCATTGACGGAAGCATTCTCGAAATAATTTTTATAAAAGGGCGGAGATCCAACTCAGTTAAGCTGAAGTGCGTCTCTGCTTTTTTGATACATACGGCAAGATAAAGAGGGGAGTTGAGGGCGTGAAAATTGGTGTAATGTCAGACCTTCATATCGACTCGAATGCGAAAAAACTGGCGCCGGGTCAAACGTATGATCATCTCTTGGCGGAGCTGCTCTATAATCAAGAAATCGACTTGCTGTTGTTGGCTGGGGATGTCTCTTCCGATTACCACGATACCTTCGCTTTCCTGGATCGGATGCGTGACCACAACGTTTCGAAAATCCAATTCGTACCCGGAAATCATGATTTTTGGTCTATCCGCAACCACGAAGAGGACACGGACCGCATCTATCGATTGTTCAAGGAGCGGGATGAAAATCCTGTCGGAAATCCGTATCTGATCGGAAAGGATTGGGCAGTGGTGGGGAATCCAGGCTGGTATGACTATGGATTCGCCAGCACCCGCTACACAATAGAAGAGTTTTCCAAGAAAAAACTGAAAGTCGGCGGTTGGAATGACCGCCAGTATGTGCACTGGCAAAAGGATGATCGCGCGGTTGCCAATGCGATGCAGGAAGAATTGGAAAGCGACCTTCAAGCAGTCAGCGACCGGAAAATAATCATGATGACACATGTTGTGACGCATCCGCAATTCGTCATCCCGCTCCCGCATCCGGTGTATGATTATTACAATGCTTTCCTCGGCAGCAAAAGCTATATGCAACTGTACGAACGCTATCCGATTGCGCGAAGCATCATGGGGCATGTCCACTTCCGAAAAATGCTGCATGAGGATGATACAACCTTCTATTGCGCATGCCTCGGCAGTGCGCGGCATTGGTATACGGAGGATCCCTACATCGAAATGGCCTATACTATGGAAGAATTCACAGTTGACAGCTGAAGGGGCAGCTTTCCCTCGATGGGTTTTGTGATCAGACTGCCTCAACTTTTTGGGGAGGGTTATTGCTTTCCTTTTGGCAAAAATAAGTTATGCTTATCTTGTGGGTTGGCGCATTTGGATGACAACAAGTTAGTAGAGGTGGATTCGCATGAGAGCGTTCGATTTGTCGGATCAAGGAGTATACACGCAGACGAGTAATTGGAGAGCGGCTGACTGGATTCATGTGGAGGATCCGAATAGCGATGACGTTGAAGATCTGATGACCATTTTCGGCATCCCAAAGGACTACATCATGGATTCATTGGATGAATATGAGGTCCCGCGACAAGAGGAAGTCAGAAATGCTGCAAGGGATGATATCAACCTTCTGATTGTCCTCTTCCCTAAAATGCGGTCAGTACAGGAAAAGTATACAGAATATCATACATACCCTCTATCGATCATAACGATCAATGGAACTCTGATCACAGTCTGCAAAGAGACGCCTTCCTTTTTGACACGCATCATGAAGAATGAATCCTTCAAAAATGAACCAGCGACATCGCAACATCACATTGTTTTATATATATTATGGGAATTGACCAAGAGTTTTGTTCATCATCTGAGGGAAATCGATGGCACAATCGAGGATCTACAAGTCCAAATAACCAGTGCCACCCGGAATGAATATTTCTATAAGCTGATCGCCCTCCATAAGAGCTTGGTTTATTTTGAAACATCCATCACTAAGAATCATCCGTTGATAACAGAATCCATTCACAAGGCTACCTTGAACGATGATGCCCAAAGCCAGGAATTATTGCGTGATATCATTGACATCTCAAACCAAGCAGAAGTGATGGTCACCGAATCAAGCAAGATGATCAATCAGCTGAGCGAAGTGTTTTCGAGCGTCATCGCGAACAACTTGAACAATATCATGAAAGTATTGACTTCGATCACTATCGTACTGACGATCCCTACCATCATAGCCGGCTTCTGGGGCATGAATGTCGGTTTGCCTTTCGAGGATCATCCCTGGGCGTTCGGCATCACCAGTCTGATCACTATTATTATCTGCTTCATTACTGTCTACTGGCTGAAAAAGAAAGATTACTTCTGACATGGATAAACGAGTGTTGGCATTTGACATCACAATGAAGCGTAACCGGCAATTATTACTGTCGGTTGCGCTTTTTTGCCGTGCCTTTTGAGTACAGGAAGTCGACCTTGATTGGTATACTATATGTGGGAGGTGATGCGGAATGGTGGAGGATTTCCAGAGTTGGTTGGAGAGCTATGATTTGGAAAAACTCTTCAGCGATAAGAGGGACAAAGAAACGATCGACAAGGAAATGTTTTTGTTCGTCAGATCGGATGATTTTGACGACTACTTCTCCTATGATGGCGAACTGGGAGCGCTATACGAAAAAGAGGGCACTCTTTTGAGGGTGTGGACCCCTACTGCCAAATCCGTGGAAGTTTGGATGTACGCAGATGATTCCATCAAGAAGCCGTCCCGAAAAATAGCGATGGAGCAGAAACCCAGGGGGATTTTCGAAGCTTACCTGCCAGGCGATCAGCACGGAACCATTTATGTCTATAACATTCTGTTCCTGAATAACCGCGAATCCGTCACGGTCGATCCCTATGCCCGTGCAACAACGGTAAACGGCACAAAATCGGTCATTACGGACTTGCTCAGGACGAATCCTGACGGGTGGGGAGAGCGGCTGCCGGCATTCGGCCTTCCGGAAGAGGCGATCATCTATGAGCTGCACATCCGGGATTTTTCCATATCCGAAACGAGCGGGATAAAGAATAAAGGCAAATTCCTTGGTTTGACCGAAAAAAACACTGAAAACCCCAGCGGGATAAGTACGGGTTTGGATTACTTGGTCGATTTGGGCATCACCCATGTGCAGATTTTGCCGATGTTCGATTATGCCACAGTTGATGAGGCGAATTTGACGGAACCGCAATACAATTGGGGATATGATCCGCTGAACTATAATGTGCCGGAAGGTTCCTATTCAAGCAATCCCTTTGACCCATTCAACAGGATCATCGAACTGAAGCAAATGATCCAGACGCTGCATGACAATGGGGTGAGGGTGATTATGGATGTCGTCTATAATCACGTCTACGATCCAAAAGATCAGGCT
Source organism: uncultured Trichococcus sp. (assembly GCF_963675415.1). NCBI lineage: Bacteria > Bacillati > Bacillota > Bacilli > Lactobacillales > Carnobacteriaceae > Trichococcus > uncultured Trichococcus sp. The sequence goes on from NZ_OY776220.1 coordinate 2,914,881, forward strand.
TTGGAAAGGACGGTACCGGGTTATTTCTACCGCTACAACGCGGACGGATCGCTGGCAAACGGCACGGGCGTCGGAAACGACACGGCCTCTGAAAGGCATATGATGCGCAAGTACATCATCGACAGCGTGAAGTATTGGGCAAAAGAATATCATCTCGATGGGTTCCGCTTCGATTTGATGGGTATCCATGACTCGGTCACGATGAATGCGACAAGGGAAGCGCTGGATAATATCGATCCCTCTATCATCATAATCGGTGAGGGATGGGAAATGACGACACCGCTTCCGGAAGAACTGAAAGCTTCCCAGAAGAATGCACAAGCAATGCCAAGGATCGCACACTTCAACGATTCGATCCGGGTAGCTTTGAAAGGCAGTGATTTTGGTGACGAAAAAGACAGGGGCTTCATCAGCGGCAAAAATTATCAGGAAGACTTGCTGCTCCGGAACATAAAAGGCGGTATGCATCTTTCCAGCCACAGCAGCTATGTCGATCCGGAACAAGTCATCCAGTATGTGGAAGCGCATGATAATTTGACGCTCTACGACAAATTGCTGCGCTCCAATCCGAATGACAGTGAAGCGGTGCGCATCAAAAGACATACACTGGCAACGAGTATCCTGTTGCTGGCGCAAGGCGTGCCTTTCATCCATGGCGGCCAGGAATTTTTAAGGACTAAGGAAGGGGACGCCAACAGCTACAAGTCACCCGACGAAATCAATCAGTTTGAATGGGAGCGGGTGACGACATTTCAGCAATCTGTGGCATACGTCAAAGGTCTGATTGCCTTGCGTAAAAGTGAATATCTGTTCCGCTTGCATACCCATGAAGAAATTGATGCGCATTTCACGACGCTCAGCGAAAATTTCAACATTGTAGCCTTTTCCTTGCAAAATGAAGAAAAAAAATACATTGTGGTTTTCAATGCAAACCGAAACGATACGATCTTCCGGATGGAGAAGGGGAAGTACGCCATACTTGTTGAAGACAACCAAGTTTTCCTGGAGCGAAAGGCGGAAGCTGCCGTGATGGAAAAAGTTTTGGTCAAAGCCCATACAACATCCGTATTATACGCTGAAAACCAAAATAAACTTGATTTTTGAGCAGGTTTGCGCAGGGATTTTCCATGAAAACGATTGAATATCTCTTTATCATGCAAATATATCAATATTCATATATTAAATCGATGTTTATTAATAAACAAATGTTCATCCTTTTTGTTTGCTGTTTTGACAACATTTGGTTTCGCTTTCAGTATATTTTCCGTATTCTGACATGACGTGTCAGATTCTCAATATATCTCTAATATCGCTATATATACTCAAAAAACGTGTAAATATGAATATGTTAATCTAATTTTAATCAATTTATTAAATTCCCAAACTTGATTTTAATAACAGTCAGAACTATAATTAAGCTTACTATAGAAATTATAGAAACAGAAGGAATGGGGGAAAAGAAATATGGGCAACAAGAAACTATCATCTTTAGTGTTATTATCTTTAAGCTCCGCACTTGTATTAGCTGCATGCGGCGGAGAGGGAAGCACGGCCGATTCATCAGGATCTGCAGGTGCGAACGGCAGCGATCAGGTGTTAAATTTGATTGAAAGCGCTGAAATCCCTACAATGGATTCTGTGCAAGCTACAGATACGGTTGCGTTTACTGCTTTAAGCAATGTAAACGAAGGTCTGTATCGCCAAGGGTTGGACGGAACGGTTGAATTAGGAATCGCAGCAGAAGACCCTACAGTCAGCGAAGACGGTTTGGTCTATACTTTCACTATCCGTGATGAAGCGAACTGGTCAAACGGCGAGCCTGTAACGGCGGCAGACTTTGTTTATTCATGGCGCAAACTGGTGGACCCTGCATCGGCTGCTTCCTATTCCTACATGATGGACGGCGTTGTTGCCAACGCAACTGAAATCATGGCTGGCGAAGTTGCGCCTGAAGAGTTAGGCGTCAAAGCGATCGATGAAAAAACACTTGAAATCACACTGACTTCTCCGGTGCCATACTTCAAAGATCTATTGACCTTGGCTATGTTCTTCCCTCAAAATCAAGCTTTTGTAGAAGAACAAGGCGACCAATACGCATTAAGCAGCGAAGCTTTATTGTACAATGGACCATTTGTGTTAGCTAACTGGGATGCAGCCAGCTTATCATGGACGTACGAACCAAATGCAGAGTATTGGGATAAAGACGCTGTAAAATTGGATGCAATCAACGTGGAAGTCATCAAAGAAACTTCCACTGCTTTGAATCTGTATGACACAGACGCAATCGACCGCATGATCTTGACTGGTGAATACGTAGCGCAAAGAACCGGCGATGCTGAAATGCACACAATGCCGACTTCTTCTGTATTCTACTTGAAGTTCAACCAACAAAGAGAAAATACACCTTTACTGAATGCCAACATCCGTAAAGCTTTGGCTATGGCTTTCGACAAACAAGCCTACGCTGATGTTGTCCTGCAAAACGGTTCCATCCCTGCAAACGGATTGGTTCCTGAAGGTCTTGCTTTGGATCCTTCAACCGGCGAAGATTACCGCGAACAAAATGGCGATCTTTTGACCTTCAATGCTGAAGAAGCTAAAACATACTTCGAACAAGGCTTGGCTGAATTGGGTGTTGAATCAATCACTTTGGAATTGTTGAGCGATGACACAGAAAACGCGAAACGTTCTTCTGAATTCCTGCAAAGTCAGTTGCAGACAAACCTGCCAGGCTTGACTGTAACCTTGCGTAACGTACCTTTCAAAGTCCGTCTTGAAGCTGATACTGCCGGCGAATACGATATCGAATTAGCTGGATGGGGAGCTGACTATGCTGACCCGATCAACTTCCTGGAATTGTTCCAGACAGAAAACGGCAACAACAAATCCGGTTACTCGAATGCTGAATACGATGCTTTGATCGAAGAAGCGCGCACAAACGTGACTGACCTTGATGCAAGATGGGCTAGCCTGCTTGCCGCTGAAAAGATCTTGATGGAGGATGCGGGTATCGCACCACTTTATCAACGTTCTTATGCAGTTCTGCAAAAACCGTATGTCACAGATTTGGGCGAGCACTTGGTTGGTGCTGACTACTCATACAAATGGGCCTCAAATTCTGGAGCACAGAACGTGGATTAATTAAGGCAATAAAAAATCCATCTGGCATACATTCATGCCGGATGGATGTTTTATTTATAAAATATAATCCCAGAGACAGACAATGCTGATCCCCAACAACAACAGACCGATAGTCAGGACATTTTGATAACTTTTCCCTACGGAAGATGATAAGGCATGCGGATTCAACGGTTCTTTGAAGCCATTTTCCTTAGGTTCTCTTCTGAGCGTCTTTCGGATGCTGTAGTGAAAAAAATCGAAACTTCCGGAAGCCAACACGAGGCCGGACAACCCGATGATCAACAATAGACCCGCTATCATAAACAGGATGTTGGATGTTTCGGTCCAGCTTAAGGATCCAAATTTAATCAGTTGATAGACTAATGCACACATAAAAATGAACAATGAAACGAGTGCGTTTTTTTTTGTGAAGTTCACTTATTTTGGCCCCTTTTTGTTTTTTCAATTTTAAATGTACAAAAAAAAGAAAGAAAACTCAATTAAAATATGATTTGATTTTGTGTTCATTTTCTTTTTTGTATATTTAAATATGATATACTATCAGGTGCTATTTACAAAATAACTAAATAATGGAGGATGACAAACGATGAAAAGTTATGCAAAGTACATCGGCAAGCGTATTTTATATATGGCAATTACGTTGTTTTTGATTGCATCGATAACTTTTTTTCTGATGAAAGCTTTGCCGGGTACACCGTACAGTAACCAAGACAAGTTATCTGAAGAACAAATTTTTATCATGAATGAGAAGTATGGACTGAATAAACCGATTTTGGTCCAATATGCAGTTTACATTTTTGGACTAGTACGTGGAGATCTGGGTGTTTCATTCCAGTTCAATAATACACCGGTTACGGATTTGTTGAGCAGCCGGGTAGGACCATCCATGCAATTAGGGCTTCAAGCAGTCATCATAGGGACAATCCTAGGAATCGTGCTGGGTGTGATCGCAGCGATGAGACAGGGAACTTGGGTGGATACCGTTGCCACCTTGACAGCCATCGTCGGCCGTTCGATCCCTAACTTCGTTTTTGCCGTAATTCTTCAGTTGGTATTTGGAGTATGGCTGAAAGTGTTGCCGATTGCCTTGTGGAATGAAGGCTTCCGTTCTTCCATTCTGCCTACGATTGCGTTGAGCATTTCGCCGCTCGCCGATTCGGCCCGGTTCATGCGAACCGAAATGGTCGATGTATTAGGCAGCGACTATGTCGAACTCGCGAGGGCAAAAGGTCTGAGCCGCTGGGAAGTCGCGTTCAAACACGGTATCCGTAATGCGCTGATTCCTTTGGTCACCATCATCGGCCCGATGACAGTCGGTTTGATGACCGGTTCGATGGTTGTCGAAAATATTTTTGCCATCCCTGGTATCGGGGAACAATTCGTAAAATCCATCTTGACGAATGATTATCCGACAATCATGGGTGTCACCATGATGTATTCAACCATGTTGGTGATTGTCATTTTGTTGGTTGACATCCTTTATGGTATTATCGACCCTCGTATCAGAGTCGCTACAGAAGGAGGGGAATAAGCATGAGTGAAAATGAACTACGCAATACAGCAGCGATGCCGACAGTCACGAAAGACCTTTTCGAATCGGCATCCGAGTCAAGCATGCAGGACAAAGAAAAGATTTCGGCGCCTTCCCTCAGCTTTATGGCAGATTCTTGGCGCCGTCTGAAGAAAAATAACGTTGCAATGGTCAGTTTGATTCTCTTGATCATCATCAGCATGTCAAGCTTGTTGGCTCCAGTTATCGCACCGCATGATCCGAATGCGCAAACGGTCCAGTACGCAAATATGCCGCCGAAAATTCCCGGCATCGACATTAATGGTCTGAACGGAACAGTGAAGCAGAATGGCGTAGTCATCGATAAGTACGAGGCATCCAACGTTCCTGAGGATGTGTACTATTACCTCGGTACGGACAGCCTGGGACGCGATTTGTTGTCGCGGATCCTGTACGGTACCCGCGTCTCCCTATTCATCGCTTTCATGGCTGCCTTATTCAACCTGACACTCGGAGTTGTCTACGGTCTGACATCCGGCTGGTTGGGCGGGAAGGTCGACAATATCATGCAGCGTATTCTGGAGATTCTTTCCGGCGTGCCTAACTTGGTAGTCGTTATTTTGATGTTGCTTGTTTTGAAACCCGGCATCAGCTCCATCATCATTGCTTTGGCCTTGACTGAGTGGCTTTCGATGGCGCGTGTCGTTCGTGCCCAAACACTGAAATTGAAAAATCAGGAATACATCCTGGCGGCCCGCACGTTGGGTCAATCCCCGATGAAAATTGCCTTCAGGCACATTCTGCCTAACTTGGCAGGTGTCATCATCATTCAAGTAATGTTCTCGATTCCATCGGCAATCTTCTTCGAAGCATTCCTGAGCTTTATCGGTATCGGTATTCCTGCTCCGAATGCATCGCTGGGTACATTGATCAACGATGGTTACAAGACATTCCGTTTCTTGCCGCATCTGATGTGGTATCCAGCCGGAATCATGAGCGTCATCATGATTTGCTTCAACTTATTGGCTGATGGACTTCGTGACGCGTTCGATCCAAAAATGAGAGATTAGGAGGTAACCAGATGGAAAATATATTGGAAGTAAAAGACCTACAAATTACTTTTGATACCTATGCAGGTAAAGTAAAAGCTATCCGTGGCGTCAGTTTTGACCTGAAGCCAGGTGAAACATTAGCCATCGTTGGTGAATCCGGCTCTGGTAAATCAGTGACTAGCCGCAGCATCATGCGTCTATTGGCGAACAACGCCAACATTGAACACGGTGAAATCTTGTTCAAAGGCGAAGATTTAGTGCACAAAACCGAAAAAGAAATGCAGAAGATCCGTGGCTCGGAAATCGCAATGATTTTCCAGGATCCGATGACTTCTTTGAACCCGACTCAAAAAATCGGCAAGCAAATCGCTGAACCGATCATCAAGCACCAAAACATCAGCAAGGAGGAAGCCTACAAAAAAGCTGAAGAATTATTGCAGCTTGTGGGTATCCCGAACCCTGCCAAAAGAATGAAGCAGTATCCGCACCAATTTTCGGGCGGGCAGCGCCAACGGATCGTCATCGCGATCGCCTTGGGTTGCAACCCGGACATTCTGATCGCGGATGAACCGACTACAGCGCTGGACGTTACCATCCAAGCGCAAATCCTGGAATTGATGAAGGATCTGCAGCAAAAAATCAAGACATCGATCATTTTCATCACCCACGACTTGGGTGTAGTGGCAAATGTCGCAGACCGCGTAGCCGTCATGTATGCCGGCAAAATCGTCGAAGTAGGGACTGTTGATGAAATTTTCTACAATCCGCAACATCCGTATACATGGGGGCTGTTGAGCTCGATGCCTACATTGGACACGCAAGGAACGCTCTATGCGATTCCTGGAACACCCCCGGATTTGTTGGATCCTCCGATCGGTGATGCTTTTGCGCCCCGTAGTGAGTATGCGATGAAAATCGACACCTTGTACGATCCGCCGTTCTTTAAAGTATCCGATACCCATTCGGCGGCTACCTGGTTGCTGCATCCCGATGCGCCATCCGTGAATCCTCCAGAGGGGATCATGAACCGCCGTGCGACTTTCTCCGAAATGTACCTTGCTCCATCCGATGAACTGAAAGTCATGGACACAGCAGATAAAGAACCGGCTGTTTTGCCTCACGACAATGGCCCGTCCATCGATTCAAAACTCACTGAGAAAGGAGGACTGCTGTAATGTATGACACAACTGGACAGAAAAAAATTCTGGAAGTAAAAAACTTGAAACAGTATTTCAACGTCGGCACAAAGAATGAAGTCCGCGCTGTTGATGATGTTTCCTTTGACATATATGAAGGCGAAACACTTGGCTTGGTAGGGGAATCCGGTTGCGGAAAAACGACGACCGGTCGCGCAATCATCCGCTTGTACAACCCGACTTCCGGTGAAATCTTTTTTGATGGCACCGAAATCCACACGCTGCATGACAGAAAAGAACAACTGGCCTTCCGTAAAGATATGCAAATGATTTTCCAGGATCCGTATGCATCCTTGAATCCACGCATGAAAGTACGCGACATCATTGCTGAAGGATTGAAGATCCACGGACTTACGACTTCCGAGAAGGAAGTTGATGACCGGGTTGCGGAGTTGTTGGATCTGGTCGGATTGAACAAAGACCATTCCTCCCGTTATCCGCATGAGTTCTCCGGCGGCCAAAGACAGCGTATCGGCATCGCCAGAGCCTTAGCAGTGAATCCAAAACTCATCATCGCTGATGAGCCCATTTCCGCTTTGGACGTATCCATTCAGGCACAAGTGGTCAACTTGCTGATGGAGTTGCAGAAAAAACAAAAACTGACTTTCTTGTTCATCGCGCACGATCTGTCGATGGTCAAGTACATCAGCAACCGCATCGGCGTTATGTACTTCGGCAAATTGGTCGAATTGGCGCCTGCAGAAGAAGTTTACAACAAACCTTTGCATCCATATACGGAAAGCCTTTTATCGGCCATACCGTTGCCGGATCCGGTCTATGAGCGCAACCGCACCCGCTTCAGTTATGTTCCACGTGAAGACAACGGTGAACCGGAAGCAATGCGAGAAATCGTTCCAGGGCACTTTGTTTACTGCCGTGAATCCGATGTTCCCGTATTGAAAGAAAAATACGAAAATTACTGACATTAAAAGTCCGGAACTTGTTCCGGGCTTTTTTGCCATAGAAAATTAATGAAATGAAGGGATAATGAATATTTTATGATAATAATTCCCATTATTTATGGAATATCCTGATTTTTTATAGTATGATATTAAAATACGAAGAGAAAAAGGGGAGAGTTACATGAGGAGATTGAAAAGTTCTTTCATTTTGGCTACAACAGCCGTCATCTTGGCTGCTTGCGGAGGGGAAGGCGCTGCGGACGACGGCGCAGCAAGTGAAGGGGCCGGCGGACAAGTAGTCAATTATACGGCACCGACCGAATTGGCGACGTTGGATACGACGCTGATGACGGACATCAACAGTTCGAACTACATCAGCCATGCCATCGAAGGCTTATTGAAAATCAATGAAGACGGAAAGCCTGTTCCCGCAATCGCTGCCGAAGCCGGCACGGTTTCTGAGGATGGCTTGACTTATACCTACAAACTCCGCGACGATGCCGTGTGGTCAAACGGAGAGCCTGTGACAGCGAACGATTTCGTATTCGCTTGGCAACGATTGGTGGATCCGGAAGCGGGCGCATCCTACGCTTACTTGGCTGAGACCATCAAGAATGCAAATGAGATCATGGCCGGAGAAATGGATCCGGAAGAGTTGGGCGTAACGGCAGTAAGCGATACTGAAATCACAATCGAATTGACGCAGCCGACACCATATTTCGAATCATTATTGGCGTTCAGCGCATTCTTCCCGCAAAACGAGGCTTTTGTGACCGAAAAAGGCGATAAGTACGGAACCAGCAGCGAAAACGTTTTGGTTAACGGTCCTTTCAATATCGAGAACTGGGACGGCACTGGCCTGACTTGGGACTTGGTGAAGAACGAAGATTACTATGCAGCTGACGAAGTGCAGTTGGATGAAGTCAATGTACAAGTAATCAAAGAAACGAGCACGGTCGTGAATCTGTTCCAACAAGAATCAGTCGACAACGCACAATTGACCGGAGAATTGGTCAAACAATTGGCGACAGATCCAAATGTAGTCGTTCAGAAGAAAGCCCGCACGGCGTATATCGAATTCAACCACGACAACGTCTATCTGCAGAATGCTAAGCTGAGAGCGGCCATTGGACTTGTCATCAATCGCGATGAGTTGGTCAACAGCGTCATCGGCGACGGTTCGACAGCCATCGGTGGTTTCCTGCCGGCTGATTTTGTCAGCAACCCGACGACCGGCGAAGACTTTGCTGCTGAAGCAGGCTCTTACCTGGATTATGATCTGGAGCAAGCGAAAACTCTTTTGGCTGAAGCGAAAGCTGAACTAGGCGTAGAAGAAATCACTTTCTCATTGGTCGGGGATGATGATGAGAAGAACAAAAAAATCAGCCAATACATCCAAGGCCAAATCCAAAACAACTTGGAAGGCATCACTGTAGAATTGCGCAATGTACCGAAGAAAAATCGCTTGGAATTGGCGAACCAAGATGAATTCGATTTGTTGCAGACCGGTTGGGGAGCGGATTTTGCCGATGCCATCAACTACATGGACTTGCTGTACAGCACATCCGCCTACAACGAAGGCCAATATGCGAATGCGGAATTTGACGCTTTGATCGATTCTTCAAAAACTACAAACGCAAACAATCCTGAAGCGCGCTGGGCTGATCTGATGGCCGCCCACAAGCTGGTAATGGAAGATGCGGCAATCATCCCGCTTTACCAAGAAGCAGAAACACAACTCAGAAACCCGAACCTGAAGGGCATCATCTTCAATTCAGTGGGCAATGAATTTGACCTGAGCAGAGCATCTATCGAAGAATAAGAATGTTTAGAACCCGAAAAAGGGCCGACTCGGTTGAGAGTCGGCCCTTTTTCGGGTTTCAAGAGAGCGGGGGAGATGGATGATTAGCTGTGATATCGGGTTTGGGGCTGAAAAGATGAATACTTTGGTTTTATTCATCTTTTCGGTAACATATTGGTCCGGGAATATGAATACTAAGCGGATATCCATGTTCCCAGGTGATTCCAGGTCCGAAACCATGAATACTTCACAGTTATTCATGGTTTTCGGCCGCACCAGTCCGCACCAGTCCGCCTCCCATAACAACCAAAACAAACCAACCAAACAAAAAGACAGACGCGAGCCACTTGAGCGGCTCACGTCTGTCTTTAACTTATTGTATGGAATTGGTCGAGATCAGATCAGGAAGGAATACAGTTTGGAATTCTCGTTCACCGAAATGTAATGCGGATCGAATTTTTCGAGCCTGCTGAGCAAACCCTCGATATCGTCCTTATTTTTCAACAAGATTCCGATCAGTACAGGACCTTCGCTGCGATGGACCTTTTTCGTATATTCGAACTTGGTGATGTCATCGTTGCCGCCCAAAATGTCATTCACGAACTCTTTCAGCGCACCGGCCCGTTGCGGGAAGTTCACGATGAAATAGTGCTTCAGACCTTGATAGAGCAAGGAACGCTCATCGATTTCGGCCATTCGGTTGATATCATTATTTCCGCCGCTGACAATGCAGACAACCGTTTTGCCTTTGATTTCTTCTTTGTATTGTTCCAAGGCAGAAACTGAGAGTGCTCCGGATGGTTCCGCTACGATAGCTTGTTTAGTGTATAAATCGATGATGGTTCCGCAAACTTGTCCTTCCGGCACGACCAGAATGTCATCGACATTTTGTTGGCAGTGTCTGAAAGTCAAATCACCGACAGTCGCTACGGCTGTCCCATCACAGAATTTATCAATATCAGTCAAAGTCGTCACTTTATTCGCATCAAGCGAAACTTTCATGCCAGGGGCGCCCAAGGACTCCACACCGATGATCTTTGTTTCGGGCATGGCTTCCTTCATGTAGCTGCTGACGCCTGAAATCAGACCGCCGCCGCCGATTGCGGCGAATACCATGTCGGCCGTCTCTCCTTCGGCAACGAGATCCTGGTGGATTTCCACTGCCAAAGTGCCTTGCCCGGCGATCACGTTGCGATCATTGAAAGGTTCAATGAAAGTCAGGTTGTGTTCGTCCGCATAGGCATGGGCGGCCTCATTCGACTCGTCGAAGGTATCGCCGATCAGTTTGATCTCAACATACTCTTTCCCGAAATAACGGACTTGGTCAATTTTTTGGGAAGGGGTTGTCGACGGCATGAAGATGGTAGCTTTGATGCCCAAATGATTGCAGGTATAAGCCACCCCTTGCGCATGATTGCCGGCTGAGGCACAGGTTACCCCGGTCTCCGTTTCGGCTTCGCTCAGCTGCGAAATGGCATAATAAGCGCCCCTCAATTTGAAGGAGCGGACGATCTGAAGGTCCTCCCGCTTCAAAAAGATGTTGGCATGATACTTCTGCGATAGATACGCATCATGCTGCATGGGTGTCTGCTTGACCACGTTTCGCAGTACTTTATATGCTTTAAGCACGTCTTCTTTGTTCACTAACTCATCCGTCATTCTATCTGCTCCTAATCTATTGAATACAATGATGAAGAGAGAAGGCTTAAAAATAAGGATGCTCTCAACCTACATCTGATTCATTATTGTTGTTCATTCACGAAAGGCATCATTTTACGCAATTCAGCACCGACTGCTTCGATCTGGTGGCCTTGTTGCTCAGCGCGCATTGCGTGGAAGTCAGGGAAGCCAGCTTTGTAATCATCAGTGAAGCGTTTAGCGAATGCGCCTGTTTGGATATCCGTCAAAACGTCCTTCATGCGGTCTTTAACATCCGGAGTGATGACGCGTGGTCCAGAAACATAGTCGCCGAATTCAGCTGTGTTTGAGATGGAGTAGCGCATTTTTTCCATGCCGCCCTCATACATCAAGTCAACGATCAATTTCAATTCGTGCAATACTTCGAAATAAGCGATTTCTGGTTGGTAGCCAGCTTCGACCAATGTTTCGAAACCTGCTTGAACCAAGTGCGTTGTTCCGCCGCACAATACAGCTTGCTCACCGAACAAGTCAGTTTCAGTTTCCTCTTTGAATGTTGTTTCCAAAACGCCTACACGTGTAGCGCCGACTCCTTGTGTCCAAGCAAGAGCGAGGTCTCTTGCGTTGCCTGTTGCATCTTGGTAGACTGCGAACAAAGCAGGTACTGCAGAGCCTTTAGCGAATTGACGACGAACCATGTGGCCTGGGCCTTTTGGAGCAACCATAAATACATCGATATCAGCAGCAGGTGTGATCGTACCGAAATGGATGTTGAATCCATGACCGAATGCGATGGCATTTCCAGCTTCCAAGTTAGGAGCGATCTCAGCTGCATATACCTCAGCTTGTTGCTCATCTGGGATAAGGATCATTACTACGTCAGCTTGTTTTGTTGCTTCAGCAACAGAGAATACTTCGAATCCGTCTTCTTTTGCTTTGTCTGCAGATTTACCTGCACGGATTCCGATGATGACATCATTACCGTTGTCGCGTAGGTTTTGTGAATGGGCATGTCCTTGAGAACCATATCCGATAACGGCGATTTTTTTGCCCTCTAGTGCTTTTACTGTTACGTCTTGATCGTAGTATACTTTAGTCATATTGAAATGACCTCCTTATTTTTTTTATATTCTCAATGCTTTTTAAGCAATTTGATTCGGTAAGTAGGGTGGTGCGGTTGGTTGGGTTTACGCTCTGAGGCCTAAACGTTTTTCGGTGATGTCGGTTGCGCTGATGACGTCGACTTGTTTTTCCAACTGTTTCGTCAACAGTTCAGCGGCAGCCAAGGTATCGAAGTTGATGCCGACAGTGATCAAGGATACGTCATAATCTTCCGTACCGGTCAGCGTCAAAGTATCGATATTGTATTGCGGCTTCAGGATAACTTGCGTGATGCGGTTCAATACGCCGGGCTTATTCACGACTTTGGTTTGGATTAATCTTAGCATTGTCCTACACACCTTCCATTTCGTTATTTGGCCTGCCGCTGGCAACCATAGGGAGTACCAATTCATCTTTGGAAATCAGGATATCCAAGACATAAGGACCAGGATAGTCCAAAGCTGTCTGGATCGCTTCATCCACTTTGTCCGGATCGGATACCCTGGCGCTTGTGACGCCATAAGCATCAGCAAGTTTGACGAAATCAGGGGAGTCCGGAATTTCGGAATGAGAGAAGCGGCCTTCATAAAATGTATTCTGCCACTGATGAACCATGCCCAGTACTTCATTGTTCAGGATGAAGTACTTCACATTCAGCCTATTGGCATTCAGGATCGCCAATTCTTGGTTGGTCATCTGGAAACCACCGTCTCCGACGAAGCAGACAACCGTTTTATCAGGATAAGCCATTTTGGCACCGATAGCTGCCGGAACTCCGAAGCCCATCGTTCCCAAGCCGCCGCTTGTCAGCAATTGTTTGCCATGCGTGAATGGGTAGTATTGGGCTGCCCACATTTGATGTTGGCCAACGTCCGTGACCACGATGGCTTCACCCTTCGTCAATTCGCCGACATATTCGATTACATGTTGCGGTTTGATGAACATATCGGATTTTTCGTAACGGAACGGGTGCTGCTTTTTGTTGTCCATCACGTGGCTGAACCAAACAGAGTAGTCGGGCACTTCAGCCAATTTCGTATCGTTCAGCATCATCAGAGCCAATTTGGCATCGGACAATACCGGGATATGTGTGTGCATGATTTTGCCGATTTCGGCATTATCGATGTCGACATGGACAATGACGGCCTCCGGAGCAAAATTGGTTGGGTCGCTTGCCATACGGTCATCGAAGCGGGAGCCGAAGTTCAGCAACAAGTCGCATTCCATCAAGGCCATATTCGCAGCGTAGGAGCCGTGCATACCGCCCATGCTCAATGCCAGATCATGTTTGATAGGGAAGCTGCCCAGACCCAACAACGTGTTCACAACGGGAATTTGGTAGTATTCCGCAAAAGCCAACAGTTCTTTCTCAGCTTCTGCATGGATAACGCCGTTACCCGCCAAAATGAGCGGTTTTTTGCTTGCTGCAATCGCTTCGTTCACTTTTGCGATCTGTTCCGGCACCGGCAGACATTCCGGATTGTAGCCCGGAAGATTTCTGACCGGACCGATATTTTCTGTGCAGTTTTCGCATTCCACTTCCTGGACGCCGATGTTTTTCGGGATATCGATGACAACCGGTCCTTTTCTGCCCGTATTCGCCAGGTAGAAAGCTTCGTGGATGATGCGCGGGATATCTTTGGCATCACGCACTTGATAATTGTATTTCGTCACCGGTGTGGTCATGCCGATCATATCCGTTTCCTGGAAAGCGTCTTTGCCGATACCTGCCTCATGCACTTGGCCAGTGATCACGATCAATGGAATGGAATCCATTTGAGCGGTCGCGATTCCTGTCAAAGCATTCGTTGCGCCGGGGCCACTTGTAACGATACAGACGCCTGGCTTGCCGGTAGCGCGGGCATAGCCGTCAGCCGCATGGACTGCGCCTTGCTCGTGCCTCGTCAAAACATGATTCGATTCGGATTTGTAGAATTCATCGTAGATGTGCAGAACAGCGCCGCCTGGGTAACCAAACAGAACTTCAACACCTTCATTTTTCAACGCTTCAACAAGAAGGGTTACGCCTTTTTTTGTTTTAGTTTTCATTTCGGATTCCATTTTAATCTCCCCATTTCTCGTTTTTCTTATGACTGTTCGCAATATGGATAAAAAAAAGCATCCTCATCAGTCAATGATGGGATGCTTCATCCCATTTGATTACCACAAATAGGACTTAAACAATCTGTAAAAAATTTCTACAGTGTTTAACTCCTAGATCATTAAGACGATAATAATGTTTAGTGGATTCATCGTTTTCATATGGGATACCTGATTTCTATATGGATTTGTTATTGCTTAAGTGATTGATATAATCATATAAGATTTACATGAGAGTGTCAACGGTAATTTTCATATTATTTTCACTTATTTCTAATGTTTGGCCAAAGTGAACATGCTGGGTGATTTTTCTGTGCGCATCAGTGGCTTGACAAGAAGGCATGCAGCTCGGGCAGCTGCCTTTCCGCGGCGCGTTCGGCATATTGGTAATAGGCATCCAGACGCTGCACGTTCCGTTCCATCCTGCCTATGGAAAGCTGATCGGGTGCAATCACAAATGCCTTGTTCTCCCTTTCCAATTGCCCGATCAATGCCATCGAGCGGTTGTAGGCGATGTGACGCTGTTCGATAGCCGCTATTACTTCGGGGTAAGCCCGCAGATGCCGCCGGATGATGGCATTGAATCGCTGCTTTTCTTTGATATAACCGCGCGGGCGCGTGAGGATGATCACGTGTTTGTGGTTGCCGTCCTCAATCGCTTTTTCGATCGGAAGCGAGTCGACGATGCCACCGTCCAGATAGTATTTGCCATTGATTTGGGTAGGCGGCATCAGCAACGGCACAGTGGAAGAGGCCCTGATTTTGAGCGCCAATTCTTCGCTGGTTGCGATTTCTTTCTTATCGAAATACACAGGATTGGCGGTTTCCATATCCGTCACAACGATTTTCATGGAAGCTGGATTGTGCTTGAATGAATCGAATTGAAAGGGGATATCGGTAGTGATCGCATCCTCGTAGATGTATTTGGTGTTGAAGTATCCTTGGCCGTTGAGGAGATATTTCATCCCCGAAAAAGCCGGATTGGCGGCAATATCGACAAAGGAAGCTTTCGTGCGGGTAAGGTCCCGGCTGACATAATTGACGCCATTCACCGATCCGGATGAGACCCCGATGACATAATCCAAATAGATTTCTTGACGCAGCATCGTACTGATGACCCCTGCGCAAAAGACGCCCCGCATGGCTCCTCCCTCTATGATCAGGGATACTTTTTCTATATTTTGGTCCATACTTTTTCACCTCTTTCTATAGTATAGATGACATGTCGGCGTGATGCGATGCTTTTCTCATTTTTTGTCGTGTAAGGTGCGGGATGGCGAAAGCCTTTTCGGGATGGGGCAAATGTGGTATATTCGCAATAAAGGATACCCAATAACCACAAAACTTCAGATGGGGTGATGAAATGATCAGATTCGACCACGTGAACGTCATTCGCGAAAAACGGAAAATTTTGAACGACATCAATTGGCACGCAAAAAAAGGCGAGCATTGGGCCATACTCGGCTTGAATGGATCAGGCAAGACAACCTTGCTGCAGCTGTTGAACGGCTATCTGTGGCCCAGCAGCGGCAAACTGGTCGTGTTGGGCGAGACTTTCGGGCAAACGGCCATACCGGAGTTGCGCAAACGGATAGGCTGGGTCAGCTCGGCGCTGCAGCAACAGCTGAATCCCAATGACATCGCCGAACATATCGTGCTGAGCGGCAAATTCGCTTCCATAGGCGTCTGGACCGTCCCGACTGAAGCCGAAAAACAACAGGCGCTGGATCTGCTGATCAAATGCGGGGGCAAAGAATTGATCGGATTTCGCTACGGCATCCTCTCCCAAGGGCAGCAACAGATCATTTTGATCGCCCGCGCTCTGATGGCCGAACCGGAAATTCTGATTTTGGACGAGCCGTGCAACGGCCTGGATCTGTTCGCAAAAGAAAAACTTCTGGAAGATATTCAGCGGATCGCCGACGAGCCGGAAGGACCGACGATGATCTACGTCAGCCACCACACCGAGGAGATCCTGCCTTGCTTCAAGAAACTGATGCTGCTGAAGGATGGTTCCATTCATAAGACAGGCAAGACTGCCGACTTGCTGAAGGAGGAAGTCCTGAATGATTTCTATGAAAAACCGGTGCAGACGATCCGCATGTCCAAGAACAGGTTGGCTGTCTTTCCAAAATGAAAGGCATTAGCACTTTGACAGTGGTGATGGAGACAAACAATAAAATAAGCCGTGAAATTTGCATTAATGCAATATTTCGCGGCTTATTTTATTTTCCGAATGATAAGACTTGTTCATGTGAAATCTCAAACATGTTATTGACATATGTCGGAAACGGAGTAAGATTGAAGGCATACAGCTTGCAATAGAAAGAGGTAAAAAAGTGATAATCAAAACTTTAGTAGAGAATACGGCTCATGATGCGCAATTCGAAACAGAACACGGCCTTAGCCTGTACATCGAAACGAGCAGGCACAAGCTTCTCTTCGACGTGGGTGCGAGCGATCTCTTTGCGAAAAATGCCGTCAAGATGGGCATCGACCTCGCCGCGGTCGACACCGTCATCATTTCGCATGGACACGCGGATCACGGCGGCGGCCTACGCACTTTTTTGGATTTGAACGATAAGGCGAAAATTTATGTGAACCAAAACGCTTTTGATGAACATTATTCTGACAGGCCCACAGGCATAGCCGATATCGGTTTGGAACGCCAATTGCTGCCGGACGAGCGTTTCGTGTTTGCCGGGGATCATCTGCAATTGGATGAAGAACTGCAACTGTTTGCCGGAGTCGAAGTAAAAAGATACTATCCTTCCGGGAACGAAACCTTGCTTATGAAAAAGGGGCCAGTCCTGACGCAAGATGATTTTTCCCATGAGCAAAATCTGATCATCACGGAAGCCGGAAAGACCGTCCTGATCGCCGGCTGTGCGCATCGGGGGATTGTGAATATAGTGGAACAATTCCATGGATTAAAGGGCAGCTATCCAAACGTTGTCATCGGCGGCTTCCATCTGTACAACCGTTCGAAAAAACAGCAGGAAGACCCTGAAACGATCCAGGAAATCGCAGAATGGTTGCTGAAGACGCAAGCAGAGTATTACACGTGCCATTGCACCGGATTGGGCCCTTACGGAATTATGAAGGATCAAATGAAGGATAAATTAGGGTATCTGGCTACAGGCAGTCAACTGAGGCTATTCAATAACTTAGAAGAGATGGAGCTGAAAAAATGAAAAAAAGAATTTTGATCGTCGGCGGAGTAGCCGGAGGGGCATCCGTTGCAGCTCGAGTACGCAGAATCGATGGGGATGCAGATGTCATTATGTTCGACAAGGGACCGCATGTTTCCTTTTCAAATTGCGCCCTGCCTTACCATTTGAGCGGTATAGTAGAGAACAGCCAAGACCTGGTATTGATGAGCCCGGAAAAATTCAAAAAACAATACAACATCGAGGCCAGAGTCAACAGCGAAGTGGTCCGCATCGATAGGGATTCCAAAAAAATCACTGTCAGGGATTTGACGAATGGTGAGGATTACGAAGAAGCTTATGACAAATTAGTCTTATCACCGGGTGCCAGTCCGATTCTCCCTAGAAACATCGATGGCATCGATCGTCAACATGTATTCACTGTCAGGAATGTGGTTGATATCGAGAGAATCAGCAAATATATCCAAAAGCAGGATATACAGGATGTAGCGGTTGTCGGTGGGGGATTCATCGGCGTGGAAGTGGCTGAGAATCTGCGTTTGGCGGGGAGAAATGTCAGCCTGATCGAAGCGCAGGATCAAATCATGACGCCGTTCGATTATGATATGGCCCAGATGTTGCATAAGGAACTGATGGACAACGGCATCAATCTCATTTTGAGTGATGGTGTCCTGAAAATTGAAGAAGACGCCATCGAATTGCTGTCAGGCCGGAAGATAGCCGCAAAAGCAGTGATCATGTCGATAGGGGTTTTCCCGGAAACCAATCTGGCCAGAGAAGCCGGGATTGAAATCGGAGTGACGGGCGGGATCAAAGTGGATCACAATTATGTGACCAACGACAAGGATATCTATGCGGTGGGGGATGCCATCGAAGTGTTCAGCCAAATGACCCATAAACCGACGCGGCTGGCAATGGCGGGGCCTGCTCAGCGGCAAGCCAGGGCAGCTGCAGATCATATGTACGGGATGCCCCACAGCAATAAAGGCGTCATCGGTTCTTCCGTGGTGCAGGTTTTCGAATTGGGTGCCGCCTCGACAGGCTTGAACGAAAAAGCTGCAGAAGCTGCCGGTATCCCTTACGATTTTGTCTACATCATCGCCAGCGACAAAGTAGGATTGATGCCCGACAGCAATCCGATGCACTTCAAACTGATTTATGAATACCCGACCGGAAAGATACTGGGGGCGCAAGCTATCGGCAAAGGAAATGTGGATAAGCGGATAGACGTCATCGCAACCATGATCACGATGGGCGGAACACTCGAAGATCTGAAAGAATTGGAATTGTGCTATGCGCCTTCATTCGGCACTGCCAAAGATGTGGTGAACTATGCGGCGTTAGTAGCGCTGAACCTCCTGTACGGCGTGTTCCGGCAAGTACCGGTAACGAAAGTCCGGGAACTTGTCGAAAAAGATGCTTACATCATCGATGTCCGGGAAAAAGGTGAATTCGCAAAAGGGCATCTGGTGAATGCCGTGAATATTCCTTTAAGCGAGTTGCGGGACCGCTTTGATGAGGTTCCGAAAGACAAACCGGTTTATCTGCATTGCCGTTCGAGCCAAAGAAGCTACAATGCGGTCATGGCTCTGCAGAACGCCGGATTTGACAATGTGGTGAATATTTCCGGGTCATTTTTGGGCATCTGCTTGCATGAATACGCTCAGGACAGCATGGCCGGACGCGAAAAAATCGTTACGGCATACAACTTCAATTAACTCCAGGATTTAGCGGGAAGAGATAATCCAGTAAATGAAGGGCAGCAAGATGAATGAACGGGTATCCGGCGATCGTGCTGCTGTTTATGTATGGAGTGGAGCACAAACACTTGAAGTACCCAAAAATAACAGAAGGAGGTCAAAAATGGAATTATATTTGGATTGTTTGCCATGTATGTTGAAACAAGTACTGGAAGCGGCCAGACTGGTGACGGATGACGAAGAGCTGCAGGAAACAATCATGTGCGAAGCATTCGCGGAATATTCCAAAAATAAGCCGCACCGCTATGCGCCGGAAGTATGCGAGTATATGCACGCAATCGTGAAGCAATACACGGGCTCAGCTGATCCGTATGCTGAAGTCAAGATGAGGGACATCCAAATTGCCTTAAGCCTTGAGGATGAGCTATCCAAGGCTCTTATGGATGCAATGGACCCCATAGTCACTGCGCTAAAGATTGCCGCCACCGGAAATGTGATGGACTCGGCAATATACAGTGGCCGTTACATCGAATCATTCCTAAAGGAAGAGTTGGATATGCCTTTTGCGATCTGCGACGACGTTCCTTTCAAAAAAGAATTGGAGGGGGCGAAAAGGATTTTGATTATCGGGGACAATGCCGGGGAAGCGGTCTTCGACAAAATATTGGCGCGTCATTTGTCCGCTGATCATGAGGTCATCTATGCGGTCAGGGATGAAGCCATCATAAATGATGTAACTCTGATGGATGCGCTTTGTGTGGGGATGGATAATTTTGCTACAATAATATCGACAGGATGCGGTGCTCCGGGCGCAGTCCTGGAAACGTGCAGCGAGCAATTTTTGGAGCTGTTTCATGCTGCTGATATTGTCATCAGCAAAGGGCAAGGGAATTATGAAGCCTTATCGGATGCGTCACGCAGCATCTTCTTTCTGCTGAAAGCTAAGTGCCCGAAAATAGCCAAGTCAATCGGAGTTACCGTCAACAACTATGTATTCAAGAAAAATGAAATAGCAGTAACGAAAGGAGGCATCTGAAAAATGGCGCGACCTAGAAAATGGAGAAAAGTATGTTGTTTACCAAAAAGTGATCAGTTTGGCCCCCTCAATGACACGATAGATCCAGAGCATATCGTCACAATGAGCATAGATGAATATGAAACGATCCGTTTGATCGATCTGGATGGCTTCACGCAGGAACAATGCGCAGAACAAATGGCTATCGCACGGACCACTGTACAGGGAATCTACAATAACGCCAGAAAGAAAATGGCGGAATTGGTTGTGAACGGCAAAGGCTTACGGATAGAAGGCGGAGATTACAAACTGTGCAATGAAGTAGGCGGAAACTGCGGAAAAGGTTGCTGCAGGCGCAGATGCGGGAACGGCCCCAAAAGATGCGGGAACAGGGAAAACACGCCTGAGGAACCAATTGTTGAAGGCCGATAACCCTCGATAAGTCGGCAATCCTGCAGTCATCATTTCATTTTGCGAAACAGATAAAGTTTCATCTGTACAGAAGGGGTGTGCTTCTTGATGGAAAGCATGAAATATATTTATGGACCAGTACCATCCAGACGTCTAGGGATCTCTTTAGGCGTCAGCCCGATTCCGAAAAAAACCTGCAACTATTCCTGCGTTTACTGCCAACTGGGAAAGACGGATCATTTCATGAATACGCGGGAAATGTTTTTTCCTGTCGCGGAAATACTGATGGAATTTGATGCATTCCTGAAAAGTGCCGTACCGTTCGATGTTGTGACGATAGTCGGCGAGGGGGAACCGACCTTGTATTTGGGCCTGGGAGAACTCATTCTTGGCATAAAGGAAAGGACCGGTAAACCGGTTGCTGTGATCACAAACGGCGCCTTGCTTTATGATGCAGCTTTGCGTGCGGAATTGGGTTTGGCTGACATCGTGCTTCCGACCCTGGATGCTTACGATACCGTTTCATTCAGAAAGATCAACCGTCCGCATCGGTCCATTGACTTCGAGAAAGTAAACGAGGGATTGATCACGTTCTCCAAGGAGTACGCCGGATCGTTGTGGATCGAGATCATGTTGATCGACGGAATCAATGACGATGACGTATCGCTCAGGAAGTATGCGGAGGCCCTGAAGAAAATAAAGTGTGATCGTGTTTACATCAACACGCCAGTCCGGCCGCCCGCAGAGACTTACGCCAAAGAAATCAGCCCTGAAAGGATGAACCGTGCAGTCGAGATACTGGGCGGCATCCCGATCAATTTTTTGGATACGGAAGGCTTCCACAGCGAAATCCCGGACGATTACGAAGCCATCATGAGCATCATCAAACGGCACCCGATGAACCAATTTGAAGTCGAAAGTTTTTTGGCCTCCAGAGGCTGCGATAAACAGGCTGTAGAAGGCATTTGTTCCAGAATGAGAGCGGACGATAAAGTCACTGCCATTGATTATAAGGGAATTGTCACCTATCGGTTGCGTTGAGCCCGGCTTATTACCAGGCTGGATGTAAGCGAATGATCGGATTTTGACCAAAGGACACCAAAACGCTACTTAGGCGGGAGGTGTCTTTTTGTGTTGAGAAATCCGGTCCTTCTCGTTTTGTGCAAATAGTACCAATCTTTTTGGTTTTTATATATAAAAAATGATGAACACCCCATTCTAATAGCTTTTTCATTAATTTAAACTGTACAAATCATGATAAAAAAAATACAATATAAAGGTAAGTAGAAGAAATGGGGGAGTAAAAAATGAAGAAGAGAATTGGCTTATTTTCTGCTTTAAGTATGTTACTATTGTTATCCGGTTGTGGAGCGAACACGGACAACGCAGCTGACTCAAGCGCTTCTGTTGAAAGTGGGGAATCTGTTGCTGCAAGTTCTGAATCAGTGGAGGCTGTGACAGGAGCATCAGAGGTTACCTATACGGATCCGGAAGAACTGAAAGAAAGCTATGACGTCATCATCATCGGTTCCGGTGGTTCCGGTATGACAGCTGCAATCTCGGCGAAAGATGCCGGCTTGAATCCGGTCATCTTCGAGAAAATGCCGGTCCACGGTGGAAACACCATTAAATCTTCAGCTGGTATGAATGCATCGGCTACGAAATTCCAAGCAGAACAAGGCATCGAAGATTCGAACGAAATGTTCTATGAAGAAACATTAGCCGGCGGAAAAAATACGAACGATCCAGAATTGTTGCACTATCTTGTCGACAATTCCGCACCAGCCATTGATTGGTTGGACACTATGGGAATCACGTTGGACAACATCACCGTTACCGGCGGCATGAGCGTGAACCGTACCCACCGTCCATCTGACGGCTCTGCAGTAGGCCAATACTTGGTCAAAGGCTTATATGCAAATATCATGGAACGCGAGATTCCAGTATTCGTGAATTCCGCAGTGACTGAAATCGTCATGACGGATAATAAAGCCAGCGGTGTCAAAGTCGACTTCAACAACGAAGGTGAAATCACAGTTTCCTCCGATGCAGTCATCATCGCGACCGGCGGATTCGGTGCCGATTTTGATATGGTCACTGAACTTGCACCACAACTTGAAGGCTATGTCACCACCAACCAACCAGGTTCGACAGGAGACGGAATCAAAATGGCGGAAGCTATCGGTGCCGCTGTCGTTGATATGGATCAAATCCAGATCCACCCGACCGTTCATCAGGAATCTTCATACCTGATCACGGAAGCTGTCCGCGGGGAAGGCGCCATTCTTGTGAACCAACAAGGCGAACGTTTCGTAAATGAAATGGAAACCCGCGACACTGTGTCCGCAGCCATCAATGCTTTGGAAGAAGGCTATGCGTACCTGATTTTTGATGCAGGCGTGAAGGACCGCGTGAAAGCAGTCAACACGTACATCGAAAAAGGCTTTGTCCAATCGGATGAAACAATTGAAGCTTTGGCTGGTCAATTGGGAATGGATGGCGCAACCTTGGCGCAAACAGTGACTTCATGGAATGAAACGGTCGCTTCCCAAGTGGATGGCGCATTCAACCGTACAACAGCCATGAATAACCCATTATCGGCTGCACCATACTACGCAATCCAAATCGCGCCTGGTGTCCACCATACAATGGGCGGTTTGAAAATCAACGCAAACGCACAAGTCATCAGCACAGAAGGTACGGTCATCGAGGGTCTGTACGCTGCCGGTGAAGTTACCGGCGGCATCCACGGCAGCAACCGTATCGGCGGCAATGCTGTAGCCGACATCATCGTATTCGGACGCCAAGCAGGGGTACAATCTGCCAGCTACGTCCAATCAATGGAATAAATGAATCAACGATAACAAACAAGAACGGCAACCCAATCGCTGGGTTGCCGTTCTTGTTTGTTTTTGGTCGTGTGATTGTTTGACCTTCTGGTTTGGGGTTCGAGTTCGTGATCATAAGCGTAATTCCCCGCCAAAGAGGTTTTTGCGGGGAATCTCGTGATGTCCACGGACGTTTTTCCCCGCCAAGGACGTTTTGGCGGGTTTTATGACTGGGATTTGGACTGATTTTCCCCGCCAAAGAGGTTTTGACGGGTTATTTCTGGGCATAAATTCAATTCCCAAGTAGAAGGAGCTGCATCACTACTGGTCGATTCCCAAGAACTGGGCCTCATACAAGCGACGATAGGTTCCGTCCTGAGCCAGCAATTCCTTGTGCGAGCCTTGTTCGGAAATCCCTTGTTCATTGACGACGATGATTCTGTCGGCATGCTTGATGGTCGTCAAACGGTGCGCGATGATCAATGTCGTCCGACCTTTAGACAAGTTATCCAATGATTCCTGGATGACTTGTTCAGTCTCGGTATCCAAAGCGGAAGTCGCCTCATCCAAGATCAGGATCGGCGGATTTTTCAGGAACATGCGCGCAATCGAAAGCCGCTGCTTTTGCCCACCGGACAATTTGACGCCGCGTTCCCCAATCAATGTATCGAAGCCGTGGGGCATCTCCGCGATGACTTTGTCCAGATTGGCCATCCGGGCTGCCTGCTCGATTTCGGCAACTGTAGCTTCCAGTTTCCCGTAGGCGATGTTTTCCTTGACGGTTCCAGGGAAGAGGAAGACATCCTGCTGCACGACGCCGATTTGATTGCGCAAGGAACGGAGCGTAAGATCCTGGATGTTGATGCCGTCGACTGTGATGGTCCCTTCCGTAGCTTCGTAAAAGCGGGGCAGGAGGTTGCACAAGGTCGTTTTCCCGGCGCCGCTGGGACCGACGAAAGCGACCGTTTCTCCGGCACTTATCTTCAGATTGATCCCATCCAACACTTTTTTGGAACCGTCATAGCCGAACGACACTTGGCTGTAGACGATGTCGCCGTTCAAGTGGCTCACTTCGATGGCGCCGGGTTTATCCAGAATATCCGGGGTCCGGTCCAACTCTTCAGTGAAGCGCCTGAAACCGGCGATGCCTTTCGGATAACTTTCGATCATCGTGTTGACTTTCTCGATCGGACGCACAAAGATATTGGACAGAAGGATGAATCCGACGAATTCGCCGTAGGAAAGCTGGCCCTGGATCGTGTAATAGGCTCCGAAGAACAGTGCGAACAGGTTGATCAGCCGGATCAGCAGATAGTTATAGGAAGAACTGATGCCCATCATTTTATAGAAGGCAATTTTGGAACGGCGATAGGCTTGATTCAAACCCTCGAACCGTTTTGCTTCATAGGTTTCGTTTGCGAATGCCTGCACAACGCGGATACCGCTGACAGACGCTTCAATCCCCGCGCTGAATTCCCCCAGCTCTTCAAAAATGCGGGTGTTGATCTTCGTCATTTTCTTGTTGAAAAAGACGAGCGCAACCGTAATGAAAGGAATCATGACGAAAGTGGCCATCGCCAACGGCACATGGATCTGTAGCATCAACAGAAAAGATCCCAGCAAAGTTATGATGGTGATGAAGATATCCTCAGGGCCGTGATGCGCCACTTCGGAGATTTCGAACAAGTCCGATGTCAGCCGCGCCATCAATTTGCCGGTCTTTTGGTCATCGTAGTAACTGAAGGGCTGCTTCTGCATGTGGCCATACAGTTCCCGGCGCATATCGGTCTCGATGTTGGTGCCCAGCACGTGCCCGAAATAGACGACGATGTACTGCAGCGCTGTGTTGATGATGTACAGAACCAACAGCCCCAGCGAAACCAAGAGGATCAAATTCCAATTACCGGAAGGCAAAATGGAATCAATGACGCTGTTGACGACGACCGGGAAAGAAAGTTCCAGGACAGCCGCCAAAATAGCGCAACAAAAATCAAGCATGAATAGATGCTTGTAGGGTTTATAATAGCCGAAAAAACGTTTAAGCATAGGTACCTCCTCTAAAATCATTCAAATATAGTTATAACACAGATTGATGGAATGAGGTATCGATACGCTCCTTTAAATTCTGAATGTCTTCTGGACAGAACTTCTCTTTAATAATGTTGAATAACATCTGCATAGTGGTACAATTATATTAAAATAAATATTCCTTGATTGGCGCACTCCAGAATGCACGGCACTTGATAATCAGTACATCAGAAGCTGGCCTCAATCAATGGGCGATACTACAATCACAGAAATATTTGCTTTATCAATTGGGTAATCCGTAGGTATTTATTATAGAAGAATGCTAAGGATCACAATTCGAAAATTGGAGGAGTAAGAGAATGATAAAATGGAGAACAATCGCAGTATCAATGCTGTCACTAGCTTTATTGGCCGGCTGTAGTGGCGCAAAACCTGAATCGACAGTCGAGGAATTTTTTACGGCTGGGCAACAACTTGACGCCGAAGCAATGGCAGCCACTATACTTTCCACGAATGAGGAAGAAGTGAAGGAGACGGAAGAGCTATTACTCGATGATTCGAATGAGTATCTAGTGGAATATTTCAAAACCAATGCTGAGAAAATGACTTATGAAGTAACTGGAAGTGAAATTGACGGCGACAAAGCAGTTGTGACGATGAACGCGAAATATGTTGACGGCGCACCCTTGATTAAAGCAACAATCAGTTCCGCATTCATGAAAATGTTACCATTGGCATTCAGCGGTACAGAAATGACCGAAGAGGAAACGAATCAGATGTTTGCTGATACGATGAAGGAACAGGCAGAAATCGTTTCTGAAACGTTTAAAGAAGCCACTTTGAAAATCGATTTAGTAAAGCAGGACAACGAGTGGTATATCACGGAAATTACTGATGAAATGATGGATGTGGTAATGTCAGGCTTCATGTCACTCAGCACCGAATTGGAGGGTGCTTTTGAGGAAACCGAGCCCCAAGATGAAACTGATTCGCTGGATGAAACCAGCACAGAGGAATCCGCTAATGAATCCTCTGCATTCGGAAAAAGAAGTAATCCAGTGCCTCTAGGTCAAGCCATTGAAATTCCGGTTGAGTATTCCAATGAGGATTGGACGGAGAACTACGAAGGAACCATTTCCCTGCAAATCAATGGTATCACAAAAGGTCAGGCTGCCTTGGACACTCTAATGGCTGAAAACCAATTCAATGAAGCACCTCCAGAGGGGATGGAATGGGTCATTTTTGATGTTACTCTGAAATTGTTAGATGGAAATCAAGATATACCTTATACAACATTTCCGTCTTTTGACATCATTTCCTCTTCAGGAAGTGAGATTGCACAAGATGCATACGCTAGCCTCGATGGTAATGAATTCGGTTATACTGATCTTTTCCCAGACGCAGAGGTTTCAGGCCGAGTAGTGAAATATGCTCCAATAGGAGACAACTTCTTGATTTCTTATGATGAAAATTTTTCGGCGTCCTTCTATTTTAGTGCACAATAAAGGAAATGCTTATGACGGAATATGAAAAAATTAAAAAGATTGAAGAATCTGTCGGAGGCTACTTTGGTGGTTATTACCAAGTGGAGATTGATTTGGAGAATAATTTGGTCAGTTGGACTCATGGCGGTGAAGGAGAACCAGCAAATATGGCTCTTAGAAACATTCGATTAGCTACTGGAAAAAAATTCGTTGAACAGATGCAAACTTTAGATTTGTTGAATTGGGAAGCCGAATATGTAAATCAGGGTATCATGGATGGAACACAATGGCATATTGAAATAGTGATGGATGGCTATACAATTACTAAACATGGAAGCAATGATTACCCTGATCAATGGGGGGAATTCCGACAGGCCATCTCTAAAATCGCGAGAAAGCCATTCAGGTAAGCTTATGGTATAAAGAAAACATTTTCTATTTCCATATCCATTCTCTGGGAGGGTATAATAAAAAATGAACGCCACCTCAAATTTGGGGTGGCGTTCATTTTTAGTTATTGGATTTACTTATCTTCCGAATGGCGCTCGCCGACTTGGAAGTCATCGGCATGCTCAAACAAGTATTTCACTGTGATGGCTTCTCCACCTATCTGTTGTTTGAAGTCATCTATAAAAGGATGCGCTTCCCGAAGCTAATTAACGGTTTTTGAGTAAAGGATTCGTAAAGCGGAGAATGTCGGGCGCTGCAGTAACGGTTGACTCTTTCGGTGTGATACAATTTGAGCAAAGAGGAAAAGTGAAAAGGTGTTGAAATCCGTCAGATCGTCCAAACTGTGCCAAGAAGAAAATAATATGGAATGGCTGCAACAGTACTTGATGTCGTTTGTGTGGCTTTGACTTACAAATGAAAGCGCTTATTGATTTGCGGGTTTCTTTCGGAAAAGGAGTGGATTATTTGTGATTACGTTAAACGAGTTCGGTTTTATCCGGGCAGGAGTAGCCGTTCCAAAACTTCAGGTTGCAGATCCAACGTTCAATTGTCGGCAAATATTGGATTTAAGCTTTAAAGCCGCTTCTCAAAAGGTCAACGTGCTTCTGTTCCCTGAACTCAGTATCACGGGCTACAGCAGCGGGGATTTATTCCATCAGCGTCTGTTGCTGGAGGCGGCCGAGAAAGAGTTGACGGAATTGCTGCAGGGGACAAAATCTCTTGAAATGGTGATTGCGGCAGGGATGCCTGTGCGGGCAGACAATCAACTGTTCAATTGCGCTGTCGTTTTCTTCAAAGGCAGAATATTAGGCATCGTCCCCAAAACCTTTATCCCTAACTACAATGAATTTTATGAGAAGCGTTGGTTTTCTTCATCCGTTCACCGCATTTCCGACAAAATCAGCCTCTGCGGGCAGGAGGTCCCGTTTTGCGAGAATCTGTTGTTCAAAGATGCCGGTTCGGAGTTGGTGATCGGTGTGGAAATTTGCGAAGATCTATGGGTTCCGATTCCACCCAGTTCCAACCATGCGCTGAACGGGGCCAACCTGCTCCTCAACCTGTCGGCCAGCAATGAAGTGGTGGGCAAGGCAGCCTACCGAAAAAGTCTGGTGGCGGGGCAGTCCGCGAAATGTATCGCAGCATATCTATACGCCTCGTCTGGCTCCAGCGAGTCTACCACCGATCTGGTTTTTGGCGGGCATGCCATCATCGCAGAAAACGGAACCTTGCTGCAAGAAGACAGGATGAACCTACAGGAAACCCTGCTCATCCAGGATATCGATATCGAGCGTCTCATGAATGACCGCAGAAAAATCAATTCCTTCATGGGCAATGTGGAACGCCATGACTATCAAACCGTCATTTTCCAGCTGCATCACGCGGCAGCAGCTCAGGAAGCGGAAAATGAAACGACTGACTTCCGCCGCAAGGTTGACCCTAAACCTTTTGTCCCGGCAGAAACACAGACTCGTGAGCAGTCGTGTTCCGACATATTCACCATTCAAGCAACCGGATTGGCCCAACGTTTGAATAAGACAGGCATCAAAAAGGCGGTTTTGGGGATTTCCGGTGGCCTCGATTCCACCTTAGCCCTTCTGGTGACCTATCATGCGTATAAACAGCTTCAGCGCCCAGCCAAAGATATCATCGGGGTCACCATGCCGGGATTCGGGACATCCAATCGCACCTACACTAATGCCGCATCACTGATGCAGGCGTTGGGGATCACGACTAAAGACATATCTATCCGGGACGCCTGCATCCAGCACATGGAGGATATCGGCCATGATCCAAATGAAAAGGATATCACCTACGAGAATCTCCAAGCGAGGGAGCGGACCCAAATTTTAATGGATATCGCCAACCAGGAGGCAGGACTGGTGGTCGGTACGGGCGATTTGTCGGAGTTGGCATTGGGTTGGTGCACGTATAATGGCGATCATATGAGCATGTATGGTGTCAACGCCAGCATACCAAAGACCTTGGTTAAATATTTAGTGGCATGGTTTGCGGAATCGGCTGAGCCCAATATCAAAAAGGTACTGGAAGATATCCTCAATACGCCGATCAGTCCCGAATTGCTTCCGTTGGATGAGACCGGGAATATCCAGCAGATGACGGAAAAGGTTATCGGCTCTTATGATCTGCACGACTTTTTCCTTTACTATGTCCTGCGGTTCGGCTTCAGCCCCGCCAAGATCATTTTCCTGGCTGAGCACGCCTTCGAAGACAGCGATAGGCAAACGATCATCAATCAACTCCGGGTGTTCTACAAACGTTTCTTCACCCAACAATTCAAACGCTCCTGCATGCCGGACGGCGTGAAAGTAGGTTCGGTCAGTCTTTCCCCCCGAGGTGATTGGCGCATGCCGAGTGATGCCAGCTATGAACTTTGGCTGAGTGAATTGGAGCGGATGGTGTAACATAATAGGACTATGCTGGCCGTCTCTGGATCCGGAGATACAAAGAAGACGCGAAAGGCTGAAACCTATTCTATAAGCCGAATTATTGGAAAGGAAATCAGTGAATCCGATGAAAAATAATAATGTCAACGTTCTGCATATCCTCTCATTCTTGATCATCATTTTAAGTGTGGTGGCTACTGCCACGGGGCTTTTCTATACAACAGGCGGAGCGCCTTTCGACATCATCAACCAGTATGGCGATAGCGTCAAAATGTACGGGGATGGCATCTATGCCCACGATTCCTTTTTCAGGGTACCCATCTTCAAAGGGACCGACTTAACCATTCTTGTGGTGGGGGTCCCGATGCTGGCTGCAGCAACGCTGTTGGACTTGAAAAAGAAGACTGTGAAGCGACGAATCCTACTGGCCTCCGTGATAGCTCTATTCCTCTACTATGCTTCAAACATTGTGTTTGGCGTGGCCTATAATTCGCTCCACTTGGTGTATATCGCCCTTTTTTCATCATCGCTCTTTGCCTTGATCATTGCGATGCGCGGCATGGATTATTCAGAGTTGGAAAAGTCCATCACGAACGTACTTCCATATAAGGGAATTTATGCTTTCCTGGCGGCGACGGGTATCGCACTTTTCATTGCCTGGCTGCCCGATATCATCAGCGCCTTGCTGGCCGGCCGTGCCTTGGCGATGATCGAGGTCTATACGACGGAACCAACCT
The DNA here is from genome assembly GCF_963675415.1 of uncultured Trichococcus sp. Classification (NCBI taxonomy): domain Bacteria; kingdom Bacillati; phylum Bacillota; class Bacilli; order Lactobacillales; family Carnobacteriaceae; genus Trichococcus; species uncultured Trichococcus sp. Next base: position 2,945,550 of record NZ_OY776220.1, read on the forward strand.
ATGTTTTGGACATGGGCATCATCAGCCCGCTGGCATTCAGCTGTTTATTTCTCCTGCGCAAGAGGGAGGGACTGGGCTATATGCTTCTTTCGATTTTGCTGATCATCTGCATGGTCATGGGGATAATGTTGCCTGTCCAGACGGTGTTCCAAGTTGCGGCAGGAATCGCGATTCCTTTGCCGGTCCTGATCACAAAAATCGGCATTTTTGTGGTTTTGGCAGTGTTCGCCGCCTATTTCGAAATCCGGTTCATGAGGATATTGCAGCAACGATAAGGCAGCCAGAGATAGTAGTAAATCTATGTTCTTTCTATGGATGAAAAACAAAAAAGAACGTGGGGCCATCGAGGCAACCACGTTCTTTTCTCAAATTATTTGTCTTCCGAATGGCGTTCGCCGACCTGGAACTCATCAGCATGTTCAAACATGTATTTCACTGTGATGGCTTCTTCGCCTGTCAGAAGTTTGAAATCATCCGTGAAGTTGTCCATCTTGCCTAAGCGGATCGCTTCTCCGAAAGTGACCATGCCTTCAGAAGAGAAGGGTGCTTCGGAGTCTTTTTTGAACGCACCTTCCGTCGTTCTCGGCACGCCCATTGCGTCGAAGATGGCGTAGTTTTCTTCATCGGAGATGGCTTGATAGCTGACGTTGTTGCCGGTTGCTGCGTTTCCGTAATTCACGAAATCCGTGATGGTCATCAATTCGGGTCCATTGATGTTCAGGATCGCATCGTGGTATTTGTCGGTAGCCAATGCATGCGCAACCGCTTTGGCGCAATCCTTGCGGGAAATGTAGGCCATTTTGCCGTCAGCCTGGTTGTTCTGCATGACGCCACCCATTTTTACGAAAGTGAAGTAGTTGGTGACCATGGCTTCAGCGTATTGGGAGTTGCGCAGGAAAATATGATCCATTCCGATTTCATTGATGTAGTCCTCTGTGAAGATGTGGTCGATTTTTTCGATGCTCGGGTTGGTTTCATCAGCTGCGTTGACCAATGAAGTGTAGATGATCTGTTGCACGCCGGCTTCTTTGGCGGCATCCACCACGTTTTTATGCGCGTTTTGGCGTTTTGCGCCGACGAAAGGCATCGAGATCAGCGCAACTTTATCGGCATTTGCGAAAGCTTCAGCCAAACCATCTTTGTGGTTGAAGTTTGTTACGTGTGTTTCAATCCCTAAGTCAGAATATTTTTTCAGAGCAGCCTCGCTGTATGCGCAGAAAATCAGTTGGTCTTTTTCGACTAAATCCAAAAGGTATTCAGCTGCTTGATTTCCAAGGTTTCCGTCAACGCCTGTCAATAATAATTTACTCATATTTGTATCGTCTCCTGTCTGTTTTTAACTATCTTCATGATATGTGAAACAAAGAGCAAACTCCAATACAAAAAGCGAATGGGCTATCCGGAAATCGAATGATGCGCTTTGATGGAACGGATCAGCGCTTGGATTCCTGGCTTTACATTGACTGATAAATATCCCAAGGCAATCACGAATGTATGGAAGGAGCCTTCGATGGGAATCATGCGGATTTCGTCTGATGAATAGTTAAGATTGTAGTTGTCTGGAAAGAAGCCAATCAGGTTTTCGGTCCGGATCGCGAACAATTCGGTTTCGATATCGTCCACTGTTTTGGCTATCTGCGGCTGATAACCGTCTTTTTTGGCATGCTGCAGCATCAGGTCGTAGGAAGCGCCGATGACGGAAGGATCCAGCATGACGAGCGGGTAGCGGTACAATTCGGCCAGTGAAACCGAAGCTTTGTCGAACAAGGGATGGCCTGCACTGATGACGGCCTGGTATTTGCCGGCATACAAAGGGACTGTCGTGATGTCCTTTTTGCCTTCGAATTCGGAATCGAAAGCGATGGCTACATCATAGATGCCCTTTACGAGATAATCGGATATGTTCTTCAACAGCACCTTATTCAGATTCAGTTCGACCAGCGGGTTTTCTTTCCGGAAAGCCGGGATGACGGAAAGCAGCGTCTGGATGTCCGTCATGGCGGAATATTCGATCGCCAAGGTTTCCCGCTGATTGGCTTGGAAATTGTGCATTTTCTGCTGCATGCTTTGGTATTGCTTCCAAAGCACCAGCGCTTCTTCGTAGAAAAGCTGGCCCGCTTCCGTCGGCTCGATCGGCGTCTTTTTGCGGTTGATCAAGCGGATTTGGAACGTCTCCTCCAGCGAAGCGATTGTCTGGCTGATGGTGGTTTGTGACACATAGTTCCGCTTGGCCGTCTCCGTGAAGCTGCTGCAGTCCACCAAGTCTATATAGTATTTGATTTTTTCGATATTGATGCGGTTCGCCTCCAATCAAAAATCTTTCTGTCTGTAAAGTACCATATCCTACTATTAAGTGGCAATCGGATATTTTGAAAGGAATGTTTCACAAATTCTAGTTTGAATGGAAGGCGTACAGACAAATTTATTTCAACCACAGCGTTTCGCCTGTCATTTTTGGATGAATGGCATATACTTACTTTAGTTATCAAGGAGGTTATTAAATGAAAATAGAACATATCGGTCTTTGGACTGCGGATTTGGAAAAAATGAAAGAATTTTACTGTGATTTCTTCAAAGCAACAGCAGGTGAAATGTACCATAATCAGAAAACAGGATTCCAATCTTATTTTCTGTCCTTCACGGATGGTGCCAGACTGGAGATCATGCATCGCGAAGATGTAATCAAAGGCTCTCATACAAATGAAATATTAGGATTTGCGCATTTGGCAATCGCAGTAGGCAGCAAAGAAGCTGTTGACGCCTTGACGGAAAAACTGGTGGATGCCGGCTATCCCCTGTTGAGCCCATGCAGAGTGACCGGCGACGGCTATTATGAATCCGTCATCGGCGATCCGGAAGGAAACAGAATCGAAATCACAATCTAGAGAAAGCATGAGGTGAAGGGAATGGCAATCAAAGCGATTGTGCTGGACATCGATGGCACATTACTGAATGACCAGAAAGTAATCACGCCAAAGACGAGAGAATCATTATTGCGGGCTCAAGAAGCCGGCGTGAAACTTGTGCTGGCATCCGGTAGGCCCTTGCCGGCGATGCTGAAATTTTCAAAAGAACTAAAAATGGAACATTATCATGGCTTGCTCCTTTCCAATAACGGGGCTTGTGTGACGGATTGTGCAACCGAAGAGATGCTCTTCAGCCAAAGCATTTCCAAAGAAATAGGCGCAGCGCTACTGGCGCACCTGGCGAATTTTGAAGTGAAGCCGATGGTCGCGCACAAGGATTACATGTATGTGAACAACGTCTATGACTGCATGATCACCGCACCGCCGCATGGACTGAAGAACATCATCGAGTACGAATCGCGAAGCGGCAATTTCAAATTGTGCGAAGTGGACAACCTCGCCGAGTTCGTCGACTTCCCCTTGCACAAAATATTGGTCGCAGGGGAACCCGAGTATCTGGAAGAAAACTGGAAAGCGATCATGAGGCCTTTCGAAGGCCGTGTAAGCGGGTATTTCTCCGCGCCGTTCTACTTCGAATTCACCGACAAGGGCATCGATAAAGCTTTTGCGCTGGATAAATCCCTGCAGCCGCTGGGAATCAGCAGCGAAAATGTCATTTCCTTCGGTGACGGAGAAAACGATACTTCGATCATCGCATATGCAGGAGTCGGCGTGGCGATGGGCAATGCGATCGACGCCCTGAAAGCGAGCGCGAGCGAAATCACGCTGTCCAACAACGAGGATGGCATCGCACATATGCTGGAAAGATACTTGTGAGACCAATATAAACCGAAAAGCCAGACCGCATCCTTAACTTTGGATGCTCTGGCTTTTTTTGCTACAGTGATTTTATCCGGTGAGGAGCCCTTCGTCGGGTAAAATCCGCCAAATGAGGACCTGTTTCCCGGCGAAGGCGGCTTTACCGGGAATTATCAGCGAGGACTTCCTAACCGGTAATTCGCGTCCGTAGCGGTGAAGTACGTTAGTTAAGAATTTCTTAAAAGAATAAATATTTATTGTAAAACGATAAATTACAGGCTAAACTAACAGTAACAAATCCAAACGAGGTGTTGTAGACATGAAACGAGAAACATTTTTTTTGAAGGCTGTCGTCGTTCTGATGGGACTTCCGGTGGTGGCGCTGTGTATTTTTATTATCCCGGAAATTGCGGCATTCTTGGTCGAACTGGTCCCGAGCCTGTCGTATTTGCAATATCCATTCATGATCGGCTTGTACGCATCTGCCGGCATCTATTTCGTCGCTCTGCAGCAAGTCTTTAATCTGCTGGGTTACATCGACCAGGGCTTGGCGTTTTCCGATTTGACGGTGCAAGTCCTGAAGAACATCAAACTTTGTGCAGCTGCGATCGGCGGGCTGTTCATACTGTTCATGCCGCTCATTTTTATGATGGGTGACCTGGATGACGCTCCCGGCCTCATCCTGATCGGCTTGATCATCATTTTCGCCTGCATGGTGATTGCCGTCTTTGCTGCCGTCCTTCAGAAACTCCTGCAAAATGCGATAGCAATCAAGCAAGAAAACGACTACACGATATGAGGTGGGAAAAATGGCAATAATCATCAATATAGACGTCATGTTGGCAAAACGAAAAATGAGCGTCACCGAACTGTCGCAGCACGTCGGCATCACGATGGCCAATCTCTCCATCCTGAAAACCGGAAAAGCGAAGGCGATCCGTTTCTCGACCTTGGAAGCCATCTGCAAAGCATTGGACTGCCAACCCGGTGACATTCTGGAGTACCGTGACGATGATGAAGAGGAATAGCGGTTCTGCGCCAGAATGATCTGAAAATACAGGGGAAACCCTTATCCCGGAATAGTGCGAACATTCACAATGCGTGGTAAAATAGTAAGAAAAATGGAGGTTTACCATGATCAGATATGAAGAACAACGCAATTTTCTGAAGTCGGATTTCAAAACATTCAGCGCAATCGAAACGGATAAACAGAAGGGGATTCCGCAGCCACCCAATGTGAAAGCTTACGATGCCGATGCGGAAATCGTGGACTTGCCTGCCGTCGACGGCGGGGTTGTGAAGAAGGAGAACATTTACGAAATCATCAAGGAACGAAGAAGCGTACGCCATTATGCGAAAGATGCGCTCACGATAGATGAACTTTCCTATCTATTGTGGAGCACACAGGCCATCACGGGCACAAACAGATCGGGCATCACCTTCCGCACGGTTCCATGCAGCGGTGGAACGCACTCTTTTGAGACATATCTGTTCATCCTTAATGTGGACGGCTTGAAAAAGGGCGTATACCGTTATTTGGCGGATTGCCACAAACTGCTTTACCTGAGCGAAGTCAACGACATCGATGAACAAGTCGATAAAATGACGCTCGATCAACCGTTTGTGCCGAACTTTGCCAAACGTGCGTCGGTTATCTTCTCCTGGAGCTGCATCCCTTACCGTTCGGAATGGAAGTATGACATCACCGCGCACAAAAAGATCCTGATCGACATCGGTGCGGTCATGGAAAACTTGTACCTGACGAGCGAGTCGATTGATGCAGGTACTTGTGCATTGGGCATCTACGACCAGGACATGGTCGACGAACTGCTGCATTTGGACGGCGATGATGAATTCACGATCTTCCTAGCGGCTGTCGGCAAGAAAGTGGAGAAAAAGTAGCATCAGAATTGAATATATGATCAGAAATAGCCCTCCAAAAGCATTTTGGCGGGCTATTTCAGTTCAACTAACAGTCAGAAAACCCGCCAAAACTACCTCGGCGGGGAAAAACGTCCGCGGGCAATACAATATTCCCCGCAAAAGCCATTTTTGCGGGGAATTACGCCTTAACCCCGAAACCAAAAGCAGACAATATACTCCTAGGCAACCAGTCTATTCCTAATCGCTGATCTGGTTCGCTTTCCGGTATTTCGAAGGTGTCATCCCGAAGTGCTCCTGGAAAAGCTTATAATAATGATTGAGATTGGTGAACCCGCAATCGAGCGCGACATCCCGGACTGGTTTGGATGAATGAATCAATTCGGTACGGCTTTTTTCTATCCGCTTGTTCAGGATCAATTCCTTGAAGCTCATGCCTGTGGTCTTCCGGATCATATGGCTGAAATAGGAAGCATTGTACCCAAAATGAGCGGCAGTTTCACCCAAAGAACAAGTCTCGTAATGCGCCTCGATGTATCCCAATATATCCAAGGCCAATTTCGTCTGCTGCGTCTCCAGTTCCGTACCGTTGACTTCCACCGAAAACGAGCGAATCAGCTCCAAAAAAATCAACTGGATGTAGAGATCCTTCATTTCTTTCGTGCCGATGCCCGGTTCATAGACTTCGCACAATAACTGCTGAAACAACAGCGAAATTTTTTCCGTGTTCGTATTGCGAAAAATCAAATACTGGTTGTGTTTCTGCGTATCCGATATCGCCTGCAAAAGAAACTGAGAAAGGTAGCTTTCGGTTGCGGCAATCTGGGAAAGACACTTGGAAAAGAAATTTTGATTGATGATGAGGTTGATGATGATATCCTCCTCGCCAGTCATCGCGATGGAATGAGGAATCCCTGTATCGATCAAAATGATATCCCCCTTTTTCAGGAGCACATCTTTGTTGTTGATCGACTGCCCACATTGGCCGCTGTAGACAAAATTGAGTTCGATATACTCGTGGATATGTTCCGGGACATGGATGAAGCGCGAGTGCTTATTGACGAAATAATCTTGCTTTTCGGAAACCGACAGAAACGGTTTCGAGAAATGAAACACATAGCGGCCATCAACAAGAACTTTGTTTTCTTCCTTAAACCATTCCGATAATACAGGATTTTTAAAATAGCGCTCCTCGCTGACGCTGTGTTTGCGCAAGTAGGAATCCAGTTCAATGAAGTTCACGTTTGCACCACCTAAAAATATGATATGAATTGTATCGATGTTTGATATTTCCATTATACAGTGTAAACGCTATAATTCAAATTGTTAGTGCAACGGGATGAAGATGTGGTCAAGGTGGGCGCCTAAATATTTGATATCCGCAGCTATATTCCAAAACAATTAGGAGGACTGCAATTATGGCTAAAAAAGATTATGACCAGTTAGCGAAAGATGTTGTAGCGCATGTGGGCGGCAAAGAGAATATCGTCGATGTGACGAATTGCATGACGCGTTTACGCTTTGTGCTGAAGGACGATGCCGCCGCAAATGAATCGGCGTTGAAGCAATTGAAGCAAGTCAAAGGCATCATGAACCAGGGCGGGCAATACCAAGTCATCATCGGCACGGAAGTATCGGATATCACTCCGGTCGTACGCGAATACATCGGATCGGAAAATGTAACCGCAACCGCGGAGAAGTCCAAAGCAAAAGCGGGCAGCCTTTTCGACCGATTCTTCAAGGTGATCAGCGGCTGCATTTCACCGATGCTCGGCGTGATGGTCGGATCGGGGATGATCAAAGGTGTACTGGCGATATTGGTGACTTTCGGATTATTGACAAACACAAGCGGCACTTATTTGGCTTTTTACGCAGCAGCAGATGCAGTATTGTATTTCATGCCGATCCTGGTCGGTTTCAGCGCAGGGCGCGTTTTCAAATCCAATCAGTACATCGGAGCGATTGTTGGCGCAGCCATCATGTATCCTTCGATCATCACAGCGGTGGCTGAAGGCGCGCCATTGACATTCTTGCGGCTGCCGATGCAGCTCGTCAACTATTCCCAATCGTTGCTGCCGGCTATCGTAGCGGTCTGGGCAGCGTCACATGTCGAAAAATTCTTCAAGAACACTTTGCCGCAGATCCTGCAGTTGATGTTCGTGCCGGCTTTGACGCTTGCCATCATCGTCCCATTGACGCTGTTGATCATCGGACCGATCATGAATCTCGTTTCCTCAACGCTTTCGACTGCTGTATTGGGCATCTTCAACATGAGCCCGATCATCGGCGGCATCCTGTTCGGTGCTTTCTGGCAATTGATGGTCCTGCTGGGGCTGCACGCGGCATTCATCCCGGTGCTGATCAACAATCTGATCACTTTGGGAAGCGACCCTATCAATGCGATCTTGGGACTTACGGTCTGGGCGCTGGCAGGTGTATCGTTGGGTTACGCCTTGAAAGTCAAAGACAAGGAACAAAAATCATTGGGATTCGGTAATCTGGCTTCCTGCTTGTGCGGCGTGACCGAGCCGACCATCTACTCGATCGTCATCCCGAACTTCAAAATATTTTCGGCTGCCTGGATTGGCGGCGGAGTTGCTGGAGGCATCCTGGCAGCATTTGGCGGCAAGATGTACGCATTTGGAGGGGATGGTTTGTTCCGTATCCCGGCTATGATCAATCCGGCAGGTTTGGACATCAGCTTCTACGGTTTCATCGCCTGTGCAGCATTGGCATTGGCAGTATCCGCCGCAATCGCCTATTTCCTTGTCCCAGCTGGAGAAGCACCAAAAGAAAACTAATAATTATGAGAGCAGTGAGTTTATGTTGAAAACTATTACAGGACCGATCGAAAAATTACCGAATCATTTCTACCCGTTCTTTTGGCAGCACGGGGAAGACGAAGAAACACTTGTGACCTATGTGGAGAAGATCCATCAATCCGGCATGCGGGCGGTCTGCGTTGAATCGCGGCCGCACCCGGATTTTGTCGGGGATAAGTGGTGGGAAGATCTTGGCATCATCATCCGCGAATGCGAAAAACGCGGCATGAAAATCTGGCTGCTGGATGATTCCCATTTCCCAACAGGCTTCGCCAACGGCCAAATCCGAGACAATTTTCCGGCTTTGGGGAAACAATACTTGTCGATGCGCAGATATGACGTGGCCGGTCCGATGAAGAAAGCGCGGATCGATGCCTCGATGCTGAAGGGACGCCCTTGGAGCAAAGAACGCACGGACGTCATCGAGACACTCGGCGTATACATGGCGAAACGCACTTCAAACTATACGGTCGAGGGGGATCCTATCGATGCAACTACTTTAGTGGATATCACGGACCATTATCAAAACGACACGATCCAACTGGATTTGGAGAAGGGCGCCTGGAGCATTTTCGTCGTCTTCTCTACGCACAGTGGCGGCGAGGAAGCAACGAAGGACTACCTGAACCCGTTGGTGAAGGAAGCCACCCAAGTGCTGGTCGAGGAAGTGTATGAGAAGCATCTGCAACAGGTCGGGGATCACTTCGGCAAAACCATTACCGCCTTCTTCTCAGATGAACCGCGCTTCGGCAACCAGAAGGGAACGGAATCACGGATAGGGAAATTGGATATGGTGTTGCCTTGGCGACCGGGCCTGGAAAAAGAATTGGCTTTCGAACCGATTCTGCTGCCGTTGCTTTGGACTCCTGCCGAGGGAGCGGAAAAAGAAGTGCGCTATACCTATATGGACAAGATCACAACTCTGTACAACGAGAACTTCACGAAAGTGTTGGCTGACTGGTGCGAGGATAAGGGCGTAGCATACCTAGGCCACAACATCGAGGACAATGGCGCGCACGCCAGACTCGGCTATGGCGCCGGCCACTTCTTCCGGGCGCAGGAAGCCCAGCATTTTTCCGGAATCGACGTCATAGGAACGCAAGTTGTTCCGGGCATGCCGTTTCATCACGATGCCTTCCAGACAGGCGGCAGCGACGGCGAATTCTATCATTTTGCCTTGGCAAAGCTAGGCGCTTCGGCAGCGCATCTGACTTCCCACAAAAACGGGCGCGCCATGTGCGAGGCATTCGGCGCCTACGGCTGGAACGAAGGCTTGAAGACGATGAAATGGATCACCGACCACCTGATCGTAAGGGGCATCAATTACCTGGTTCCCCATGCCTTCAGCCCGAAAGAGTTCCCCGATTGGGATTGCCCGCCGCATTTCTACGCCCGCGGCAACAATCCGCAATACCGCTACATGACGCATCTGACAGATTACGCGAACCGCTTGATACACATCTTCTCGGACGGCACCCACCACGCGCCGGTGGCAGTCGCCTATCCGGCAGAGTTCGAATGGGCAGGGGAAGCCATGCCGGTGGAAAGACCGGTCCGCTTGTTGACCGAGGCACAGATCGATATGGATATCGTCAGCTTCGACCATCTGAGGGACGCGCTTGTTATCGACAACAAACTGCGCATTTTGGATGAAACGTTCGAAGCATTGGTCATCCCGTATGCGTCCTACATGCCAAAAGCCATGATGGCGATCCTCGCAAGATTGAAACAGGAAGGATTGCGCATCGTTTTCGTGGACAGCTATCCGGAGAATTTCGAAGCTGCGGTAAAAGAAGGGTATGAAGTAAGTTCGCTGCAGGAATTGCCGAAGCAGCTCGAAGATGTCCGCGAAATGAAACTAGCGCAGCCATTCCGCGAACTTGTCTATTATCATTACGAAAAAGACGGCACCGACTACTGGATGTTCTTCAACGAGAGCATTTCCGAAGAAGTGGATACAACGGTGTCCATTCCTTCCTATCCAGGTGGAAACGGCTATGCGTTCGATGCCTATCACAATCAGGTAAAGGAACTGGAAGTCAGTCAAGAAGGCATCGCGCTGAAATTGGCCCCTCATGAGACAATTGTATGGGTATTTACGGATGAACAGATGCCTGCGAAAGCCGAAGAACCGCAAAAAGAATCGGAAAGAAAACCGATCGAAGCGGAATGGAAAGTCAATTTTGCGGGAGCATTGGCTTACCCAAGCTTCGATTCCGTCACAACATTGCAAAATGGTATTCAGGCCTTGAGTGACCTGAAAGGCTACGACCGTGCCGCAGGGACGGTAGCTTATGAAACGCAGCTGAATGTGAGTGACGCCAATAGCGTTATAGGCCTGGATTTGGGCATGGTTTATGAAATCGCCGAAGTCTTCGTTAATGGCCAAAGCATTGGCACCAAAATTGCGCCGCCTTATGTTTTTGATGCGAACAACAGCTTCCGAGAAGGCAAGAACACCCTGCGCATCGAAGTGACCAATACACTCGGGACGAGCCTTAGGGATCCATTGTCCCAATACTTGCTGATTGAACCTTTCGGGATGACTGAAGAAATAAATCTGATATACGGAATTAAAGTTTAGAAGTCCAAACAAAAGCGGAACGACTGTGTGTTGAAACAGTCGTTCCGCTTTTTTTTTTTGCTTATTTTTAGATTTAGCGAGGGGAAAAGCTCATTTGATTACATCAGCATAAAGGGAACCATTTCTTTCGAACATCCCCTTGGCGTAAGGGCAGCGAGGTATGATTTTTTTGTTTTCCTCTCTGGCCAGTTCCACTACGCAATCAACCAGCTGCGCGGCTATTCCTTGGCCGCGGTAATCGTCATGCACAAAAGTGCGGTCGATGATGATTATGCTGTTATCTGCAATGGAATAGGTGATTTCGCAGATTAAATTTTCGTTTTCATCATTTTTGTAGAAACGTGAGTCTCCGCTATCAAAGTTCATTGCCTAATCTCCTTTTTATTTTTTTGTATTTCTAACACTAAATATCCGGTTTCCATTTCATATTATTCCTACGGTTGAGGCCAGTCAAGAGATTAGCGCTGAATGTGATTGAACCAATCTACAACAACAGCACGATCGCGTTCAATTTTAAAAAGATAATTTCGATAAAAAGAAACTTCTTCTTGTATATCATCAATGTAACGGTATACAATCTAAGAATATTGTAATGATAATTTATTGTTTGGATCGCTGAAACCTAAATAGGGTATAGTTTTATTCATAATTTCTTTATTTGTGGCATGACCGACCGTACATGGTCGATTTTTGATAGCAAGAAAGGGGAAATAATATGTTTTCGAAAAGATTTTATGCAGTCGTATTAACATCTTTGTTCGTTTTTAGCTATACATCAATAACTACTGAGGCAATGGCATCCCAATCATCATCTGAGGCAGCGACAATCCCGAATAACTCGGCCGATTTTCAGGATGTCATCGTCAGATTTAAAGACAAACCGGGTCAGGCGGAATTGCATGCATTTAAGGGGCTTGGTGGTGACATCAGCAATGTCTTCACGATTATTCCTGCGGTTTCCGGAAGACTTCCGGCGAAAGCCATCGAAGCCCTGAAAAATAATCCGCAAGTGGAAGTAGTCGAATTGGATTATACTGTGCGGGCACTCGAATATTCGCCTGAGAACGAGCTTGGGAATAGTTGGGGAGCCGAACATATCAACGCGGATGCAGCCCTTGCAGCCGGTTATTCCGGCGAGGGAGTCAAGGTTGCCGTTTTGGACTCTGGAGTGAATTTCAACCACGCTGACCTAAGCGATAACTTTGTCTTCTCTGCAAATGAATTGGGTTATGATTTTGTTTCGGATGACTTCTTCCCTGAGGATGTTTATGGGCACGGTACCCATGTAGCAGGAATACTTGCTGCAGCGAGCAACGACTTTGGGGTTGTCGGAGTTGCGCCAAACGCACAGATCGTAGCACTCCGAGTTCTGGATAACAACGGGGAAGGTACCGCAAGCACGATCATCGAAGCGCTGCAGTGGATACAGAATTATAATGCCGCGCATCCCGATTCACCGATACGTATCACAAACAACAGTTATGGCACCGGGTCCAATTCGTCTCAGCTTGAGGCCGCTTTTGATGTGTTGGCCAGCTCTGGGGTTCTGCATATAGGCTCGGCAGGAAATGAGGGAAGTGCTGCCGGAAATGGCAATAATGTCGGTTATCCGGCCAGATATGGATCGGTCGTAGCGGTTGCGGCTCTCGACAAAAACAATCTGCGGGCCAGTTTTTCCAGTACGGGCTCGGACGTTGAAATAGCTGCGCCCGGTGTAGCCGTGCTGTCGACATGGAAAGACGGTGTCAACCTATTAGGTCCACAGCCGTTTTCCTTCGCAGGTTACGCAGGAGAGTACTTCATTGAAGCAAACGGAACCTCAATGGCTTCCCCACATGTTGCAGGTGTCGCAGCTTTGCTGATGGCAGCCGATCCGAGCTATACTGCGGAAGCAGTCCGCAATAAAATGAATGAGACAGCCTTGGATTTGGGGGATGCCGGAAAGGATAAGCTATACGGTTACGGACTGGTGGACGCTTCTTCAGCGCTGGGGATGGGCCCGATTAAAAATAATCCCCCTGTCGCGTATGACCAGACTGTTGACACAACGCAAAATACATCTGTAGCTATCACACTCATCGCTACAGATCCAGACGGGGATCCGCTGACCTATACGATTGCATCAGATCCGGCAAACGGAATGGTGAGTGGGTCAGGACCCGATATCACCTATACACCGAACGTTGACTTCACAGGCGTGGATACTTTCACGTATGAAGCAAAAGACAGCACAGGTGCAGCGGCCACTGCAACAGTATCTGTAAATGTTGAACCTGCAGTTTCTCCTGCAAGGACTGTGGATCTGGTTGTGCAGATGGGCGCTACGACCAGAAAAATAAATAAAATAAATTATGTATGGGCTACAGCCAAAGTGAAGGTCATGGAAGCCGGTGGCCAAGTAGCTGACGCAACTGTCACCGGCCACTGGGAAAAAACAATTACAGGTCCTGATTCTGGGAGCACCGGAAAAAGCGGGACGGTATCATTCACATCCGAAAAGTTAGTCCAGTCGACAGAACAAAGAACGTTCACCTTTGTTGTCGATAGTGTAGTTATAGGAGGTGTCAGCTGCAATCTTAGCGGCCAGACGACAAATTCGATAATTAAATGATAAAACATCAAGATATTCTCTTTGCATTGAATAAGGTCGGGACTTCGGTTCCGGCCTTTTTATCTTTCTAGAATATTGTGAAAATAGATCCGTAAAGCTATTAATAAAAATGATAATATAGCGGATTATAATGCGAATTATTTAAAAACCAATAAAAAGTTGAATTTCGGACAATATTTCAGAAAAACTCTATTATATAGGGAAAGAAAGCGGATTCCGTAAAAATAACCCCGTTTGACATGCCAAGTCAACACTCTATAATGAATCATGTTGGTTTGGATGCATTCTGATAAAGAATCTGTACAAACAACGGTAATCAGCCTGAGTCCTTTTGCTAGCTACCAGAAAAATTGCATTCAAATGCAGGCATATGTGAATCATGTCTCATAAATGAAAGCGATATTTCCGGTGTGGATTAATATAGTTACAGTATAGATTGAACCTATCCCTGTAAAAGAGTATATCCAGTTACAGATGGCGGCTTAATTTTGAACAACACAAAAAAATCATTGTGAGGAGCGTTTTATTTTGTCGAAAAAATATATACGGATCATCATTGCCGGCATGCTGTTGATGCTTGGTGTAGGGATTCCGATGAATGGGTTGGCATCTTTTTTCAAACCGGTAACAGAAGCAACCGGATTTTCAGTTTCTCAATTCAGTTTGGTGGGCAGCTTCCTTAATTTGACCGGAATAGTAGCGGTGCCTTTAGTCACCAAATTTTTGCTGCCTAAAATTGGCTTGCGAAAGACATCCATCCTGGGAGGAATTTTCGGAGCGATAGGTTTTTTCCTGTTGGCTAATGGAAAATCTTTGGTTGCATTCTACTTGGGGGCAATCATCATCGGCATATTCATGATGTCCTCAACAGGAATCGTTTCCGTAACGCTTGTGAATAATTGGTTCCGCAAAAGCCATGGCTTGGTAATGGGGCTCGTTGCTGCAACAATCGGCTTAAGCACTGCTATCACGAGCGCAATTGTCCCTACCTTCATCCAAAATTATGGTTGGGAAAAAGGGTTCTTATTATTGGGCGGCATGTACGCTGTGGCTTTGTTCCTGGGAGCGTTCCTGTTGATCGAAAAGCCCGCTGACGTCGGCATGCTGCCTTATGGCGTGACGGAAGATTCGCTTGCAGCAGAAGCTGATCAAGCAACGAATGATTCTTCGTCGGTTGGCACCAACCATAAAAATACGGATATGACCTATGCGCAAGCCTTGCGTTCGCCGGTATTCTACTTATTGGCCTTGTCATTCGTATGTTTCGCGATGATTTCTACATTTACGCAACAAATCCCGATCTTCTTTACGACAAAAGGTGCCACTGATGTCCAGGCCGGCATGGTTTTATCGATGGCGTCCATCGTTATGATCGCGTCCAAAATCATCATGGGCATCGTCACCGACAAGCTGGGTGCAACAAAAGCTTTGTACATCTTCACGACCATCTACATCCTTGCCTTCTGCATCTTTGCCGCAACGGATAACATCACGATCCTGATCGGCGCAGCGATGATCTATGCAATGAGCACCGGCGTTCCGGCCGTAATGAACCAATTAGTGACGTTTGAGGTTTTAGGGAAAAAGGAATTCACCGCTATTTGGGGCATCTTGTCGACAGCTGGCAGCCTAGGTCTAGCTTTGGGCGGCCCTCTGTTGGGCTACTTCTATGACGCAACCGGCAGCTACAACACGACAATCATCGTCAGCATCGCCTTCATGGTTGTGTGCTTAGCTTCGTTCTTCTTCGCTGTGACGTTGAGAAAACGTGAGCTTACGAGGCTTGATAGTGGATTAATAATCGACAATTTATCCGAATGAGATAGGAAAGGGTGCTCTTTTAATCGAGAGCATCTTTTTTTGGTATTATTTCAGTATAACAAAAAATAATTGACAAAGTATAAATCGTTTTGTAGAATGTTGGAGTAGATGAGAGCGGTTGCGATACAGTATTCGCAATAACTAGGAGTGTTACTGGAAACAGGCAGACCTAAGATAAAATTTTTATACCTTTATTTGGTGTGAAAAATTTTATCTTAGGTCTTTTTGTGGTGAAAATTTAAGGTGGTGAAGAATATGAAGATAAAGCAGATCCTTAATAACAATGCGGTGTTGGTAAAAAAAGGGACAAATGAGCTCATAGTCCTGGCTAACGGCATTGGATTCAAGAGGAAGATAGGCCAATTTGTCAACGAGGGAGAAGTCGATAAAATATTTGTTCTGGATACGCATGAAATGGTCGAGCATTTTAGCTACTTGCTTGGCAAGATACCACCCGAACACATATACATGATCGATGAAATTGTAGAGTATGCAACGAGAAATCATAGGATGATCATCAATGATTACATCTATCTAACATTGATAGATCATATCGAATTTGCACTCAAAAGAAGCAAGGATGGGTATTTTTTGAAGAGTCCACTTGCTTGGGAAATAAAAAAATTCTATAAAAAAGAATACGACATTGGCCTAAATGCTTTAAAAATCATCCAAAGCAAAACCGGAATAACTTTGAATGATGATGAGGCTGTCTCAATTGCGCTGCATTTCGTCAATATTCAAACCAATAAACAAGATATGGAAACCACATTAGCGATAACAGAAATGGTTCAGGATATTTTAAATATTGTTAAGTATCAATATAAAATAACTTTGGACGAAAACTCCATGAATTATGCTCGATTCATTACACATCTACAGTATTTTGCGCAACGCATCGTCTCACATGATCTTCATGAACAGCAAGAGAATGAACTTTATATGCAAGTGAAAACGCTATATCCAGAAGCGTTCCGATGTGTCCAAAAAATCAAAGTGTATATCTACAATAAGCATCAAGTTTTGATGTCCAATGATGAAGATGTATACCTTACGCTGCATGTCATGCGTGTAACCCAAAGACAAGATACCAGGAGGTAGTAATTATGAATTATACAGATACAGCTAAAAAAATATTAGAAAATCTTGGTGGCCCTGCGAACGTTCAGTCACTGGTCCACTGTGCAACGAGACTACGATTTAATCTGAAGGATGAGAGCTTAGCCAATGATGCTGCAATCGAAAATAGTGTTGGCGTAGTCGGCTTGGTCAAAGGTGGCGGACAATACCAAGTCATTATTGGACCTGAAGTCGCAAATGTTTACCGCGAATTCCAAAAATTGGGTGTGTCATCTGACAGCAGCCAAACTAAAAATGAATCAAAAGGAGCTAAAGGTATTATAAATACCGTTTTGGATTATATCGCGGGTTCATTTACGCCAGTCCTGCCGGTCATTACAGCTGGTGGTATGATTCAAGTCGTATTGTCGTTATTAGTGACATTCAAACTAATTTCAGAAACTTCCGACACTTACCTGATTTTTGCTCAAGTTTCTCAAGCGGCATTTTATTTTATTCCAATGTATCTAGGTTACTCCGTTGCGAAGAAATTCAGAATTGACCCATTCTTAGGAATGCTGTTGGCGGGTGTGTTGTTGATCCCTCAAATGAGTACTTTGCTGACCCAGGAAGGCGGCATCACGCTCCTTGGTTTCAAGTTACAAGCAATAACGTATAGTTCAAGTGTTTTGCCTATTTTTTTGGGTGTCTGGGCAATGTCCTATTTGGATCGAGTGGCAGATAAACTTATTCCGAACTCTTTGAAGTTTGTTTTGAAACCGCTTCTGATGATTATGATTGCAGTGCCATTGACACTAATCGTTTTAGGGCCACTAGGATTTACGGTTGGTAATTATTTGGCAATTTTCTTAGAGTTTTTACAAGCTAACTTAGGTTGGGCTGCAGTTTTAGTTATGGGTGCTTTCTCCCCGGTTTTGGTAATGGCAGGGATGCATTACGCATTATTCCCAATGTTGATGACCGCTTTTGCAGCCAATGGTTATGATATGTTGGTCGTACCAGGAATGCTTGCTGCAAATATGGCTCAAGCTGGTGCAGCAACAGCCGTCGCTCTGAAAACAAAGAGCAGCGTAATGAAACAATTAGCCAGCTCTTCAGCAATCACCGCTTTAATGGGTGTAACGGAGCCTGCGATGTATGGGGTCAACTTACGATTGAAAAAACCTTTCCTAGCAGTGATGCTTGGAGGTGCTGCAGGTGGTCTTTATGCAGGGATTTCAGGATTGAAAGCCTATGCTTTGGTTTCTTCATTAGTCGCAATCCCGAGCTACCTTTCCAGTACCACAAACTTCATTAATGCTATTGTGACATGTGCCCTCGGCTATGGGGTTGCATTTGCAGCAGCCTATGTGATCGGGTTTGAAGATATCGTGGATGCAGAACAACAACCTGTCGTTACAATCGATAAATCTTTGGTAAAAGAAATGAATTTAGCAAGCCCTGTCAAGGGGGAAATCATTGATTTGATGGATGTAAACGATAGTGCGTTCTCATCGCTGGCATTAGGAAAAGGATTCGCGGTCATTCCAAGTGAAGGCAAAGTCGTATCGCCGGTATCCGGCGTCATCAGTGCCATTTTCCCGACTAAACATGCAATCGGGATAACGACTGACGAGGGTATTGAAATTCTGATTCATGTCGGAATTAACACAGTCCAATTGGGCGGTAAGCATTTCACGAATCATGTTGCCATGAATGAAAAAATCACCAAAGAGCAGTTGTTGATTGAATTCGATTTGAAGGCAATAGAAAAAGACGGATACGACACAACTACTATGGTTGTCATTACAAATACTTCGCAGTATCTGGATGTTTTGGCACATCAAGATGAAGAAAAAGCACTGACTGTAGTTCTATAGAGGAGGAAAGAATTGATGAGTTTTCCAAAAGATTTTTTATGGGGTGGAGCAGTAGCTGCCAATCAATGTGAAGGGGCATATAATGTTGATGGCAAAGGCCTTTCTTCTGCGGATATGCTGCCTGCAGCCAAACACGGTGTTGCACGCATTGCAACAGATAAGATAGAGAAAGATGTTTTTTACCCTTATCACGAAGCGATTGATTTTTATCATCATTACAAAGAAGACATCAAGTTGTTCGCTGAGATGGGCTTTAAATCCTTCCGCACTTCCATCAACTGGACAAGAATTTTCCCGACTGGAATGGAAGATACCCCCAATGAAGCTGGACTGCAGTATTATGAAGATGTTTTTTCAGAATGCAAAAAGTATAACATTGAACCAATCGTAACGCTCTCCCATTATGATACGCCTTATTATTTGGTCGAACATTATAATGGTTGGGCCAGCCGTGAATTGGTTGATTTATTTGCAAAATACAGCGAGACAGTTTTTTCACGGTATAAGAATTTGGTCAAATACTGGCTGACATTCAATGAAATCAATTGTATGGGGATCCTGCCTTACGTTGCTGGTGGTGTAAAAAATTCAAATAAACAAATTCAGGCACAAGCTGCGCACCACCAATTTGTTGCCAGTGCAAAAGCTGTCAAAATCGGACATGAAATAAATCCAGATTTCCAAATCGGAATGATGTTGGCAGATTTGTTGACCTATCCATTCTCGTGCAACCCTAACGATGTGTTGGAGTCTTTGCATAAAACGCATGATTATTATTTTTATTCAGATGTCCAATGCAGAGGATATTATCCGTCCTATCAGCTGAAGAAATACGAAAAGGAAAATATCAAGATCGAAATGGAACCAGAAGATGAGAAAATATTGCTGGAAGGAAAAGTTGACTTTTTGGCTTTGTCTTATTATATGTCCATTACTGCAGCAGCAGATAAAACAGTTGGAGAAGTTGCAGACGGGGGCAACTTGATGGATCGCGGCCTGAAAAATCCCTATTTGGAATCGAATGATTGGGGATGGCAAATTGACCCGGTAGGTTTAAGAATTTCCTTGAACTATCTCTATGATCGCTATCAAATTCCGTTGATGATTGTTGAAAATGGGTTGGGAGCTTACGATAAAATCGAAGAAGATAGTTCGATCCAGGATGATTATCGAATCAATTACCTTACCCAACACATCACTGAAATGGAAAAAGCAATAAACGAAGACGGTGTCGATTTGATTGCTTATACTCCTTGGGGATGCATCGACATTGTATCTGCAGGAACAGGCGAGATGGAGAAAAGATACGGATTCATTTACGTTGACCGTAACAACCTCGGAGAAGGCACAATGAAAAGAATGAAAAAGAAATCTTTTAATTGGTACAAAAACGTCATCCAAAATAATGGCTTGTAAATTGTTTAGGGGCATTTTGTTTTCTGGAATTCAATACTAATGGTTTTAGTTTTCCTGATGTATCATACTGAGGCTAAATAAAAATGCCACTAGATTGCGCATTAAAATTTACTTTCAGTAATCCGACTATGACAAAATCAAAACGCGAAAATTCCCATTTGAGGGTTTTCGCGTTTTAGTATTATCTATGTTAAGGCTATCTGAAGTGACTTCTTAGCTGCTCGCTCTGCAAGTTTTATTGAAATACCTTTAACCATAGTACTTGCGCCGATTACACCTAGTGTTACACCCAAAAATGCAATTAATGCTAGTCTTCCTTCTTCGCTTAAATTGTCATCATTATACATATTGGGAAATCTGGTTTATAATATTTCTATTGAGCTATGGAGAAATCGTAATGAAAACTGACAATGAAATCAAGATACGAAATGAGTAAAAACAGATGAATCTAAAATTTGAACAGATTATAGAAAAGCTTGAAAATCGGGAGCATTTCGTAACGGTATTTTCCGATGGGGAACAGAAAATTACATCAGCACGCTTGATTGATAATCAACAGCGCTGGGAAAAAGAACTTCTATACATCGGCTATGCCAATCAATTGGATATGGACAATCTAACAGAGAACAGTAATTTTCTTTTAATTTGCACAGATGAAGAGACGTCGATTTTAAAGAAAAAGCTAAAGGATTCCAAAAGTGGAAACTGGTGTCTTCTGCCGGAAGTGTCCGTGAGTGTGCTTTTTAACCGGGTTCAGGAAATCCTGTCGAATTCTCTGGCATTTGTCCAGAGTTCAGCAGCCCTGTTCAACTCAATTATTCAGGGCAGAGGCTTGAAGTATATTATGGAGATTGCCAGTGAATTGCTGGGGAATCCCGTGATGTTGGGAGATAACAATCATCGGCTTTTAGCCTGTTCCAGGTGTGACGATGTGGATGATAATGCCTGGAACGAGTATCGGGACACAGGCTATTGCACTTATGAATATACGATTAAGTATGATTTTAAGCCTTGGGTTGAAAAATCTGCCCGGTCAAAAGGGCCGGTGATCGGCAATCTTGGAGAAATCAGCAGGGTAAACAGGATCTTTGCTATTGTCAAAATAGGGGATGCCATTGTGGGTAACCTAGCGGTGCTTGAACATAACCGTCCCTTTACGGAAAAAGATCTGGAAGTTGTGGCGTTCATCTGTGATCTGATTTCTTCTGAAATGCTGAAAAATCCTCAGTATTTTAACTCCAGAAAAGTCATGTTGGAAAATTTGATCCTGGATTTGCTGAACGGCAATCATCCGGGGAAAGAAAATATTCTGGAGCGGATTAAATATATCAAATGGCGGATGCCTTCCAAAATGTATGTGCTAGCTATTGCGTATAATTCCTATGAAGACACGTTTTCTCTTATTCCATACATCAGCGAGACATTGAAACCGCTTTTAACGGGGGTGGAAGCCGTTATTTTTGAGAATAAACTGGTTTTGATTCTAGGATGTGGGGAAGGTGCTTATCTCAACGAGCAGGAATTGAGCGCATTTGATTCTTTTCTGAAGAAGGAAACCTTGAAAGCCGGAATCAGTCAGGAATTTAATGATATTTTGGAACTGAGGCCCCACTTCGATCAGGCGGTGACTGCCATTTCCCTGGGGCAAAAGGTAGGAAAAGAGGAAACGGTGTATCTTTATGAAGATTACGGGATTTATCATATGATTCAGCTGGCTGGGGTACAGCATGATGTGTTGGATTTTTGTCATCCGACGGTACTGAAGCTGAAAAGTTTTGACCGAGAGCATAGAACAGAGTATCTGAAGACTGTTTATGCCTATGTATCTAATATGAAAAATCTCATCGCAACTGCGGAGAGTCTTTTCATACACCGAAATACTCTATCGTACAGGATGTCCAAGATACGGGAGCTTATTGGGGAGTGCTTAGACGACGATGAAATAGCGATGAAAATCTTTTTATCTTATAAGATTCTTGAATATACGGGTAAGCTGTAGACTCTTGTGCAATTGCGTCAAGGTCTGCGGCTTTTTTCTATTTTTCTGCACGATGAAGTCGGAGTAATGTCTGTGATATTATTAATTTGTGAATAAAAACACAATCATCATCTAAGAAGGTTCAACACCACATCAATGATCCGGGAGGAAGTCAAATGAATTTTGAGAACTTATTTACCCCATTTAAAATTGGAAAAATGGAAGTAAAAAACCGTATTGCCATGGCACCGATGGGGCTTAACGCCGGCCATAAGGACGGTACTATCGATACAGATGAAATCGATTACTTCGAAGAAAGGGCGAAAGGCGGTACAGGGATGATCATCATGGGATGCCAGTTCCTGACTCAGGACCTTGCCCAGGGTTCCCTTGAAGGTTATCTGGACTCAACGTATGTTATTCCACAGCTGACGACACTGTGTGAAGCGGTTCAACGTTACGGAACGAAAATTGTTGCCCAGTTAAGCTGTGGTACTGGCAAAAATGCGTTTGCCAATATGTACGGCGAACCACCAGTATCAGCATCAGCCATTCCGTCCATGTTCAATCCTGAATTAATCTGCCGCGCTTTAACAGTGGAAGAAATTCAGACGATTATGAAGCAATTCACATATTCAGCTAAACTGCTGAAAGATGCGGGGTTTGATGCGATTGAAGTTCACGCCCATGCAGGATATCTCGTTGACCAGTTCATGAGTGCTATCTGGAATAAAAGAGAAGACGAATACGGCGGAAGTTCGGAAAAACGTATGCGCTTTGCGGTGGAAATTGTTCAGTCAATTCGCTCAGCCATCGGTCCAGATATGCCGATTATTTTCAGAATGGCAATGAAACATAATTTTGAAGGCGGAAGAACACTTGAAGAAACACTTCCGTTATTAAAATATCTGGAAGATGCTGGCGTTGATGCTTTTGATATTGATACAGGCAGCTATGAAAATATTGATTATATCTTCCCACCGGCATATCTGGGGGATGCTTGTATGTCTGAGATTTGTGAACCGACAAGAAAAGTAACAAGCAAACCAATCTTAAATGCTGGTAACCATACACCGGAAACCGGGCTGGCTCTGATTGAAGCGGGACATGCGGATTTCGTACTGATGGGACGTCCGCTGATTGCAGAACCTCACATGGCGAAGAAACTGATGAAAGACAAGAGAGACGAAGTACGTCCATGCATCCGTTGTAATGAAGAATGTATCGGAAGGATTCTCAACCGTCTGACAAAAATCAGCTGTGCCGTCAATCCGGCTACGGGATTTGAAAAACGTTTCGAGCTGGTTAAGACCACTGATCCTAAGAAAGTAGTTATTGTCGGCGGTGGGCCAGGCGGTATGGAAGCGGCTCGCACGGCGGCTTTGATCGGACATGACGTTACGCTTTTCGAAGCAGCGGAAAGTCTTGGCGGTCAGTTGAGAAGTGCGGCAACACCTTCATTTAAAAGCCAGCTTAGAGAATTAGTGACTTGGTATACACATCAGCTGGAAATCTTGAATGTTAAAGTGGATTTAAATACAATGGTTACCGCAGATTCAGCTGTGCTTGCTGAGGCGGATGAAATCTTTGTTGCGACGGGAGCGGTGCCTGTGAAAGTGAACATCAAAGGGATTGAGAATACAGTTGATATTCTTCAGGCTCATCTCAATGAAAACAGATTGGTAGGCGACCATATCATCTATTGTGGCGGCGGTTTATCAGCATGTGATTCGGCAATTGAAACGGCTATGAAAGGGAAAAAAGTCACCGTTGTCGAAATGCTGGATGAAGTTGCAATCGGTGATCACTTTATAAATAAAGCTTCCTTGATTCCAATGATGATTAACAACGGTGTGACAATCTGTACAGGGCACAAGGTGCTTGAAATCCTGCCAAACGGCGTCAAAGTGATGAAAAAAGATGGTACAGAAGCATTTATTGAAGGAACAACGGTTGTAGCGTCCTTCGGTATGGTTCCGAATACCGCAGTTGCAAGAGCAATTGACGAAAAGTATCACAACAAGACACGAATCATTGGTGACTGTAATAAAGTCGGAAAAGTGGGCGGCGCTGTACGAGCTGGTATGTATGGGGCGATGAGTATCGATTAGATGAGGTATTAGATAACGTTTCTGGCCAGATTTCTTGAATAAATGACATAGAAAAATGCAATGTTTTAAGCCCTTGATACGTTTCATGGAAACATATCGAGGGTATTTTTTTGAGCAAAATATAAGGGGAATAAGCTGGAAGAGTGATACTCAGTTATAATTTCATATACATAGAATAATGATACAGAATTATTTAAAAGTACTCAGGTGTATGTGGAGGATAAGAGAAACCAAGTGTCAAAATCTCAACGTATTCAAGAATGTGTTAACTGAAAAACGATTCAGGGATGGGAATACTATTCTACTTTCCGCTTTTTTCTCGTTCCGGATTATCTAAGCGTGTAACAATTTGAGTAACTGAAATGGATGTAAATTAAATGAAATAAATATTGAATACCCTTAATAACATTGAGATAATGAGAGCAAATCAAGATGAGGCGGTGGATGCTTTGGTTAATCGTAATAAAGATATTTATGTATCATGGGAATCTGTCAAAGATCAAAATCCAAGCGAGTATATAGAAAAAGGCTATTTAGACGCAGATGACAATGTCCGCTTACGGACTGTTTCGGAGTGCTGCAACTGTTTTGGGGCAGGGTACAAAGGTTTCCAGGGCAGCGGAGCAAAGCATAAGTTTGAGGAAGATACGGACATCAAACGTTTGAAGTTTTATCCGAATGGAGAGTGGGATAACCACTTAACTTCAGATGGGAACAGGTTCACGGAATTCCATATCAATTCTGCGGAAAATGACAAATATGCTTGGAGCCGATTAACGGATCTGAATCAAAAAATAGCACTCTTCTCTCACGAAAAGATATCTTCAACGAAATACGAAGCCATCTTTAAAGGCTTATACCGCGTTAACAAAGTGGAAAGCTTGAAGAATAAGAAAGTCACCTATGATCGCATTTCAAAAATAATGCCAACCTATTATCCAAAGAATGTAGTATCGCCAAAAGTAATTGCGAAAGCGTATGATAAGGAAGGCTATATGGTTGCCCATTTTTATGATGCTGAGGTGTTGGATGGATTTCAACAGAAATATGAAGATGAATACAAATATGTCTGGAATTAATAGGAAGCAGAGGTGAGGAAATGCTTACTGCTGAAGAAGGTTCGTGGGAAATAATCTCAAAAGCCATAGATAATTACGAAAGTCATTTTTGCAAAATATTTCCGATATATGAATATATATCAATAACAGCTGGTGGTGGTTACGATTTTTCCGTTTCCGGTGGGAAAAACTTAGAATCATTTATTGAAAAACGCATAAAAGCCAATCAACCTGTTGACATACCTGAAGGCTATGAAAATAGGATTTATTGAAAGTAAGTACTCTAAGAGCATAATTTTTTCAACTTGTGCTATTGTATTGATCAATCAGATCAATACGGGGACAATAGAAATGAAAGCGGCGCCAAAAAATGTTTTGAGTGAATTGAAATTCTTTTCTGAACAGTTATTGTGATTCTAGCTAAGGAGGAATAATTGATGATTCCCAAATACGATGAAATGTATCCAGATTTTTTAGAAATACTTGGTGATGAGAGGGAACATGCAATAAAAGAAATCCGGGACAAAATAGCTGAAAAAAGGGGAATGGGTAAAAAGGAACGTCTTCTCCGTACCCGTGGCGGTACAGGATATGTTTTTGATAGCCGAGTAGGTTGGGCGAGGACACATTTAATAAAAGCTGGTTTAATCGAAAGTCCGGCGAAAGGCTTTCTGAAGATTTCTTCATTCGGGGCCAAGATACTGCGTGAGAATCCGGGCTCTAAAATAGATAATAACTTTTTGGCGCAGTTCGTGAAAATCGATCAAAAAATCGATGATGACAGAGGGGAGAGCCCGGAAGAGCTGATGGATCAGAGTTATTCGTTGATCGTGGAAGGTCTGATGGAGGAGCTGCTGACTGAAGTGATAAAAATGACGCCGGATGCCTTCGAACATCTAGTTGTCAACTTACTTTTGGCAATGGGATACGGAGGCAGTCTGCCAGAAAATGGTCTGGTTACACGCCAAAATGGGGATGAAGGAATCGACGGTATTATCAAGGAAGATAAGCTCGGATTCGATCAAATTTATATTCAAGCCAAAAAGTGGGATCGAAACGGAAGTGTCAGTAGACCTGAAATACAGAAGTTCGCGGGAGCCTTACTCGGACAAGGGGCCACTAAGGGATTGTACATCACCACTACAAATTTCAGCAACCAAGCGAAAGAATTTGCTGCAAAACAACTATCAACAAAGATTGTGCTGATAGACGGAGAGCAACTAGCAAGACTAATGATTGAGAATAATTTGGGTGTGACTGTCACAAACACATATGTAATCCGAAGATTGGACTCAGATTTTTTTAGTGAGATTTGATGTAATGAAAGTACATTCTGGACTATTACTAAAAATGTAGCAAGATACGGTTGATAAAATGTATATATGACATCCGGAGCTAATTGAATGAATCGATTTATTTTTGCAGAAGTTAATAGACAGAAAAGAAACGGAGTAAATTAGCTCTTCTTATACATAGGGGGAAATTATTATGGAAAGAGGAAATGTATTAGTAATTGGAAATTCAGGAGTAGGAAAATCAACTTTGATTAATTCAGTTCTTGGAGATGAAAAAGCTAAGACGGGGTATGGCTCTTCTGGGACGACGGACAAATTGGAGATATATGAAAGTGAAGAAATACCTTTTAGAATTATCGATACTATTGGTTTTGAACCTTCATTTATCAAGGAGCACAAGGCGATCAATGCAGTAAAAAAAATGGTCAAAGGATAGCGTTAAAGAAGGAAAAAGCGATAGCGAGATCAATGTAATATGGTTTTGTGTAGAGGGGACAACAAGTAAGTTATTCCCGAAGACCATCAAGGACCTTTCAAAAGCAACAGCGATGTGGAAGACAGTCCCGATTATCGTCGTGATTACGAAGTCTTATTCTGTCCCAGAGAGAGTACAGAATATTAAAATGGTAAAAGATGCTTTTGCTATGCAAAAGAGGCATTCGAAAAATCTGAAGCATATTGTCCCCGTTGTTGCATCAATATATACACTTAATGATACTGCATTTGCAGCTCCTGAAGGAATTACAGAACTCATTGATGTGACGAATGCATTAATGCCAGAAGGAATAAAGGCCGGCGCAAATGACGTCTACAAGTTTAAATTGAAAAGGAAAAAAGCTTTAGCCCAAAGTATTGTTGCAGTATCAACCACTGCTGCAGTAACAGTGGGTGCCATCCGTGTTCAGTTCGCTGATGCATTAATATTGTCTCCGATTGAAATAGCCCAAATAAATGCGCTTGCTCGGCTGTATGAGGTTAATAAAGATGAGCAATCTAAACCAATGTTCAATTCAATCGTTGATCAAGGAACGGTTAGTGCAACTGCAAAAGCTACCATCAGTGCTCTGAAGGCTATTCCGGGAATTAATATTGGAGCAAGTGTACTAAATGCTATTATTGCAGGTGCTTTTGTTGCTGCAATTGGAGAAGGTTCCATTTATATATTTGAAAAAATATATACTGGTGAAAAAAAGTATTGAAGATCTAGACTGGGTTAAAAATGTGATGGAATCTAAACTTTCATCTAAATTTGTAGAAAATGTAACAACTATTGCAGAAACAATATCGAAGAGTGGTAATACTAAGGATATTGGCAAGCTCATCAGTTCGTTATTGTCAACGATGTTCACAACAAAAGCATAGAAACTAAACAAGCGAAAATCCTCTAATTCAGGGTTTTCGTTTTTTAATTGCTATGCAATGCAATGCATCCCCACCCCCTTATGGTAAAATAACCATATTGACTTACACGAACAGGAGGCGATCCGATGGGGTTGCAGTTTATTTTAGGCAAGGAATCGGCGGACAAGAAAAAAGCGATATATGAGCGGATTTCGGAGATCATGACGGAGGAGCCGGATGCCGAGGTGTTTGTGCTGGTTCCGGAGCACGCGAAGTTCGAGGCGGAGATGTCGATCCTGGAAAAGCTTTGGCAATTCGACGCTTTCCGCGATCAGGACATGATGGGCTCGATGAATCTGCAGACGTTCAGTTTCAGCCGGTTGGCGTGGTATCTGCTGAAGAAGTCGCCGATTTTCCAACAGCAGCAGTTGTCGGAAGCCGGCCTCAGCATGCTGGTGCGGAAGATTCTGATGGAGAAGGAACAGGAACTGATCCTTTTTCGCCGGGAGGCCAACAAAGAAGGCTTCATCAAGCAGCTGACTGATCTGTTTCTGGAGCTGCGCAGCGGCCGCATCGAAGAGGAGGATCTGCAGGGAATACTGGCGAACCAAGCCGAATCCGGCACCGAGGTCGATTTCCAGCTGAAGTTGACGGAATTGAAGGAACTGTATCATGCCTTCAACGAAGCGCTGCTGGACAAGTACCTCGAGAAGGAGGTCATCCTTGAGGCGCTAGCCGGCGTCATCGAAACGCTGGACATGCAGAACACCTATGTCTTCATCGACGGTTTTTACCGTTTCACGGCCCGCGAGCTGCAGATCGTTACGACGCTGCTGCGCTCCGCCAAACAAGTGACAATCACGTTGGCGCTGGACAAAGCCTATGTCAGCGAACCGCCGGCGATGCATCAGTTGTTCTATACGGCTGGATCGACCTACCACACCATCTATCATTTGGCGCGCAGCCTGCGCGTTCAGGTCATGAAGGACCACTGGGTTTCGAAAGACACGGACGGCTACAAGGATGCGCTGTTGACCCTGGAGAATTATTGGATCGCGTCCACCGATGCGACCGCCAACAAAGTCCAAGGCTCGTTTGAGCTTTCTGCAGCTCAGAAAGAAGCTATCCGGGTCTGGGGCTGCGAAACGAAACAGGCGGAAGTCTTCCACGTCGCCAATGAAATCAAAAAACTGGTCGCAGAGGACGGCTACCGCTACAAAGACATTCTGATTTTGGCGCGTACAGTCGAAGAATACGAAACGATGGTGAAGCCGGTTTTCGACACGGACGGGATGGACGTCTTTTATGATAAAGCTGACGCCATGAAGCATCATCCGTTCATGGATTTCATCGACGCGCTATTCCGCATCCGTCGCCATCATTGGCGTTATCCGGATATCATGCGCCTACTGCGCACGGAACTGTTGACGCCGGCCAATCCTGACAATCCGCAGGAGCTAGAGGAAACGGCGGCAGCCGTGCTGCGATTCCGCGAACAGGTCGATGTGATCGAGAATGTCCTGCTGGCATATGGTTATGAAGGCAACAGCTGGCTTTCGAAAGACGACTGGTATTTTGCGACTTTTCGGGACGAGAACGGCAACAGCAACCAGAGCCCCGAGGACAGACGGATGCAGGACACTTCCAACGAAGTCCGCAATTATCTGAGGGATCTGCTGCTGCCGTTTTTCCAGAAGATGGGGAAGGCCAAGACCGGACGGGAAGCCGCGAGGAACCTGTACAATTTCCTGATCGCCGCCAAAGTCGACAAACAGATGCTGTTCTGGCGCGATGAAGCATTGGCGCAGGGGGATCTGATCCAAGCGCGGCAGCAGGAACAGATCTGGAAAGTTTTCCTGAACTTGTTAGACGAATACGTCGAAATTCTGGGGGACAGCCCTTTCCAGGCTGCAGCTTTCCATGAGATCCTTTTGACCGGTTTCCAGAACGCGACTTTCAGCCTGGTGCCGCCGAGCATCGACCAGGTCGTCTTCTCGAGCATCGAGGGGGCGCGCTTCGAGCCGGCGAAGGTGGTCTTCCTGATGGGGATGACCCAGGACCATTTGCCTGCGCAGAAAGAGAATAAATCTTTGCTTACGGAAGAGGACCGCGAGCGGCTCAGCGGCTCGTTGAATAATAATGAAGAGAAATACCTGCACCCGACGACCGCGGAATCGATGGCCGCCGAACCGTACGTGGCCTACCAGGCTTTCCTTTCGGGGACAGAGAAAGTCATCTTCAGCTATCCGATGAGTGCCGACGACAGCAAGAAATCGCCGAAGATTTCGCCTTATGTGTCGCGCGTAGCCAATGCGCTGCAGATCCCTGTCGAAATCAAGCACCAGGACATCGCCGATGCGGAGGATACGACGGACTTCCTCGGCAGCAAACAACAGAACATCAGCCAGCTGGTCCATCTTTTGCGCCACCAGCGCGCAACGAACGAGCCAGTACCGACGCTATGGAAATACATTTTGGCCTACATCTCCAAGGATCCAAATGCCAAACGGATCATGCAGCAGGTATTCGCCAGCCTCTGGCACAAGAATGTGCCGAGCAAGCTGACGGCCCCTGTCGCCGAACAGCTCTACGGGAAAGACCTGTATCTGTCGGTCTCGCAGCTCGAGCGCTATTTCGAAGATCCGTACAGCCACTTTCTGCAATACGGCCTGAAGCTCAAGGAACGGGCGAAATACGAACTGTCCGCTGCCGGCACGGGCGAATTTTTCCATGAGGCCTTGGAACAAATCGTCAACCAGCTGAAGAGCAGGCTCATCGATACCGCTGATCTGAGCGAGGAGACGGTCAAGCAGATTGCCGATGCCGTCCTGAATAATCTCTACGGGAGCGAGAAGTACCAGATCCTGATGACGTCGAACCGGATGGCCTTTATCCGCGATCAGCTGGGCGAAACGATCCAGAAGATGGCTTGGGTTCTCAACCAGCACAGCCGACGGACGGCGCTGAAGAACATCCGTACCGAAGCCGTCTTCGGGCAAATGGGCGGCGAACAGATGCTGGAAGGGCTGGATATGCCGCTGAATAACGGCGGTACATTGCACATCCGCGGAAAGATTGACCGGATCGATCTGGTCAATGCCGGGGACGAGAATTACCTGACCATCCTCGACTACAAATCGAGCGCGCACAGCTTCAATTTCTCAGACGCCTACTACGGCTTGGCGATGCAGATGATCACTTATCTGGACGTGGCTTTGCTGAACGCCGATAAGCTGTTGGCCGGAAAGACCTTGCCTGCAGGAGCTTTCTATCTGCACGTCAAGAACCCGTTCATCAAGCAAAATAGCTTCATGACGCTCGAGGATTACCAGAAGACGATCATCTCCGATTACAAGCTGAAGGGCCTGTTATTGAACGACACGGCCGTTTTGGACACAATCGATCCGTCCGTCGAAAGCGGCAAGTCTTCGGAAATTTTCCCATTCAACAAACTGAAGGCCGGTAATCTGGGTAAAAAGGACGAATTGATCACGTTGGATGATTTCCACAATCTGATCGCCAAGAACCGGGCAAACATGGTGGAAGCCGGCGAAAAGATCCTGTCCGGCGACCTGAAGCTGGACCCGATCAAGGAACGGCCGTATACACCGACCGTCAGCGGGCCATACCGCGCCATCTCGCAGTTCGATAACACGTTGCCGGAGAACCGCTACCGCAAATACATCAAACTGAGCAAGGAAGATGTCCTTTCGAAGATCAAGGAAGAACTCGATGGTCATGACAGGAACATTCAAGAATCCAACGAGGAAGGGGATGAGCAATGATGACGGGCATACCGGCACGCACACCCAATGAAAAATTCACCGAAACGCAATGGCAATCGATCTACCAGACCGGGGACAACATCCTCGTCTCCGCCTCGGCAGGTTCCGGCAAAACGACCGTCCTGATTCAGCGGATCATCGAAAAAGTGAAGGGCGGAACAAACGTCGATGAACTGCTTGTCGTCACCTTCACCGAATCGGCAGCCAAGGAAATGAAGGAGCGGATGACGGGCGCCATCCAGACCGCCATTAATGAAGCGCAGTCGCAGGAGCAATACCTGCACCTGATCAAGCAGCTTTCGCTGATGCCGCAGGCGAACATTTCGACGATCCACGCCTTCTGCCTGAAGGTCATCCAGCGCTATTTCTACCTGATCGATCTGGATCCGGTATTCCGCTTGTTGGCCGACACGATCGAAGTCGAGCTGCTGAAGGAGGACGTCTGGGAAGAGGTCAAGGAGGAACTTTACGGGGAGCCGGATACGCACTTCAAGAATCTGGCCAAGGCTTATTCGAAGGACCGCAGCGACGACGATCTGATGAAGCTGATTTTCTCGCTATACGACTTTTCGCGCGCGAACCCGATTCCTTACCGCTGGCTCGATTCCTTGCCGTCTTTGTACAACACCGAAAACGGATTGACGAACAGCGTGCTCTATCAGGAATTGCTGAAGCCGCAGCTGCTGAGCCTGATCGAAGGCATCCGCTACGACATCGAACAGGCGCGGCATCTGGCCGGGGGAGACGCGGAGACGGCTGCCCAGCGCGAAATTTTTGAAACGGAACAGGGCTATGCCGACCGCCTGTTGGAAGCTGTCCGGCAGGATGACTACGAATTGGCCTACACGATTGCGAACGAACAAGTGCAGTTTGCGCGTTGGCCGAGCAGCAAGAAGGCCGACCCGGATGAAGTGAAGGACCAAAAAGCGCTGCTGAAAAATCTGCGCGACAAATACAAGAAGGATTTCGCCGCATTGAGCGCGCAGTACCTCAACCGGCCGCTTGCGGAACAGGAGGAAGTGCTGCAGGGCATCCATCCCTATGCCGAAGAGATGGCCCGGGTGACGAAACGCTTTTCCGAAGCCTATTGGGAACGGAAATTGGAAGACAACGTGCTCGATTTCAATGATTTGGAGCATCTGACGCTGCAGATTCTGGCTCCGATCGCCGAGGACGGGGAACGCAAAATGAGCGACGCGAGCGCCTATTACCGCAACAAATTCGCGGAAGTGCTGATCGACGAATACCAGGACGTGAACCAGCTGCAGGAGAGCATCCTCTACTGGGTGACGCGGCATCAGCCGGAAACCGAGAACCTGTTCATGGTTGGGGATGTCAAACAGTCCATCTACGCCTTCCGCTTGGCCGACCCGAGCCTGTTCCTGCGCAAATACGCGGCCTTTGCCGACAAAAACGGCGGGGAACGGATCATTCTGGCCGAAAACTTCCGGTCGCGCGCAGAGGTCATCGATTTCACGAATTTCGTATTCGAGCAGCTGATGGACGAAAAAGTCGGCCAGATGGACTACGACGAAGCCGCGAAGCTCCAGGCCGGCAACAAATCCTTCCCGGAGAGCGAGCGCAACCAGACGGAACTGCTGATCTACCTGTCCGAGAACGCCGACAGCGACGAGGAAGCCCTCACGCCGGAGAACGATCTCGAAGCCGACTTGACGATCGACGATAAGACAGCCGGAGAAGTCACGATGGTGGCGCAGAAGATCAAGGCGCTGATCGATGAGAAGTTCCTGATCTACGACAAGAAGACCAAGGAAGAACGGCCACTATCCTACCGCGACATCGTGCTGTTGACCCCGACGAAGAAGAACAACCTCGTCATTCTGGAGATTTTTAAGGATTTCCAGATACCGGTCATCCTGAACGACACGGAAAGCTATTTCCAGCGCACCGAAGTTTCGATCATCCTGTCCTTGCTGAAGGTGATCGACAATCCGCGCCAGGATATCCCGCTTGCGGCAGTGCTGCGTTCGCCGATCGTCGGTTTGGACGAAAAGCAGCTGGCGCTGATCCGCATCCAACAGAAGAACGGCGATTTTTACGAAGCCGTGCAGCATTTCATCAAAATCTGCGAAAATTCTGGAATCGACCAGACTGCGGAAATCAAGGACGCGCACAGCAAGTTGGCGCTGTTCATGGGACGCTTGCTCGAATGGCGCAACACGGCCAGACGGAGCAGCCTCGTCACGCTGATCTGGACCATCTACAACGATACCCACTTCTTGGATTACGTCGGCGGCATGGTCGCCGGCAAACAGCGGACGGCCAACCTGCACGCCCTCTACGAGCGTGCAAAGAAGTACGAGGAAACGAACTACAAAGGGCTGTTCCAGTTCATCCGTTTCATTGAGAAAATTCAACAGCGCGACAAGGATTTGGCTGAGCCGACTTCCTTCAGCGACGACGAGGACGCCGTCAGGGTCATGACCATCCATGCCAGCAAAGGCTTGGAGTTCCCGGTCGTCTTCCTGATGGATCTGTCGAAGCGGTTCAACCTGAGCGATACGCAAAGCAAATACATCTTCTCGGAGACATTCGGCCTCGGAACCGATTATTTCGACGTCCAACAACGGGTTCAGTATCCGTCCTTGGCGCGCCAAGCGTTGGCAATCGAAAAGAAAAAGAAATTGCTGGCGGAAGAGATGCGCAAGCTCTATGTGGCATTGACCCGCGCCGAACAGAAACTGTTCCTGGTCGGCTCCTACAAATCCGAGGAAAAGCTCTGGGCCGATTGGCAAGTGGCTGACGGAACAATCGGGAAGCTGCTGCCGGATTACCTGCGCCTGCAGGCCAGCTCAATGATGAAATGGCTCGGCATGTGCCTGTACCGGCACGAGGACGCCGAGAACGACCATTTTCATAAGGAATACCGCGGCGAACTGACGCATTACCCAGTGCACTTCAGCATCCAGACTTTCCGCGAGGAAGACCTACTGTCCTACATTCCGGTCGCCATGGATGAAATCAACGAATCGCAGTGGAAAGACGAAATCGAGCAGATGGCGACGGCAAAAGTCGAAGCGCATGAGCATTCCCTGGCGGAGGAGATGAAGCTAGCCGTTGCCCTGATGGAGGCGCAGTATCCCCACGAAGCGGCAACGACAACCACCAGCTACCAGTCCGTTTCCGAAATCAAGCGACTGTTCGAAGATCCGGACGAAAGCCATATGCTGAAGCTGGATCTTTCCGACACCAAACGGGTCTCCCGCTATGTGGAGCCCGAGTTCCCGCGTCCGCGTTTCATGCAAGAGACGGTGATGCCGAACAGCGCCGAAATCGGTACCGCGACCCATTTCGTGATGCAGTCCGTGGATCTGGATAAGGAAATCACCGCAGCCTACGTGGCGCAACTGTTGGTTGAGTTGGTTGGCGATGGACTGCTGGAGGAGGCTGTCGCGGAAAAACTCGACGCGGAACAGATCGCGTTGTTCTTCCAAACCGAGTTGGGTCAGGAAATCCAGGCGAATGCGGACAGGGTGAAACGGGAGATGCCGTTCTCGCTGCTGATTCCGGCCAGTAGGATCTTCACCGAGATACCGGAAGACTCAACCGACAATCTGCTGATCCACGGTATCATCGACGGCTTCATCGAGTACGACGATCACATCGTCCTCTACGACTTCAAGACCGATTTCGTGGGCGACCGCGCCCCGGTATTGCCCGAGAACATCGTCGACAAGTACCGCGGACAGATGAACCTGTACAAAAAGGGCCTCGAAACCATCCGTCAGAAATCGGTCAGCGCGGCATACATCGCGCTGCTTTCGAACCATACGAATGTGGTTGTCTGATTAGGGAGGTATGCTATTGAACAAAAAAAGGTGCAGCATTCTTGGTTTTCGCCAAGTGTGCTGCACCTTTTTCTGATGTTTCAACAGTTGCGCGCTAAAGTTTATTCCGCAACAAGCTGACTATTGGCTTGGATATTACCAAGAATTATCCGAGATATTGGTCCAACAACCAACAATTGCAACGGCAAAGCGACAATAACATTCATTTTCCACGCTTCGCTATAGGCTGCCCATAAATTATCAGGGATGCCGCCTTCCATCAGAACGCCGAATAATGACATGAACGTGACCATGCCTAGGACCATCAAACTGGAGATTGTCAAAATTAACTGCACCTTATTTTCTTTTTTGATGGGTAATCGAAAAGCGATTTGCTTTGCGACTGTTCCTACAACGAATACGTCCAAAACAAAGGCGACAACAAAACCTGGCACTAAGCCTGCCGCAAGCGGAATAAGAGCTAAATTGTCATGCAACAGCAGATTATAAAGGCTCATTCCTAACACCATCATCGAGCACATTATCGTCGTAAAAATAATGCCTTCTTTTTTGTTTGTGGGCATATAAACACTCCTTCTAATTTTTTGCAACGTCAACCATGGTATCACAAATATAGAAAGTGTGTAAGAAGTATTTTCAGAATTAATTTAAATATTTTGAAACTCATTATATGGCCATTGTATATGGGAGTGAAGCTAGCGACAGGCGCTTTCTATTTATAGATATCTTTCCGGTGGCCGATTTCAAGAATTAATATAGTGATTGTATCATCATTGATGTCTGCAATCAGACGGTAATCACCAATCCGATAACGCCATTCACCAGAATGGTTCGCGACAAGGCCCTTCCCGTGCTCTCTGGGATTCTCCGTATCCACCAGATTCTTTTTGATCCAAGATAAAATGATTTGCGCTTGATAGCGATCCATTTTCTTCAGTGTCTTTTGAGCATTGCTTTCAAAGGCTACTTTAAATGCCACCATCAGAAATCTAATTCCTTCATCATTTCATCGAAAGAAAGAACTTGAGGGTTCTCAATGTGTTGTTTCATGGCAACATGGTAAAGATCTAAGTCGATTTCATCTTCAATTTTTTCTAATACTGCATTCCTGAAGAGAGCAGAAATCGTAATGTTTTTGGCTTTCGCATATTCTTTGATTAATTTTTCTTCTTCTTCATCCATACGTAATGATATAGTACTCATCATGACCACTCCTTTGTATGTACATTGTATTACAAATTTAGCTATTGTTCAAATGTTTTGAAAGCCTATTTGGAGTTATTGCTAACGCACTGAAACAGCAGACTGTGGAACGGCATTTTTCGTAGGCTTCCACTTTCGTTTCTTTCGGGATTATGGTACTTTTAGGGTGATGAAGTAAAAGGAGGAATCTGGGTGAAACGAATTGACAGAATCTACGAGTATATCAAAATCCGCTCGCAGGATTATACAGAAGCAGCTTTTGAGCAAGGGAACGAAGGCGTGACGACTCAGGAAGTTGTGACGGAGCTTCAGATCATACGGCCCAACGCAAGCAGCGACTTAAATGAACTCGTGCGTCAGGGAAAACTGATCAAATCCTCTGGACGGCCGGTCAGATATGCAGATCACTCTTTGAAATGGCAAAAGCAACCACAAAAAAAGATGCACCCATATAAAGAAGATCAACCCAAGCCAACAGCAAGGCCAAAAAGCGAAACACGAGGCCCTGCTTCTGAAATTTCTCGTGTTCCCGCAACCCGGGAAGGAAATAATGCGGGCGGGCGTGAAACAAATAATGAAGTGTTTGCGAATGTAATCGGTTCAAATGACAGTATGCGGACTCAAGTTGATCAGGCAAAGGCAGCAATCCTCTATCCTCCTAAGGGGTTAAGCTGCTTGATCACTGGACCGACAGGAAGCGGGAAAACCTTTTTTGTCCATGCGATGTTTCGTTTCGCGCAAGCAAATCAAGTTTTTGCAGCTGATAAGGAACTGGTTGTATTTAATTGTGCCGACTATGCGCATAATCCTGAGTTATTGATGGCCCATTTGTTCGGATACCGCAAGGGTGCCTTTACAGGAGCGACAGAAACGACGGACGGGTTGATCCAACGGGCAGACGGCGGCATGCTCTTCATGGACGAAGTGCACCGCCTGCCGCCTGAAGGTCAAGAAATGATTTTTTATCTACTGGATCACGGCACCTATAATCGGTTAGGCGAAACCGATAAAGCCAATAAAGTCAATGTCCGTCTTGTTTGTGCTACGACAGAAGATCCTGCTTCCAGTTTGCTTCAGACCTTTGTGCGACGCATTCCGATTGTCATTAAATTACCGCAATTTTCAGAGCGCCCGATAGTGGAACAGCTGGATTTATTGAAGCGGATGGTCTCGATTGAAGCCAATCGAATCCAAAAAAGCATCCATGTGAAACAGGATGCGGTGAAGGCATTGATCGGCAGCGTAACCTACGGAAATGTCGGGCAGCTGAAATCGAATGTCCAGCTTGTTTGTGCGCGTGCCTTTTTGAAATATATGAATTCAGATGAAATATCGATAACGTTGGATGAACTGACACCAGAGATCCAAAACGGTCTGATGAATCTAGCGAATAATCATCGTGAGCGCTTGAATGAACTCACCCGGATACTGGAGCCCGTGCTGAAGTTGGTGCCGAATGAAGGTGCGGAAAGCCAACTGATCAGCGATTCCTATGAGCTTCCTTATAATTTGTATGAAATCATTGGGAATAAGGCCGCACTTCTGCGTGAAGAAGGGCTTGATAAGGAATCCATCAACCATTACATTACGACCGACATCAATGTCCATCTGAAGTCTTTTTATCGTGATACGGGGTTGACCTTTGATACAGAGAAAAAGCTTTCCGAAATCATTGATCAACGAATTATCCGCTTTGCAAAGAATATGTTTGAGTATGCGCAAGATCATTTGGATTATCATTTCCAACGAAATTTTGTCTATGCCATGAGTCTCCATATCAGTTCGTTTTTAAAACGGATCCAATTGGGCGAAAACAGCCGGACGCTCCATGCAAGCATCAAAAATATGGTGGAAGATTATCCCCAAGAGTTTACGGTAGCTAAATGGATGAAACAAGAGCTGCAAAAAGAATACAGCATCAACATCCCTGAGGTGGAGACCTATTATCTGACCTTGCTGCTGGTTTCATTAAAGCAAGATAATGTCTCAGGGCGCGTAGGTGTTGTGATTGCTGCCCATGGAAGAAGTACAGCAACGAGCATGGCGGAAGTTGTGACGACCTTGTTGGGGGTCGACAATATTCGCGCTGTAGATATGCCACTTGAGATGAAGCCCCAAGTGGCTCTCGAAAAGATTATTCATTGTGTCCAAGAAATCGATCGAGGGAGCGGGGTCATTTTGTTGGTCGATATGGGCTCGCTGACGACCTTTTCGGAAAAAATCACCGAAAAAACAGGAATTGAGGTCAAAACGATCGACATGGTCACGACCCCGATCGTTTTGGAGACGGTACGCAAGACGGATCTTGTTGAAACGACACTTGATGAAATTTATCGATCGCTCCAATCTTTTCGTGGTTATGCGGGCAGCAACGTGACTACGAGAGAAGAGAACGGACACTCTTTAAAGCGCAAAAAGGCAATCGTTGCGATCTGCGCTTCGGGCGAAGGAACTGCGCAAAAGATGAAAGAGATGCTCGATAAGCATTTAGAGAAATATTTTGATGTGGAAATCGAGGTACTGCCGATTTCGGTGATCGAAATGGATGAGCAGCTGGCAAACTTGCAACAGGAATATGAAATCCTGGCGACAACGGGAATCGTCAAACCAAAAATCGATGCCGTTTACATTCCCATGGAACATTTCTTCAATGGTGATGCCGAAAAAGTGTTGGACTACTTAGTGGAAGAGTCCGAATCCTATGATGATAGTGAATTGACATTGGAGAAGGCAAAGCAGATATGTGTGGAATACATGACGCAAAGCTTTACTTTCTTGAATCCGCAAAAGCTGATCGAACCTTTGTGGAAATATAGTAGTTCCTTATTGAAGAATGAAGAAAATTATTCCCAAGCAATCAATCTTCTGATGCACCTCGCGGGAATGTTTGAGCGGTCCCTGCGCCAAGATACATTGATCGCACCGCAAGAAGAACTGGAAATGACTGAACAGACCGAGACATTTAAGCAACTGGAACAATCCTTAAATCTTCTGAGCGGCACCTTTCAAATTGAAATGCCGAAAGATGAAGTATACTATCTCCAGCAATTACTGGCCTATCAAGAATAACGATACAGTGTTGCATACACTAACGACAAATAAAAAAAATACACTAAAACACTACGGGTTTTAGTGTATTTTTTTTGCTTTTTTCTCCAAGGGAATGGGTCATACACTAAGTTGGCACGCTTTTTGCATATAGTATAGTGTCTGGGAAATGGCCTGCCAAGCTATTTATCCAAACAGTCATAAAATATATTCAATAGGAGGTATACAAATGGTAGGAATTATCCTAGCAAGTCACGGGAATTTCGCTGAAGGCATTCTGCAATCCGCTTCTATGATTTTCGGCGAACAAGAAAATGTCAAAGCAGTGACCTTGGCGCCTAGCGAAGGTCCGGACGATGTCAAAGCAAAAATGCAAGAGGCCATCGCATCCTTTGACAACCCAGAGGAAGTGTTGTTCTTAGTCGACTTATGGGGCGGAACACCGTTCAATCAAGCCAACAGCCTTTTTGAAGCGCACAAAGACACATGGGCCATCATCGCTGGAATGAACCTTCCAATGGTCATCGAAGCGTATGCTGCACGCCTAAGCAGTGACTCGGCACAAAAGATTGCCGCACAAATTCTTCCATCAGCGAAGGATGGCGTAAGAGCTAAGCCGGAAAGTTTAGAGCCGAAGAAAGTGGAAGCGGCTTCTAAGGGGCAGCAGCTAAAAGGCAGCCTTCCTGCAGGGACAGTTGTGGGTGATGGCAAAATCAAGTTATCGTTAGTTCGTTTGGATTCACGGTTGCTTCATGGACAGGTGGCAACAACGTGGGCGAAAACAACCGGAACAGATCGGATCATCGTGGTTTCGGATGATGTCTCAAGAGATGAATTGCGGAAAAACCTCATCGTGCAAGCGGCTCCTCCAGGAGTCAAAGCCAACGTGATTCCAATCAAAAAAATGATCGAAATTGCCAAGGATCCTCGTTTTGGGAACACGCATGCCCTCTTGCTTTTTGAAAACGTGCAAGATGTCGTTCGGGCAATTGAAGGCGGTGTGGAGATTAAAGAATTGAATGTTGGGTCAATGGCTCACTCAGTCGGCAAAGTTGTTGTGAATAAGGTCTTGTCAATGGGGTCTGAAGATGTGAAAGCATTTGAAACATTGAAAGAAAAAGGTATTAAATTCGATGTCCGGAAAGTTCCGAATGATTCATCGGAAAAAATGGATTCGTTGCTGAAAAAAGCTAAAGAAGAATTAGCAAAGGCATAACAAGAAAAGAGGAGGTATATTATGTCAGTCGTTTCAATTATTCTTGTCATCATCGTGGCATTCTTTGCCGGGATGGAAGGCATCTTGGATGAATTCCAATTCCATCAACCGCTCGTTGCATGTACACTTATCGGACTTGTCACAGGTAATCTTGAAGCTGGTATTATTCTTGGAGGATCATTACAAATGATCGCATTAGGTTGGGCAAATATCGGAGCAGCTGTAGCCCCTGACGCAGCACTTGCTTCTGTTGCATCGGCAATTATTTTGGTTTTGGGTGGTCAAGGCGTAAATGGCGTATCTTCCGCTATCGCCATTGCGATTCCTCTGGCTGTAGCCGGATTGTTCTTGACGATGGTCGTTCGTACACTCGCTGTTCCGATCGTTCATATGATGGACGCAGCTGCAGAAGAAGGCAACTATCGCAAAATTGAATGGCTTCAAATCGGGGCCATTGGCATGCAAGGTTTGCGTATCGCAATTCCAGCTGCTTTACTACTGTTCATCCCTGCAGATGCTGTCAAGGCTGGTTTGGAATCAATGCCTGTTTGGTTGACTGATGGTATGGCAATCGGCGGTGGCATGGTTGTAGCTGTTGGTTATGCTATGGTAATCAACATGATGGCCAGTAAAGAAGTATGGCCATTCTTCGTCATCGGTTTCGTTGTTGCTGCTGTATCGCAATTGACGTTGATCGCATTAGGTGCCCTGGGTGTTGCAATGGCCTTGATTTACTTGAACCTTTCTAAAATGGGCGGTTCCGGTAATGGCGGTTCCAGCAATACTGGCGATCCACTTGATTCGATACTCAACGACTATTAGGAAAGGAGACTGCAAACATGGCACAAAATACGGTAGATAAAAAATTCGTATTAACTAAAAAAGATAGACTAGCGGTTGCTTGGCGTTCCACCTTCATTCAAGGATCATGGAACTATGAACGGATGCAAAACGGCGGCTGGGCTTTCGCAATGATTCCAGCAATCAAGAAACTTTATCCAGAAAAGGAAGATCGCGTCCTAGCATTGAAACGCCACTTGGAATTCTTCAATACACATCCATATGTGGCATCTCCAGTATTAGGAGTAACGCTGGCTCTGGAAGAAGAACGCGCAAACGGAGCTCCAGTAGATGATGTTACAATTCAAGGTGTGAAGGTCGGGATGATGGGACCTCTTGCCGGTGTTGGTGACCCTGTGTTCTGGTTTACAGTCCGTCCAATTCTGGGGGCTTTAGGAGCATCCTTGGCCTTAACAGGAAACATCTTAGGACCTATCCTGTTCTTTGTTGCATGGAACGCTATCCGTTGGGGATTCATGTGGTATACGCAAGAATTCGGTTACAAGGCTGGATCAAAAATCACTGAGGATTTGTCTGGCGGAATACTGCAAGATTTGACAAAAGGAGCTTCCATTCTTGGGATGTTCGTATTGGCTGCCTTGGTGCAACGTTGGGTATCCATCTCGTTTGCTCCTACTGTTTCTTCAGTGAAACTTTCAGAAGGTGCTTTTATCGATTGGGAAAACCTGCCAAGTGGCACTGCCGGCATCCAGGAAGCCCTGACTCAGTATACTTCAGGCTTGTCGCTGACAGATACAAAAGTTACGACCTTGCAGAATAACTTGGATCAATTGATTCCTGGTTTGGCAGCGTTGCTGTTGACACTCCTTTGCATGTGGTTGCTGAAGAAGAAAGTTTCTCCGATTGTGATCATTCTTGGCCTGTTCGTTGTGGGTATTGGCGGACGCTTGATCGGATTGCTGTAGTCTTCAGATATATCCGGAAAATGACGATTGTGAGGCTCAGGCAAACCTGCCTGAGCCTTGTTTTTCTTGTAAAAAGTAAAGAGTGTATATTATACTCGAACCAGACGAAAAGAGAGAGGGGCATGTGCAATGGTTGAATCCCTGAATGCAAAGGTTGATATGGTAGTGGATGGTACTTCTTATATGGGATTGACGGACTATGGGAAAATTATGATTGGAGATAAAGCGTTTGAATTTTATCATCATCGTGACCCGCGAAAGTTCATTCAAATCCCTTGGGAAGAGGTCGATTATGTCCTGGCATCCGTGATGTTCAAAGGAAAATGGATTCCCCGTTTTGCGCTTCAGACAAAGAAAGATGGTACGTATACTTTTTCAGCAAAAAATCCCAAAGACGTATTACGTGCGATCCGCATCTATGTAAGACCAGATCATATGGTTCAATCATTGAGTTTCTTCGATGTTTTGAAGAA
This sequence comes from uncultured Trichococcus sp., assembly GCF_963675415.1. NCBI lineage: Bacteria > Bacillati > Bacillota > Bacilli > Lactobacillales > Carnobacteriaceae > Trichococcus > uncultured Trichococcus sp. Next base: position 2,988,432 of record NZ_OY776220.1, read on the forward strand.
TGCCTTCAAGCACTTGTTAAAAAAGAAAGCATCCTAAATCTAAAGTGCAGTGGGAAATTAAGATGCATACGGTTGGCGGTTGAGCGATTTAAGGAGGTTTTAAAGTGGCAATGGATATTCGATTAGTCCGAATCGACGATCGTTTGATTCATGGGCAGGTGGCAACCGTTTGGACAAAGCTCAGCAAAGCAGAGCGGATTATTGTCATCAGTGATGAGGTAGCCCAGGATCATCTGCGAAAGACGCTCTTGCGTCAGGTCGCTCCACCAGGTGTGAAGGTCAATGTGATTCCGGTAGAAAAGTTTATCGAAATTTACTTTGATGATACGCACAATAAATTCCGCGCGATGCTCTTGTTTACGAATCCTACAGATGTCGCTCGGATCGTGCAAAGTGGCGTTCAAATTGATTCCGTCAATATCGGCAGCATGAGCTATTCGGACGGTAAGAAGATGATCACAAACGCAGTAGCGGTTGATAAACGCGATATTCAGGCTTTTGAGTACTTGAACTATAAAGGCATCCACTTGGATATCCGGAAGGTCGTCGCTGACAATAAAGTAGATCTTATGCAAGTGCTGAAAAAAGAAGGATTAGTTTAGGCGCACATCAAAAGAAGGCACAAAGCGAGTGGAATAGCTTTATGTCTTCTTTATTTTTGTACAGAACGATATAGTATCCATGAGGTGATAGAATGCTAAAAGAAGCTTGTGTAGAAAATTTTACGAACGTCCCGGGAGTCATCGAGCGCGGGGCTAAACGGATTGAATTGTGTGACAACTTGGCTGTAGGGGGAACGACACCAAGCGTTGGCGTCATCAAAATTGCAGCGGAGTATTGTTCCGCCAAAGATGTGTCCATTATCGTGATACTGCGGCCACGAGGCGGAGATTTTGTTTATTCTCTCATGGAAAAAGCCATCATGATGCGGGATTTAGAAGAAATAATAGCCTCGCATGCCAATGGTATAGCGGTAGGAGCTTTAACCGCAGTCAACGAATTGGATAAACCTTTTTTGGAAGAAATCGCCAAGTTAGCCAGCGATAATGGAACCGAACTTGCTTTCCATATGGCATTTGATCAAATACCGGAAGATAAGCAAAGAGAGGCATTATTGTGGTTGGGGAAAATTGGTTTTACACGGATTTTGACGCATGGCGGGCCAACAGAAAACACGATTTTCGATAACGCAGCCCACATTGCCGACCTGGCGAAAATCAGTCCGGACATGACGATCATGCCGGGTGGCGGCATTACGAAAGACAATCTTGCAGACCTTGAAAAAGTTTTGGAATTCAACGAAGTACACGGGACACGAATTGTGTAGGAATCCAGATTACTGAATGGACTACTTTGATTATTTCAGTAGAATAGCCGATAATAACGACAAAAAGCTCGACCGGGAGATTTTCCCGGCCGAGCTTTTCGTTATGCTTTTCTCAGTAAGTGTAGTTATTCAGCGCGTTCCACAACAGGAATTCGTTGACGCCGGCATCGTACAGTGCCTGAACTTGGGCATCGACTTGCGCTTTGCCGTAGGTTTGGTAGAAACCGGAACCCAGGTAGGAAGCGGTGAAGTCTTGCAGCCATGGACGGCTGGTAGGCGGTGTCTCAAGCGTTGCAAGCAACTCGTTTTCGACCTTCATGTATTCGGCAACCAGTTCATACGGGTACAGATCCGGCTTGTAGATGCCGAAGTAATCGGTGCCCCAGTGGCTCGGGTAGATCATCGAGGAGATGACATCGACGTTCTCGGAAATCTGCGGGAAGTTCTGGCCGATGCCGGATGCTTCGACAACAGAAGCGGTATAGCCGAAGATGTCGACGGATATGTCCACGCCGTAAGGCATCAGTTTCTCTTTCGCATAGGCGGTGAAGTCGGTGATGGCTTGCACGCGTTTTTCGTCGTCGGTCATATCCAGATCCGCGTATTCGCCCATGTCGTAATTCAGTGTGTCGCCCCAGACTTCAAAACCTTCCGGGAAACGCACATAGTCGAACTGGATTTCCTTGAAACCGGCTTTGGCGGCTTCGATGCCGACGTTGACTGCGTAGTCCCAAGTCTGCTTCAGGAATGGGTTGATGAACGATTCGCCGTTTGAAGCTTTCCAGACGGTGCCGTTGCTGTTCGTGAAGGACATGTCCGGCTGTTCGTTAGCCAACAAAGTGTCCTTGAAGGTCACGATACGGGCGATCGGATAGATTTGTTTTTCTTCCATCACGTCCATCAATTCCTTGATATCGGGAATGTACTCTTCCGTATTTTCCTGGATATGCGAATCTTCGGAGTTGAAATCCGCCGTCACGACGCCCATGTCATCCTTGATATCGATAACCATCGCGTTCAGGTCGTTCGAATCGACGTATTCGACCAGTTTGTTGAACTTTTCTTCATATCCGACCGAGTAGGCCGTCACATAGATCCCTTTGACGCCGTCGGCCGGATAGGCGATTTCGACGCCGCTGTCGTAGAAGAATTTCTTCGGCAGTTCCTTGGCGGTAGGGGTCTTCAAAAGGGCGCCTTGGCGAATAGTCAGCGTGTTTGTAGTTGCGGAAGATTCTGCAGCAGCGCTATCGCTGGCAGCGGAGCTTTCGGTTTCGCTGGCCGATGCAATTGTCGTGCCTGATAGGAAAAACAATAAGCTGGCGGCAGCGAGTGTCTGTTTAAAATATGTCATCATTACATTTCCTCCCGTTCAGGCGATTCGATCACGTTCGGGTCCACGATTGCGATCCCTTTCGCGCGCAGGCCATCGATGATGGCGCCGATTGCGTCATTTGTCCATGGGCGATCATGCATCAGCAGGTTCGCGCCGTCGCCCAAGTACTTCGAGTTGACCATGACGTCGGCTAAAGCAGTGCCTTCCATGAATTCTTCCACCCAGTCATAGCCGTAGGTCCAGTTCATGATCGTCATGCCTTCCGCTGCGGCGATCGCAAGGGTATCCTCATTGTACTGTCCGTATGGGGCACGCAGGAAGCGCGGACGCTCGCCGGTGATTTCTTCGATCAGGTCGTTCGTTGATTTGATTTCTTCAAGTTGCTCGTCATAGGTCAGAGATTGGAAATCGGGATGCGAGTAGGAATGGTTACCGATTTCGAAGCCCATGTCATAGACGGTCTTGATGTCTTCGCGCGCTTGTTCATTCGAAAGGAATTGTCCCATCACGAAGAAAATGGCGTTGGCATCCTTCGATTTGACAGTCTCGGCAATTTCCACCGTATAGCTGTTCGGTTGCTGCGGCGCATCATCGAAAGTCAGCAAGGCGACTTGCGTGTTGCCGTCCTCGGCAATCGGTTGGACAGTGGAAATCTCCGGATTTATGCGGTATTCGTAGTTGACGGGTTCAGCTTTTTTTGCTGGTTTTTCAGCAACGGCTGGTTCTGATGATTCCGCAGCACCTGCAGAAGAATCGGCTTCCGTGCTGCCTTCCGTGCCGATTGCAGCGATGGCTGCTTCCAATTCAACCAATTGCGCATCCAGAGTCGTCAAATTCTCAGCGACAGGGGAGAGGTTGGCTTGGTTCGTTTCAGCGTTTAGATTGATCGCTTCGATGCCCGCAAAAAATGTTTCAAAAGTGGCATCATCCGCTCCAAAACCGGTCAAGAGTTCTTCTTCCTTATCCAAGCTGTCTCGATAAGCAGCAAGGTAAGCCAATGAATTTTCACTGAACAAATCCAGCGTTTCGCCGATCGCCTGCATCTGATCCAGCGGCAAGGTTTCTTCATCGAATGCAACGAAGTCGGCTTTCGTCTCGGCCAAGCCTTCCAAAGCGCTTTCAATCGAATCGGCTAAAGTGCGGCGTTCCTCAAGGTTGCTGAACACGGCTGCCGAGCCATCTTTGAAAGTTTTTAATTCTTCATCGCTGGCCAACGATGCATCGAATGTTTCCTGTAACGCGGTCTCCAATTGTTGCAGCTCATTCAATTGGGAAACAACTTCGGTTTCCTTGGTTTTGATCTGGGTGATTGTCTCTGACGCTTCTTTCACTTGGTCTGCGCAAGCTGACAATACCAGTGCACTGGCAAAAACTAATGCAATCTTCTTACCTCTCAACATAAACAAGCTCCTTTATTACGTGATATATAACAATACAAGCTTCATTATACCGAAAATGGGACTTCATTATCAAGGTGGATCGCAATATCTTCAGAAAATTATTAAATATACATTAAAACGATAGTCAGGCGACTAAGATAGATACACCAGCAAGCGGAAAAGGCGGAATCAATGACTATACAATTCGAAAAATTAGTTTACAATAGATAGAGGCAAAAGGTACCTAATAACGTTAATTTCAGAATAAGTGAGGCTATCGGATGATTATCTATTATATATTGGCTGTCTTGCTGTTGGTCCTGGACCAGTGGAGCAAACTTGCCATCGTAAATAATTTTGCATTGCATGAAGTAAAGGAAGTATTGCCGGGTATCTTGTCCTTGTTCTATATCCAGAACGAAGGTGCTGCCTGGGGGATTTTTGAAGGAAGAATGTTCTTTTTCTTCATCATCACAGTAGTTGTCGTGGGGGCGATGGTCTATAATGCACATAAGCAGGGATTCGACAAAAAAATCGTGGGCATCAGTTATGCTTTTCTTTTGAGTGGTGCCATCGGAAATTTCATCGACCGGATGCGTTTAGGGTATGTGGTGGATATGTTCCGACTGGATTTCATCGATTTTCCGATTTTTAATGTGGCGGATGTCTGTTTGACGATAGGCGTCATCCTGATGACGATCTATATCCTTTTCATGGAAGAGGAAGAAGAAAAAATAAGTTCAAAAAATAAGCTAAAGTAAAGTGGGATTCAAATGACAGAAAAAATCGTTTTTAATATTGATGGTCAAACCGGCAGGATCGATAAGATCTTGGCGGATTTCATGACCGGTACGAGCCGTTCGCAAATTCAGGCATGGATCAAAGACGGCAACCTGATGGTGAACGACAAGGCCGTCAAATCGAACTACAAGGTCCAGGATGGGGATCTTCTGGAACTGACGATTCCGGAACCGGAACAAATCAACGTAACGCCAGAGGACATTGCATTGGATGTCATCTACGAAGACGATGCGCTGCTGGTCGTCAATAAGCCATCCGGGATGGTTGTCCATCCATCCAAAGGACATCTTTCCGGCACTTTGGTCAATGGCTTGTTGTTCCACGTAAACTCGCTATCTGACGGCACGGCCAATATCCGTCCGGGGATCGTGCACCGCATCGATATGGATACATCCGGCTTATTGGTCGTCGCGAAGACGAACGAAGCGCACCAGAAATTGGCGGAGCAGCTGGAGAACCACACGATGGAAAGGGCCTATCTTGCTTTGGTCCATGGCGTGATCCCGCATGAAGACGGCACCATCGATGCACCGATTGCCCGGATGATGATCGACCGCAAGAAACGCACAGTGGCTGACGGCGGCAAAAAGGCAGTGACGCATTTTGAGGTCATCGAACGTTTCCGTGATTTCACCTTGCTGAAGCTGCGCCTTGAAACCGGCCGGACACATCAGATCCGCGTCCACATGAAATACATCGGCCATCCGGTAGCTGGAGATCCTATGTACGGACCGGCTGAAACGCTCAGCGGCCATGGCCAATATCTGCATGCGGCCACTTTGGGCTTCATCCACCCGACGACGGGCGAGAAAATGCACTTTGAAGCACCTCTGCCTGATTTCTACAGCGAAAAACTGGCGGAACTCCGCAAAAACTGATTGACAGCAACGGCTCTATTCGTTATCATTACAGTAATATTGAAGGAACCTTTAAAATAGTCCAGAGAGGCTAAAAGGTGCATCACATTTTGTATAGCGTCACGTGACTGTACCCTTATGCCCACATGCATAAGGGTATTTTTTTCATTATTGACGATAAAGGAGTAGTGGAGATGGCAGAAGAAATCGAAATCATGGATGCCCAGACGATGAAACGCGCGCTGACCCGCATCACACATGAAATATTGGAAAAGAATGACGGCACCAAGAACCTGATTTTGGTGGGCATCAAGACGCGCGGCATTTACCTGGCCAAGCGCATCGCGGAACGGATCAAAGATTTTGAAGGCATCGAGGTTCCCGTCGGCGAGTTGGACATCACGCTGTACCGCGATGATGTGCACCGCGACACGAATGAGAACCCGGTGCTGCACGAAACGAACATTCCGTTTTCGGTTGCCGGCAAGCATGTCGTGTTGGTGGATGACGTCCTGTTCACTGCACGCACGATCCGCGCCGGCATGGATGCGGTGATGGATCTCGGGAGAGCGAAACGGATCACGGTCGCGGTCCTGATCGACAGAGGCCATCGGGAACTGCCGATCAAGGCGGATTACGTCGGCAAGAACATTCCGACATCCCAGGCGGAACAGATTTCCGTCCGTTTGGATGAAGTCGATGGCATCGAAAAAGTTACATTGATCAGAGCGTAAACAAATAGGTCGGTGATTCTTTAACTGTGTCCCGAGAGACACAGAAGAATTTGCTTTGAAGCTTGCTCCATCGCATATTTTGAGATCACCTTATTTTGTCAAAATTAAGGAGGAAAATTATTATGAGTCAAGCTATGATGACAGTCGTCAGTCAGACAGAAATCGCAAAAGATATCTTCGAATTGCGCCTGAAAGGTGCATTAGTGAATGAGATGGGAGCACCGGATCAGTTTTTGCATATCCGTGTCCCTGGGGATGAACTGCTTTTGAGACGCCCTATCAGCATCGCTTCAATCGATGCCGAAAAGGAAGAGTGCGTCATTATCTACCGTACCGAAGGAAAAGGCACTACCATCATCAGCCAGCTTACAGCAGGCGACGAATTGGACATCCTGGGGCCGTTGGGCAACGGCTATCCGATCGATATGCTCGCAGAAGGGCAGAATGCTTTGCTGATCGGCGGCGGCATCGGCGTTCCCCCGCTTTATGAATTGGCGAAACAATTGCATGCGAAAGGCATCAATGTGGTCAGCTGCTTCGGTTTCAAAAACAAAGAGGAAGTATTCTATGAGGAAGAATTCGCGGCGTTCGGCAAAGTGAACATCGCCACGGATGACGGCAGCTACGGCAAACAAGGCTTCGTGACGCAATACTTCGATGAGCTGGACGGCTTCGTTCCGGACGCAGTCTTCGCTTGTGGTCCGAAAGGCTTGTTGGTGGCGGTAGCGAAGACATTCGACCCAAGCCTTACCTACCTTTCGTTGGAAGAACGGATGGCTTGCGGTATCGGAGCCTGCTACGGCTGCGTCTGCGACAAGAAAAACAGCACATCCGCTTACGATAATTACAGAGTCTGTGTCGAAGGACCGGTCTTCAGAGCAGAGGAGATAGTACTATGAATCGATTAGCAGTCAGTTTACCAGGTTTGGAATTGAAAAATCCGATCATCCCAGCGAGCGGATGTTTCGGCTTCGGTGAGGATTACGGCAAGTTTTACGACCTGAGCCTGTTGGGTGCCATCATGACGAAAGCGACGACGCTCGAGCCCCGCAAAGGCAATGCCACGCCGCGTTTGGCGGAAACGCCATCCGGCATGCTGAATGCCATCGGATTGCAGAACCCTGGCGTGGAGGTTGTTGTTGCACAGAAGCACACAGCGCTTGAAAAATACGATGTGCCTTTGATTTCGAATGTTGCCGGAAACACGGTCGATGACTATTACCAAGTCTGCAAAGCCGTTTCCCAATCGCCGAACGTCAAAGCGATCGAATTGAACATTTCTTGCCCGAACGTCCACAAAGGCGGACTGCAGTTCGGAACCGATCCGGAGATGGCCGCTGCCGTCACCCGTGCTGCCAAAGAAGGCGCAACGGTTCCGGTATACGTCAAACTGTCACCCAACGTTACGGATATCGTGGAGATCGCCAAAGCGGTTGAAGCGGCAGGCGCGGATGGCATTTCGATGATCAACACATTGGTGGGAATGCGCATCGATCTGCACACGCGCAAACCGATCATCGCCAACAAAACTGGCGGACTTTCCGGCCCTGCCATCAAACCGGTAGCGATCCGCATGATCTATCAAGTGGCGCGCGCAGTCGATATTCCGATCATCGGGATGGGCGGCGTCTACACGGTGGATGATGTCCTGGAAATGTTCATGGCCGGTGCTAGCGCAGTCGGCGTCGGCATGGCCAATTTCACCGATCCGTTCGTATGCCCGAAACTGATCGAACAGCTTCCGCAACGCATGGACGAACTGGGCATCAACAGCCTGCAGGAATTAATCAATGAAGTGAGAGAAGGCATCCTGAATGAACGATAAACCGATAATAGCGTTGGATTTCTCAACGAGCGAAGAAATCAAGAACTTCCTTTTGTTATTCAAAGATGAGCCGCTTTATGTCAAAGTGGGTATGGAACTGTATTACCAACATGGAGCTGAAATCGTGAAATGGATCAAAAGTCTGGGCCACGAGATCTTTTTGGATCTGAAGTTGCACGACATCCCGAACACCGTTCACCGCGCCATGAAAGGCTTGGCCGCTTTGGATATCGACATGGTCAATGTCCATGCGGCAGGCGGTTCGGAAATGATGAAAGCCGCTAAGGAAGGTTTGATCGCCGGCACGCCGGCAGGAAGCGCCGTTCCGAAACTGATTGCCGTCACGCAATTGACTTCGACTTCCGAAGAAGCGATGCAGACAGAGCAGTTGATCAAAGTCAGCCTGCAGGAGAGCGTCCTGCATTATGCGGATTTGACCTGCAAGTCCGGACTCGACGGCGTCGTTTGTTCCGCATGGGAAGCGCGCATGATCAAGGACCACACGAACGAAGACTTCATCTGCTTGACACCGGGCATCCGCCCGGCTGGCAGTGCGGTGGGGGACCAAAAGCGCGTCGCGACACCTGGCCGCGCAAGAGAAATCGGCTCAACCTTCATCGTAGTCGGTCGTCCGATCACCCAAGCAGCGGATCCAGTTGCTGCCTATCACGAAATCAAGAACCAATGGAATGGAGCGGAATAAAATGACGACAGCAAAAGAAGTAGCAAAATCATTATTGGACATCAAAGCAGTGAGCTTAAGCCCGCAGGACCCGTTTACTTGGGCATCAGGCATCAGAAGCCCGATCTACTGCGACAACCGCGTCACCATGAGCTACCCGGCTGTGCGCAAACAGATCGCACAAGGCTTGGCTGATCTGATCAAAGAAAAATACCCGGATGCAGAAGTGATCGCCGGAACTGCGACTGCAGGCATCCCGCATGCTGCCTGGATCGCCGACATTTTGGACTTGCCGATGGTCTACATCCGCAGCAAAGCGAAAGACCACGGAACCGGACGCAAAATCGAAGGCAAAATCACTGAAGGCCAAAAAATGGTCGTAGTCGAAGATCTGATCTCCACAGGCGGAAGCGTCATCGAAGCATCCAAAGCAGCCGAACTGGAAGGCGCAAACGTATTGGGCTGTGTCGCCATCTTCACTTACGAGCTGGCTAAAGGAACGAAAAATTTCGCCGATGCCGGTCTTGCGATCGACACATTGTCCAACTACAGCACGCTGTTGGAAGTTGCCCATGAAACGAACTACATCTCCGAAGAAGAATTGGAGTTATTGAAAGACTGGAGCAAAGACCCTGAGAACTGGTTCAAGGGCTAATCCCGCGTACGAATAGTGATCAAGTCAAACCCGGCAAACAAGATCTGGAATCTTGTTTGCCGGGTTTTCTCATTATTTTTTTACAAGTAAGCGCTCTAATGGTGGTATACTGGATGCATGTGTTTTTCGAAAAGTGCGAGAGGAGGTGAAAATGATGGTGAAGCAGGAATTCCAACTGAAACAAACGCAGCAGCAATCGGTCCGGATGACGCAGCAGATGCGACAGGCATTGCACATTCTGCAGATGCCCATGTCGGAACTTTCCGCCTACATAGAGGACAAGGCATTGGGGAATCCCTTGATGGAAATCAAAAAACGGGCATCGGACACAGGTGCGGTGGCCGTCTCCAATGTTTACACGGCGGATAATCAGACACCTTGGTATGAACGAATGGAAAGCAAGAATCAGTCGCTCTATGATTTTCTGCATGAACAGATCTATCTGAACATGAAAAATACGCCGCTCAGGCAGCTGGTTCTGTTCCTCATCCGATACGTGACGGATGACGGCTATTTGGATATCCAGTTGGAAGAGGCTGCGGAGGCAACTTCCGCCGGCGAAGCGGAAATGCTGGATGCCTTGACGCTCTTGCATCAGTTGGATCCTCCAGGTGTCGGTGCCCGCGACCTGCAGGAGTTTCTGATGCTGCAGACGGAAAGGGACGAACAGTCGCCCCCGCTGGCCTACTACATACTGGAAAATTATTTCAAGGAGCTGTCTACTTATCGCTTGGAGTCGATTATGGACGCCGAAGAGATCGACCATGACGAACTGATCGAAATCATCACCTACATGAGCAAGCTGAAGACGAAGCTGCAGTGGGAGACCACATTCGAGGAGACGGTCTTCATCGAACCGGACATCTACGTAGCCATAGCCGAGGACAGCACACTGGACGTCTCGTTCAATCAAAGCGGCCTGCCATCGGTCGCGTTCAACGAAGACTATTACAGCGAATTGCTGGCGTTGGCGGATAAAGATATGAAACGTTATCTGGAAGAAAAAAAGAAAGAAATTTCCTGGATCCAGCAGTGTGTTCTCCAACGGACACAGAACGTCATCAAAATAACGGAAGCCATCCTGCAGCTGCAGGCGGATTATTTCTTGGAAAAAGTCTCAACGATGAAGCCTATGACGATGAAAAACATCGCCAAACTAACGGATTTGAGTATTTCGACGGTGAGCCGGGTCGTGAACGACAAATACATGGCAACCCCGAAAGGCATCTTTGAATTGCGCTTTTTCTTCCGGAACGGTTTTATGAAAGAGGATGACGGGGATCAGGTAGCCATCTCATCCATCGTCATCGAAACCGAAATAAAGGAAATAATCGGCCGCGAAGAAAAGGCAAAGCCGGTTTCCGATCAGGTGATTGCCGATCATTTCACCGCGCAGGGAATCGACATCTCCCGCCGGACGGTGGCGAAATACCGCATGGGTTTGGGCATACCCTCCAGTTCGAAAAGAAAAAGGACATCATGATGTTGATTGGTGAGTGGTTAGTGAGACGATCAATGCGTGAAAGCAGGGATGATGGGACCATTGGCAGGGGGCAAATCTGCTGGAATACATCATCAACCCACTCTGAACGGAAACCGGATGCGAAATCATTACGGTTTTCGTTTTTTTATGTTCTTGCCAATGAAAAAAGGGCTGTATCAAAATCAGAAAAGTACTTTCTGGTTTTATACAGCCCCTTCTATTTTGGAATTGAATTTATGCTCAGAAAAAAACCGCCAAAAGCGGTTAGGCGGGGGAAAACAGTTCAAATTACAGTCATAAAACCCGCCAAAACCACCTTGGCGGGGAAAAACGTTCGCGGACAACACGAGATTCCCCGCCAAATCCATTTTGGCGGGGAATCTCACTCACAATCATAAACACGAACCCTTGACCCGGGACTAGACAATCATACCAACAAACCACAAAGAAGAAGCTGTCTCATTTCGAGACAGCCTCCTCTTTGCACGCTTCAGGAGAAGCGGACTTTGTATTATCGATCTTGCAATGCAACGGTAACCTGCTCTCAATCGGCCTTCAGCGTCCGGACCAGTTCCTTATCCGGCGTCACATAAAGGGTTTTTTGCCCTTCGTAGATGACGAAGCCGGGTTTCGCACCGTTTGGCTTGCGGATGTTCTTGACCGCAACGTAGTCGACAGGGACGTTCGAAGAATTCTGGAACTTGGAATAATAAGCGGCCAAGGTCGCCGCTTCAAAGAGCGCCTCCTCGGAAGGGTGATTGCTTTCGATGATGACATGCGAACCGGGTATGTTTTTCGCATGCAGCCAAATATCCGATTTTTTTGCCGTCTTCAGCGTCAGCTGGTCGTTCTGCACATTGTTCTTTCCGATCAGGATGGTCGTGCCGTCCGATGACAGGAATTTGTGGGGCTTGCTGGTTTTGTGCTTTTTCTGTTTACCTTTGTACTTTTTCTTCAAATATCCGGATTCGCGCAGCTCGTCCTTTATGTCCTCCAAGTCCTGCGGGTCGGAGAGTTGGATCAGCGTTTCGATGGATTCCAGGTATTCGTTCTCCGCATGGGTCTGTTCGATCTGTTCATTCACGTATGTGACGGCAGTGGTGAGCTTCTGATATTTGGAAAAGTATTTTTGGGCATTCTGGGAAGGGGTCAGCGCTGGATTCAAAGCAATCGTGATCGGATTCTCATCATCGTAGAAGTTGTTGAGCGTCACTTCCAGATCGCCTTTTTTCATTTGATGCAGATAGGCCGTCAAGATCTCTCCCTTAATCCGGTAGACATCAGCTTTTTCCGTCTCCAACAGCGTCTGGTCCAGCTTCTTCAGCTTCAGCTGATTCTTCTTGCGTTCCGTGTTGACGATATGGAGCAGCTCGGAAGCCACTTGGTTGATGCGGTCCCGGGATGCTTTTTCATCATAGTAGGCGTCCAACAATTCGCTGAGGCTGTCGTAATGCCTTTTCTCTCCCGGAAGACTCCGGAACGGGAAGGGGGTAAAATGTTGTTTCTTTGCGGATTCCTCGGTCAATGTCGGGCTAGCTGTGTCCAGCTGTTGTTTAAATGCGAGAATCGCATCCGCTGCAGACAATCCATCCTGCTCCGTATAGTAGCTGATTTCCATTGCGGAATCGCTGCCTAAGCCCTGAAATGCTCCTTGCAATGATTTGAACAGCGGTAATTCATCGCTGAATGTGGCTGCGACAGATACCAGTTCCTCCTTTTCCATCTCAAAAGGGTTCGCTTTGTCCTGATGGGGCGGCAACTGATAGGCGACGCCTGGATGCAGCGGCCGGAAACTGTTTTGGTAAAACGGCACATGCTTCAGGCAATCGATGATCATCCTGGTTTGCTTATCGATCAGGAAGATGTTGCTGTGGCGACCCATCAATTCGATGATCAATTCCATTTGGCGTTGGTCGCCGAGTTCATCGAAATTCCGGAACGAGAAAATGATGATCCGGTCGTTGCCCAATTGTTTGATGTCTTCGATGTAGGCACCCTCCAGATTTTTGCGCAGCACCATACAGAAATTGGGCGCGGAATCGGGGTTGGATAAGTTATCATTGATTACTTGTATCCGAGCGTAGGATGGGTGAGCTGACAGCAATACCCGTTTGTTTTTCCGATTGGCTCGTATGGTAAGAATAATTTCGTGCTGAAACGGCTGATAGACCTTACTGATCCTGCCGTTTTCCAGGTCGCGGTTCAATTCCTTGACCATGGCACGTGTAAATACACCATCAAAAGACATGAGAACACCTCCTAGTACATGTCAATATACGCCTTTCATTATACCATATCACCTCTGGTGTCTGGCGTGTTTCTTCTTTGTGTCATATTTTTGTGCAAACCATAAGGGAAGGCGCACTTGGTATGTGCCTATATTGTCATTCACCGGATGGCAGATATCCAAAACGGCATGCAAGAAGACAATACACAACCCTAACAACGAAAAAATTAAACAAACATAAGTTTTTTTAATTTGGATAATATCAGAAGGAAGAAGAAATATGCGAAAATATTCGGGCTTTTACTTTTATTCTTCTAAAAAAAAGCAGATTTAGAGATGAACATATGTTCCAAACGGGCGATTTCTAGAAAAGCGACCGCTATAAAGTATATTTAAACAAGAATAGTATCCATTCGACGATGGGCTCCAGTTGCTGCGGGTCGCCGAGTTCATCGAAATTCCGAAAAGAGAAAATGACGATCCGGTCATTGCCTAGTTAGTGAATCTCTTCGATCATTGCTCCTTCGAGTTTCTTTCGGAGCACCATGCAGACGTTCAGATGTCCTGAAAGTCAAGGGGAGGTATTCGTTTTTTGGACATTCAAAATTCGGGAGGGATGGATGAAAACAAAATACTGTTAGTTTACAAAGCGTACAAACAATATAATGATGATTTAGTTGCTTTTTATAATTTCTCTGATTTTAATAAACACCTATGTACAATATGTCCGATATCTCTCGCGAAAAACGTGTGGGACTTGTGGATACAGTGTAAAAATAGTACGATTAAATGCTTATACATAAGTATTAACAGTGTGATTCCCCGGGATGATCGGCAGACCAATCTCAAGAAATCCGTTCCATCAAATGGCACTGCTGAACATCAATCCGGGACAGGAAGAAGGCTGGTCTTGAAAGCTTTTAATAAAAAAGTAAATAAAATGACATTTAATGTTGCTTTTAAGATGATGGTGACTTATACTAAGAAAGTAATCGAAACATGGAAGCGGTTGCAACTTGATTGTCATCGTGTGTTTTTGAATATCAGCACCATTATGATTGGAGCCCATCATAATGGGGGCCTGCTGTTCGTTCATGACCCCTGACAGAAAGTCATCAACTTTAACTTCATGCGGCGTTGCAGAGGAAAAGGCTTGCGATATCCAAACTGAATCCATTGCGACAACTGAACTTGGGGGTTGTCGCATATTAAAAATCTCATTACAGTGCGGTGAGAGAGATAGCCTTGGGGGGTAGGAGTACGTAATGGATGATTCAACAAGATTGCAAAGTATAGTGTTTTGCTCATTTTTTCATCAGCTGAGTCAGCAGCAAACGTATACTGTCATTATTCAGTGCATATACATCCTTTATTCAGCAGCCTTCGATTACACGTATACGCAGAATAGGTGAAATCATTTCAAAAGCCAATTTGAACTTCCCCCGAAGTTTTTTTGGGACAATCAAAGCAAAAAAGCATGATCACAAGGTGGTTCCTTGATCATGCTTTTTGTTTTGCGGAAGGAAACGGAAGGCAAAATGAGAATACCTCATCTTTTTCTAATCCTACTCTTGACTTTGTTTTTCGCATTGGTTACTATTGAATTATCAATCAAAAAGGAGCAATCAAGTATGTCAGCATTTACTCGCGTTTCCAAAGTGAATTTTTTCGATTGGCAAAGCCACGTGGAGTAGGTTGTTCTTTGTGACGTATTGATTGTCCGTAGATACAGCCTCAGATGAAACATCTGAACAGTATCTATGTGGATTACTAAAGATATTTAAGCCGCCACATAGACAATATCGGTCTGTGTGGCGTTTTCTGTATTCAGCCGCCATACTTGGTTCAGATGGCGGCTTTTTTATCACCTTTTCACAAAATAAGAAGCAGAAAAATTGGAGGAATCAGAAATGAAAAAATTATTTAGAGCACGCGCAAGCATCTTGACCCTTATGGCAGCGACAGTATTGATGGCATGCGGTAATACGGATGCCAATAATTCGGACGCCTCTTCGGACGGTTCCGCTTCAAGCGCTGCCGACAGCATCAATCCGGATTTGCCTTACATCGGCATCATGCAATTGACGACCCACCCGGCCCTCGATCAGATCGGGGAAGGCATCATCGACCAATTGGAAGAAGCCGGCTATGTGGACGGCGAAACGGCAACGATCGATTTCCAGAATGCGCAAGGCGATCAGTCCAATATGCAGTCGATAGCGGAGCGGTTCGTTTCGAATGACGCGGATATCATGATCGGCATCGCTACCCCTGCAGCACAAGCATTGGCGAACGCATCCAGCGATATTCCGATCATTTTGGGGGCCATCACGGACCCGGTAGCTGCCAGTTTAGTGGATTCAATGGAAAAACCGGGCGGCAACATCACCGGCGTCAGCGACAAGACTCCGGCCCGCGATCAATTTGTTCTGATCCAGCAATTGCTTCCTGATGCAGAAACGATCGGTATCCTCTATTCATCGGCAGAGGACAATTCCATCAGCTCCGCTAAAGAGGCCGAGGAAATCGCCGCCTCATTAGGCTTGAAGACAATCACGAAAACAGTCACTTCCACGAACGACATCGCGCAAGTCGCTGAAAGCCTTGCTTCTGAAGTGGATGCCATCTATGTACCGACAGACAACACTATCGCAAGTGGTTTAGCGACATTGATCCCGGTAGCGGATGCCTACAATATTCCGGTGTTCCCTGCTGTGGACACGATGGTCGAAGAAGGCGGTTTGGCGACAATCGGTTTGAATCAGTACGCATTAGGCACCCAAACCGGCGCTGTGGCAGCGGACATCTTGGCCGGAGCCGATCCTGCCACTTATCCTGTACAATACGCGACCGGTATCCAACTGGTCATCAATCAAGCGAAAGCCGACCAATTGGGCATCACGATTCCCGATGATATTGCACAGAATGCCATCTTTGTAGGAGAAGGAGAGTAGACTGAATGAATATGATTATTTCCGCCGTCTCCCAAGGGTTGCTTTGGAGTATTCTGGCACTGGGTTTATTTGTAAGTTTCCGTATTCTGGATTTGGCCGACATGACTACCGAGGGTGCGTTTCCCCTCGGTGCGGCTGTGGCTGTCCAAGCCATCACTTTAGGGGCCAATCCTTATATCGCAATTATATTTGCCATCATTGCCGGCAGTTCAGCCGGGCTGATCACTGGATTTTTGATCACAAAACTGCAGATTCCCAGCCTTTTGGCAGGTATTTTGACGATGACCGGTCTCTATTCCATCAACCTGCGCGTGATGGGGAGAGCGAACATCAGCCTGTTGGGCAAGGATACGATTTTCACGGTTTTCAAAAACATGAATCTTCCCAGACATTTCGACACGATCACGTTAGGCTTGATGGTAGTCGTCCTGATCATTGGTCTCTACGTCATCTTTTTCAAAACGGAATTCGGTCAAGCCATCATTGCAACGGGTGACAATGAAGCGATGGCCCGCTCGCTGGGTATTTCCACAAATACGATGAAAATCGTCGGCTTGATGATTTCGAACGGCATCGTCGCATTGGCTGGATCCATCATCGCGCAGGACAATGGCTATGCCGACATCAGCATGGGTATCGGAACGATCGTCATCGGTCTTGCTTCCATCATCATCGGTGAAGTATTGTTCACGAATGTCTCTTTCAAAATGCGTTTGGTATGTCTGATGTTAGGTTCGGTCCTCTATCGCCTGATCATGGTGATGGTATTGGAAGCGGGCATGAATCCGAATGACTTCAAGTTGATTTCAGCTGTATTGTTGACTTTCTTCTTGGCATTGCCGAAAATCAAGGAAACCTACTACATGTACTCATTGCGGAAGAAGGTGAAGCGAAATGACTAATCAGGAAGCGATGTTGACGATGTCACATGTCTCCAAAACGTTCTACCCTGGTTCACCCAATCAGGTCAATGCCCTGCAGGACGTCAATTTGACGGTCAGAAAAGGCGATTTCATCACTTTGGTCGGAGGCAATGGAGCCGGCAAATCAACTTTGTTGAACGCCATTTCCGGTAATTTCTTGCCTGACACAGGCGACATCATCGTAAACGGACAAAATGTTACATTTTTAAAAGAAGACAAACGCGCCCCTTACATCAGCAGGGTCTTCCAAGACCCGAAAATGGGCACAGCCCCAAGGATGACGGTGCAGGAAAATTTATCCTTGGCATACCGCCGAGGCCAAAAACGGACACTGCGCTTCGGGACTTCGCATGAAGAAAAAGTATTCTTCAAAGAGGAACTGAAAAAATTGGGCTTAGGCCTGGAAAACCGGATGGGCTCAGAAATCGGGCTGTTGTCGGGCGGTCAAAGACAAGCCATCGCCTTGCTTATGGCAACAATGAAAAGACCGGACATCCTGCTGCTGGATGAACATACGGCAGCGCTTGATCCGAAAACGGCAAAATTGGTTCTGGAATTGACGAATCAACAAGTCATCGACAACAACCTGACCAGCATCATGATCACCCATAATCTGCAGGACGCCCTCCATTACGGAAATCGCATGCTGGTGCTGCACCACGGTCAAATCATGAAGGATTATGACGCTGAGATGAAAAAATCATTGACGCCCGAAAAAATATTTGCTGAACTTCAGGAATTATCCATACAAGACATGTTGGTCTGACAGAAAGGTAGTGATCTTTATGTGGCATCCGGGAGATGCGATCGGCTTCATCAGCTGTTCGAACGGATTGACGAAAAATGATCGCTCGTTGGAAATCGTTTCATCACTCAGC
Source organism: uncultured Trichococcus sp. (assembly GCF_963675415.1). Taxonomy (NCBI): domain Bacteria; kingdom Bacillati; phylum Bacillota; class Bacilli; order Lactobacillales; family Carnobacteriaceae; genus Trichococcus; species uncultured Trichococcus sp. The sequence goes on from NZ_OY776220.1 coordinate 3,006,490, forward strand.
CGGAAAATCAAGAATGATTTTGGCCTTGAGACCGTACTGAGTGACGTCCTTTTTCTGGATAAAGAGACACAGCAAACCGAGGCCCCTGCATCCCGTGCGGGGGCTTTGTTGTCCCTTTACTCCGACGCGAGCGTAAAAGCGATATTTGATTTGTCCGGCGGGGATTTGGCCAACGAAATATTGCCTTATCTCGATTTCGGGATCATCAAAAGCAATCCCAAGCCCTATTTCGGCTACAGCGACAATACCGTGATCGTGAATGCCATCCAGGCCAAAACCGGCATCCAGAATATCCTCTATAATCCAAAGGTGCTCGTGAGCCGGGAGGAAGCCTCCCAGACTCACGCCCTCCATGATTTGTTTGCCCGAAACGATGCAGACTGGACCAGCACGTTCGCAATAGCCGGTGACAGCGCCTCTGAGCAATCTTCGGCAGTTTTTGCTGGCGGGAACCTGCGTTGCTTGCTGAAACTGGCTGGGACCCCTTATTGGCCGGAATTGGAAAACAAAGTGTTGGTCCTCGAGTCGGCAGGCGGCAGATACGAAGCGATGTGCAGCGGGTTGGCACAACTGGAACAATTGGGCGCGTTCGACAAGATCAACGGCATGCTGATCGGGCAATTCACGCAAATCGAGTTGGACGGAAAAAGGGCCGCTTTTCTGGCTGTGTGCCGCAACTATGCTTTGCGGTACGGATTCCCGCTATGGGAAACGCCCTTCATCGGACATGATGACCGTTCCAAGCCGATCCGCATCGGGTGAGGGGCCTGCGTCTTGCTTAAATCGAGAAAAAACACAACATCCACTTGGCTAGCGTTGACAAAAGCGCCTGTGCGCGTTATTATTTTAGCAACAGAATGAATTTCCTTTAACGAGAGTCCAGAGAGACTACTAAGGAGCATATCAGGCGTTCTGCGCCTTCATCATGATTTTATGCCCATTGTCTCTTTGACCATGGGCTTTTTTTCTGGAGATTTATCCTATCGCACAATTTAATAGCGAATGTGAGACTTTAAGGGGGTCCTGTGAGGCCCGCAAGGTCACTAGATGGCCGCTCTGTATCCAAACCCGGGAGCGGCTGGCCTAGAACCTGAAGAGCTTACAAATTCTTCGGGTTCTTTTTGCCTCCATTCACAAAAAAACTAATTGGAGGGCTTTAAAATGATGCAGACTACAAATCAGATCGCATTAAAAAACTTTGTAAGTGTCGAGGAACTCACGAATCTGGAAATCATGTCCCTGATCCTGCGTGCATCCGAATTCAAAAGCGGCGTCCAACCGGACAGAAATTTGACTGAGGGGATCTACGCTTCAAACTTATTTTTCGAGAACAGCACACGCACACACAAAAGCTTTGAAATGGCGGAACACAAATTGGGGATGCAAGTCATCGGTTTTGACACTTCGACCAGCAGCGTCAGCAAAGGCGAAACGCTTTATGACACGGTCCTGACCTTATCGGCGATCGGCGTGGATGTGGTCGTTATCCGCCACAGCGCAGAAGCCTACTACAAAGAGTTGATCGAAAGCCCGGGCATTACCGCGTCCATCGTGAATGGCGGAGACGGCGCCGGCCAGCACCCAAGCCAGTGCTTGCTTGACTTGTTGACGATCTACGAAGAGTTCCATACTTTCAGCGGAGTGAAGGTGGCCATCTGCGGCGACCTGTCGCACTCGCGCGTCGCCAAAACAAATATGCAGATGCTGCAGCGCCTCGGAGCGACCGTCTATTTTACGGGCCCTGAAGAGTGGTACGATCCTACTTTCGACCAGTACGGCACGCACAGGGACATTGATGACATCATCGGAGAAGTCGATGTCATGATGCTGCTCCGCGTCCAGACGGAACGTCATGGCGGAAAAGCCATGCGCTATACAAAAGCAGAATATCTGGATCAATTCGGACTGACCGTCGCTCGGGAAGCCCGCATGAAGGAAACAGCCATCATCATGCATCCTGCTCCGGTCAACCGCGATGTGGAATTGGCGGACAGCCTAGTGGAATGCCGCCGCTCGCGGATCGTGACGCAAATGAAAAATGGCGTCTTTGCCAGAATGGCCATCTTGGAAGCTATCGTTAACGGAAGAACTACAAACGAATAATCATAACAATTCACCAGTGGAGGGATAACATGTCAGTTTGGATAAAAAACGCGAAAATGTTGGGTCAAAAAGAGGAACTTATTTCTGTAGAGATCTATGTGAAAGACGATAAGATAGCCGCAATCGGCCAGGATTTGCAGGTAGCGGATGCGGATGCAACAGTCATCGATGCCAAGGGTGGTCTGGTCACTCCAGGATTGGTAGATGTGCACGTGCATTTGCGTGAACCAGGTTTCACCTATAAAGAAACCATCGAAACAGGCACACAGGCAGCTGCCCGCGGAGGCTTCACGACTGTCTGCGCAATGCCCAACGTAAACCCTGTTCCGGATACGGCTGAAAAATTCTCAAACATCCAACAACTGATTGCTGATACAGCCATCATCAAAGTCAAACAATATGCGCCCATCACCGAGAACTTGCGCAGCGACGTCCTGACCGATCAGAAGCAATTGTTGGCAGCAGGTGCTTTCGCCTTCACCAACGACGGTGTCGGTGTCCAAACGGCCGGAACAATGTATTTGGCGATGCAGGAAGCCGCAAAGAACAATGCCGCGCTTGTTGCGCATACAGAGGACGACTCGCTGTTGTTCGGAGGCGTGATGCACAAAGGCACCCGTTCCGACGAATTGGATCTTCCTGGCATCTTGAGCGTGACGGAATCGACGCAAATTGCCCGCGATGTACTTTTGGCGGAAGCGACAGGCTGTCATTACCATGTCTGCCACGTTTCCACGAAAGAGAGCGTACGCGTCATCCGTGATGCCAAACGCGCAGGGATCCATGTCACTGCCGAGGTTGCTCCGCATCACTTGATTTTGGTGGATGGTTCGATCCCATCGGATACCGCCATCTACAAAATGAACCCGCCTTTACGCGGTGCCGAAGACCGTGCGGCCTTGATCGAAGGCTTGCTTGACGGGACGATCGACTGCATCGCAACCGATCACGCACCGCACGGCGAAGAAGAAAAGCAAGGTGGCATGGTCGGTGCACCGTTCGGCATCGTCGGCATCGAGACTGCTTTCCAACTGATGTATTCCAACTTTGTGTTGGGCGGCGTCTTCAGCTTGAAACAACTGGTTGATTGGATGACCATCAAACCGGCAGCATTGTTCGGCATGGAAGCTGGAACGCTGGATATCGGTTCCCAAGCGGACATCGCCATCTTCGATTTGGATAATGAATACGAAATCCGCAGCGAAGACTTCCTTTCGAAAGCCACAAATACGCCATTCACCGGCTGGAAAGTCAAAGGCGAAACGCTTTATACACTAGTGGACGGAAAAGTTGTCTACTCAAAATAAATAGAAGATCCGGAGTAAGCAACGAATTGCAATTCGTTGCTTATTTCTTTATAATGACTTAGCAGAATAATGAATGGATAGGTGAAAAAATGACGAAACACTTAAAGAACATGTTATTGGTTGTCGCAGCGGTCATCATAACCGCTATCGGAGCGAGCATCACAGTGAAAGCCAATGTCGGCGTTGGTGCCTACGAAGCCCTTAACATGAGCATCAACCAACTTTCCGGCATCAAAATCGGAACACTGGCGATTATACTGAACATCATATGTGTAGGCATCCAATGGCTTTTGATGAAAAAAGATTTTTCGCTCAGACAATTATTTCAGATTCCTGTCACATTGATACTTGGACAAGTGATGAACCTGATGCTTTATACCGTATTTTCCGGCGTGACGATCGACCAGTACTGGGTCAAGATCGCAATGGTCATTTTAGGCGGCATCATAGCCGCAATCGGCGTCGGATCGATGATGGCTTTGAATTACATCAATATGCCGTTGGAGGGCGCTTGTATGGCCTTCAGTAACCGTTTTGGCTTCAACTTTGGGAAAGTGCGCCAACTGGTCGATGTGCTGTTGATCGCATCCGCGTTGCTGATCGCCTTTTCAACCGGCACGGCCATCACCGTGCGTGAAGGGACTATTCTCAGCATGCTTTTCTTCCCGCCAAGCATGAATTTCGTTTACGAAAAAATCAAATCCTTGACCGGCGCGCAGGAACTTTCCATCGATCTGGACTGATCCATTTTGTCGTGAAACACCAGATATGGTTTGTTTTTCAGCCGATAATACTGTATGATGTATTCATGAGCTTTATCCGAAAAGAAAATTATCAGCGGATAACCAATGGAGGGAACCATCATGTCGAACAAGAATGTCACAGTATACACAAAACCAAATTGCATGCAGTGCAATTTCACAAAGAAATTTTTGGATGATAACAGCATCCGTTATGAGATCAAGGACATCCAGGAATCCGAAGTGGCCTTGGCCGAAGTCAAAGAATTGGGTTTCCAATCTTTGCCGGTAGTCGTCTTTGATGGCGTTGAGCCGTTTTTCGGCTTCCGGCCTGATTTGCTTGAGCAACTGATCACAGCTTAACGGCGCAATATGCGACAGCACCAGATTGTCCTTTATGGGATATCCGGTGCTGTTTTTTTCGGCTAAATGAAAGGAAACGTGTTAAGATAGAGGAAAGAATCAACAATTTCTGTGGCAAGAAAGGGGACTAATTAAATGACAAAATCGTTATACCATACGGAAATAATCAACGCTGAGGGCTTGAACGGGACCGTCTCTGTTTCGGATGGGGAATCTCTGCAGACATCTGATCCGCTGAAGGATTTAGCCGGCTTCAATCCGGAACAACTATTCGGCTTGTCCTGGGCTACTTGCTTAAACGCTACAATCGAGGCTTTGCTTAAGGCAAGAAGAGCTGAGGCGCGAAGCAAAGCGGAAGTGCATGTCGATTTCTGCAGGGAAGAAGACGGCAAAGGCTTTTATTTCGATTTGAAGGCCTTTATCTCGGTCGAAGGCATGGAGATGGAGGCCGTCGAGAAACTTGCGCAATCCGCCCACAAACGCTGTCCTGTTTCAAAGATCATCGGCGATTACAATCATGTCACCCTGGAAGTTGTCCCTTATACGGAATAACAACCCTCAAATCGTCTGCTCCAATTAACAACTGATCCGTATCACTTTGCATCAGTCTGTTTTATGATAAAATAATGACAAGCAGAAAAGGTGGCGTAGCATATGTTAAAAGACTTCGATTTTGACAAAAAGGACACGACATTATCCGGCTCAAAAAGATCCGAACTCGGCAGTGAATTGGCCGCTTTGCAAAGAAAACTGGTCAACAGCGACTCCTCCATGCTGATCATCGTCGATGGCTGGGAATCCTCGGGGAAAGGGCACATATTGAAGGACCTGACGAGGGAATTGGACCCGCGTTATTTCGAAGTAAGCGTCTTCGATGACGCCTTGGACGATTACGCAGAGCGACCCTTTTTGTGGCGCTTCGCACGGGATTTGCCTGGAAAAGGCCGGATCGCTTTTTTTGACCGCAGTTTCTACTCCGAACTCATGAACGAACTGAAAGTGAAGGATGAACGCCTGGAACATCACCTCGGCTATATCAGCTTTTTGGAGCGGATGCTGGTTGCCGACAATACAATCGTCCTGAAACTGTTTCTGCACCACTCGGAAAAAACGATGGGACAACGTATCGAAAAACTCAAAGACGATCCGTACAGAGAGTTCCTGATCACGAAAGACGATGAAAAACAACTCAAGAAGTACACTAAATATTTGAAACACTTCGACAAAATATTGGAAATGACAAATTTCGAGGCCTCGCCATGGCACGTGATTTCTTCGGAGGACCTGAAGGATGCTTCCCGGGAAGCGATAAGCATCGCGAGCAGCACTCTGAAGACCCACCTCGAGCAAACGGAAAAGAAACCACCGGTGCCGATTCGTTCCGGCCTGAAGGAAAAGCCGCTGGCCAAAGTCGATTTGAAAGCTGCCATAACGGAAGAAGAGTATGAAGCCCAGTTGGAGAAGCTGCAGGAAGAAGCGGGGCAATTGGTCTACGAAATGTGGCTAAAAAAAATCCCGTGTGTCCTGGTATTCGAAGGGACGGATGCGGCAGGCAAGGGTGGTGCGATCAGCCGCTTGACGAGGCTGATCGATCCCCGCAGCTATGACGTCGCCACGACGGCAGCTCCCACGGAAAACGAAAGCCGCTTTAATTATCTGTGGCGCTTCTATCAGACTTTCCCGGTAAAAGGGAAGATGACCATCTATGACAGAAGCTGGTACGGCCGCGTATTGGTGGAGCGGGTGGAAGGCTTCACTCCTGAGCACCGCTGGGCCGCTGCCTACGAAGAAATCAATGAAATGGAACACAATTTGGTGCACGATGGCTTGTTGATCATCAAATTCCTGATCGTGATAGACAAAGAAGAACAAAAACAGCGCTTCAAAGACCGGGAAAATGACCCGGAGAAGAACCACAAGCTGACCGATGAGGATTGGCGAAATCATGAAAAATTCGAGCAATACGAAGAAGCGATGAACGAGATGGTCGCCAGGACGGACACGAAAGATGCTCCGTGGATCATTGTCGCAGGGAACCAGAAAGAATATGCCCGGATCAAGGTATTGAAGGAATTCATCAGCCGGGCAAGAGCCTTCATCGATAGCCGTGAGGGCAAACAGCAAGGAAAATAGTCGAATGTAAGCGGGGCGTATAATTTGTTAACTAACAAGAAAGTAACCATCTATGTGACGGGCGGCATCGCAGTCTATAAAGCAGCCGATCTCGTCAGAAAATTCATCAAAGCGGGCGCAGAAGTGAAAGTGGCGATGACAGCTTCCGCCCAGGAATTCGTCACGCCGTTGACTTTTCAGGTACTGAGCAAGCACGATGTCTATACAAACACCTTCGACGAAAAAGATGCGCAATTCGTCAGCCATATCCATTTGGCCGACTGGACGGAACTTGCCGTCGTAGCTCCGGCAACAGCCAACATCATTGCCAAGATGGCGAACGGCATTGCCGATGATTTCGTGTCGACCGCACTTTTGGCGACGACGGCACCGCGGCTGATCGTGCCTGCCATGAACCAGCATATGCTGGACAATCCGGCTACAGTCCGGAATATGGAAGCTTTGAAAAGTTACGGATATGAAATCATGGAGCCTGATACAGGCTTTTTGGCTGAAGGTTATGAAGGCAAAGGGCGCATGCCTGAACCGGACAAAATTGTTGAAGCGGCACAGCTGGTCGTTTTGAATAATGCCAAAGAATTGCCTTTGAAAGGCAAAAACGTGCTCATCACGGCAGGCGGAACGAAGGAGCGCATAGATCCAGTCAGATTCATCACCAATGATTCTTCCGGCAAAATGGGCTACAGTTTGGCGAAAGCTGCCCGTGACTTAGGGGCTGAAGTGACGTTGGTAACCGCTACGGATCTGTTGCCGATTCCTTTTGGGATCGAAGCGATATCCGTGCAATCATCAGAAGAAATGGCATCGACAGTTTTAGATAAATTTCACAAAGTTGATATGGTCATCATGGCTGCGGCTGTATCTGATTACAGACCCAAAACGCAAGCAGCAGTCAAAATCAAGAAAACGAATGAGGATTTGACATTGGTTTTGGAGAAAACGACAGATATCTTGGCTGAACTCGGAAAAAGAAAAACGGGTCAATTTTTGATTGGTTTTGCTGCTGAAACGCATGAAGTCGAACATTATGCCATGGACAAGCTGAAACGCAAAAAGGCGGACATGATCGTAGCAAATGACGTTTCAAAGGAATATGCAGGTTTCAACAAAGACACAAATGAAGTGATCATTTACCAAGCGGATAAAGAACCGATCCAGATTTCGGTAAGATCAAAAGATTTGATCGCTGAAGAAATTTTATACGCTGCAATCGAATCGATGCATGGTGAAGTTGGCGCGGAATAAGTTAAAATGACGAATAAATAACATAATATAGCAAAATTGCGAATAAATTAAATATTTCGCAATTTTGCTATTTTTATAGGGTGCGTTCAGGAAGAATTTGATTATTGCGGTTTCTGATAACTATTGTATATAACTTTGTATAATATATATTATGTAAACTAGAATATAGAATTTTTCCGGATAGGATTTAATGCGGCCATAATCCCCCGTTTTTCAGGTTTTTGCCGGCCCAAAACCGATTCAAGATCATCAATCGAAAATCATCGGCATCAACTGGCTAAATTTCTGTATTCATTGTTTATAGATGCTGTCGTTCAGGATTAAGCGAGCCATACAAACAGGAATTCCTACGAAATAATCAGATGAACAGTCAGCCTTTATCGGCATTACGGAATAAGCTTGACCCGAAAACAGCCGGTTGCTGCAGCTGATCATTATTGAAGGGCCAGCTCCCAGGATTTGTTGAGCCATGGACAGAAGGAATCCCAAAAAAACAGCAGGTTTGCGCGGGTATTTGCGGCACTTGCTGCTAATAATGGGATCCGTCTTATAGTTGATCTTATATCATAATCCTGAAACACAAACGGCTTATCTGAGCTGAATAAGCGGGATAAAATCCCGACGAATCGCAGATAAGCCTGATCAAGCCATTCTAGTAGTCAGTCGAAATATGCAAAAAGCTTTTCTTTGACTTCTTCAAGAAATTCCAAATCTGATGCAACAGGGTTTTCGATTTCCAGCAAGGTGAGATAATCATCCGTATCCATGCTATTGACGACCAGTTCGGCTAAAGACCCATGGGGAAATTTGTTCATGCGGATGTCGAGCTCGGATTCAAGATAAGCACGATTGCAACCTGAATAGGACTGAATCTTCCTGATCAAATCATCGTAATTCACGTTTTTCCTTTGCTCTGTTACGATTTCTTCCATGAATGTCCGGATATCCTGTTCCGCTTGAATCTTGTATTCCGGAGTCACCCTTTCTTTTAGCCCCTGCAAAAACTGCTCCAATTTTATTCTGTTGACCGTTACGTTTTTCATAGTATCGCTCCTCGCTCCAGACATGCTCCAGCGTCGTTTACACCTATATATTACCACCAAGTGTCCTGATTGGACGAATGATACCGTCTGGAGGGAGATAACAAAAAAGCGAATGCGCCCTTTCCTTCTTTCGGAAAATGGGCCCTTTCGCTTCGGTTGCTTCTATTGTTCTGTTTTCAGCTTCCTACAGGCACTGTCTGCAGCATTTGGTACAATTCTGATGGAGATGGCACGTCGCTGATATTTTCTGAGTAATGGCTCAAAACAACTTGCCCTCTTCTATCGACGACGATTGTCGCCTGCAACTGAAGTTCATTCCCCTCAAAACGTTGACATTCGATCCCATAGTATTCGAATTCCAACAGTTTCTCTTCGGAAACACCGTAAACGAGATTGCGCATCGAATCCGATGAAGGGATATCAAAATGCTGATACAACGTTTGCTCAGCATCCGCTATGACGGTAAATGGGATGTTCATTTTCGCCGTTCTTTCGGAAACAGCGGCTTCTGTCCCCTGTATCACCATCATGATTTCAAGCCCTTGTTCTTTAAGGAATTGATAGGCGTCACGGTATTTCAGCATATCCAGTTGGCTCATGCCGCACCCCAGATGTCTTAGGAAAATCACCGCTGTGAAATCGCGCTTCAGCTGAGATCGGAAACTTTCGGAATTTCCATTCTTCAAAAATAAAAAATCGTCTATTTCTGTTCCTTCAATCAACTTCACTTGGCCCACCCCTTCCGCATTTTGCCGCAACATTATGATTCTGATACAGTTTTCCGTTCAATTAAATCAATTTATTGAATTCATGTAAGCATATCTTACCGTTTCTTCCTGATTTTGTCGATGATATTGTTACATTATTCGTCAGAAAAAGTGACATAAAATTTTCTGATGGTTGTAAATGTTGTCATATTTGTTCAATCGCTATAAATTGACAGCGTTTGCAGGTTGTGATAGATTGACTTTGATGAGGAAAATAAGTACTCAAGGAGGTGCAGAATATGGCAAGAGGCGGCGGTGGCGGCTCTCGGGGAGGTGGCGGTTCTTTCGGAGGCAGCCGGGGTGGCGGAGGCCGCAGCAGCGGCGGTCGCGGCAGTTCTTTCGGAGGCGGTTCCTTCGGCAGCAGCAAAGGCGGCCGCGGTGGCCGGGGCGGATCGTTTGGGGGCGGCGGGTTTAATATCCCGCGTTCCAGTTCAAGTGGTCCGATTTTCAGGAGTGGCCCCATTATCAGAGGCCCATCTTCCGGTGGTCCGAATTATTCTGGAGGAGGTCCCAGGGCCGCTCCAGGCTGTGGCTGCGGTTGCGGTTCGATCGCATTGATCTTGATCATCCTGGCTATTGTATTTGGCTTGATTTTCTCCTTCAATACAGGATCTTCGCTTTCAGGTTCGGGAGGAGGCAATGAAATCACCCTTTCCACAGTGGAAAGGGAACCCCTTCCGGATGGATCGGTCACGGAAACGGATTATTACACAGACACGATCGGTTGGATTGGAAACCGTTCTGAATTGACCTCGGGGATGAAGCATTTCTACGAAAAAACCGGCGTGCAACCCTATCTGTATTTGACGGAGGACATCAACGGCTCGACGAATCCTTCGATGGAGGATTTGGAAAGCTTCGCGAACGAAAAGTATGACGAACTATTTGCTGATGAAGCCCATCTGCTGTTGGTCTTCTTCGAATATCAACCCAGCTTGTACATGGATTATTATGTGGTCGGCACGCAGGCCGCCACTGTCATCGATACAGAGGCCGGAGATGTCTTGCTTGATTACATCGATTCCTACTATTATGACGACAACAAAACGGATGAAGAATTCTTCAGCGATGCATTCCGGGATTCCGCTGATCGCATCATGGAAGTGACGCGTTCCCCATGGATCGCTGTTCTGACCATATTCGGCGTCATCATACTGCTCGCCCTCCTGTTCTTATGGTGGCGGCATGCCAAAAAACAAAAGAACCTGGAAGCCCAGCAAACGGAGGACATCCTGAAGACGCCATTGGATACTTTCGGTAACACCGAGGCGGAAGAACTGACGAAAAAATACGATGCCGATGTCCCGCAGCAAACCGATACCCACCCTACCCCGCAGGCAGAAGACGGAACCAAGGAAGACACGAACCCATAAGGAGGAAACAAAAATGGCAATACTGGAGAGATTCTCGGATATCATCAGCGCGAACATCAATGCTTTGATCGACAAAATGGAAAATCCGGAAAAAATGATCAATCAATACCTGCGCGACATGATGGAAGATTTGGCGGAGGTAAAACGGAGCACAGCCGGCGTCATGGCTGAGGAGACCCGGACAAAACGCTTGGTCGATGAAAACCAGGCCGAAGTCATCAAATATACGGATTATGCCAAAAAAGCTTTGGCAGCCGGCAATGAGAACGATGCCCGCATCTTCCTGACCAAAAAGCAGGAATTGGAAAACGTCGGGGCTGGATTGGCGACTTCATACGCTTCGGCGCATGAGAATGCCGTCAAGATGCGCCAGATGCACGATAAACTGGCAACCGACATCGAAACGCTCAAATCCCGCCGCGAAATGATCAAATCCAAGATGGCGGTCGCCAAAACCCAGGAAACCCTGAACAAAGCGACGGACTCCATCCAGAGCACGAAAGGTGCCATGAGCTCCTTCGAACGCATGGAAGAAAAAGCCGACAAAATGTTGGATGAAGCAAACGCGATGTCCGAGTTGAACATGGCGCCGATAGACGAGGCGAAGGCGCTGGAAGAAAAATATGCCAGCCAAGGTTCGGCATCCGTCGAAGATGAACTCGAGCAACTGAAAAAAGATATGGGATTGTAACACCCTACATAATTCATAAAAAATGCCCCCTGCCTGTTTTTTGATGGCGAGGTGCATTTTTTTGCTTGTTTTGCGGAAACGCATTTTGAGGATGTTTCGTGATGGTGGGTACGCCCTCACGTTTGAAATCGTCTCAAAATGCGTTATTTTATTGCTGATGTTAAAATCCGAAATCGACCCGTTTGTAAACGTTGTTGATGTTCTCCTGGGTGATGTCGATATAGCGGAGCGTGACCGCTTGTGAGGAGTGCTGAAAGATTGTCTGGAGCAAGGAAATGTCGACGCCTTGCTTGTAGGAATGGTAGCCGAAGCTTTTCCGCAGCGAGTGGGCGCTCAAGGTGATGCCGATCATATCCCCGGCATGCGCGATGATGCGATGCGCCTGTGTGCGCTTGATATGGCTTTTCTTGTCGGCGTTGGAATAGAACAAATAATCGGTAGCGGCCAACCCCTCCCTTTCCACATAGTCCGAGATGGAATGCTTCAAGCGGTCATGGATGGCCAGTTCTTTCTTCTTGCCCGTTTTCATCTCCACGATCTGATATGATTCTTTCCCCAATACTTGCCCTACCTTCACGTTCAGGATATCGCTGATGCGCAGACCTGTCCGAATGGCATATTCCAGCAGCAGGCGATTTTTCGAATAAGGCGGATAAACGTCCATCAATGTTTGGATTTGGCTGATGTCTTTGATTGCGTGGGTGGTGTTCACTGAAAAGTCCTCTTGTTTCCTCTATTTTGTCCCCTCCGATATCCGGGGTTTTTCGGTTGATTTCGATAAAAAAAGCATACCATTTTGGTGTTGATAAATCAACATTTACCAGGGAACACAATTATACATGTGTTCCCCCCTTTCGGTGCCAAAATCCATATTTTGACCGACTGCAGAAACGCCTTTTGAGACGATTTCGAACTTGAATGCGACCGACTGTGCACGAAACTGCACAGCAGGCTCTTTTCGGGGAATGCTTTGACTTTACGTCGCAGAAGCTTCATAATTACTTAAAGAATTCATAATACATTTCGTAGGATATCTTTGATACAATTTTAGCAAGCTACGAAAGAAAGAAGGTTTAAACATGAAACTGAAAAAATTTATGACAACAAGTCTGGCTTCATTGGCTTTGTTGGGAATTACCGCTCCGGCAGCGTTCGCCGATAAAGTCGCAATCGAACCGATCTTCACTTACGGCGAAAGTCTGAATGCCGCCCAATTTGAGGAAACCAGAGAAACATTGGGAGTGGCCGAGGGGACGACCGAGTTGGTCGTGGCAGTCAATGAATTGAACGGTTTGCTGCAGGATGATTACCCTTATAGCCAAGTCTATTCGAGCACGTACATCACACCTGCCGACAGCGATGGTGCTGTTTCGGTGGAAATCCTGACGCCTGAAAACATCACAACGATCACAGAGGCGCAATATAAGAATGCAGCCATCACAGCAGGCGCAGTGGATGTGGACATCAAGGTAGCATCCGCTGTCCGGGTTGACGGATCCGGCGCATTGGCCGGTGTATACAAAGCTTTTGCTGATTCGGGAAATACACTGGATGCAAAGGCTGTCGAAGTCGCCCAGGAAGAATTGGCTGTCACTTCTGCAGTGACCGAGGAAAACGAATCCAACAGCGGCTATTCGGATGAATTGATGAACGCGGCTATCGTCGAAATGAAACAGGAAATCCAAGAAGCGAAGGATGCAAACAACGGCACCCTTAGCGCTGACGATATCCGCCAAATCGTCGAGGATGTGCTGAAAAATTACAACCTTGACACCATCCTGTCCGCGGACAACATCACGAACATCCAGAACTTGATGATCAATTTCGGCGACATCAATCTGACTACCGAGCAAAAAGAACAGATCGCCGCTTTCGGCGAAGAACTGCAGGCAACGGGCGGAGAATTGTTCGAGCAGGCAAAAACAGCCTGGAGCAAAGTCGATCAGCAACAACTGAAGGAAGACGGCATGGGCATCTGGGAATCCATCGTCCAATTCTTTACGAACCTTTTCGGCGGGAATGACAGCACTAAGACTGAAGGCGAATAACCCAATCGTTATTGGCTATAAAAAAGAAGCCTCCCTTTCTGCACTAGTGGAAAGGAAGGCTTTTCGCTTTTTCGGATTCATCCATGAATAACCATGCTATTTCCGTTTCAAATTCACAAAAAAATAAAATTTGCATGTTATCCTCTGGGAAGAGTATCGATGCATGCATCGAAAGGAGGATATAGTATGCTTGACCTTCCCGTATTGATTGCCCTCTTTTTTGCAGTGGCCTATTTCACCTTTTCCAGCCGCGGCATGCTGGCATATACGTTCGGCATTTATCTGGATCTCCCAAACGTCATCATCCATGAATGCGGCCATGCTCTGACGGCGCGTTTATGGGGCGGAAACATCCATTCGATAAAATTTAATGTGCTTCCTTCGATCGTCAAAAGCGGCGGCATCCTCGGTGTTGCCGAAATCGGCAACCGTACCGGGTTGGGGATGTTTTTCAGCCTGCTGGGCGGCTATGCATCGCAGGCGTTGTTCTTTGTGGTCATATCCTATCTCTATGTACAGGGACTGCTGCTTTGGATCGTTCCGCTTTTCTTGGGCATTTATTTGCTTACGAATTTATTGGCGAAGGAAAAGAGCATTTGGCAGAACCTGATCATCCTGATTGTGATCGTAAGTTCCATTATGCTTTACCGGAACAACTACAGCTTCCTTTTGCGGATTTATCAGTCAGCGGACGTCATCACGATCGGTTTCGTCTTTTGGTATATGCTTGGATTGGCGCATCAATTTTTCATCGTTTCGCTTTTGAAAAGTGACAGCCATTGGGATGGGACGGCCTTGGCGACAAAGACGTACATCCCTATCGTCATTTGGAAAGCCTTGTTTCTCAGCGCCATGGGCGGAGCCTATTTCGCTCCCTACTGGTTGCAGGTATTGTTGATTTGAATGAAATCTGATAGCCAAATAAGCTGACGAACAGCCCTAACGCAGGCTGTTCGTCAGCTTTTTGGTTGGTTTTATTGTCGGTCCAGCTGCGCTTCGATTTTGACGATGTCGGCCAGATCTTTTTCTCTGCCCAGCTGCTTCTTCATCACGATGACTGACTCCAGACTCGCGACCGGAACCCCTTCGATCATCGTGATATCCCCTTTGTGCCAATCTTCAAATATTTCCACATCATCGCTGTAGATCACTTTGCGGGCAAAGGCGCCTTGTTTGATCTGGAATCCTTGAGCCTCTAAAGTATGGAACGCTTCCTTGGTGCAACTGATGTCGATATCTTTTGTTTCCTCTTTTATGCCATGCATAACCAGTGCCGTTCCGGTTATGACACAATAGTCTTTCGGCTTCAACGGAAGCGCTGATACGCTCTCTTTGATTGTTTCTTTTTGGAACATGTCCTTCACCCCTCGTTTGTTCATTCAGAAAACATTATAGCATGCAGCCGGATCAAATTCTTGGAGTGGTGCCAAAAAAGACGGACCCTCGAACAGTTACACCGCTCGAGGGTCCGTCTAAAAATTATTCTATTTTTATTTTACGTCTTTGAACAGGCCTGTGAAGTCGAACGTTGCGAAGTAATCCTTAGGCGTTTCCGCGCGGCGGATCATTTCCGTGCCGCCGTCTTCCTTCAACAGGATTTCGGCCGAGCGCAATTTCCCGTTGTAGTTGTAGCCCATCGAGAAGCCGTGCGCTCCGGTGTCATGGATCACGACCAAGTCACCGATGTCGATTTTAGGCAGCATCCGGTTGATGGCGAATTTGTCGTTGTTTTCGCACAATCCGCCGGTCACATCATACAGGTGATCCGCTGGCTGATTTTCTTTGCCCATCACGGTGATATGGTGATAAGCCCCATACATCGCCGGACGCAACAAATTGACTGCGCTGGCATCCAGACCGATGTAATCTTTGTAGATGTGCTTTTCGTGGATGGCCGTTGCCACCAAACAACCGTATGGCCCGAGCATGTATCTGCCCAGCTCCGTATAGATCGCGACATCTCCAAGGCCGGCTGGTACCAGGATCTCTTCGAACGCCTTGCGGACGCCTTCACCGATTTTCGCTACATCCGCAGCTTTTTGCTCCGGCAGGTAAGGGATGCCGATTCCGCCAGAAAGGTTGATGAAAGTGATGTCCGCGCCGGTTTCTTCCTTCAGTTCAACGGCCGTCTGGAACAGGATGCCTGCCAGGATCGGATAATACTCATCCGCTACGTTATTGCTGGCCAAGAACGAGTGCAGGCCGAAATGTTTCACGCCTTTTGCCATCAGCTTTTTGAAGCCTTCCGTCAATTGCGGACGTGTGAAGCCGTATTTCGCGTCTTCGGGTTTGTCCATGATTTCGTTATTGATTGTGAACTCGCCGCCTGGATTGAATCGGCAGCTGACCGTTTCCGGCAGTCCTGCTGCTTCTTCCAGGAAATCGATGTGGGTAATGTCATCCAAATTGATGGTCGCATTCAGCTTGCGGGCAAGCTGAAAATCTTCCTTAGGCGTCACGTTTGATGAAAACATGATCTCGTCGCCTTTGAAGCCGAGCGCATCGGCCATCATCAACTCTGTATATGTCGAACAGTCAACGCCACAGCCTTCCTCCTTGAGAATCTGCAGAATGGCCGGTGTCGGTGTTGCCTTAACGGCGAAGTATTCCTTGAAGCCTTTGTTCCAAGCGAAAGCCTCATTCAGTTTACGCGCATTCTCGCGGATGCCTTTTTCATCATATAAATGGAAGGGGGTCGGATACTGTTTTACGATTTCTTCCAACTGCTCTTTTTCAACAAATACTTTTTTTGTCATTTCGCTTCAAATCCTCTCATCATTTCGACTACTTTGATTTCGTTCTGCAACGATTCTTTCAATAAATCAACTACATTTTTCTTTCCGGAGTACAGGCAAGTGGAAAATTCCCCCTCATCGATATCACCAGTCAGGACGGTCGTGGAATCCACGATGATCCGTACTTGCTTCTTCGGCTTCTCCAAAACATAAACAGTCATGCCTTCCTGCGGGAATGGCGTATCGGTTATGACGACCATTTTTATGCCGCGCTGATGTGCTGCCTGCATTTCCGTCAAAAGTTCCGGCAGGATATTCCCGGACACGGACAAGTAGACGCGGGACTTCGATTCGGAAATCATATTGCGCATTTTGTCCATTATGCGGTGCTCGCCTGTGATGGTTATGTACCCCTCCGCATCTTCTCTTCTTTGCGGGATGTTCTTGATCAATTCCTGCTTGGATTCCTGAAGGGAACGGATTTTGTTCCCGCAGAACTCTTCCACAGGTACTGGCGTATAGCGGGTTGTCTCCCCTTCGATAATGAAGGCCGCTCCTTTTTCAACCAACGAAGCCAATGATGCATAGGCGTTCGAACGCGAAATGCCGGTTATTTTCGAAACTTCATAGCCGTTCAGGTCCCCGTCCGAAAGCAAGGTCAGGTAGATGGTCGCTTCATGTCTGGTCAGATTAAATCGCGTCAACAATTCTGTGTTATCCACTGAATAGATCCTCTCGTTTCAATGCGTGTTCTGCTTTTTTGTCAGTAGTATTACTGCATAGGAACACTATATACCATTTCCGTTTTCTTGTCTATTTCTAATGCTATTTTCATGTAATATTTTTTTTGACTTTATCTGCTTGAAACATACAATTTTTTAAACATGGTGATGGCTGTAGTGCTCAACCAAGTCCCCGAGCATATCGGTGGCGATGTCGTTCTGGCCCCCGCGCGGTACGATGATGTCTGCCTTGATTTTGGAGGGCTCTATGAACGCATCATGCATCGGTTTGACAGTCGTCAGATAGCGGGCGATGGTACTTTCATAGGTGCTGTTCCGCTCCCTGATGTCCCGATCGATTCTCCTGATCAAGCGGATATCCGGTTCAGCATCGACAAATATTTTGATGTCGATCATGGATACCAACTTGGGTATGGCCAAAATCAGGATGCCTTCCAGGATGACGACCGGCTTCGATTCGATCGGAGTCGTCTTTTTCGACCGCGCTTGCACACCGAAATCATAGATCGGCGCCTCGATGTCCTGGCCTGAACGAAGTGTTTCCAAATCGGCTATCAGCAGTTCGTTATCGAAGGCGTTGGGATGATCGAGATTCAGTTTTTCACGCTCTTCTGCACTGAGATGCGATTGGTCTTTGTAATACCAATCCTGCGATACATAGACGACATTGCCCTTGCCCAGTCTTTTCGCGATTGTTTTTGCTACGGTCGTTTTGCCGGCTCCCGACCCTCCGGTAATCCCGATGATGATCATCTTTATCGTCCCCTATCATAACGGATTGTTTTGCCACTTCTACATCCATTATAAGCTGTCGCGGGGTTATAGGCGAACCAGAGCGGACAAAAAAGGAAACAAGAATCTGCATCTGAGCAGACCCCGTTTCCTTAAATTGGTTTCAAATCAATAACAATGATTTCAGGACCGTTATGAACACGACCAGACTGAACATCGAAAAGATGGTGGTGAATACGACGATTTGGCTCGCCAAGTCCGGATCCCCGCCCATCTGTTGCGCCATCGTGTAGCTGGATACAGCCGTCGGACCACCCAGCATCGTCAGCATCGGCACCAAATTTTCTCCGGTCAATCCGTAGAGGACAGCCAGCGTCAGACCGAAAATCGGAATCAAAACCAACTTGAAGAATACCGTCATTGCCAGTTGGATACGCGCATTCTTCAATGCGTCAAAACGGAAAGTACCGCCCATGACAATCAATGCTAAAGGTGTGACCAGCCCTTTGATGCCGGTCAACGTATCGTCGAGGAATAGAGGGAATCTCAATCCGGAAAGGCTGATCAATATCCCTGCAAGTGTACCGATGAACATCGGATTCTTAAGGATGCCCAGGATGATCCGACCGGGTTGGATTTTATGGTCCGAATAGATGGAAAGCGCCACAACCGACAGAACATTGTTCAGAGGAACGATGACCGCAATCAGTATCGATGTCATCCCCAATTGGCTTTCCGACAACAACGAAGTGGCAATCGGCAATCCGAACAAGACAAAATTGGAGCGGAATGTCCCTTGCAGCATCACTCCGCGCTTGGCATTGTCCTTTTCGACCCGCGGAATAAGCAATGCAAAAAGGCAGAAGACGCTCAAGGTAAGGCCGACAGCGAACAGGAGCACATCCACTCTGAAGGTGCTTCTGACATCGGCTTCGTAAACGTTCATCAGGAGATTGACCGGCAAAAAGAACCGGAAAATGGCGTTATTCAATTTTTGATAGGTCGTACCGTCCAACAGACGGGCCCTCAACAATACCTGTCCGATCAACATGTACAACAATAAAGGCATTACTGCGTTCAACGCAATCGAAAAATTCTCCAACTGATCCTCTCCGTTTCTGGAAGTAAAATTGATGTTACGTAGCCTACGTGAATAACGAAAGGCTGATTCAAGCAACAGTATCAGTGTACCATAGATCTCTGGTGATGGAATATCGATTGCACGACCTTTATAACGGAACAGACTGGCAAACTGCATTTCTGACACTGGCATTCCGATCATAAACCCGTGTGTTATTCTTTGCTTGCGCCCTGAAGAAAGCGGTATACTTGAGTAAAGCAGAGAACAGGAGTGGTCAAGATGATTTATGAATTCAGGATTGCTGTCCGCGACATCGGCGTGCCTATTTGGCGGGATATCCAGGTGAACAGCGAAGAGACTTTCTACGACTTCAACAGCATCATCCAAGCGGCCTTCAGTTGGAGCGGTTTTTTCGAACACCGTTTTGAAATCACGCGCTCCGGGGGTACAGACCTCCTTCCCATCATCATCGAAGAGACACCTTTGGATACTCTGGAAGATTACACGGACGAGAGCGACTTCAGGGAATACTCAAATGAAGAACGTGAAGATGTGGATGAAATCGAAGAAAATGATTACGACTATCACGATGAGAACGACAGCGCGGAAAATGAGGACCAGCAGCTGCAGAAATATTTCACGGATATCGATGATGCAGCGACCTACATCTATTTCACCGATGCCGTCTTGGAAGTGGATATCCAACTCACAGAAATGGTTGCACCTCGGGAAGATTGCAGCTATCCGATTTGTGTGGCCGCGGAAAACGCCAGTCCGGACGAAATGGAGGACCGCACCACGATTCTGCAGAATAGGGATAAATTGAAGCTGACGGACAGAGAGGACCTGATCCGCTTGATCAATTTTGCATTATCCCAATTGGGTGATTCAGATGTTTTCGACCCGGAATACGAAGACTTTGGTTCGGAATATGCGATCGACACTAGCTGGGATGATGTGTTGCCTGAAGATTCGGAGGATTCGCCGCCCGATTTCTGATCCCTCCATCAAAAAAGCATACCTGGGTGGTATGCTTTTTTGACGTTTCTTAATATATGGTGGAACAGGTCATACTTTCTTAACAAAACAATCGTCATTCCGAAACAAATGCATCATAAATCTGTGTTATGATGTCGATTGAATGCTCCTGAACAACGAAACAAATTTTGAAACATCCGTTTTTCAGAGCAAATAGACATGCAAGGGGGTATAGGCATGACCTATCCGATCATCATCATTTTTCTTCTTGTTCTGACGTTTATCCATATTATCAAAGAACGCAGCGGCAAGGGATCCAGATTTCCGTTCACAGCAGTGTCTCTCGGTGTCCTCTTCGGCTACCTGCAGCAAAACACTGCTATAGGCAGCATCATCGGCATTGCAGACCTCAGCCTTTACCTTTCACTCGCATTTTTTGGACTGGCCACTCTGCAGGTCCTATTTGGGAAAAACAAGCAGAAACGCGAAGCAAATGCCCGTTTCCGCAGTGGCCTATCCGGCTTGCTCCTTGGGACAGGGTTCCTCTACCTGCACACCCAAACCAGCAGCGATCAGTTCATTGCCGCCCAGACAGGCATTTTCGGCCTGACGCTCTATTTGGCCATCGGCTGTTACACCCTAGCGTTCCTGTCCTTTTCAGCCAATTTGAATAAGTTGCTGAAGAAGCAAGGCACTCATTTCAGAAACGGCGTACTCGGTGCGCTTTTCGGTACATTATTCCTTTTCCTGGATACGCAAACGATTGCCGGCGACTTATTGGCGAACATCACGGGAGTGAACAGCCTGCTCCTGTATGCCGCACTCGTCAGTTACGCGATTGCCTTCTTCAGTATGCTTATGGAGGGCAACAAGCGCTTGAAACTGGCCAGCGGCAACACCAAACGAGCGATCCTGTGTGCAGGCTTGGGCGGATTATTGAGATTCATCCATCTTCGGACAACTTTGGATGACCTGTTGGGTGTTTCCGGTTGGATGGGCACCCTCTCGCTCGGACTCTTTACCGCAGCCGCAGTCTTCCTGACGCTGGATTTCCTCAAATCCGGCAAATTCAAAGGCAAGAAGCGTTCTGCTGCAAAATCTGCCAAACGAACGAAACCTGTCTTCACAGCGGAACAGCCCGTTGTCGAAAATACGGAAGCAAACATTCTCTCACGGTCTGAATACAGACGTAAACAAAATAGGTAACCTCGGCAACTTGTTGCCAAAACAGCAAAAAGCAGCGGCCTCTCAGCATTTGAGAGCGCGCTGCTTTTTTAGTCCTCATCCTTGATGTCGGGATCCTCCGGCAGAGGCGTGTTCAGGTACGCCTCCAGTTCTTGCTTGTACTTTTCCCTTTGCTCGATGAAAAGGTTGAACTGATTGCGGTTCAGGAGTATCTCATCATCCACGTGGATCGTGCGGATTTGACGTTCGCGGATCAAACGATGGATTTCGCTGACCGGCACTTCCAAATAGTCGGCCGTTTCTTGAATATTCAAATACATAATAACACCTTCCACGAAGCTCGTTTCGTTAAGTTTACACTAAGTTCAGCAATTTTGGGGGAATTTTTTCTGTCTTCTTAGCGCAGGAGGTTGATATCGGGATTGAAGTAGTTCTTCCGCTTGACCCAGACCGGGCCGTCCCCTTTCGTGATCAGGAGCACATCGATCGGACCACCGACCGTTTCCATGGAAAAGGATATTTTCCCTTTGAAGGAAGTGATGTTGACCAGCGTTTCTGCAATCAGAGCGAGTTCCTCCTTCGGCATCGAATCGATCGTCATCAAAACGGGGGTCAAATGCCGTTCCTGCTTCATATTGTCGAAGGCATCCAGTCCCGATTCGACCAGCATCGCCTTCAGTTTGTTGATTTCCGAAGCGTCGCTTTCCTTCAAGAGCTTTTTCTCCGTCAGTTCCGAAACGAACTTTTCCAGGGTGGCCCGGAGCAGTTCCCCGAGGTCGGCCTCCAAATCCGGCGATATGCCGTTTATTACCGTATGGACCATGTCCTGCTGTGCAAATGGGACAATGGCTGAGGAACATCTGTCTTCGATAAAATCGTTCATCACAATCTGACGTACGTTCAACCGTTTCTTGATCACTCTATCGACTACACCTGATATGTCGTATTGATAAATGCTGGGGAAAAGCTCATCGTAGCCGAAGCCGGCGATCACCAGGCCGGTGTAGGTGTCGGGATAGTAGCTATCACTGTATAGGTAATTTCGTACAATCTTATAAAGATCCGGCTTGAATTTATCGTAGAGATTCAAGCCAAGGAATACGGTATCGAAAAGATCTTTAAAAACATCGTCCATCTTTTCCCCATATCGTTCAGAGAAAACTTTGATGGGCGCTTTTTTGGTGATGCTCTTCATTTTTTCACTTTCTTTCAGTAATGCGGGAATCTTTTCCTGAACAGCTTTTTGGTAATCCTCCAAAGTGAATGCCCCGGGCGAAGGTGTATAAGTTGTATTCTCCAAAATATAGCTGACATTCTCCGCATACCCGATGATGAGCACTTCGGTATAGATAGAGGAGTAGATTTCATCCACACTCTCAAGATAATTGAAAAATTCCGTACAGTAATCCCTGACTGAATCCAACGGGCGGGCACCTATTTTCTGATGGAAGCCTTTTACGATAATTTCCCAAGGAATCCCCATAAATTGAACATTCCCGAACATCATGATGCCGATCGAGTGGGTCGGTCCGAGAGAAAAGATCTTATTGCCGGAATTGAAAATTTTCATTTGTTCGCTGTTCCCCATCGTCAAAGCCGAATCAGCCGCCAGGACCAATCCGTTCGCGTTCAATATCCCTACTTCTGCCGTCATGACGCTTCCTCGCTTTCTTTAGAAAACCGTTTTAAAAAAGCGCTTCCTTACCTCCATTATAGCCTTCCCTGGACCTTTTCTCAAACCATTAGCGGTGCCACAGTAATTTTGGCTGCTGCCTGGCCCAATAAAAAAGACCAGTCGCCACAATTAGGCAGGGACTGGTCCGGATTGAAGCTAGTCAGTGTAGGATTCCAAGCGTGCGTAGGACTGATAACGGTCTTTTGCTGCAAGGAGGCTTTCGTCGAAGATCGCCTGTACATGCTCCGCATCATACTGGTTATACAATGAAGAATAGCGGACTTCCTCCATCAGGAAATCCTGGAAACGTTCAAACTGTGGTTCCTTGGAATCCAACTTGAACGGGTTTTTCCCTTTCAGTTTGTTTTCCGGGTGGAAGCGGTAAAGATGCCAATAACCGACATCCACAGCATCTTTTTCGTGCTCCTGCGATACGGTCAAACCGCACGTGATGCCGTGGCTGATGCATGGGGAATAAGCGATAACGATGGACGGACCATCGTAGGCTTCCGCCTCGGAGATGACTTTCAACGTATGCCGCGGATTCGCACCCATCGCAATCTGGGCGACATAGACGTACCCGTAGTTCATCATCATCATGCCCAAGTCTTTCTTGCGGACCGGTTTGCCACCGGAAGCGAACTCAGCGATGGCACCCAAGTTGGATGATTTCGAAACCTGTCCGCCTGTATTGGAATAGACTTCCGTATCCAATACGAGGATGTTCACATCTTCCCCGCTTGCGAGAACATGGTCGATACCGCCAAAACCGATATCATAGGCCCAGCCATCGCCGCCGATCATCCAAGTGGAACGCTTCATAAGATAGTCCTTATAATCCACTAGTTCATTGACCAATTGTTGGATCTCCTGATCCGTTGTGTCTGCAGTTTCCAAAGCCTGGATGTAAGCTTCGGCTAATTTGCGGGCACCATTTTTGTCGTTGAATCCTTCAGTCCAGGCTGTTGCTGCCGTTCTTAGCGAATCGTCGATCTGCAGGTTTAATAGCTTTCCAGTCAATTCCAGAGTCCGTTGGCGCAGTTGTTTCGTCGCATGGTGCATCCCCAGGCCGAATTCCGCATTATCCTCCAACAGGGAATTTGCCCAAGACGGTCCGCAGCCGGCTTCATTTGTCGTATACGGCGTGGAAGGAGCAGATCCCCCATAGATGGACGAGCAACCTGTCGCGTTCGCGATCTGCATGCGATCGCCCACCACTTGGGTGACCAGTTTGATGTATGGCGTTTCCCCGCAGCCAGCGCAGGCACCGGAAAATTCGAATAGCGGTTGTTCGAATTGGCTGCCTTTCACCGTATTGATGCCGACGGGATTTTCCTTGTGCGGCAGACGGATCATGTAATCCCAGTTATTATTTTCCTCCAGATGATCCTCACGGTTTTTCATCTCGATCGCTTTTTTGCGGGCGGGACAGGTCAGGACGCAGATGCCGCAGCCCGTGCAGTCGGCAGCGGACACTTGGATCCGGTATTTATAGTCTTTGTATGGACGCATCCCATCCAGGAATTCCACACCTTCAGGGGCATTGGCTGCCTCGTCTTCGGTGGCCAGGAAAGGTCGGATAGCGGCATGCGGACAAACAAAGGAGCATTGATTGCACTGGATGCATTCCTCAGGGTTCCAGATCGGGATCTGGACGGCGATTTCGCGTTTCTCGTATTGCGTCGTCCCCTGCGGGAAAGTACCGTCAGCCCGTTCCAAAAAGGCGCTGACAGGTAATTGGTTGCCTTCCATCCGTTCCATCATGCTGGCGATGTTACGGACAAAATCCGGATGATCATTCAACACTTCCGGCTCGTCCTGCGCATCCCTCCAGCTATCCGGGATGCTGATTTTTTGGACAGCTTCCATGCCGGCGTCGATCGCTTTCTCGTTCATGGAAATGATGGCTTCGCCTTTGTGCCCGTATGATTTGCGGGCCGCCTCCTTCATGTGCTGCATCGCCTCTTCAGCAGGTATGACCGGCAGGATTTTGAAGAAGGCAGCTTGGCAGATCGTATTGATCCGTCCGCCCAGTCCGATTTCCTTGGCAAGGTTGATAGCGTCGATCGTATAGAAGGCAATATCATTTTGGGCGATGTAACGCTTCATCTTGGCGGGCAAGCGTTGTTCAAGATCCTCGGTCCGCCAATTGGTGTTCAGCAGAAAAGCGCCGCCGGGTTTCAGGTTTTTTAGCATGTCATATTTTTTTACGTAGGCATGGTTGTGGCAAGCTACGAAATCAGCCTTTTCGATCAGATACGGCTCATGGATCGGCTCTTTGCCGAAGCGCAGATCGGAAATGGTGACCCCACCGGATTTTTTCGAATCGTAGGAAAAATAAGCCTGGACATGCATATCGGTATGATCCCCGATGATTTTGATCGAATTTTTATTGGCTCCGACAGTCCCATCAGAACCGAATCCCCAGAACTGCGCCTCGAACGTGCCTTCCTGACGAACATCGATCTGTTCATCGATCGCAAGCGACAGGTGGGTGACGTCATCATTGATGCCGATCGTGAAGGGATGCTGCGGTTGCTCTTTTTTCAGGTTTTTGAAGACTGCGAAAATTTGCTCCGGCGTCGTGTCCTTCGACCCCAAGCCATAACGTCCGCCGATGATCATCGGACGGTCAAGTCGGTTGTTGAAGGCTGCCACGACATCCAAAAAGAGCGGTTCGCCGATGGAGCCGGCTTCTTTCGTTCGATCAAGCACCGCAATCCGTTCTACGGTTTCCGGCAAAGCCTTCAAAAAGTGCCCGATGCTGAATGGGCGGTAAAGATGCACATTCAGGACGCCGACTTTTTCCCCTGAACGGTTCAGATAATCAGCTGTCTCGCAGGCTGTTTCATAAACGGAGCCCATGCAGATGATGACCCGCTCGGCATCCACGGCACCGTAATAATTGAACAGGCGGTAGTCTCGGCCTGTCAATTGGTTCATTTTTTCCATATAACCTTCGACAATTTCCGGAACGGCATCGTAATATCTGTTCGCCGCTTCCTTTGTCTGGAAAAAGACGTCAGGATTCTGAGCCGTTCCCCGCAATGTCGGATGGTTCGGGCTGAGGCTGCGGTCCCGGAATGCTTTCAAAGCATCCTGATCGAGCATTTCCGCGAGGTCTTCATACGATTGGACCTCAATTTTTTGGATTTCATGCGAAGTCCGGAAGCCGTCAAAGAAATGCAGGAACGGCACGCGCCCTTTGATCGCAGCCAAATGGGCGACCGCAGCCAAGTCGGTGGCTTCCTGAACGCTGGAGGAAGCCAACATCGCATAGCCGGTCTGTCTGCAGGCCATCACATCCGAATGGTCGCCAAATATGGAAAGCGCATGCCCTCCCACTGCACGAGCGGCGACATGGATGACGGATGGCAAAAGTTGTCCGGCCATTTTGTACAGGTCAGGGATCATCAGCAACAATCCTTGCGATGAGGTATAGGAACAGGCCAAAGCGCCCGCTTGCAGCGCTCCGTGCACAGTCCCGGCTGCGCCAGCCTCGGATTGCATCTGGGTTACTTTCACGGTTTGGCCAAAGATATTCTTGCGGCCCTCCTGCGCCCAATGATCGACAGCATCGGCCATCGGGGAAGACGGAGTAATGGGATAAATCCCTGAAATTTCAGTAAAAGCGTAGGATGTATAGGCTGCGGCGGTATTGCCATCGACAGTCATATACATTTTTTCGTTGGACATAAAGGATTCCTTCTCTCAAATCGTATAGTTCACATGCAAGTGGTCGACTTTTCCAAAAGTCGACAAATAAACGCACCTGATGCATTTGCATGATTACATTATAGCAAAATAGTAAGTGCTCCGGTACACAAAGACAGGCCTTTATTCCGGAATTCCCGAAAATTTGGAGGGTTCATTTTCCAGTGATTGGCTTTCTTGTTTGGTGTAGTTCCTGAAAAATTATTTAATCAGTAATTGACGGAGTGAGGATAGGGATTTGCCTTCTGACGGATGTAACACGTTCGAGATCCACCGATACGATTGCGATTCCCTCGTCAAAACCCAGTTGGGCCAGAACGCTTCCCCATGGATCCGCCACAAGCGAATGGCCATACGCTTGGTAGCTGAAATCAAGATCGCGGGCGGGACTGACCCCCACCATGAACAGCTGGTTGTCGACAGCACGCGCCCGGAACAGCAATTCCCAATGCGCCGGTCCGGTCGTCATATTGAATGCGCCGGGCACAATGCAGACGAGAGCACCTTGTTTTTGGAGCATCTCCCAGTCGCTTTGGAATCGGACGTCAAAGCAAATACCCAAGCCAAAGAGACCGAATTCGGTCTGAAACACACCCATCCCGTCTCCGGGAGTCAACGTATCGGATTCCCTGAAGGATTGCCCGCCGTCGACCTGGATATCGAATAAATGGGTTTTGCTGTAGTCGTGGATCTCGTTGCCTTGACGATCGAACGTATAGCTTGTGTTGTATATTTTGTTGTCCCTGATTTGCGGAATCGATCCGCCGACCAAATAGATGGCATGTTCTTTCGCCATTTCCGAGAGCTTCCGGTAGGTTTCCCCGCCTTTCGGTTCTGCGTATTCTCGGAAAAAGGCGTTATCATAAGGACAATTGAACATTTCCGGCAGCACTGCCATATCCGCTCCACCCTGTGCGGCTTTGCTGACCAACTCTTCTGCACGCTTCAGGTTTTTTTGCTTATCCGCTGTGACCATCATCTGAAGTAAGGCTATTTCCATCCCAATCACCTTCCTGTTCGTTTTCATCAGTATAACGTTTTACTGTTGCAGTGTCATAAGAAAAGCATCGGGGAAAACCACCCCGATGCCTTTTTTTGTGTAGTTGTATTATTTTTTTTGATAATCTGAGAGCTTGTACTCCAAACCGTGGGTACTTTTATAGTACTCAGGATACATTTCACCACCGCAATTCTCACAAGTGAAGCGGGGAGCATCCAACAGATCCCCTTCGTCCATCTGATCGAATTCATCCACCACTTCCTTCGGAATGGCTTCATTGATTCCGCATTGAAGACATATATAATTGACGCTGTTTTTCCCAGTCGAAGCGATTTGCTTCAAATATTTTTTCTTTAGCTTGTTTTTGGTTAATTTTGAATTCTTCTGACTCAATGTTTCTAATCTCCTCTCGCAGATATCTCCTCGCCGCTGCATCGTTCGCATATTGGATTCTTAGCTTTCCTTTTTTGGACACAGCAATCCCACGGAAAACAAAGAGGTTTCCGCAACTGGAACATTTTAAAGGATTCTCTCCAAAACATTCGGTAATTCTGTCTGCCCATTTCATGGGTTTTAAAGCAGTCGAAACGTTTAACAATAGTCGCTTGATCTTGGACTGGATCTCCTTGACGACTTCTTTCACAACCTTCTTGATTCTCCTGCTGTATAACCCATATCTACGGATTGTTTTAAAGTTTTTATCGGGGATGTGTCTTATTAAAGCTGCAATAAACTCTTTCGCAAGCATAATCTCTGTTTCTTCTGTATTTGTCCGTTTATCATGATAACGAAACATCACAATATCACCGTCGTACATGATAATACGGTTCAACGCAATCGGCCCGCGTTTCATGTAGCGGCTAATATACTGCAGAATCTTTTTGACATTCGTTCGGCTTCTCTTCGGAGCGTTCACGTAAAAACCTTCAGCATTTCTTGTATAGGCTCTCTGAAGCTGTGGCTGTACTTCCTTTTTCTCCTCCGGAGAAAGCACGCGTCGAATCAGCTTTAACACTGCATTCTGCCAGTTTACCCGCAACATTTTGTATGGGATATAATCGTAATCTTTCCACTCGCCACCTTCTGTCAAGCCACCCATCGTTACGATCATATGCACATGGGGGTTAAACTCGAGTTTCGAGCCAAAAGTGTGCAGAGCCAAAATGATACCAGGCCGAATTTTATGTTTCTTGAAATAATCCAAAATCACTTGCGCAGCGTCATCCATTAGTCCTTTCAAAAGTATTTCCCGATGATACTTTAAAAAGATGGTCCTCAGGCCTTCATCGATGGTAAAAACAATATGTCTGTGGGTGGTGTGGAACATATCCTGAGACACAATTTCACTCCACCGCTCACTTTCACCGACAGAACATGTCGGGCAAAATTTGCCTTTACACCGAATCGGAACTTTTTTTACCGCATGGCAACCTTCACAAACATATAACCGAAAGCCTTTCGAAATATCCCCACAGTATCTAAATTTTTCAACCTCTTTAAAGACCACAGGTCTTATCTTGAGTTTGAATCTTTTAGAGAACTGGTCCCAATGGTTATTCTTATCAAAGAAAATGGTATGGAGAATATTCTGATTCATACCTCTATTTTACCACTGTGAAACCAAAACAAAAACTGTGGAACATGTGCTATCACCACATTCCACAGCTGAAAAATTTTATACTTTTATATGAAAACAACTTCTAAAAAAAGACAAAAAAATACTCTCGTGGTATAATATTTTTGAAAATAGTATGAAAGCTTGGATCTATGCCATTCCCGTGGTTATAGATCCTTTTTCTTTGTTTGTAATTAACTCGTCATATCTTTTTCCCGTCTTTAAAAGAACATAGACAATCCTTAATAATTTATGAGCTGTTGCAACAGCAGCCTTTGCCTTAGGCATACGTTGAGATAACTTCGCGAAGAAAGAATTGAAGTTTACCGATTTTGAACGACCGGCACTGATTCCTGCTCTACATAGAGCTACTTTTAAATATTTGTTCCCCTTCGTGGCATTCGAGCGCTTCTTTATGCCCGCACTTTCGTAATTACCCGGACACAAACCTGCCCAAGAAGCTAAATTCTCTACTGTATGAAAAGCATCCACTGTACAGCCTATTTCAGCGAGTATAACTTCTACTGTTAGTTTACTGATTCCAGGGATTTCTATGAGCCGGAGATATACATCTGAAAATTTTTCAGTGTATTCATCAATTAGTTGGTTTAGCTCTGAAATCTCTTCCTCCAAGCGCTGGATAGTTTGAAGATGCAAGTTTAATAACGCTCGATCACATCTGCTTAAACAACCATCCATCGCTCTAACGAGCTCTGCTATACTCGCTTTGACTTTTCCGTGGATTTCTCTTGAAACTACTTCTTCAGTAATTTTTTCACCATTGATAAATAGAGTCAAAAGAGCCTTACCTGTTTTTCCAAAGATATTGGACAAATAGCTAGTCAACTTTATATTGGCTCTTTGCAAAATATTATGGATTTCATTAACGCGCTTCGTTCTTTCTTGCTTTACTGAAGAACGCTGCCTTGTCAAATAACGCAATTCCTGTGTTTGTTTATCAGGAACGTAGCTGGCATTAACCAAGCCACAGCGCCCTAATAGCGCTATCCACTCCGCATCCTTCATATCTGTTTTTCTTCCAGGTACATTTTTTATGTGTTGAGGGTTGGCTAAAATCAGGTGAAAATCTTCGGGTTCCAATATATTCCAGACTGGTTTCCAATATTGCCCTGTACTTTCCATCAGTACATGCGACACTTCTAGCTCTTTCATCCATTCGGAAAGAGACCGTAGGTCAAAAGTTGTTGTGCCAAATGTTTTTTGGGTCTTTTTGGGGCGACTTGAAGTAAGTTTCCCAACGAGTACACAGGCTGTGATGGATTTTTGGTGAACGTCCAATCCACAGCAATGAGTCACCATTACTTCCATTAGAATCCTCTCCTAATTGAAATATTAGAAAGCAGCGGATTTATCCTTTTGGAATTAAAAAGTAATTTTATATTCATGCTCAAGGCATAGTCGGTTTATCTCGAAAGGACAAATCATTCAGTTTCCTACACGGGTTCGGGAACACCACTAAATATATCGAATTTGTACTGCTTTCCATTTTTATTATACTAGAAGAAATATTGTTTTCAGAAGTGGTTTGGATTGCGGAACGCAATCTTATTGTTTCCTACAATATAAGAAAAGCTGAACGGGTTCGTTCAGCCCTGAAAGAAATTTAGGAAATCTGTCCGACTGAGCATCGAAGAGCGCAATAGGACAGATTTATCTAATTTCCGAAGGGCTAACCCGTGAAGCTGGACATCATTTTAGGTGCATGAAACATTTTGCAAACTTGTGAAACACCTACGGTGATGCACTTTTCACTCTGGAAAATTTTATAAATTCCTATATGTTAAGAAAAGCTGAACGGGTTCGTTCAGCCCTGATTAAGGAAACACTGTGACCTAATCGGTCAAGTGTATCATGCCTCTAAGCGATTAAAATCGCAAGAGTCATGACAATTTAGGAAATTTGTCCTCGCAACGTTCCCTACGGTCACCTTGTACTGGGGCTCTAAGGGATGAATCCCTAAGAGTCCCATGCAACTGAGCATCGAAGAGCGCAATATGCTGAGAGACTTCCTGCGTCAGCAGGTTAGTCGAATAGTATCCTTGGCTCGTAGAGACAAGGGGTTCCTTTATTCCCTTCCGAAGGGCTAACCCGTGAAGCTGGACATCATTTTAGGTGCATGAAACATTTTGCAAACTTGTGAAACACCTACGGTGATGCACTTTTCACTCTGGAAAATTTTATAAATTCCTATATGTTAAAAAGCAGGGACGGTTTGTCCCTGCTTTTACAAATCTAATAGACCACAACTGGTGTACCGACCGAATAACTGTAATAAAGTGTCCGGACGGCTTCATATGGCGTGTTCACACAACCGTGAGAGCCGTAATAGAGGTAGATATCACCGCCATAGCCATGCGTCTGCCAAGGCGAATCATGCAAGCCGACCATATTGCCCACAAACGGTATCCAGAAGTTGACGGGTGAAGCGTAATCCTCACCGATCAAAACCGATGGCGATTGTTTATAAGGCTGGATGTAGAACAAGCCCCTTGGTGTAGCATTATTGGCCGATGGTTTTCCGGTGATGACCGGAGTGGAAACGAGCAGTGTTTCGCCCTTATAGGCCCAGACGCTTTGTTGGCTCAGGCTGACGATGATATAACTGTTGCCAATGTAGTAGTTGACTCCCGAGTTGCTGCGGAAATAGCCGTTGATTACCGTCCAGTCAGGCCCTTTGGCGTAGGTAGGCAATCCCGAAAGGGCCGCTTTGTCAACCCAACCGATGTAACTGCCGTTCAGGGAAATCAGGACGTAATGACCGTCCGCGGATTCCTTGACCGCATCGACTTGTTGACCGACATAGCTGTCCGTGCTTGTCCGCCATTGGTAACCAGGATACCCCCACGGCAAAGTGTCGACTGAAAAGCCGCCCTTCGCGATTGTAGGAGAGTAGCTTACGACAGTCCCACCGGAAATATTCTGTGCTTGTGCCCGGTAGCTGAAGTCCCCCAAAGCTTTCTTGTCGATCCAGCCCAGTTTTTTGCCGTTCAGTGAAAGCAGCACATACAATCCGTTGGCTGTCTCTTTCACTGCCTCAAACCGTTGTCCGAGGTAGTCCGTTGAAGCGGCCATCTGTTGATAGCCGGCATAACCCCAAGGCAGACTGTCTATCGAATAACCGGGTGAAGTGACGGCAGCTGTATAGGCAACAACGACTGCGGAAGCTACATCCTGGACTTTTGGCGGAACGGTGATATCTGTGAGTGCTCGTTTATCAACCCATCCTAATCGGGCCCCGTTGGAAGAAATCAAAACATACAATCCGTTCGGCGACTCTTGGATAGCTTGGATATGTTCCCCAACATGGTTGTTGGTCGTGTCGATTTGTCCATATCCGGCATAACCCCATGGCAGGCTGTCGATGGAAAAACCGCCAGAGGCTATCGTGGCTGCATAATCGACCGTTATCCCTGTTGCGAGTTCCTGCACTTTAAGCGGAATATAGATATCCGTCAACGCCCTTTTGTCGATCCAGCCCAGTCGGTTGCCATTCAAAGCAATCAACGCATAGAGGCCGTTTGCGGTCTCCTTGACTGCCTGAACACCTTGATCTAAAAAGTCCGCACTCGTTGCCATCTGGGCATAACCGGCATAACCCCATGGCAGACTGTCGATGGAAAAGCCGGCTGCCCCGATCCGGGCGGCATAGTCTACCGTCAGCGCTGATGCAATATCCTGCACTTTAGGCGGACTGTAAATTTCCGACAGAGCCCTTTTGTCGATCCAGCCCAACTTCTCGCCGTTAAGGGAAACCAGGACATATTGGCCATTGGCCGTTTCTTTTTCGGCCTGTATTTTCTGATCAAAATAAGCTGCGCTCGTTCCCATATACAGGTAGCCGGCGTACCCCCATGGCAGACTATCGATAGAATAATCTTTCCCGCTGATGCGTGCAGTATAATCAACAGATATCGCTGAGGCAAGATTTTGTACTTTAGGGATGATGACAATATCGGACAAGGCTCGCTTATCGACCCACCCCAACTTTTCGCCGTTCAGCACTGCCAAGGCGTAAAGACCGTTCTGCGATTCTCTGATCACCTCGATTTTTTGCCCTGTGAAATCGTTCGTCATGTAGCGGAAAGCATAGCCGGCGTAGCCCCATGGCAGACTATCGAGCGTAAAGTCGCCTTTGGCAATGACGGCTGTGTAGGAAACGATTACATCCGTAGAGCTTTCCTTCACTTCGGGTAGAACTGTAGAAGCCGCTGCAGTCATTTCCACTGCGGGTGCAGACTCAAGCGGGGTGGCATCGCTTGGTTGAGGGGCATCTTCGATCCCAGCTGGCATCGATCCGCTCATTGGGGAAATTCCCTCATCGCTTGCAGGAACCTCTTCTGCATATTCTTCCGATGGGATATCCGATGCCGCATCTTTTGGAAACTCCGATGATTCACTCACTGTTTCTTCGGTCAAAACATCAGCAACAGAGTTGCCCGCATCCTCATCAAGGACGGAGGATTGCTCGCTCATTTCCGGTTCTTCTGTTTCGGAAGGCTCGCTCCCGATGGTGCTGCTTGAATTCGCTCCGCTGGTTTCCGCAAAAACTGAGGGTGACGGTGCCGCCATCAGCATGACTGTGGACAGACCGAAAACCGTAAGGACACACCATTGAGATTTAACTTTACGCAATTTTTTCATCACTTACCCCACCAATCCGTTCGATATTGTAAAGGCTTACAAATATTATTACGCAAAAAATTTGATGATGGCGCTATGTAAATTCGCCTCATACTTTTATTATATCAATATATTTTATATGTTCAATATTTATAAGTTGTTTTCTGTGATTTAAAGGGATATTTTCTGACAACCTCATTTGTTGCACCGGTAAAATTCAAAAAAGAGCCGAGCTGAAACCGATCGATCGGGTCCCTGCTCAACTCTTCCTTTCAGCTAAGGTACACGAGGACATTATGGCAAGGTTGCATCATTCTAAGTCGTAGTCGTCACTGCTGTGTTTGCTGTACGGATCATTCGCATTTTGCGCAGCTTCGATGCTCTTGTTGTATTTTTCCAGTTTTTGCTGGACTTTATGGAAGACGCTGCCTTCCGTGAAATTTCCGTCCGGTTCGCGTTTTCCGCAATTCAGCCCGGTCAGCAGCTCGATCCCTTCCGCAACGGTTTTGACGGAATAGATATGGAATTTGGCAGCCTTCACAGCCTCGATGATTTCCTCCTTCAGCATGAGATCATCGACATTCTGATCAGGAATGATGACTCCTTGCTCTCCGTTCAAGCCTTTCGCCTCGCAAAGATCGAAAAAGCTTTCGATCTTTTCGGTGGCGCCGCCGATCGGCTGGATTTCACCCTTCTGATTGATGGAACCCGTGACAGCGAGATTCTGCTTCAACGGCACATCCGCAAGACTGGACAGGAGTGCATAAAGTTCAGCACTGGAGGCACTGTCTCCGTCGACACCGCCGTAATTCTGTTCAAAAGTCAACTGAGCGCTCACTGCCAGCGGTTTTTCCTGTGCAAACTGCCAGCCCAGAAAGCCTGCCAGCGTCAATACCCCTTTTGAATGGCTGCTGCCGCTCATTTTGGTTTCACGCTCAATGTTTGTAACACCGTTCGAACCGATATAGGTGCGGGCGGTTATCCGCGTCGGATGGCCAAAAGCATACTCTTCAGTCTGGATGACTGAAAGGCCGTTCACTTGGCCCACAACCGCATCCTGAACATCGATCATGATCTTGTTCTTCAATAACATTTCCTGGAATTTTTCTTCGATCATATTTGCCCGGTATTTCCTGTCAGCCAAGGCTTTTTGCACGTGCAAGTCTGAAACCATCGTTGCCCCCTCGTATTTGGCGATGGCGCTGGATTCATGGACAATTTCAGTGATTTCGTTGAATTGAGTGGACAATTTGGCCTGATTACCGGCAAGGCGCGATCCGTATTCGATTACTTTCCCCAAGCCGCTGCGGTCAAAATGGAGGATTCCCGTTTCTTCGCAGATCGAGCTGATGAAAGAAACATACTTTCTGATATTCTCTTCGTTCCGCTCCATATTGATGTCGAAATCGACTTTTACTTTGAACAGTTTCCTGAAATCTTCATCATAGGTCAGCACTTTGTAGAATATCGGACTGCCGATCAAGATGATTTTGACGTTCAATGGAATGGTCTCCGGTTTCAGCGTCAAGGTCGGCACGTAGCGGTATTGCTCGCCGATGTTTTCGATCAGGGCTTGTTGATGCTTCAACACTTTTTTCAGGGCATCCCACATGAACGGATCGAACAGGACATCTTTGGCCTGCAGCACCAGATACCCGCCGTTTGCCTGATGGATGGCGCCGGCCTTTACCATGGTGAAGTCAGTCGTAGTGAACATGAATTGATTTTTATATTCGATTTTTCCGAAGATATTGTAATAATTCGTAAATGGTTCGATGATCGCTGGGGCGCCCTTGCTGTTCTCATTATTCACAAAGAGATTGACTTTGTATTTGATGAAGGGGTCACCGTCGTTTTCCGGCAGCTGAAATGGATTTTGAGCTTGCGGTGCATCAGCCAACCGGAAAATGAGATTGTTTTCGGTGATGTCCGTCAGCACCTTGTCGAGATAATCCTGGATTTTTTCCGAATAAGCGTACTTTTCTTTTAATCTGGTTATGGGAGGCTCCGTCGCAAACCGGGTGATCTGCCTGTCCAATTCCTTGAGCTGTTTGTCGGCCTCCTTCTCGAGCGCGCGCGAACCGCGGATGATTTCATCCAGCCTCTTTTCAAGCTTGTAGGTATTCTCATCAATGATTTTCCGTTCTTCCGCCGAAAGAGCTTTATATTCTTCCGGGGAAAGTTGCTTGCCGTCACGGATAGGAATCAAGGCCACGCGTCCAGGTGCTTGCCTGACGATGAATCCGGCCTTAAGTGCTTCCTGTTCGATGCTCCGGAAAACAGCATCCACCTTCTCCTGCACAACTTTGATAATCGTGCCTTTCTGCTGATCATAATCACTGCTCTCGAACGTTTTCGGAATCAGGCTGCGCATGTCCTCTATGAACTCGGTCATGTCATTGCGGAATATCTTGCCTTGCCCTGCAGGCAGGGATACCGCGATCGGTTTGTCCCGATCGGTAAAATTATAGATATAGCACCAATCATCAGGCGTCTTGCCTTTTTCTGCCAATCTGGATACTACGGTCTGGACGTAGGTGCTTTTTCCGGTTCCTGGTGGACCGGAAACGAAAATATTGTATCCAGGTACGGTCATTCCCAGCCCGAAGTCCATGGATTTAACGGCCCGATCCTGACCGATGATGCCCTGCAAGGGAGGGACATCCCTGGATGATTCGCAAAAATTCAGTTCACCTGTATGCAGATAACTCCAGCGCAGTTTCTCGACCGGAATACGGTATTTTTCTTCAAGCGACATGCAAAGGACCCCTTTACTGTTGGATTGCGCTGCTAGTTCCGTCATAGACATCTCCGGACACCTAAAAGGAAGCGCTGACATTCTTCAACTCTATTGTATAACAATTTTGCTGAGATGTGGAATTTTTTCCTTTTTGATTTGATTATTACACTAATTATAATTCCGCAAAAAATATCATTAGCCACTTTTCAGGCAGCGGTTGCTGCGATATACTGATGCAATAGGACGGAGGGATTTACACGCATGCGTTTTACTTTTAACACTAAATCAACAGCTTTATGCCTCTGGATGTGCGTCATTTTTCTCCTGTCGCACCAAAATGGTCAAGATTCTTCTGAAACAAGCGGCGTCCTATTGGAATTGCTGAAATTTATCGGCATCGGACCAGGCAGTTCGGTTCAGGGTGCACTCAGTTACCTGGTCCGCAAGGCAGGCCACTTCACCGAATACTTGATTTTGGCTATCCTGTTTTTGCGTTGTCGTAAGGAACGAGGAACTTCGGGAAAAACAGCTTTGCATGCCTTGCTTTTTGTATTCCTTTACGCCTCCTCTGACGAGTTCCATCAGTCCTTCATTCCGGGAAGAGGGCCCGCCTTTTCCGATGTATGGATCGATACCGCCGGGGGACTGACCGGCATCATGCTTTATGAATGGAAACAGAGAGTGATGGAGCGGCAAAACCCGATTTACTGCAAAAAATAAACAGGCATCTATAGTGGATGCCTGTTTATTTTTGCGAGCATGCAGCAGATCAGCGCTAATTGACGGCGTCTTTGGGCTCGTTGAAGACATAGACGTTCAGATCGACTGAATCATCGCCGACGCTCTTCGCCATGATATGCAGCCCTTCGCAAATCAATTCATCGCCTTTGAAAATGGGCGTTACCCGGTAGCGGACCGTGGTGCCTGCTTGGATTGCTTCACTGACAATGAACTCTGCAGCAAAGTACATGGCCGGATAGTTCGCGTTCCGGTATAATGTCACGAGATTTCGCCAATCCTCACCGCTTCCGCCCAGCACATCGGCCAACAGATGTCCGCGGTTCAGCTGTTTGGGATTCGATTCATTCTGATTGCTTTTTGACCATCCCGTCGGCAGGATGCTGCTGTTTGCATCGGTGCCCGTCTGGTACATTTCCGTCGTGAGCATGGCGTTCATTGTCGTGACGCGGTTCAGTTCATCCAGATTGCCGTAACTGATCCAACCCTCCCCTTCAAAGTGCAATTCTGAAGGGGCAAAAGTGCTCTTTCCCCCGTTAATTTCGATGGTATCCGCACCTGTATATTGAGGCGCATCATCGGCGGACAGGACAATGGAAGTGCTTGTTGAGCCGTCCTGGTTTGAAGTCGGATCGACTCCTTCATGTATTTCGATCCAGGTAAGGATGAGAAACCATGTAAACAGCAACAGCAGCCGCAACAGTTTATGCTTGCCTGAAGTTTTTCTTTTTGCCATTTCTATCCCCCACTGATAATGATTGAAAGCATTCCTTCATTTTATCAGTCAACCATCGGGAGTGCAAACCAATTTCTGCCAACAATCGAACACATTCCCTCTTGCAAAGCAGATTTTTATTTTGGTAACAAAAAACTCTTCTTGAATCACAAGAAGAGTCGGTTAAGCAAGCTTATTCAGTTACTGGCTCATTTTTGACGTTCGCCCGGATATCGAATTTTTCGATCGGATCCGGCCCGCGCATGACTTCGCGTTTGATCTGAAGCAAGCCATCCTCATTCACGCGCGTTTTCCATCTGACCAATTGGATCTGCCCACCGGTAATCTCGATGGCAGTGATGCTTGTCGGATAGATGCAGCAGCCCGAATTGAAGTATGGCAAATCTTTTGTTTTTGGGTATTTGAAACGGTGCGTATGGCCGCAGATAAGCATTTTTTCATGCTTTTGGATCCACTTCACATAGTTTTTTTCGATTTTATGCCGTTTGTTCATATTTTTCACGGGACTCGTTGGGCTCTTGACGCCGAATGCATGCAGGAACCGCCAAAAATATTTCAAGGAAAGCATCGTCGGGTACCACAGTTGA
The DNA here is from genome assembly GCF_963675415.1 of uncultured Trichococcus sp. NCBI lineage: Bacteria > Bacillati > Bacillota > Bacilli > Lactobacillales > Carnobacteriaceae > Trichococcus > uncultured Trichococcus sp. Next base: position 3,045,203 of record NZ_OY776220.1, read on the forward strand.
TCGTTCGGCAGATCGCCCTGCATGCCATGGACGACGAATATTTCCTGTTTCGTGTTCCGTTCCTTCAAAACCAAGGCTTCGATCGGTCGGATCCCGGGGAGGAAATCGTAGAAGAACTCGGTGTATTCATCATAGTTCCGAAAGTAATTTTGTTTCACATACCATTGGCTTTTCAGATAGATATTGTGGTTCCCGTAAATCATGATCAAACGTTTTTCATCATAAAAACGTTTCAGGATAGCGAACACTTCCGGATGGGCATTTTTTATGTGCTTGAACTCGTGGTGCTCCCACAGTTCATCCCCGTCCCCGTTTTCAACATATATGAACTCATTTTTGTAATAGTATTCCAACGCATGCAAAAAAATGTTTTTGTTCCGTGCGAATTCGTCCGAGAGGCTCCCGTCGCCTCTATGGCAGTCACTCAAAAAAACATAATTTGATGTTTCGTCGATGTATTCGACCCTTGCTTTTTCATAGGCCTCCGTCAGTCGTTTATCTGTAAACATACACTACACCTCATCTCACTGAATCCGTTACCTTTATTATAGTTCTCTAAGGACGGAAGCGCCACTATTTAGAGCATAGGGGAAAGGATGATGTGGCACCATTCCCAAACAGGTCACAAAAAAACCCAACAACAGTAGAATCGGTTTCTGTGGTTGGGGAGCTAGCATTATTCGATTTGAAGCTTAATTCTGAAACACTGGTGTGGAGAGGTATCTTTCACCGTTGTCCGGTGCGATCGTCACTATCGACTTGCCTGCACTAAGTTGACCGGCCAAGGCGATGGCCCCTGCCACTGCCGCACCGCTGGAGATGCCCACAAGTATGCCCTCTTCTTTGGCTAATCTGCGGGTCATTTCGAACGCTTCTTCACTTGAAACCTGGAATACGCCGTCGAAAACCGCTGTATCCAATACTTGCGGAATGAAGCCGGTACCGATTCCCTGGATCTTATGCGGACCTTTTTGGCCGCCGCTCAATACGGCGGATTCGGAAGGTTCGAGCGCGTAAATGCCGATTTCCGGATTCACTTTCCGTAAGGCTCTGCCTACCCCTGTGATCGTACCGCCAGTTCCGACAGCCGACAGGAAGGCATCCGGGCCGATGCCGCCGAAAGCTGCGATGATTTCCGGACCGGTTGTCGTTTCGTGTATAGCCGGATTGGCTGAATTTTCGAACTGCAAAGGCAGAAAATGGCCAGGTTGTTCCGCGATTTCTTTGGCTTTCGCGATTGCTGCAGGCATCCCCTCAGCACCGGGAGTCAAGACGAGTTCGGCTCCATAGGCTGAAAGCAACAGACGTCTCTCGATGCTCATCGTATCGGGCATCACAAAGATGGATTTATAGCCTTTCGCCGCCGCCAACATCGCCAGGCCTACGCCGGTGTTGCCGCTTGTCGGCTCAACGATCGTGTCGCCCAGCCTCAAGACGCCCTCTGCTTCCGCTGTTTCGATCATATTCAAAGCGATGCGATCCTTCACGCTGCCGCCTACATTGAACGCCTCCAATTTCAAATAGACATCGGCGAAGCCTTCCGGTACGACATTGCTTAATTTGATGATCGGTGTATCGCCGATCAACTCTGCTACAGATGATACTATCTTAACCATGCTGATTCCCCCATTAAGTGTGTTATTCATGAATGTATGTGCCAAAAATCGAGACTGCTGCTTCTCTGACCTCGGGTGATAAGGGTAGCTTAACACGCGAAACTTTCTGTGAAAATCAGATATAAACGAACAAGGGTGATCGTATATTCCGAACACCCTTTTTTAATTATCGAAATGCTCAAAAAAAAAATTAGCGCAAAAAAAAAGCCGAAATTTCTTCGACGCCTTTCTTTATTACTTTAGGTTATTTTTGATGAATTCCGCTTCTTCTTCCGGTGTCAACAATCGTTTTGCCTTGCCAACTGTACCTCCTTGCGCTTCCCAAAGCTGGTTGTGTACGTCCACCGTATTCGAGAAATCCCCATTCATCCACGCTTCCAGTGTTTCGCGATAGAACGTTTCCTGTTCATAGTTAGCTTCGTCCAACACACGAAGCATTTCATCGATTGTTTCAACGGTCATTTGGATTGCGCCCCACTTCGCGAACGCAAGAACCTTCTGATGCGTCATTTTATGGAGGGCGTTCATGTAGTCGTCTTCTTCTGGTAATCCGATGCCTTCGAAAACCCCTTTCGACAAAAGCAGTTCTATAAATTCTCCATCCGATGCTAATTCGGAAGATTCGAATTCTTGCGGTACTTCCGTCCGGGGTTCTCGTATTGATGTTTCGATAACTTGAACGGATTTTTCATTCAGTCCGTCTTCAACCACATTTTCCATCTCCAGCGTAATGAAACTAATTCCCAATATAAAAACCATCACAAGTGAGATGACAAGAAATAATCACTTATTTTTTTTTTGCCTCATGCACTATTTCCTCCAATTTCAATCTTCGCTTAAATTCTGTTAATTCGTAATTACGTCTAATTATACTTATTTTAACCTTAACGTACCGTTCAATTGACTGTCAATCATTTTTTTGATTAAATATGCTGATTTATTTTATCGATTTAAATAAGATTTCACTTATACGGCATTTTATTTATTCAGAATTATGCTATTCTGATGATATTAAAGTATATGATGTGATAGAAAGGGATATATAAGTCATGAAACGTAAACAACAAGTCGAATTTTGATTAAAAGTCCCCGAAATAGTTAAACAATATAAAATTCCTCAAAAAACTATTGCCAATATAATAGGTATGCGTTCTGCTACATTGAACGCTTATATAAATCAACATAACAGAAAAATGATAGATATAACTGCAATTGAGAAATTGGCGGTTTTTTTCGAAATCGAGGTTATTTCGGAAATTATCGAATATAAAATTATTACTACTGAAGTTGAAGATTCGGAAGCTCTTGATTCTGTAAGCGATTATTTAATGAGTATAGATGTAAAAAGAAGCAACTGAATCCACTAGGGATCCGGCCGCTTTTTTCGCTGACTATCGCTATTTAGTTCCGATTATTTACACCAAATTCTCAGCCGTTGTCCGGTGTAGTTCGGTCATTTTAATAATGATTGTCTTTTTTCTGTCAAAATTATCATCATGATTATTGATGCCCTATCAAGTGGTCTATCGCTTCTTTTGCTTGCTTATAGCGGGCATAATAACTGAATTCGTCCTTATCGCCGATTCCTTTCGCATCAAGCATAACCACTTTATCCAGGTTTCCGCTGCTTGCGATTTCCTCCAGCATCATTTCATGGATGGTCGTCAAAAAAGCGTCCTCCGAAAATTCCATGTTGCGGTAGCCGTCGTCGACATATTTCAGAGTCGGCGGCACAACCAGGATCAGATCCCACAATTGGCGCGCAATAAAGGCGTTTGCCGACTGCTCCACTATCGCATATTCTGCTGGTGTGATCGCATAATCCTCGTCCTCGGCCCCCAAACGTGCGTAGACTTTTGTTACCATCACATCCGTGTCCAAGATTGCCATACCTTGGCTGGCTGGATCGGCGATTGTGTCCCGGTTCAGCTGGAACTGCCCCGTGACTAACCGCTGATAGTCCATGCCATCCAGTTCGAAATCGTTCACATTCGATTCTTCTTGATACTGGCGTGAATATTCGAAGCTGAAAGGGCACGAATACAGTTTCGCCAAATCCTTGACCAATGTCGTTTTCCCCCCGCTCGGAGCGCCCAATACCAGCACTTTTTTCGTGAACGCCCGGCGGAAAGGCAAGGCGATGGCATTAAAATAGCGCAAGGCATCATTGCGGATATTCAGGCCGGTGATCGGGTACAGGCTGGTGTCAACCAAATGTACTTCGTCGGTGAATTCTTTTTCCAATGCCTCAGCCTGCAACGTTTTCCCGGTATACCAAATCTTTTGTGCATCGCTGTGCTGCAGCGAATCAGCTATCTTGAGGTTGACGATGTCCAACCAGGACTCCCACTCGCTTTCTTTCTGCGGAATGCCTTGGCCTGCCGCCATCACCACATAAATCTGGTTATCATCCGCAAATAATTCGCGCATATAACGGAATCTCCTGTAGACATCCAGACCGAAAGGCTCGCCGCAATCTCCATCTTCTCCGCAGACGATCACGACGCAGCCGTCATTCTCTTTCTTGGCCTTCAGGATGACTTCCAGATGCCCGATATGGCAAGGGGCGAACGCTCCGAAAACGATACCGATCCGGCTGCCGCTTAATTTGTCCTTGTACAGATTCCCCATCTCAATTCTCCCTTCTGCAGAACGTATTCTCTAGGGTACTCATCTTACCTATTACCTACATTCTACAACTTCCTCACCGCACCGTATAGCACGAAGGTCCCATCCAAGCATGGTTAACAGGAAAAAGGCTGATGCCACAAAAAAGCAGATGCTCAGATCACGAGGATCTTTGCATCTGCTTCACCATGTTTTTTCCGGATTTCCTGCAGTTTTGCTTTCTTGTTTTCTCAACAGGCGTGCCTTGTATCCGCTGTCGTTGATTGCTTTTTCTGTCGTCTTTCCGATAGCATAGAAAATCAAGGACTGCTCATCAGTCTTTTCATGTACCGAAAGAAATCTGTGCCACGCCGATGGGCTGGCGAAGTAAACAGCGGACAGTTCACCCAAGTTGAGCAGCTTCGCCAATTCCGCTTTGCGTTCGTCCGGGAAGACGTTTTGGTAAAGGACCGAACCGGTCACCTCGTTTTCGATCCCTAGGCGTTCCTCGATATAGTCATCGGCGAGTTGGCTCTTAGGGTAGAAAATCGAAGTCCCCGATGGAAAGCGTTCCTGCCAAGCGGAAACGAACTGTTTTTTTGTTTCCTGCGGGCTGATGAAAGCCACTTCAAATCCGCATGCTTGGACCATTGCGCCGGTTTTCTTACCGATCACGGCAATCGACGGGCGACGCCCTTTTTCAACAACACCCAAGACACTCTTCACAGGCGCTTGACTCGTAAAGAAAAGCCATTCGGCCCCATTGATTTTGCTTTTGGTGGCTTCCGATACCGGTAACTGTTTGATTTCGCATAAGGGTATTTCGTAAAACCGTCCATACCCTTCCGCAAGGAAGCGGACCTGATCTTCGGCATTCATGGCTAGAGGTCTGGTCAACAATACCGCTTTCGTCATGGCAACAATTCGTCTGCAGCCATTTCCGCCAACTTCAGCGGATCATCTCCGACATATCGTTTCGTTACTCCAGGTTCGTCGATCGATCCGGCCAAGAACGCCAAAAATTCCCATTGCCCATCGTCCAATCGATGCGCATAGCCGCCTATCGGCAAGTCGCAGTTGCCATTGGCCCGATGCAGAAAGAAACGTTCCGTACGGCAGGCAATTGATGCAGCTTCATCATTGATTCCGCGCAGCAATGCCATCAGTTCCTTATCGCCCTCACGGCACTGGACAGCCATGATTCCTTGACCGATCGCCGGCACACACACTTCCGGTTTGAGCATAAGCGTATGCAATGCCTTCAGATAGCCCATCCTTTCAAGCCCTGCTGCCGCCAGGACGATACCGTCCAATCCTTCTTCCTTCATCTTCCGGAGTCGGGTCTCGATATTGCCGCGGATCGGCACAAACGACATGTTCGGAAATGCAGTCTTCAACTGGTTGATCCTGCGCACACTGCTTGTGCCTATCACCATAGGCGCAGCTGTACCCGAAAAAGGTTTGTCATCATTCCAGATCAAACAATCGAACGGATTCGCCCTTTCGGGTGTGGCGACGATAGTCAATCCTTCCGGCAAACGGGCAGGCATATCCTTGAGGCTATGCACCGCAAAGTCGATCGTCCTGTCCAACAGCTGGGCCTCGACTTCCTTCACAAATACGCCTTTGCCTCCGATTTGCGTCAAGGGCACATTGACCAGCCTGTCCCCTTTGGTGGTGATGCCGACCACCTCGACATTTACCGACGGATCCACTCTTTTAAGAGCTTCAATCACAAGCTCGGTTTGTTTCAGTGCCAGCGCACTGCTTCGTGTACCCACTCTTAGTATCTTCATGCAGCGACCTCCCTTCATTCACTATTATAGAAGACTTTCGCTGGTAATCAAAAGGATATCTTCACTTCTGGATACCGATTCTGTATGCTAGGAAATAGAGTCCGCCCATGAAGAAACCGCCGCCGGCCAGATTGCCGATCCAAACGATGCTGATATTCAGCATGAATTCTGTCCAAGTGGCCCCTCCGGCAAAAATCCCTGCCGGAATCAAAAACATGTTCGCGACCACATGCTGATAACCAGCGATGACGAAAGCCATGATCGGAAGATAAGTACCGAAGATTTTCCCGATGAAATCCTTGGCTGCATAGTTCATGTAAACGCCCGTGCAGACCAGGATATTGCAGGCAACCGAAGAAAAGAACAATTGAACGGGTGCCACATCGATACGGCCTCTGGCGACAGCAATCGTTCTATCGATAAACGCTCCTTGCAGTGTGCCGGACAAATAGCCGAAGAAGTAGGCTACAAAAAGGGCTCCAATCAAGTTGAACAGTGTGACGACCGCCATGTTCTTCAACCATGATTTCCCGGATATTTCTTTTGCGAACAACGCAAGTGATACGGACAGCATATTCCCTGTCACCAATTCACCACCCACCAACAACAGGCAAATCAGTCCGAACGGGAAAACCATCGCCCCCAACAAGTTGACGAGCGTACCCCAAGCAGCCGGCATCGATCCCATTGTGCGGATCATGGCGACGCCCGCCAGTCCGATGAAGACGCCGGCCATGATACCCAATGCAGCCGTCGTCATGATACTGTAATCGGCTTTATGTTTGCCTCTTAAAATGGCTTCTTCTAACAATTCTTTCGGGGTCAATGCTCCCATGATGGCTTCCCCTTTTCCGCTTCATAAATTTTTTTTGCTTTTGCATCATCAAAGATGATTGTATCGAAATGCTGCTCCGCCAAGTAGTGGCTGTTTACAGCATCAAAGCGGCGGTCGCGCCCTTCGCCCACTTGCATCCACCAGACATCCGCGCCCTTTTGCGTCTGTTGGAGCAAGGCTTCCATAACTGGTTTCCGGGTTGAGACGTACAGTTTGGACTTCCCTTTTTCCGACAAGTCCGAAAACCAATCGAAGCGTTCCCCGGCATGGACAACTTCACCCAGGATGATCATGGCCGGATTTTCGATTTTGGCAGCGCTGATTTTTTCCCTGATGTCCGCTAAGGTTCCTTGCAGCTTTGCCTGCCTGCCGTAGGTTCCCCATTGCGTGATCAGGATAGGCATTTCCGCTTTCATCCCTTGCGCCAAAGCCGCTTCCACAAATCGGTCGAGCGCCTCTATGCCCATGTAAAGGCACACAGTTTGGCCATTCAACAATTGCTGGAAAGTATTTTTTTCATTATCGACCAGTCTGCCGGTCGTGAAAGTCACCGAAGTGGCCACCCCTCTTTGCGTCAGCGAAATCCCGCTGTAGCCGGCAGTGCCGTTGGCGGCAGTGATTCCGGGTGTGATGTCGAAGCGGATACCCGCTTCTTGGCAAGCCTCTAATTCTTCCGTCAGACGGCCGAAAATAACCGGATCGCCGCCTTTCAGACGGACGACCGATTCATATGAACCGGCAGTTTCAATCAGTTTCGCATTGATTTCTGTTTGCTTGATCGATTTCCGATCAGGTGTTTTACCGACATAGATGAAAAGGCAATCCTGCTTGCAATGAAAGAGCAGCAACGGATTGACCAGGCGATCGTAGATGACCGCATCGGCGTGCTGCAGCAGCCGCACACCTTTTGCGGTCATCAATTCCGGATCTCCCGGGCCTGAACCGACGAAATGGATCATAGGTAAGCACCCTTCAGGTATATGTTCCCGTCTTCCAACAACAGCTCATAAACTTTCAATTGGCCTTCATCAGGTTCCTGGATGCGCCCGTCAAGCAAGGAGATTTTATAATCCCGCAGCGGTTCGTAAAGGTAATCGCCTGATACGGTCCCTTCCAGAACAGGTCCGCCAGTCAATGGGCAAAAATCTTCGATGGCCGTGATGCGGCCGTCTGATAGTTGGAAAAGGGCAATCTTTTTGTTCCCGATCGATACGGATCGTCCTATCTGCGGAAGCAAAGCCTCTGTTGTGGTCAAAAATATTTTTTCTGTCATCTTAATCACCCACCGTTACAAGTTCTCTTCTGTCTATCGAATACATTTTTTCCTGGATATCGCGATCGCCGACGACTTCGTGCCATGGATCTTTCCGTTTCACTGCAGTTGCCACATCCAAAGCCTTGATCAAGGCCTCGCGCTTGGCGGCATCGCCCAGTATGTGCTTGACGGCCTCAAACCCTAACCGTTCCATCCATGGAGCGGTTCTCTCGCCGTAAATGCCGGTTTCACGATAGTACTGCAGCAAGGCGCCGCAATATTCGATAACTTCTTCTTCCGTTTCCACGGTCGTAAGCAGCAAGGCTTCCTTGACTTCAGTCCCGCCATTGCCGCCGATATAAATCTGATAGCCGTTCTCGACACAGATGATGCCGAAATCCTTCACGCCGGATTCTACGCAGCTGCGCGGACAAGCCGATACGCCGACTTTGAATTTGTGCGGCGTATCGATGAACTCAAAGCGTTCTTCCAATTTGATGCCAAGCCCCATCGAATCCTGTGTCCCGAATCTGCAGAAGTTTTTGCCGACGCAGGTTTTGACCGAGCGGAAGGCCTTCGCGTAAGCCTGCGCAGAGACCATATCCAACTCTTTCCAGATGGCCGGAAGATCCTGCTTCTTGACGCCGTAGAGGCCGATCCGTTGGCTGCCGGTGACTTTCACCAAAGGCACGTTGTACTTTTCGGCTACTTTGGCTATCTGCAGTAGTTGTTGCGGATTCGTCTGGCCGCCCCTCATTCTCGGAATGACCGAGAATGTTCCGTCCTTTTGGATATTGGCATGCATGCGCTCGTTCACATAGCGTGATTGGCGCTCATCTTTGTGTTCGTTCGGGAAGGCGACGTTCAAATAAAAATTGACTGCTGGTCTGCATTTCGCGCAGCCCTCAGGATTTGCAAAATGCAGTTCCCTGAATACATCCGAGCTGGTCGTCAGATGCTTCGCATAAATCTGAGTCATGACCTGGTCCCTGTTCAAATCCGTGCAGGAACAGATGCCTGTTGCAGCAGTGACGCCCTCACCCAGTTCGTGCTCCAACAAAGTCTGGACTTGCGGCTTGCATTTTCCGCAACTGGTTCCGGCTTTGGTGACTTTTCCGACTTCAGCTACATTTGTCAAGCCTTTGTCACGGATGCCCCTGATGATGTCGCCTTTCGTGACGCCGTTGCAGCCGCAGACGGTCTCATCATCATCCCAGGCAACGACATCGTCGCTGCCTGCCTCTTCACCGGCGGCCTGCAGGATCGCGATGGATTGCAGATCAGCGATTTCCTGGCCTTTTTTCATCATGTTGTAGTAACGGTTGCCGTCCGCTGTTTCGCCGTAGAGGACGATCCCTTCGATTCGGTTGTCCTTGATGAACACTTTCTTGTAGTTCCTGTTGACACCATCGAAAGCTTCGATGCTCTGCATCCCTTCAGTGTCCATGATGTTCCCGGCTGAATACAGATCGCATCCGGAAACCTTCAAGGAAGTGAACGTCTTGGATCCTTGGTATGGTTTAGCTTCGATGCCTGTCAATACGTCGGCCAGGACTTTTCCTTGTTCAAAGAGCGGGGCAACCAAGCCATAGGTTTTTCCGTCATGCTCGACACATTCACCGATTGCATAGATCGCCGGCAGATTGGTTTCCATGAAGTCATTGACGACGATCCCGCGGTTTACTTCCAACCCGGCTTCGCGCGCCAATTCGGCAGCTGGTCGGATACCGATCGACATGACGACAAGATCCGTATCGATCGTAGTGCCGTCCTTGAAGCGCAGGCCGGTGACACGCTCGTCACCCAATATTTCGGTTGTCGCGTGTTCCAGCAGGAATTTCAGCCCCTGTGCCTCAAGATCCCCCTGCAACAATTTGCCTGCTCTTTCATCCAGTTGGGTTTCCATCAACCATTTGGCCAAATGGACAACGGTGACGTCCATTCCCTGCAGCTGCAGCCCTTTCGCGGCTTCCAACCCAAGCAGACCGCCGCCGATGACGACAGCTTTCTTGTGCTTGCCTGCAGCTTCCATCATTTCAGCCGTATCATCGATGGTGCGGAAAGCGACTACGCCGTCTTTCTGCGAACCGGGTATCGGTAAAATGAATGGATGGGAACCTGTTGCAATAACCAATTTATCGTAAGGGATCTTCATCCCTTTTTCGCTTGTGACCAACTTGTTCGCTGTATCGACTCCGACAGCCGGATCTTCGTTTACCAGCGTGACATTGTTCTCTTCGTACCATGTATATGGATTGGTGATGATTTCATCCACCGTCATTTTATTCTGCAGCACATTGGACAGCATGATACGATTGTAATTCGGGTAGCATTCCTTCCCGATGATTGTGATATCATAGCGTTCAGGATCTCTTTCCAGAATTTCTTCAACCAAACGAACCCCTGCCATACCGTTTCCGATCAAGACCAAATGTTCTCTCATTTGCGCACCCTCTTCTATTCGTTGTTATAAAATTCACAATAAAGGATTTGTGAATCATTTAATATTAGGGAATCGCCTATGTTTTATCGATTGCCATATTTTGGACAAAAACGCGTGGTGAGTCCACAACAGAGAATGCGTATCCGGTCCGAGCTGACTATCTCCGGTCAAAGGCGATCCGGCCGGAGTTGCGACCGCTTTCATGGTGTCAGCTCCGATTAAGCGGCCTTCGCAGGAGGCAGCGGCGTTATTACGTGCCGTACTCCGGCAAAGGGCAGCTCGCCGGAGGTAACGGTATCGAACCACCTGATTTCCCCCGATCATCCCCGCTCCGCAACTCTCCCGCAACAAAAAAACTCAAGCGCTAGGCTTGAGTCGGATTTATTTTTTCGGCAATCTCATTAAGTATCTGTTTGGCTTTCCGCGGATCATTCCCGTAAGTGGAGACAGCCACCAGGTATTCTTGCTGGCGCAGCGTAGCAAGATTGATGAAGTCGCTGTTGCTGCAATCGGTCGTGTCGTTCATGAATTGATAGGGTCCGACCTCCGACCTTGCGGCTTTGTTTGTAGCCGGATCATCTGTGCAGATGAAGACGAATGTTGCATCATCAAGATCACCGGATTGGTAAATCCGCCTGACCAGTAATGCTTTGCCGCCTTCTGCCCATTCCTGGATTTCCTGACTCACGGCAGGCGCGACGACGGTCGGCTGAGCCCCGCAACGGATCAATTCTCGTAGTTTCCGCGTAGCGATTTTGCCGCCTCCGACCACCACTACTTTGCGTTTGCTGATGTCGACCATCATCGGATACATCCGGCATCCTCCAATCGTTCCTTAAGCGCAGCATGGATGGCTTCTGCATCAAGCAACTGTTCCAGCAGCACATCTTGGGGCCGTTTTTTTTCGAACCAGACACCTATTTTCTTGGCCAGATACCCATCTGTGAAAAACAACCGTTGCACGATGTAGGGGTGTTCTCCGGATATTGTTTGATAATGCGGTTCCCCCAGATGATTCGTGGCGAAGACATCTCGGCCTAAATCTGATCTCAAGGCAGCGGCAATCCTTTCCAGTTGTTCGGCAGGCTCAGGATAATGGGTAGTGCCATGCGCAACCAGCATGACCGGCAACGTTGGATGGCTCTCGGCCACTTCCTGCAATCGACCTTTCAGCCACCCGTAAACAGCGCGCGTCGTCCCGAGTGTAGCGCAGATTTCAAACGGAACTGCAGCACAAGCTTTCATGCGCTGCGGGATATCTTCCCTTGCGTGCGTAGCCGGAAAAAGCAGTACCGGGACGACAATAATCTTTCCCACTGCCTGTTCCTCAAGCAACTTGACTGCGTCTTCCAATGTCTGCTGTTGCCCTTCCAGCATCCCGATTGCTTGCGGCAGGTCCAATGTATCGGTGAAATCTTTGACGATATTCAAAAGTTGTTGCGGGATGCTGGTTTTTCTGCCATGCAGTACGTACATGATTCCGCTTTTCATCCTATCCCTCCTAGAAATCGACCAAATGATTTTTCACGCTGTAGCGCAAGAGATCCGCATAACTGTCGACCTTCAGTTTTTTTCTGATATTTGCTTTATGCACTTCTACCGTTTTGACGGAAATGAACAGTTTTTCGGCAATGTCCCTGTTGTTGTAGCCCAAAGCGACGAGCGGCAGCACCTCTTTTTCCCGTTTCGAAAGACTGGCGTAGAGGCCGTCGCCCTCAAAAGTATCCATCTCATCCAGGCTGTCATTTGTATAGCCGCTGTAGTAGCGCTGATTGGCGTAGACTTGCCGGATGCCCTCCAGCAAGATGTCGTCGGTTGTGCTTTTGAGGATGAAACCATCGGCTCCCGCATTCAACGCTTCCCTCACATAGCTTTCCTCATCATGCATCGTCAAGACAATCACTTTGATCTCAGGATGCGTTTCTTTGATCCGCCGCGTCGTATGCAAACCGTTTTCCCCCGGAGGCATACTGATGTCCATCAAAACAAGATCCGCCTGCGTATTTTCCAGCTTCATGAAAACTTCGTTGCCGTCAGCGGCATCTCCGACGACCTCCATGTCCGGTTGCGCATTCAACATGAAGGTCAGCGCGTTGCGCACCAGTGCATGGTCGTCTGCTATTATGATTTTCATGACATCCCCTCCTTGTAAGGTACGATCATAGTGATGCGTGTCCCTTTTCCTATACCTGTTTCGACTTCCATTGTCCCGCCTACAGAATGGGCGCGTTCCCGCAAGTTCAGCAGTCCGAACCCCAGATGATAAGGATCGTAGATGAACCCTTTCCCTTCATCCGCAATCGTGACCCGCAGTTCCTTTTGCCCAAAATCAAGGGCGATGGACGCTTCATTCTCTCCGGAATATTTCAAAGCATTCGAGATTGCCTCCTGGATGCTGCGGTAGATGACGACATTCCCTCGACTGTTTAGATCACGCCGATTCCCCTCAACGATAACATTGATGATGAATCCTGTCATTTGCATTGTCTGTTCGACAAACTGATTTATCGCCGGGATAAGCCCGACATCATCCAAAATGCTCGGCCGCAGTTCGGTAGCCAAACTCTTGATTTCCAAAAGGACGTCCGCAAAATGCCGATCGATCGCCTGAAGTTTCTGCTGATGGTCTTCAACCGGCGTCCACTTCAGCCCTCTTGTTTCCAGCATCAAGCTGTAGATGCTCTGCGCGATCCCGTCATGTAGTTCCCGCGCAATTCTTTTCTGCTCACTCTCGCGCGCTTCGTTCAAGTAGGTCAGCATGCTTTTTCCCTCGGATTCAAAGGGCTTATCGATATAGCGGATCTCCAGCATCCAGTTTTTTTCCCTTTTCAGGAGTTTTCCGAAAAATTCATAAGATACCCCATCCCGGCCCATAAAAGTGATCGGGAACCCGTCGGAAGCCGCCCATTTGTTCTCGAGCGGACAATTCTTGCAGGCTCTTTTATCCGTTTGGAAAGCGCAGCAAGTGCCCTTGGCGACCTCTACGGCATATTCCATTGAAATGAGATAATCCTTCTCGAACTTTTCTGCCTGTGCATTCCTGTCGATTATTGTATAGTCGGCATCCATGAGCCAAGTCGGTTGGGGCAAAGTTTTGGAAATGCGGTCAGTTGGATCATTCATCTTTGTGCCCCTCCTCTTCCAATAGGGCCGCCAAGCCCGGCAAAGCTGCATAGACAGCAGTCATATCGGCTAAATCGGAATCGATCGGATGGCGGTATCCCAGCAACAAAACCGCTTGAATGATGCCGTTCTTCATTATCGGAATGCCGATTGTCGTATCAAGCTTTTCAAGCCTTGCGATTGGATACTTCAAAAGATTCTGGCTGTCTGATTGAATTTCAGCGGCGCGTTGTTCCCGGCCGGTGCGCCAAACTTCGCCGGCGATGCCTTTACCGATCCGTAGGCGGATCGTTTTGTAGTGATCGCTTGTATTTCCGGCTACATGCCTCCAACGCAGTTCGGTTTGTTGGCAGGGCGGGGCAACATCCTGAGCCAAGCCTAAAAAATCCGCCTGCCATTCCTTTTTTTTCTTTTGCAACCACACATCTATTTGTGACATTGTTCACTACTCCAATTCCCTATATTTTTCAAAATACCTTTGTTTCTGTTGCCCTTTATCCAAAAAGTTACTATGATGATACCAAATGTTGGAAGCAAATTATTTATTAAGGAGTTTAATATGAAACAAATCAAAAGTCTATCATTTTTCAATCTGGTTCTGATCATCGTCATGACCGTATACTCTTTTTCAAGTATGTCGTCCTCTTTTTTCATGATGGGTCTGAAATCATTCCCTTGGTTTTTGATCAGCGCGTTTTTTTATTTTATCCCCTATGCCCTTATTGTATCAGAATATACGCGCAGCTATTCGAATCGCACTGGGGGCATCTATGATTGGCTGAAGGATGCTTTCTCACCGCGTATCGCTTTCATTACCGCCTTCCTGTGGTACTGCAGCTACTTCACGTGGATCATCAGCCTCTTCATGAAATTGTTGATTCCTTTCACCATCATGCTTTTCGGACAGGACTTGACTTCCGCTGAGCAATGGTTCGGCATCGACACGACCTACTGGATTATGGTTCTCTCACTTGTGGCTGTATTTTGCATGACTTGGGTGATCAACCGTGGGCACCAGGCCGTCTTTTCATTTTTGAAGACGAGCAGCTATGCAATGGTCGGCCTGCTGCTCATTTCCGGAGTCGGTAATCTGTTGCTGATGGTGAACAATCCGCAACTCATCGCTCAAAATATGCAGCAGAGCCTGGCCGCCCCGAGTTTCTTCAAAGGGACCAGTGATTCATTCCTTTCGCAGCTGCCCTTCTTTATTTTCGCCATCACCGCATTCGGCGGATTGGACACGATCGCCAGCCTTGTAGACAAATCCGGCCAACAAAGAAAGAAATTTCCGAAAGCATTGATCATCAGCGCTGTGGTCATCGTCGTCCTTTATTTCGGCGGCATCATGCTATGGAGCGGTGCGAATAACCTGAATGTATTGCGGGAAACGGATCAGTTCCATCTCGGAAATTTGATGTACGGTTTGATGGGCAGTCTTGCCAACAACATCAGCATTTCCTTCGGTCTGTCGGCATCCGCTCAGGCATTCCTATATCAAGCGTTCATACGCTATACTGCCTTCACCTTGTTTGTAGCCTATATCGGGTTGCTGTCGTCCATCACCTATACACCATTAAAAAGTTTGATTCAGGGCACTCCAAAAGAAATTTGGCCGCAATTCCTGACAAAAATCAACCACAAACAAATGCCACAAACGGCACTTTGGATCCAGGCTTCAGTTGTTTCTGTGTGCATCATAGGCTTATCTTTAAATAGTACCATTTTAGGTGCATTATTCAACCAACTGACCTATATGACGAATGTAGCCCGTGCCATTCCGTATTTCGTCGTAGCCGCAAGTTATCCGTTCTATCGCATCAAGAACCCTGGGCTGCTGAAGCACTCACTGATTGCTTCGCACTGGCAAGGTTACCTTTGCTCGCTGAGCGTCTGCACGGCTACCTTGATCGCCATCACCTTCCAGGTCTACCAGCCGTTCCACACCGGTGAATATGTCCAAGCTTTGTTGCTGATCGTTGGACCGATTCTGTTCGGATTGCTGGGCAGCAGCATCTACCAAAGATTCGAGAAGAAGCGGACACAATTATTCCTTGAAGACAATCTTTAGATTATACTTTACAACGCAAAAAAGGAACCGCTCAGGCCTAATCACCTGAGCGGTTCCTTTTTTGCATCTGGAAGCCGGTTTCCCCGATGGCGGTCCTGGAAACCGCAGTCTCAAGAAACTCTTACTTAGCGCCACGCCTCAATGCATAGAAATATTGCACGATCGGATGCTTCATTTTCACTGATTGTTCCATGTCCATGATCCGCTTCTTGCCGACTCGCCTATCCAACAAGGCCAAGCAATTCAACAAAATGTCCCTGCTCGCGAGACTGTCTTCGATGGGTTGGCTCAAAAATACATCGGCGGTTCTGTTGAAATCGGATTTGCTTAAGGCCACTTGGGCGGCCATCGTTCCCTTCGCATAGGCCAGCAGTTTGCGGTCGCTCGCGATTACTGCCAACCGTTCTTCCGGCACTTTTCCGCCGGTTTCTTCCCTGATTTGCTCAATTTCGGCTTCGCTGAGCGGAATCATGACTGCGGAATCATTCTTGATCTCCTGTTCCGACAGGTACCACTTTATTCCTGTCGTTCCGTCCTTCATGTTGAAGATTTTTTTATTGTCTACGGCTATGCGGCACTGGCCATTTTTATCGGGTGAATAGCGGTAGCTGGTGGATAGGTACTCCACTCTGCCCACCAACGCAGGCGCGAGGAAGTTCTCCAACTGCGGCTTCATTTTACTCCAAATCATAATATCCTCCATCAGCAGCTTTAGTGCTGTCCAGTTAATCTACTTTACATTATGTCCAAAGATATCATGGTAGGTCAATCTTTTTTTTACAACCGAATCGTCTTTCTTTTATATACCTTTGCCGGCACATTTTGCATCAGGACATTTCAATCGTCCTGGATTGCTGGATATGCTAAAATGTAAGCGTAAAGTACCTTGAATCAGCGCAGCCAGGCATGCCGAATAAGGAGAATCAAAATGAAAAAGGGCAGGCTCAACCACATTTTGTTGTTTTCTGGCATTTTTCTCAGTCTGATACCACTAAGTCTCATTCGTAGGGCTCCTGATGAAACCAATCAAACTACGGCAGAATCCGGCTTGATTTTACAGTCCGAACCTATCGTAGCTGTGCAGTTGGATGTGCCGCTCCTGAATCAGCTGGATCCGCCGGCCCTGCTGCTCGGTTGCGAAGTCACCTCGCTTGCCATGATCCTGCAATACAATGGGATAACAGTTACCAAAAATGAGCTCGCTGACAAGCTTCCAGTCGTGCCCATCTACTATGAAGACGGACTGCACGGCAACCCGAATGAGGGGTTTGTCGGCGATGTGACCGGATCGGATTACGGATTTTGCGTCTACCATGGCCCCATCGCGGCATTGGCATCCGACTACATCCCGACCGCTCGCATAAAGGATATAAGCGGACAGGATTTTGATTTTGTCATCGCTGCCTTGGACCGAGGCAATCCCGTTTGGGTCGTCACTACGACCACCTTCCTGTCTGATGATGAATTGGAAGTGTGGCAAACGCCGACAGGTCCGGTCACCATCAGCTACATCATGCACAGCGTTGCGGTCGTCGGATATGACACCGATAGCCTTTATATCAACAATCCATACGGCCAAAAGGACCAAAAAGTCGATCGGCACAACTTTATTCTTGCATGGGAACAGATGGGCAAACAAGCCGTTTACATCGAATCCATGGCGCCCGATCAGATGGAAATGCAATCAACCGAATAGGCTCCAATGCTCACAGCGCTAAAATCAATCCCTAAACGATAATCACTTGATCGTACACTCTGAGTCAATCCGTTTGCAAGGAATGGACTCCGGGCAGTTTTACGTGGGAATTTGTGCTATTTCTATAATCACAAAGCAAACAGGCAGCCACAATGATCCAAGCGATCATTGCGGCTGCCTGTTTAGGTACAGATGTTGAATCTATTTTTTTTCGTCCTCGTGCATTTTGCGGATCAATTCATCGATCTTGCTCCCGTAAGCCACTGATTCATCTCGTTTAAAGATCAATTCCGGTGTCTTGTAGAGGGTCAGACGCGTTCCAAGTTCCTTGCGGATAAGGCCAGTCGCCTTATCCAAACCTTGTTGCGTTTTTTCGCGATCGCTGGCAAGTTCCGACAAAGTGCTGTAATAGATGGTTGCTTGCTGCAAGTCTCCGGTGATTTCCACATCAGTGATGTTTACATTCGCAACACGCGGATCTTTTACACGCTTAGCCAGGATATCATTCACTTCGCGCTGTATTTCTTGTCTTATTCTTCCGGCTCTGAAATTAGCCATTTCGGTTCACCTCTCAATAAGTCGATTGCTGTGGCGCTTTATTTCTTGATTTCAACCATATGGTACGCTTCGATGACGTCATCGATGCGGATATCGTTGTAATCTTCGATCATAACGCCACATTCGAAGCCTTTTTTAACTTCTTTGGCATCATCCTTGAATCGCTTCAAGCTGGCAAGTTTGCCGTCAAAAATGACGATGTTGTCACGGATGATACGGATGCTGCTGTTTCTTCCGATGTAGCCATCGGTTACGAACGCGCCGCCGATTGTGCCGACTTTAGAAACTTTATAGGTCTCACGGATAAGCGCTTGGCCGGTTACTTGCTCCTCGAATTCAGGATCCAGCATCCCTTTCATCGCTGTTTCGATTTCATCGATGGCGTTGTAGATGATGCGGTGCAGACGGATATCCACATTTTCGCTCTCTGCTTGGATCTTCGCTTGAGGCGTCGGGCGAACGTTAAAACCGATCATGATTGCGTTGCTGGCTGCAGCCAAGGTAACGTCACTTTCGTTGATTGCACCTGCTGCCGAGTGAACGATTTTGACACGGACACCTTCGACCTCAATTTTTTGCAAGCTTGCTGCCAAGGCTTCAACTGAACCCTGTACGTCAGCTTTGATGATGACATTGACTTCCTTCAGCTCTCCGTCTTTCAAGCTGGAGAACAGGTTGTCCAAGGTCACGCGGTTCTGCGTTGAACGTTGTTCCATTAGGGCACGTTTCGCGCGTTCTTCACCGGCTTGACGAGCTGTCTTCTCATCTTCAAAGACAACAAAGTGGTCACCGGCTTGCGGTGCTGCATTCAAACCTGTGATTTCGACAGGCATTGCAGGTCCAGCCGTTTTTACGCGTCTGCCTTGATCGTTGGTCATTACGCGGACACGACCATGCGTATTTCCGACTACGATCGGATCGCCGATTTTCAAAGTACCGGACTGCACCAAGACGGTAGCGATCGGGCCTTTGGATTTGTCCAAACGGGCTTCGATGACGGAACCGATCGCTAAACGATTCGGATTAGCTTTCAATTCCTGTACTTCAGCAACCAATAGGATCATTTCCAGCAATTCATCGATCCCTTGTCCGAACTTAGCCGAGATGTTGACGAAAATCGTGTCTCCGCCCCAAGCTTCAGGAACCAAACCTTGATCGGACAGTTCCTGCATAACGCGATCCGGATTCGCTGTCGGTTTGTCGATTTTATTAACGGCAACAATGATAGGAACATCAGCCGCTTTCGCATGGTTGATGGCTTCAATTGTTTGTGGCATCACACCGTCGTCAGCTGCGACAACGATGATTGTGATATCTGTGACATCCGCTCCGCGGGCACGCATCGTCGTGAAGGCAGCATGTCCTGGTGTATCAAGGAACGTGATCGGTTTACCGTCGATTTTGACCTGATAAGCGCCGATATGCTGCGTGATTCCGCCTGCTTCGGTTTGGATCACGTTCGTGTTGCGCAGAGAATCCAAAAGTGTCGTTTTACCATGATCGACGTGCCCCATGATTGTGACAACGGGTGGTCTTGAAACCAATTCATCCGGATTTTCTTCCATCTCGAAATAGCTGTTCAGATCGGAAATATCCTGAACAATTTTTTCTTCGGCTTCGATGCCATAATCGGCAGCCAACAACTCCAAGGCGTCCTTGCCTAATGCCTGGTTTTGTGTGACCATGATGCCCATCAGGAATAACTTTTTGATGATTTCGGCTGGTTCACGGTGCAGCTTTTTGGCAACTTCCATTACCGTCATACCGTCTGTATAGACGAATGTTTCCGGTAACTCGCGGAATTTGCGTGGAGGCACTGCCGGTCCTTGCTTGGTTGTGCCTTTTTTGAATTTCGAGCGTTTGTTTTTGTTGTAGGGATTGTTGCCTCTCCCTTGACTGCGCGGTCCACCTGAACTTTGACCGTAAGAAGGACGGTTTGGTTTGGCTGGCGTATTGGTAGTAGTGTTTGCAGTTTTCTGCACTGGTTTGTCATTTGATTTGTTTGGCGAAACAGAGTCAACTCGATTCATTTTAGTATTTGGACGGTTTTGTCCAGATTGGCTTGTGGCTTGCGCCGGCCGTTTTGCATTTTTGTCTGCAGTAGTTCTTGCTTGTCCTTTATTTTCGGAACCGTTTTTTTGATTCGAAGAAGGATTCGATGGTTTATTTTTCATGTCTGTGTTTTTCCTCAGTTCACTCTTATCATTAGTTTTATGTGTTCCGGTTGCAGGCGTCTTTTTGTTGTCTGCTGGTTGCTTCTTCTGTGTCGCATTGGATTGCGGTGCACTTGGCTTGGCAACCTGATTTCCAGCAGCGGAAGAGATGGATTGGTTCAACTTTTTGATGTCTCCGTCTTCCATGGTTGACATATGGCTATGATAATCGATCCCCAATTGTTTTGCTTTATCCAACACCGTTTTGCTTGATACCTTGTGTTCTTTTGCATACTCGTAGACACGTTTTTTTTCCATGTCATCACCTTCCCTTATCTCATTACTTTGTTCCTTTCAGCCGCATGAAACTTTTGGCGAATCCTCTATCGGTCAAAGCGCAAATGGAACGGGACTTGCCTATTGCTTGACTGATTTGTTCCGAAGTGAAATGCACCAGGAACGGGACTTCATAATAGCGGCATTTGTTTTCTAATTTTTCTTTGGTGTTAGCGCTGCAGTCCGTCGCACAAAGTACGAAGACTGCTTCATTTTTTTGGATGGACTTGACGGTCATTTCTTCACCTGTGATCAATTTGCCGGCGCGCAATGCCAAGCCCAGCAAATTTAACATCTTGTCTTCAGGTGTCATAATAAGCTCCTTGCTTTTTGGTGTTCGACATAATCGTATAACTCCTGGTAGAACGCATCACTGATGGCGGTCTCAAGGTGTTTGTCCAAAATGTGCTGTTTCCAGGCCTTCTGCACCAATGCAGGTTCCAGAGAGACATAGGCTCCACGGCCATTCATGCGGCCGGTAGGGTCAATGGCAATTTCACCTGCTTGATTTTTTACGATGCGGACTAATTCTTTTTTTGGTTTCATCTCATTTGAGACGACACATTTCCGCATCGGAATTTTTCTTGTCTTCATAAACTTTCACCTCACTGATTAGTCTTGAAAGTCCTTTGCTAATTCATCATAGCTTTCTTCCGGATCTGTCTCGACTTCCGAAATCAGTTGCTCTACATCTTCAGGATCAAGGATTTTTTCATCGTTTTCGTATTCTTCCGTGTAATCCGTGTCTTCCGTTGGAACTACGATATCATCAGCGACTTCCTCAGCCGTAAAAATTTTATCCAAGCCAGCGAAAGAATGAAGCGTATCAGCATCTTCTTCATCAGATGCAACTTTTTGAGCACCAGATTCCATCAATAACTTATTATACTCCGTTTCGGACTTGATATCGATTTTATAGCCTGTCAATTTGGCCGCCAAGCGGGCATTTTGACCTTTTTTACCGATCGCCAATGACAGTTGGTAATCCGGAACGATGACTGTGCAGCTGCCGTCCGCTTGATGGAAATCCACCTTCACGACTTGTGCCGGATTCAATGCGTTTCCGGTATAGATCGACGGATCTTCATTCCATTCAACGATATCCATGTTTTCTCCGCGCAATTCATTGACGATCGCTTGGACACGCTGGCCTCTCGGTCCTACGCAGGTTCCGACAGGATCGACGTTCTTATCGCGGGAGCGCACGGCTACTTTTGAACGGTCCCCTGCTTCACGGGCGATCGAAACGATTTCGACTACGCCATCGAAGATTTCAGGAACTTCTTGTTCAAACAAGCGCTTCAGCAAGTCGGGGTGACTGCGGCTTACAAAAACTTGCGGCCCTTTTGAAGTGTTTTCGACTTTCGTGACGTACACTTTGATGCGATCGTGCGGCTGGAATGTTTCATTCGGAATCTGTTCCTGCTTGGACAACACTGCCTCAATTTTCCCAAGGCTCACATAAATGTAACGGCTGTCCATTCTTTCGACAACACCTGTCAAAATGTCATTCTCATAGGCGATGAATTGATTGTAGACGATGCTGCGTTCCGCTTCGCGGATACGTTGCATGATGACCTGTTTGGCTGTCTGAGCGGCAATCCGTCCAAAATCTTTCGGAGTGACCTCAAAACGGATCTTATCACCTAACTCGTATGCCTTGTTAATCTGCAAAGCATCCTCCAGACTTACTTCCAAAGTCGAATCGAACACCATATCTACTACTTCTTTAACAGCGTAGACATGGATATCCCCTTTTTTCGTATCGAATTCAACTTCAACGTTTTGGGCCTGTCCGTAATTGCGTTTGTATGCAGACACAAGCGCAGCTTCCAACGCACTGATGACAATCTCTTTTGAAATACCTTTGTCTTTTTCCAACACTTCAAGAGCACTTAACATTTCTTTGCTCATATTACTCGTTCACTCCTATCTCAAAAAATGATTAAAATTGGATAGCCAATCTTGCGTTTGCGATCTGTTTTCTTTCGATTTCGATATCTTTTGTTCTGGTTTTGATTCTGATCGTCAATACGACGGATTCATCGTTTACTTCCTTCAACGTTCCTTCGTAGAATTTCTCTCCATCGATCGCCTGATAGAAGGACAGATGCACGTATTTACCGATGGCATTCTGCATATCTGCTTCAGTCTTTAATGGACGCTCTGCGCCTGGTGAAGACACCTCCAGGAAGTACGCTTGCGGAATCGGATCCGGGTCAATGGCATCCAATGCTTCACTGACTTTTTCGCTGATCAATGCGCACTCTTCAATATCGATGCCGCCTGGTTTATCTATATAGATTCTGAGAAACCAGTTTTTCCCTTCCTTCAAAAACTCCATATCCACTAATTCCAAATTCTGTTCATCAACTATCGGTTGAACCACTACTCGAACTTCATCTACTACACGACTCACAGAAATCCTCCTTTATCAATCCTACACCACTGTCTTACATTGGCTGACTGCGTAAAAAGAGTGAGCGTTTCCGCTCACTCCATCCGACGACTTATTCTTTTATAATCATACACCATTGTGTCAGTAAATGCAAGGACTTACCAATCTAAAGGCTTTGGAATAGCCTTCCCCTAAAAATCAAATAAAGAAAGTTGATTTTCGTCGGGTAAGTTTTTCAACACTCCGTTTTCATTCATGTAATCGATGATCGTCTTCGAAACCTTCCCTCTCGTCGCCAAATCCTCTTTGGACAGGAACGGTTGGGTTTCCCGCGCTTGAACGATCTGGTTCGCCACGTTGCCGCCCAATCCCGGGATGGCCCGGAATGGCGCAATCAGCGTATCCCCCTCGATCACGAAATTGTTGGCGTGCGATTTGTCAAGATCGACCATCTTAAAGGTGAAGCCGCGCTCCACCATCTCGTTCGCCAATTCCAGTACGGTCAGCAAGCTTTTTTCCTTGACCGAGGCTTCCAAACCCTTATCCATGATTTCTTTCATGCGCGTCTTGATCATTTCTTTCCCTTGGGTCATCGCGACCAAATCGAAATCCTGCGCCCGCACGGAGAAGAAGGCACAGTAGTAACGGATCGGCTGGTGCACTTTGAAATAAGCAACACGCAAAGCCATCAATACGTAAGCCGCAGCATGGGCTTTCGGGAACATGTATTTGATCTTCAGGCACGATTGGATATACCATTCAGGTATTTCCTTCGCGCGCATCTCCGCCTGCCAATCATCAGGGATCCCTTTCCCTTTCCGGACACTCTCCATGATCTTGAAGGCAAGACCGTCGTCCATGCCGTGATGGATCAGGTATACCATGATGTCATCACGACAGCCGATAACGTCCGCCAACGGGATATTGTTCTCGCGGATAAGCGTTTCGGCATTGCCCAGATAGACGTCCGTACCATGGGAAAGGCCGGAAATCTGCAGCAGTTCCGCAAAGGTGTTCGGGCTCGTCTGCTCCAGCATCCCCCGGACAAAGCGCGTCCCGAATTCGGGTATTCCGAGTGTTCCGGTTTTACTGAATATCTGGTCAGGGCTGACGCCCAATACATCCGTACCGCCAAAAATCTTCATGACATCCGGATCATTGGGCGGGATCGTCTGCGGGTCGATGCCGGACAGATCCTGCAGCATCCGGATGACGGTCGGATCATCGTGTCCAAGTATGTCCAATTTCAGCACGTTATCATGGATGGAGTGGAAATCGAAGTGGGTCGTTTTCCACTCAGAATCCTGCGCATCGGCCGGGAACTGGATCGGTGTGAAATCATAGACATCCATATAGTCCGGAATAACGATGATGCCGCCGGGATGCTGTCCGGTCGTCCGTTTAACGCCGGTGCAGCCTTTTGCCAACCTGTCGATCTCAGCCGAGGAGAATCTGAAGTTGTGATCCCGCTCATAGGCTTTCACATATCCATAGGCTGTCTTGTCCGCAACCGTCCCGATCGTTCCGGCCCGGTACACATATTCCTCGCCAAAGAGTTCTTTCGTGTAGGCATGCGCATGCGCTTGATATTCCCCCGAGAAGTTCAAGTCGATATCGGGTACTTTGTCTCCGTAGAAACCAAGGAAAGTTTCGAAAGGGATGTCGTGCCCATCGCGGTCCATGTCCGTTCCGCATTTCGGACAATCCTTTTTCTCCAGATCGTATCCGGAACCGATCGAGCCGTCTTCGTAGAAATAGGAATATTTGCATTCCGGACAGCGGTAATGCGGCGGCAAAGGGTTGACTTCCGTGATACCGGTCATCGTTGCCACGAAACTTGAACCGACCGAGCCCCGGGACCCAACCAGATAACCGTCCTGGTTGCTCTTCAGCACCAGTTTTTGGGAAATCAGATAGATGACCGAGAAGCCGTTGCCGATGATCGAGTTGAGCTCTTTCTCCAACCTTTTTTCGACCAGTTCAGGGAGTTCTTCGCCATAGAGGCGCTTTGCTTCATCATAGGAAAGTCGCGTGACCTCCTCGTTCGCCCCTTCCATGTTCGGCGTGTACAACTGATCCTTGATCGGAACGATTTCGCCAATGCTGTCGGCAATTTTCTGGGAATTGTAGACGACGATTTCCTTGGCTTTTTCTTTGCCGAGGAAGGAGAAGCAGTCCAGCATCTCGTCTGTCGTCCGGAAATGGGCTTCCGGCATATGCAGGACCTTGCCTTGGTTCACCTTCAAAGAACCGATCAATATTTCCCGGTAGATGGCGTCCTCCTTGTTCAGGTAATGGACATTCCCGGTTGCGACGACCGTCTTGCCCAGTTCATCCCCGATGGCAACAATCTGGGTGATGATCTCTTCCAGATCGCTTTCGTTCTTCACCAGTTCTTTCGTGATGAGCGGCGCATATACCTCTTTCGGCATGACTTCGATGTAATCATAGAACTTGGCTTTCGCTTTCGCTGCCTCCGCCCCTTTTTGCATCATCGCCTCAAATATCTCGCCTTCGCTGCAGGCAGAACCGATCAATAAGTTTTCCCGGGCCGCTTGCAGGACGCTGCGCGGAAGGCGCGGTGTCCGGTAGTAATAATCGATGTTCGAAGCAGAGATGATTTTGAACAGGTCCTTCAGCCCGTCTTGATTTTTTGCCAAGATCGTTGCATGGAAAGGCCGTGCCCGTTTGTATGAATCGCCGCCGCCTATGTATTTGTTGAGTTCATCATGGAATAGGATGTTGTGATCCTCACGGGCTTCCTTCAGGAATATCCAGCAGAGCGCACCGGTTGTTTCGGAATCGTAAACCGCACGGTGATGCTGTTCCAAGCCGACACCATAGCGTTTCGCCAACGTATTCAAGCGATGGGATTTCAATTGGGGATGCAAGAAACGGGACATCTCCAAGGTGTCGATCACAGGCTGTGGCGCTTCTGGCATGGCGTAGCGTTCATAGCTGTTGTTCAGGAAGCCCATGTCAAAACTGGCGTTGTGGGCTACGAGAATGGTCCCCTCAGCGAATGCGGCGAATTCCTCGAGCACCGTTTTTTCCGGTTTGGAGTCGCGCACCATGTCATCGGTTATGCCGGTCAATTGGATGGTCGTCTGCGATAATGGATGACCCGGATTGATGAATTCTTCGAATGTCTCGATGACATTCCCTTTGTACATTTTTACGGCAGCCAGTTCGATGATTGTATCGTACACTGCCGACAAGCCCGTCGTTTCCACGTCGAATACGACATAGGTCGCTTCGCTGAGATCCTCATGGACCGGGTTATAGGCGATCGGAACGCCGTCATCGACGACGTACGCTTCAATTCCGTACAATATTTTCACGTTATTCGCTTTTCCGGCTGCATGGGCATCGGGATAGCCTTGCGCAGCTGCATGGTCAGTCAGAGCGATGGCTTTGTGTCCCCATTTCGCAGCTTGTTTGACAAAATCGCCGATGCCGTTGGTGGCATCCATCTGGCTCATATTTGAGTGCAGATGCAATTCCACTCTTTTTTCGTCTTCGGGCGCACGGTCTTTCCGTTCCGCATGAGCCACCTCATTCACATCCCTGGCATTCACCACTAGATCACGCATGAACGTGTCTTCTTGGACACTCCCGCGCACGCGCACCCAGATGCCTTTTTTGACCAGTTCGAAGTTCTGTTCATCCGTTTCGTTCGACGAGAATAGCTTCACCGAAAACGAGGAAGTGTAGTCCGTCATTTTGAACACGAGCAGTTTCCGGCCGGAGCGAAGTTCGCGGATTTCGCTGTCGAAAATATAGCCTTCGATGACTACGGAACGCTCTTCTTCGGTGATCGAAGCCATCTGCTTGATTTCTTCCTTGCCGGAAATCTGTCTGCCGATCAGCAAGGGGCCGTTGTTGCCGCTTTTCGATTGCGAGCCGTCACTGCGCTGTCGGTCCTGCTGGTTTTGTTTGATGGCTTCCTCTGCTTGCTTGACCAACATTTCATCCTGCTCTTGTTTCCTGGCCAGATATTGCGCCATTCTGGCTTCGGATGCTGCCTCGTCCACTTCGATTGTGATCTGGAAACTCGGGAACCCCAAGACCAGATAATTCTGTTGGATCACGGACAGGTAGTTATCCGCCAAATGATTTTTGGTGATCTCGTTTTCAACATTGATGACGACTTTGTTGTTCAAGACCACGGGTGTGTGTTTAGCAAACAGGCTCTGAACCAGCGGGGATGATATGTTGCTGCGCTGGACGACTGTTTCCCAATAATCCAGGATGCTCTCGTTCGTCAGAATCGGTTGCCTCGTTTTGATCTGAAAATCGATCGTGGCGATGGATTGGAATTTTATTTTCATATGGTTCATCAAAGCGGTGAATACTTCGAAAGGCAGGACGTTGTCGAAAACGAACTGGAATGACCATAATTTTGATTTTTTATGTACGATGACCTGTTCGATTTCCCCGTTTTCAAAATACGGCAGGTACTCCGGCTGGTGATGCAGATTTATCTGTTCCAGCATCTGCTGGAACAATTCATGTTTCGATAATGCCATTTGATCTCTCCTTCTCAACTAACAAACAAAAAGATCCAAAGAATGAACTTTCCTTTCTTTGAATCTTCCTATTTTCTTCCTATCATTGGCCAAAGAAAAATCTTTGGATATCGTTCCAAGTGACGATGACCATCAGCAGGAGCAGCAGCCCCATTCCGACAGCTGTGATGATGCCTTCCTTCTCCGGGTCCAAAGGCTTGCCTCTGACCCCCTCGACTACGTTCAGCAGCAATTTCCCGCCATCCAATGCCGGTATCGGCAACAGATTCACGACGCCAAGGTTGATGCTCAAGTAGGCCAAGAAACTGAGTACGCTCAGAAAGCCATAATCAACGACTTGTTCGGTCGCCGCATAGATGGCGACAGGCCCGCCGAATGAATCGGCTTGGAAGCCGGTCCTGAACATGGAGAAGACCAATCCAAAAATGGAAGTGGCTATCAACCAGAATTCCTCGAAACCGTAACTGATTTTGGCCATCACGGTGCGATCCATCGGGGGAGCGACACCGATCAAGCCATACTCATTGCCTTGTTCATCGGTTTTCGTGTCAGGCGTGACAAGTACAGCACGCGCTTCCTGGCCGTCAGTCACGACAGAGAGTGTGATTTCGTTGCCCGGATTGGCTTGGATGGAGGCAACCAGTTCCGTCCATTCAGCGATTTCTTCGCCATTCACAGCCAGGATTTCATCATCTTCACGTAACCCGGCCGTCTCCGCCGGACTGCCCGGTTGGATTTCCCCCAGCCGGTTATCGTTGACCGTAACGCCGCCTTGCACGAATGCAATCGTGATGAACATCGCAATCCCCAAAATGAAATTATTCATCGGGCCAGCAAAGTTCGTCATCATCCGTTTCAGCAATGGAGCCGATTGGTATTGCACATCGATGGGAGCGATCTGTAGCTCCGTACCGTCCGCTTCGATGATTGTCGCATCGCGTTTGACTTCGTAGGTAACGGGTGCCGAACTTCCCGGAATGACTCCTTTTATAAAGAGCCCCTGTTCCAGGTCAGCTTCCAGTAATTCTATCGGAACAGCATGCAGGTGCTGTTTATTGCTTAAATCTATTTGAGTGACCTGTTCTGCCTCGTCAAGGGTGATGTTTAGCGGCATCCCGGGTTTCAACTCAGTATCTTCGTCCCCGATGCCGGCCATCCGCACGTAACCACCGATAGGCAACATCCGGATCGTATAGGTCGTTCCGTTTTTGCGATGAGAGAAGATTTTGGGTCCCATGCCGATTGCGAACTCACGAACCAAGATGCCCGCTTTTTTCGCAAAATAGAAATGGCCGAATTCATGGATGATCACTAATATGCTGAACACAATAATGAATGTTATGATTGTCTGAAACATTTAATCCCTCCCTTTCTGTACCTTGCATTCCCGCTCTTAAAATATGAAATGCAGAAAAATATGGAACACTGGCATCACAAAAAGCGTGCTGTCGAAACGATCGAGCATACCGCCATGTCCGGGCAATATCTTGCCGGCATCCTTGACGCCAAAATAGCGCTTGAATGCCGATTCAACCAAATCACCCATCTGACCGCAGACCGAAAGCAAGGCTGCCAGCATAATCTGGAGGCCCATCGATAAACCTAGCGGATTGTAGTAATGGAAAAACACGATGGCGATTAGCACAGCAGCGATCGATCCACCGACGGATCCTTCGATTGTCTTGTTGGGGCTGATTGCCGGGGCCAATTTGTTCTTGCCGATTTTTCTTCCGATCATGTAAGCTCCGATATCCGTTCCCCAGATGATGAACAGCACTAAGAGCACCATCCAAAAACCGATTTCCCTCGTCTGCATGAAATAATAAAACCCTCTCCCGACATAAAGGGAAGTCAGCACAGATGCAGCTGCATCGTCGAAAGTAAAATCATTCCGCGAGAACACTGTAAACACGAACAGTATCAACGCCTCCAAATAAATCAAAAGCATCGCATCGATGCCATCAGGGATGAAGTGCAGGTAGGATTCCGGCAACATCAATAATACGGTCGCCAAAGCGGTGATGATACCCTCCACACTGAAGATGGTCAACTTTTTCATCTTCAATAATTCTTGTACTGCAATCAAGCCGATTGCTGTCATGAGCAGTTGCAGCGGCAGTCCCCCAATCCATAAGAATGGGATAAAAACGGCAGCAGCCACTAAGCCTGTGATTACTCTTTCCTTCATGGTATCCTCCCTATATGCCGCCGAAGCGGCGGTTGCGATGCTGATATTCTGCTAACGCAGCCCGCAAGCTGGCTGTTGAAAAATCAGGCCAAAATTCTTCCGTGAAGTACATTTCACTATACGCCGCCTGCCACAGCAAAAAGTTGCTCAGACGGATTTCCCCGCTGGTGCGGATCAGCAAGTCGGGATCCTGCCATTCGCCAAGCCCGCTTGTGAATAGATATCCGGCGAATATTTCATCGGTGATCGCGTCTGCCGAGAGTTTTCCTGATGCGACATCGCGCGCAATCGTTGTTGTAGCTTGAAGGATTTCAGCCCTGGAGCCATAGTTCAACGCAAAATTCAAAACAAGGCCGGTATTGTCCTTTGTTTTTTCGATCGCATTCTGCACGACCTTCAGCGTCTTCTCGGGCAACTGATCGATCCAGCCGATGGTCGTCACTTTGATGTTGTTCTGCATCAATTCCGGCATGAATACATCAAAAAAATCGATGGGCAACCCCATCAAAAAATTGACTTCATCAGTCGGGCGTTTCCAGTTTTCTGTCGAAAAGGCATATAGTGTCAAGACCTTGATGTTCAGGCGACTTGCTTCTATGGCAATCCTTTTCACGGTATTCATGCCCTCTTTGTGTCCGTAGACCCGCGGCATCAATTTTTTCTTTGCCCAACGGCCGTTTCCGTCCATGATGATGGCGACATGGGCTGGAACGATGCCATTTTCATCGAACGGCATTTCTGTTTTTGGATTCTCACTCTTGAATAGAGCCATGCTTTATCCCTCACTTTTTCATAACTCTTTTTATTTTAACAAAATCCCGCCTGAATTCCTATGATTAACAGGAAATTATAAAATATTTAAAGAGACCCGCTGCTTTGTAAGAAAAGCATCGGGGAAAACCACCCCGATGCCTTTTTTTGTGTAGTTGTATTATTTTTTTTGATAATCTGAGAGCTTGTACTCCAAACCGTGGGTACTTTTATAGTACTCAGGATACATTTCACCACCGCAATTCTCACAAGTGAAGCGGGGAGCATCCAACAGATCCCCTTCGTCCATCTGATCGAATTCATCCACCACTTCCTTCGGAATGGCTTCATTGATTCCGCATTGAAGACATATATAATTGACGCTGTTTTTCCCAGTCGAAGCGATTTGCTTCAAATATTTTTTCTTTAGCTTGTTTTTGGTTAATTTTGAATTCTTCTGACTCAATGTTTCTAATCTCCTCTCGCAGATATCTCCTCGCCGCTGCATCGTTCGCATATTGGATTCTTAGCTTTCCTTTTTTGGACACAGCAATCCCACGGAAAACAAAGAGGTTTCCGCAACTGGAACATTTTAAAGGATTCTCTCCAAAACATTCGGTAATTCTGTCTGCCCATTTCATGGGTTTTAAAGCAGTCGAAACGTTTAACAATAGTCGCTTGATCTTGGACTGAATCTCCTTGACGACTTCTTTCACAACCTTCTTGATTCTCCTGCTGTATAACCCATATCTACGGATTGTTTTAAAGTTTTTATCGGGGATGTGTCTTATTAAAGCTGCAATAAACTCTTTCGCAAGCATAATCTCTGTTTCTTCTGTATTTGTCCGTTTATCATGATAACGAAACATCACAATATCACCGTCGTACATGATAATACGGTTCAACGCAATCGGCCCGCGTTTCATGTAGCGGCTAATATACTGCAGAATCTTTTTGACATTCGTTCGGCTTCTCTTCGGAGCGTTCACGTAAAAACCTTCAGCATTTCTTGTATAGGCTCTCTGAAGCTGTGGCTGTACTTCCTTTTTCTCCTCCGGAGAAAGCACGCGTCTAATCAGCTTTAACACTGCATTCTGCCAGTTTACCCGCAACATTTTGTATGGGATATAATCGTAATCTTTCCACTCGCCACCTTCTGTCAAGCCACCCATCGTTACGATCATATGCACATGGGGGTTAAACTCGAGTTTCGAGCCAAAAGTGTGCAGAGCCAAAATGATACCAGGCCGAATTTTCTGTTTATTAAAATAATCCAAAATCACTTGCGCAGCGTCATCCATTAGTCCTTTCAAAAGTATTTCCCGATGATACTTTAAAAAGATGGTCCTCAGGCCTTCATCGATGGTAAAAACAATATGTCTGTGGGTGGTGTGGAACATATCCTGAGACACAATTTCACTCCACCGCTCACTTTCACCGACAGAACATGTCGGGCAAAATTTGCCTTTACACCGAATCGGAACTTTTTTTACCGCATGGCAACCTTCACAAACATATAACCGAAAGCCTTTCGAAATATCCCCACAGTATCTAAATTTTTCAACCTCTTTAAAGACCACAGGTCTTATCTTGAGTTTGAATCTTTTAGAGAACTGGTCCCAATGGTTATTCTTATCAAAGAAAATGGTATGGAGAATATTCTGATTCATACCTCTATTTTACCACTGTGAAACCAAAACAAAAACTGTGGAACATGTTGTTTGTGGCAAGATAAACGTACATACAATTGCAGCGCAAAAGTACATAGCTCCGCAAGCAGCTTAGGGTAAAATAAAAAGCCATTGCGGGCGTCCTGAAATTCCTCTAAAGTTATAGTTCCGACACTGTAACTGGAGGTAAGAAAGGGAATGCTCGCAATGACCGATATTAATACTATCAGAAATCTACGAAACAATCACGATAAATCTATTCAACACATAGCTGACGAATTGGAAATCAACTGGCGCACCGCAAAAAAGTATGCAGATGAGGATCTTTTACCTGAGCCGAAGGTCCGAAAGAAAACGGGCATGATGTATGTGGAACACTGGGGAGGCATCGTTGCTCTCTGGCTTTCTGAAGATTCTAAGCTCCCGAAGAAGAAGCGTAGGACCGTTGACTTTATGACTAAAGAATTGAAGAACCAGGGGTTCCCCGGTTCGTATCGCACGGTTTGTGATTTCGTTAGGGACTGGAAAGCCACTCACTACGTTGAAGCCAATGAAGATCAGGGCTTTGAGCGTTTGGAACATCCTCCGGCGGAAGCGCAGCTGGATTTTGGCACCATGGAGGTCTGCCATGAAGGAGCCTTTAAGGATATCAAAGCACTCGTGATGTCTTTTCCTTATAGTAACGGCGGATTTGCGGTGGCATTACCAGCGGAGAATCAAGAGTGTCTACTTGAAGGAATGAAGGAGCTATTCCGACAAGTTGGCGGCGTCCCACGAAAAATTCGCATTGATAATATGTCTACGGCAGTAACGCAAGTAAAGTCGAAGACGGAACCAGCAGTGTTAACGGATGGTTTCCTGCAGTTCGCTACGCATTATGGGTTTGAGACACAGGTGTGCAACCCTAGAAGCGGAAATGAAAAAGGCAGCGTAGAAAATAAAGTCGGCTATGTTCGCTACAACTTCTTTCCGGCCACTCCAATCATGAAGGACTTCGCAAGCTTTAATGAGGCATTGGCGGTTCAATTAGCGAAAGACAGGGAACGCGTTCATTATGAGAAACATGTACTTATCAGTGAACTCTGGCTTGAGGAAAAAACGGATCTTTTGGCATTGCCCGATGTCGCATATCCAGTCTTCAAGGAAATCGAAGTAAAAGCCAATAAGTACAACGAAATCAAGCTGGATGGCGAGCGAATCCATGTTCCTCGCGCCCGGAACCATTCCATCATCTACGGGCTGCTTCGCTTTGACTCCTATCAACTGGTTAGCACGGATGGTGAAATTATCGCTGAAGGCCCCCGGCCCTACATGATGAAGAAACGAGCGATTGACTGGCAAGCAATACTACTCGATTGGCGGCGCAAATTGCGTGCGATGCATTACTCTCGTTACTGGAAATATCTACCCGAACGCATCAAGCTCTATCTCAGCCATACCGATTGGAAAGAACAGGCAAAGCGTGTAGATCAGCTTCTCGTTTTTCTCGTCACCAACGATATGTTAGGTATTGATCAGAACTTCTACGACCTTATCGGTTCTTCGAAAGAAGCGGATGCCTATGATGTGGATTGGAATGACTATGATGCATTTCTCAAGTCATCTAATGGGGAGGCGGCGAGTTGATGGAAACCGATCGTTTAGAAGAGGTCTGTAAGCAGTTGCGGCTCTCTCATATTCCTAGAGTCATTGGAACGGAGGGCTTTGAAACCAAAGAAGATTGGTTGCTATTCCTGTTGGAGAATGAATTGAAGTGCCGGGAAGAACTAAAGACGGCTCGGCTCTTCAAACAGGCCAAATTCCCTGTACGCCGGACTTTAGACAACTACGACTGGCATGATCATATCACGCTGCCAAATCCGACCACAAAGGAAGAGTTAATCAGCCTCTCCTTTATCCGCCAAAAAGAAAACGCCGTTTTCGTGGGTACCCCAGGAACTGGTAAGACGCATTTAGCTTGTGCTCTTGGCCAAATGGCCACGCATGCTGGTGTTGAAACACGCTTCTGGCGAGTCTCTGAATTGGTGGGAGAATTGGAACGCCAATGGAAGAACAACACGTTGGAGATCTTCAAGCACCGCTTTGACAAGGTGAAGTTGGTTATCCTAGATGAGATGGGCTATGTGCCGTTCACTAAGGAAGGTGCCGAGTTACTCTTCCAGCTGATCAGTGATTGGTATGAAACGAAAAGTATCATCATCACCAGTAATTTGGAGTTCAGCCAATGGAATAAGGTGTTTATCGATACACGTTTGACGGCGGCATTGGTGGACCGCTTGATTCATCACGCACACATTTTAAGCTTCACCGGAGAGAGCTTCCGGCTCAAAAACGCTCTATCAAGACCAAAATAATCAGAGAAAAATTTCAGGCGCAAATGTGTGTACTTTTTCTTTGCAATATTGTGTAGGAATGTCTTGCAAAACACACATGTGCTATCACCACATTCCACAGCTGAAAAATTTTATACTTTTATATGAAAACAACTTCTAAAAAAAGACAAAAAAATACTCTCGTGGTATAATATTTTTGAAAATAGTATGAAAGCTTGGATCTATGCCATTCCCGTGGTTATAGATCCTTTTTCTTTGTTTGTAATTAACTCGTCATATCTTTTTCCCGTCTTTAAAAGAACATAGACAATCCTTAATAATTTATGAGCTGTTGCAACAGCAGCCTTTGCCTTAGGCATACGTTGAGATAACTTCGCGAAGAAAGAATTGAAGTTTACCGATTTTGAACGACCGGCACTGATTCCTGCTCTACATAGAGCTACTTTTAAATATTTGTTCCCCTTCGTGGCATTCGAGCGCTTCTTTATGCCCGCACTTTCGTAATTACCCGGACACAAACCTGCCCAAGAAGCTAAATTCTCTACTGTATGAAAAGCATCCACTGTACAGCCTATTTCAGCGAGTATAACTTCTACTGTTAGTTTACTGATTCCAGGGATTTCTATGAGCCGGAGATATACATCTGAAAATTTTTCAGTGTATTCATCAATTAGTTGGTTTAGCTCTGAAATCTCTTCCTCCAAGCGCTGGATAGTTTGAAGATGCAAGTTTAATAACGCTCGATCACATCTGCTTAAACAACCATCCATCGCTCTAACGAGCTCTGCTATACTCGCTTTGACTTTTCCGTGGATTTCTCTTGAAACTACTTCTTCAGTAATTTTTTCACCATTGATAAATAGAGTCAAAAGAGCCTTACCTGTTTTTCCAAAGATATTGGACAAATAGCTAGTCAACTTTATATTGGCTCTTTGCAAAATATTATGGATTTCATTAACGCGCTTCGTTCTTTCTTGCTTTACTGAAGAACGCTGCCTTGTCAAATAACGCAATTCCTGTGTTTGTTTATCAGGAACGTAGCTGGCATTAACCAAGCCACAGCGCCCTAATAGCGCTATCCACTCCGCATCCTTCATATCTGTTTTTCTTCCAGGTACATTTTTTATGTGTTGAGGGTTGGCTAAAATCAGGTGAAAATCTTCGGGTTCCAATATATTCCAGACTGGTTTCCAATATTGCCCTGTACTTTCCATCAGTACATGCGACACTTCTAGCTCTTTCATCCATTCGGAAAGAGACCGTAGGTCAAAAGTTGTTGTGCCAAATGTTTTTTGGGTCTTTTTGGGGCGACTTGAAGTAAGTTTCCCAACGAGTACACAGGCTGTGATGGATTTTTGGTGAACGTCCAATCCACAGCAATGAGTCACCATTACTTCCATTAGAATCCTCTCCTAATTGAAATATTAGAAAGCAGCGGATTTATCCTTTTGGAATTAAAAAGTAATTTTATATTCATGCTCAAGGCATAGTCGGTTTATCTCGAAAGGACAAATCATTCAGTTTCCTACACGGGTTCGGGAACACCACTAAATATATCGAATTTGTACTGCTTTCCATTTTTATTATACTAGAAGAAATATTGTTTTCAGAAGTGGTTTGGATTGCGGAACGCAATCTTATTGTTTCCTACAATATAAGAAAAGCTGAATGGGTTCGTTCAGCCCTGAAAGAAATTTAGGAAATCGTGCCATGCAACGTTCCCTACGGTCACCTTGTACTGGGACTCTAAGGGATGAATCCCTAAGACTCCCATGCAACTGAGCATCGTAGAGCGCAATATGCTGAGAGACTTCCTGCGTCAGCAGGTTAGTCGAATAGTATCCTTGGCTCGTAGAGACAAGGGGTTCCTTTATCCTTTCCGAAGGGCTAACCCGTGAATCTAGCCATCATTATTGGGTGCATGAAACATTTTGCGAATGTGTGAAACACCTACGGTGATGCGCTTTTGAGTTAAAAAAAATTTATAAATTCCTATATGTCAAGAAAAAGCCAGCACACAAATCATTTGGAATGATTTGTGCCCTGGCTCCTTTCCAGCGGATGAAATTTTATACGTCCAAAATTTCTTTTTCTTTGTCCGCTGTTATTTTGTCGATTTCTTTGGAAGATTTGTCGGTGAACTCTTGCACTTTCTTTTCATAAGTGCGCAGCTCATCTTCGGTGATTTCTTTGTTCTTTTCTGCTTTTTTCAACGCTTCGATGGCATCGCGGCGAATGTTACGGATAGAAATCTTAGCCGCTTCGTTTTCTTTGCCGACAGTTTTCGCCAACTCTTTGCGTCGCTCTGAAGTCAGTGCCGGGATCACCAAACGGATGACACTCCCGTCATTGGCTGGGTTGATGCCCAGGTCGCTTTGGTAAATCGCACGTTCGATATCACCGATACTCGATTTATCGTAAGGTGTCACCAACAACATGCGTCCTTCAGGAATCGTGATGGAAGCCAATTGATTCACTGGCGTGTTCGTTCCGTAGTATTCCACTTCGATGCGGTCCAATAGACTTGCATTCGCGCGGCCTGCCCGAATCGATCCGAGTTCGCGGATCAATGCAGCTTCCGTTTTTTTCATTCTGTCGATCGCATTATCAAGGATTTCTTTAACCATGATTATTTCCCCCTAACAGTCGTTCCGATATCTTCTCCCATTATAACACGGCGAATATTCCCTTGTCTGTTTAAGTTAAATACAACCAGCGGGATGTCGTTATCCATGCTTAGGGAGCTTGCTGTAGTATCCATTACTTGCAGCCCTTTGGAAATAACATCCAAATGAGTCAATTCAGAGAATTTTGTTGCGTTCAAATCCTTCATCGGATCGGATGAATAGACTCCATCAACATTGTTCTTAGCCATCAAAATAACGTCAGCATTGATTTCAGCGGCACGAAGGGCTGCTGTCGTGTCGGTAGAGAAGTAGGGATTACCAGTACCGGCAGCAAAAATCACAACGCGTCCCTTTTCAAGGTGACGGACAGCTCGTCTGCGGATGTATGGTTCGGCAATTTGTCTCATTTCGATGGAAGTCTGGACACGGGTCGGAACGCCTTCGTTCTCCAGTGCATCCTGTAATGCCAAAGAATTCATGACAGTCGCAAGCATGCCCATATAGTCGGCTTGCGCTCTCTCCATGCCCATTTCAGCGCCCGTCGTGCCGCGCCAAATGTTGCCGCCGCCTACAACGATAGCTATTTCTACGCCCAAGTCATGTACTTCTTTGATTTCTTTTACGATTTCTTCGATCGTCGGTGGATTGATTCCGAAACCAGTGTTGCCCGCTAAAGCTTCACCACTAAGTTTTAAAACAACGCGTTTGTATTTTGGTTCACTCATTCTATATTTCCCTCCGTAATTGGCTGACCCCTGATTAATCAGGCTTATGACTATGATAAAAAAGCCCCAATTAAGGGGCAATTTTCATTATTTTTTGACTTGGCTCATAACTTCTTCTGCAAAGTCCACAGAGCGTTTTTCGATGCCTTCGCCTACAGCGTAGCGAACGAATGATTTAACAGTGCCGCCTTTGGAAGCAGCATATTTTGAAACTGTTTGATCTGGATCTTTAACGAAAGGTTGATCGTTCAATGAAATTTCGCTCAAGAATTTGTTCAAACGGCCTACGATCATTTTTTCAACGATGTTTGCTGGTTTGCCTTCGTTCAATGCTTGTTCAGTAAGAACTTTCTTTTCATGCTCAAGTTCTTCTGCAGAAACTTCGTCGCGAGAAACATATTTAGGATTGATGGCAGCGATGTGCATAGAGATGTCTTTAGCAGCATCAGCATCAGTAGAGCCTTCCAATACTGTCAATACAGCGATACGTCCGCCTTGGTGCAGGTAAGCGCCGAAAGCATCAGCATCCGTTTTTTCAACGATAGTAAAACGACGCAAAGTAATTTTTTCGCCGATTACTGTAGTAGCGTTCAAGATGACATCGTTTAATGTACCGTCAGCAGTTTCGATCGCTAAAGCAGCTTCCACTGTTTCTGGTTTGTTTTTAGCGATGATTGCTGTGATATCAGCTACTAAGTTTTGGAATTTGTCGTTTTTCGCAACAAAGTCAGTTTCTGCATTGATTTCAGCGATTACGGCTGTATTTCCGTCGACATATACGTTTGCAAGTCCTTCAGCAGCGATACGGTCAGCTTTTTTAGCTGCTTTAGCCATACCATTTTCTCTTAGGTAGTCAACCGCTTTGTCCATGTCGCCATCGACTTCTACTAGAGCTCTTTTAGCATCCATCATGCCTACGCCTGTCATGTCGCGTAATTCTTTAACCATTTTTGCTGTTACTTGTGCCA
Source organism: uncultured Trichococcus sp. (assembly GCF_963675415.1). Taxonomy (NCBI): domain Bacteria; kingdom Bacillati; phylum Bacillota; class Bacilli; order Lactobacillales; family Carnobacteriaceae; genus Trichococcus; species uncultured Trichococcus sp. The sequence continues at coordinate 3,083,877 of NZ_OY776220.1, forward strand.
TTCTATGATTCCTCCTGAATATTCTTTTTCATAAAAAAAGCTGTCCCAAAGAGAATAGAAAAGATGTCGGCTACCAAATTGGCTATATCTTTCTTCTTTTCTGAGACAGCTCGTTGCTTCAAACTAAATAGGAAATATTATTCGTTGTTGCCTTCTACGACTTCAACGATTTCTTCTAGTGAAGTTGCTTCGTCAGCTTCAGCTGCAAAAGTTTCTTCAACAGAAATTTCAGCTTGATCTTTTCCTTGGTTGCCTTCGATGAAAGCATCAGCCATTTTAGCAGTGATCAATTTAACTGCGCGGATAGCATCATCATTTGAAGGGATTACTACGTCGATTTCATCTGGATCACAGTTTGTGTCAACCATAGCGACGATAGGAATGTTCAATTTGTGAGCTTCTTGAACAGCGATTCTTTCTTTTCTTGGGTCAACGATGAACATTACATCCGGGATTCTAGGCATATCTTTGATACCGCCCAAGAATTTTTCCAAACGTTCTTGTTCTTTTTTCAAGATAGAAACTTCTTTTTTAGGAAGTAGTTCGAAAGTGCCGTCTTCAGACATAGCTTCGATTGATTTCAAACGTTTGATACGTTTTTGGATAGTATCCCAGTTAGTCAAAGTACCACCTAACCAACGGTGATTTACGAAGAACTGACCTGAACGGATAGCTTCGTCTTTGATTGAATCTTGCGCTTGTTTTTTAGTCCCTACGAATAAAGCTACGCCGCCTTCTTCAGCAACATTAAGCATGTATTTGTATGCTTCGTCGACTAATTTTACAGTTTTTTGCAAGTCGATGATGTAGATACCGTTTCTTTCTGTAAAGATGTATCTCTTCATTTTTGGGTTCCAACGACGAGTCTGGTGACCGAAGTGTACGCCTGCTTCCAATAATTGTTTCATTGAAATTACTGCCATGTTTGTTTCCTCCAAGTTTGTTTTTATTTTCCTCCCCCGATTTCTTCTACAGCAGAAACTCATCTTACGATAAGCAACGTCCGCCGTATCGATCAAGGTGTGAAATGTGGTTTTGCACCGTTGATAATTATATCGAATTATGTTGAAAGAAGCAAGTGTTTTTTCTGAGGATGAAAAGCGGGCAACTTCACAGCCGGTCATTTCAGGATTGGATCCCCAAAATCTGCTTGATGTCATCGTTCGTCAACCTTTGTCGGCTGAGTGCTTCTTCCCCTTCAGATACGATCAATTGATCAAAGAGCATCTTTTTGTCTTGCTGCAGTTGATTGATTTTCTCTTCGATGGTTCCCTCCGCGATGAAACGGTAAACTTGCACGTTTTTCTTTTGGCCGATGCGATGCGCTCGCCCTGCCGCTTGCTCTTCGACCGCCGGGTTCCACCAAAGATCGAAAAGGATGACCGTATCCGCTCCGGTCAGATTCAACCCGGTGCCGCCTGCTTTCAGGGAAATCAAAAAGACATCGGTCTCGCCTTCATTGAACTGGTTGACCAGCGTAATCCTTTCGGCAGGAGGGGTTTTTCCGCTGAGGTACAGATGACTCAGGTTTTCCTTGACCAACTCTGCTTCGATCAGCTTCAGCATGGACGTGAATTGTGAAAACACCAAAACATGCTGGTTGTTTTCTTGGGCATGCTTCAATATCTCGACCAGTTGTTCCAATTTCCCCGAGCCGCCTTCGTAAGCGGCATCCACCAAACGGGGATCGCAGCAGATTTGACGCAGACGGGTCAATCCCGCCAAAATTTCCATGCGGTTCCGTTGGAAATCTTCACTGTCATAATCAGAAACCTTTTCCTGCAGTTGCTGCAGATAGGCCAAATACATGATTTTCTGTTCGCGGTTGAGGCTGCTGTAGATATCGGCTTCCGATTTTTCCGGAAGATCGCCCAGAACATCCGCCTTCAGCCTGCGCAACATGAAGGGTTTGGCTGTTTTCGAAATGCCCTCGAGCGACATTTTTTTGAATTCCTGCAATTTCGGGAACAATCCCGGCAAAATCAACTGGAAGATCGCCCAGAACTCCGTTACGCTGTTCTCGATCGGCGTACCGCTCAAAGCGATATTGACTCTGGCGTTCATCTTGGCTATGGCCCGGAACGTCTTCGTATTATAGTTGTTGACGTACTGGGATTCATCGAGGATCATCGCATAGAAATCGCATTTTTGATAAGATTCGATGTCCTGTCGGAAACTTTGATAGGAGGTTATCGCTATGCCGTTCTCCGGCAGCTGTGCCAGCTGCTCTTCCCGTTCCTTTTTCACGCCGCTGATGACGTGTATGTCAAGCAAGGGTGCAAATTTTTGGAATTCGTACTTCCAATTGTAGATCAGTGAAGCCGGCGCAATCACCAAAGCGGGTTTGGTTTCATTTTTCCCTTCCTCGACTTCGCTGAGCAGGAACGTGATCAGCTGCAGCGTTTTGCCGAGCCCCATTTCATCTGCCAAAATACCGCCTAAGCCATAGTTGGCAAGGAACTTCAGCCATTTGAAGCCTGTCACTTGATACGGCCGCAAATCCGCCTGCAACGTTTTCGGCAGTTCAGCCGGAAACTCGTTCGGGTGCTTGATGAAATGATACAGTTCGTTAAGGAAATCTTGGCTGGCGACCTCAGGGTTCAGATCATTGATTTCTTTTTCAAGCGTCATGCTCTTGATCATCGGCATGGTGAGCGTCCCATCATGAAGCTGGGACTCATCTTTGATCAACGAGAGGAAACGATTCATCTCTCTCATTGTCTCCGTCTCCAAAGACAAGATGCGGCCGTCCTCGGTCTTGTAATAGGCGTCATTTTTTTTGAGGCTGTTCAATAATCTGTCTATTTCATTTTCCGAAATGCCGCCGACATCAAAACGGATATCCAAAAAGGAATCCCTTGTTCTGCGTTGGACCGAAGTTGACACCGCAGTGTCCTCCACTATCAGATTCTGCAGATCCGGACTTAATTCGACCTCTGCATAACGGCGCAAAACAGGTATTTTTCTGTAAAGAAAGCTGAACAGATCAACATCTTTCGTGGCCAAGAAGGAAATTTGGTTTTCGATAATGTTGAATTCCAGATTTTCCAATACCTGCAGGATCCTTTCTTCACCAATTGTGTCCCTGATCAGGAATTGGGACTCTGCTTTCGAGGCGCGGTTCTGTCGGAAGACCGTATCGCCATATTTGAAGAAGATTTCTCCCTTTATGCGCTTCGCCGGACCACGGAAATGGATGGAGACAGTCAATGGCTCATCGATGATGTTGCGCTCTAACTCTTCGCTGAAGTGCACCGATCCGATTTGTTTCAGCAAGGGGATGACATAGGTCAGCAAATCCGATACATCGGATTCCTCGATTCCGATCACGTTTGAGTCGTCAAAACGTTTTTCAAAGAACGAGAGGTACCCCAACAGTTTATGTTGCTGCACACTGAGCGGATGGACGGTGTTGCCCTCGATCAGCCAGTCATAATCCAACAAATGAATGATGTTCTCACGCTGGATGCGAAGCTCTATTCCTTTGCCTTTCTTTCCCAGCAGGAATCGATAGCCTGGTTTTTCAGTGCTGACCTGCACATCCGGATACGTTTGATCGCCGGAGATCCACTCGACCCTGCCGGTTTGGATCAGATCCTCCAAAATGGAGTGTGCTGCACTCGGCGGCAGAATCAGATAGGAATCCAATTTTCTGGCCGTAACATTCAGCAATTGCTTGTTCAATGCAGCGGGTTGCTCTTCCAGCAATTTATGCAACCGGTAGATGATGGGCTGATCCATTTCCTGTATCTTCACTGTCCGGAAATCGATCACATCACCGAGGCGGTACTCCCATTTTTCTTGTTTGATGAATTGTTCCGTAAATTGTTCGATATTGGTGACCATGTAAGGCTTATCGGTCCCTGCACGCAAGGATATAGCCAATACATGTTCACCTGTATTTTGCATCAGATTGTTTGGTTTTATGCGCAGAACCTGCAGCGTATACTGCACTAAAAAATCCGATTGCGCATTGAGACTCTGGGCGCCTTTGTTTTCTTGGAAGAAAATCTGCGTCAAGTCATTCACAAATTCTTGACCGGCAGTTTCCGCGTCGACCTGGAACTGTTCAGCGCTGCTTTCCGTCAGAATACGGGTACCGCATTTCTCTTTCAGATACAATTCAACAGCGATCGTATGCTTGCAGTACTGATGATTTCTCCAGTATTTGCACTGACACACATCCTGTTCTCTGGCTGTACCGTCTAAGGTGACGTGATACATTTTACTTCCGAGCACCTCACAATGCCAAACCTGGCTGTGGAAATCCGGTTGTACGGACAGCACGCGATCCTCATTCACATATTCGCGTCCCTCTTGTATCAACTTGTCCGGCATACTCCATTTCATGCTATCACTTCCTCTGCTTCTTGCTGTCCATCCCTTATTGTACTGCAATTCCGTCGAAAAATATACCTACTTCCCCTTTAACGCCGGCCGGAACGGAATATTTAACTTGAAATATTCAACAAACTATCTCATACTGATTAGCATAATACCAAAGCAAAAGGAGCCCTGTCATGTTTTTTAAAACAGTCGTCATCATCGTCAGATTTCTGGTCCGCATCCTGAACGGCAAGACCGAAATCCAAAACAAAGAGTACATTCCGAAAGACACAGTCTTTATCCTGGCAGCACCGCACAGAAGCCTGCTGGATCCCATTTTCATTTCGTTTGGCGTGTATCCGCACGTATTCTCATCAATGGCGAAGCAAGAACTCTTCAAGGGGAAATTCATGAACTGGCTGCTCACTCACATGAAAGCTTTCCCCGTCAATCGCGAAAACCCGGGTCCGAGCGCCCTAAAGCAACCTGTTTCGATCCTGAAGGAAGGCAAAACCAATCTGCTGATCTTCCCGACCGGATCAAGGCATTCGGCAGAAATCAAAGGCGGTACTTCATCCATCGCCAAACTGGCCAACGTGCCGATCCTTCCGGTTGTCTATCAGGGGCCGCTCACATTCAAGGATCTCCTGAAACGCAAAAAAGCGACTGTCCGCTTCGGCAAGCCCATCTACCTGCCGAAGGAAAAACGGATTTCCAGAGATGACCTGGCTGCCTATGACGAACTGCTCGGAACAACCTTCCGCCAATTGGATCAGGAAATCGATCCGGATTTCGTCTACATAGCAAAATGATGCCCTGGCATTACCCGGAATCAGCCTTTCAAAAAAACGCAAATAAAAACAGCGCCGGAAAAAATTCCCGACGCTGTTTTTTTGCATTTCTGCCGTTGCGGTCGATCAATCGTTCATCGACTGCAGCATATACATATCATAATAGGTTCCGCGTTTGGCGATCAGTTCCTCATGTGTGCCTCTTTCGATGACGCGTCCTTTGTCCAGCACCAGGATCAGGTGCGCATCCCGAATGGTGGACAACCGATGTGCGATCGCAATCGTCGTTCTGCCTTCACGCATCTTTCGCATGCTTTCTTGGATCAGGAGCTCCGTCTCGGTGTCGATATTGGCAGTCGCCTCATCAAGGATAAGCACTTTCGGATCCCGCAAAATCGTCCGGGCAAACGAAATCAGTTGCCGCTCACCGCTTGAGTAGCTGGCCCCGCGTTCGATCACTTTTGCATGGTAGCCTCCCGGAAGCGATTCGATGAACGAATCGGCGTGCACAAATGCAGCCGCAGCTTCAATATCCCGATCGGTGTAGTCCTTATTCATCAATCGGATATTATGGGAAATATCGCCGTAAAAAAGGAACGAATCCTGCAGTACCAAGCCTATTTTTGAACGGATCTCATCGATCGGATAGGTCTTGATCGATTTCCCATCAATCAATATGTCGCCTTTCTCGAATTCGTAAAAACGCAGCAACACATTGATGATCGAACTTTTACCGCTGCCGGTATGCCCGACCAGCGCTACCGTCTCGCCAGGATTCGCTGTAAAGCTGATGTCTTTCAGCACATCCTGCTTCCCGTCATAAGAAAAGGAAACATCTTTGAACTCGATTCTGCCTTGGATGATTTCCAATTTCGAATCTTCGGGTTGCTTTGGCGCCAATTCGGCGTTATCCAACACACTCAGGACCCGTGAACTGGACACGATGCCGTCCTGCAGGGCGCTGAGGTTGTCCATCATCATCCCCATCGGACGGAAGAAATTTTGGATGTAGGTAGTGAAGGCATAGATGACCCCCAACTCCACGACGCCGTTCAAAGTCTGATAGCCAAACAGCCAAAGGACGATCGCCAACGCGATGGCCTGTAACAGGTTGACGATCGGCATCAGCATCAAGGCGTTCATCTGGACCATCGCTACGCGCCCTTTGCTGTAGTCGTCATTGATCTCGTCAAACTCCGCGCGCAGGCGCTTTTCTTGACGGAACTGCTGGATGATCGCCATGCCGGAAATCGATTCATTCAATTTCGTGTTCAGCTGGCTCAACCTTTCGCGCATCGTCCGGTAAACGCGCGTGCTGTATTTTTGGTAATACCAGATCAGTCCGGCCATGATCGGGACAAAAACGATGAAGAGAAGGGAAATCTGTTTATCCAATGTCCACATCGCGATGAACACCGTCACGATGCTGAAGATCCCTTCTGCCAAAGCCAAAAATACATTCCAGAATTCCTTGATGGTTTCTGTGTCATTGGTAACCCGCGAAACGATCGATCCGGCCGGCGTCGTGTCATAGTAGCGCATCCCCAATTGGTTGATCTTACGAAAAACGGTGTTGCGGATATTCTCCACGGTTTGTTCAGACGCCATGCTGAATATATAACGCTGCAGATACGTGACCAACATCTTCAACAGGATAGTGCCCAGATAAGCCATCGCAAAAAACACACTGATGTTGGTCGTGACATTGCCCACAGCCAGATAATCATCCATATAAATTTGGATGATGCGCGGTGCCACCACATTGACCAGCGACAACGCAATACTGAAAAGCAAGGCGATCAAAAATTGATAGCGGAAGGGATGGGCGAATCGGAAGATTCTTTTGATTACCCGGAGTTGTTCCTTCAATGGGATTGTCTTAGACCATGCTGATCCGCTCATACTTCATCCTTCCCTTCCAATTTGGTTTCGAGTTGTTGTTTTTCATACATCCTGCGGTACCAGCCGTTCAGGTCCATCAACTCGTAATGGGTCCCGCGTTCGACGACACGCCCTTCATCTAGGACAATGATCTCATTCGCATGCATCACGCTGCTGATCCGATGGGCCGCGATGATCGTTGTCTGATCGGCTCTCTTTTCCTTAAGTCCCGTCAGGATCGCTTCTTCTGTCTTTGCATCCACCGCCGATAAGGAATCATCCAGGATGAGCAGCTCCGGTTCAGTCACCAAAGCCCGCGCAATCGCTATCCGCTGTTTTTGCCCACCGGATAAGGAAACGCCCCGTTCACCGACCAAGGTATCGTAGCCATCGGGAAACCCGAGGATATCCTGGTGGATGGCAGTCAAACGCGCAGCCTCCTCGACCTTTTGCTGGCTGATGGATGGGTCAGCGAAGCGGATGTTTTCCCTGACGTCAGAAGAGAACAGGAAGTTGTCCTGGGGAACGTAACCGATGCCGCTCAACAATGCGTCCAATGAATAATCGCGGATATCAATGCCGTTGTAGTTGATGCTGCCGGCGTATTGATCATACTCCCGCAACAGCAATCGGAAAATCGTGCTTTTTCCCGATCCGGTTCTGCCGACGATCCCTAGGGTTTGGCCTCGCTCCAAATGGAAACTGACATCCTGCAGACTGATTTCTTCGCTGTTTGGGTAACCGAATGAGGATACTTGAAAATCCAGATCGCCTGTAACCGGAGTCCGGATGGCATTCTTCTGCTCCTGAATCGTTGATTTTTCCTTCAACAGCTCATCGATCCTGCTGTAACTGGCGCTTCCTCTTTCAAGTACGTTGAATAATCTGCCTACCGCCAACATTGGCCATGCCATCATTCCGATGTAACTGATGAATGAAACCAGCTGACCGATGCTGATGCTGCCCTCCACGACAAAACGGCCGCCAAATATGATCGTCAGGGCAAAAGAAAGTCCCAAGATGAGTTGGATTGCCGGATCAAACAAGGCATCGACCCTGTAGACAGCTTTATTTTTCGCGACGACATCCTTCGTCATCGCTTCGAAATCATGGATGTCCTCTTCTTCTTCGCCGAACGTCTTGATGACCTTCACGCCGGATACGCTCTCTTGCGTTTTGTCGTTCAGGCTCGAGAAAGCCGCCTGTGCTTTGCGGAATCGTTTATGCATTTTTTGTCCGAGGATCCGCGAAACCAGCGTCAATGCCGGCAACGGGATCATGGCGATGAGCGTCAGGCGCCAGTCGATCAAGAAGAACATTGTAAAAAGCGTGATTCCGCCGGAAGAAATCGAATCCGCCAGTGTCAGTATGCCTGCACCTGCGACCATTCTGATCGCATTCAAGTCATTCGTCGCATGCGCCATCAGATCGCCCGTCCTGTACTTCTGGAAAAAGACAGCATCCATTTCGGTAAAATGCTTGAACAATCTTGAACGAAGTATCTTTTCCAGCTCTGCCGAAGTCCCCCAGATCTTCATCCGCCAAATATAACGGAAGAGGTACTGCAGCACACCCGCGATCAATATGATCGCTGTCCACTTCCACAAGGAGGCCATCGTCAAAGTGCCCAGCGCTATTTCATCGATGATGATTCCGACGATCCGCGGCGATACGACTTGAAGTATCGCGACAATGATCAAGAAGAAGACGCCCACAAAATAAGCTTTCCATTCTTGGCGGAAAAACCAACTTAATTTTTTGAAAATACTCACTGATATTACCCCTTTCTTACCTGTATTCAGACAAAATAAAAATGTGGAACCGTAAAGATCCACATTTTGTATATTATTTCATTAGTCTATTTCTTTTTCTTTGTTGATTGTGCTTTCATAGAAGCCATGATCTGTTTTACTTTTCTTTCGGATGGTTTTTGACCCATCTGCATCATCATAGAGCGTAACATTTCTTCGTTGATCGGTGGATTTTCTTCAAAATATTTTACCATATAACGTCTTGCAAGGAAAAATCCGCCAACCGCGCCGATTACTGTTCCTAAAATGACCATCATTACCCATGCTGTTGTTGACACGTATTCATCCCCCTTTCCAAAGCATTCATTCATCAATTGTACTAAAGATTATGAGAAAAAGAAATAGCAATCACGGATAAATTTAGCAATTTTTCGAAAGCTTTCCGAAATTGCTTCGGCCGTTCCTGGAATCAGGACGATTCTGGACATATTCTTGCATCTCCCCGAACAAATGCGAACATCTGTTTGATTTTTCGGACAATTAATGGTATCCTAAACTTATAAATTTAGGATTACGGAGATGATGATCTCATGGTTAAAAATAAAGATTCACGCCAATTGGAAGTGCTTCAGTACATTTATGAAGAAGTCCAGGAAAAAGGATATCCGCCGACCGTAAGGGAAATCGGGAACGCAGTAAAACTATCTTCCACATCTACAGTGCATGGCCATCTGTCGCGTCTTGAAAAAAATGGCTTTATCCAACGCGACCCTACAAAACCCCGTGCGATCGAACTGACTCAAGCAGGTTTGGACAAACTTGGGATCATGTCGGATAAAATGCCGTTATTGGGTACCGTCACAGCCGGTGCACCCATCCTGGCTGTCGAAGAAGCAACGGACTATTTCCCGGTGCCGCCGGATCTGAAAGCCAATTCCGGCTCTTTGTTCATGCTGAAGATCCGCGGAGACAGCATGATCGATGCCGGCATATTCGATGGCGATTCAGTCATCATCAGAAAACAATCCACGGCTGAAAATGGCGACATCGTCATAGCCATGACAGACGATGATGAAGCGACCTGCAAACGATTCTACAAAGAGAACAACTACTATCGTCTGCAACCGGAGAACACAAGCATGGATCCGATCATTCTGGATTCTGTCCTCATTTTGGGCAAAGTAGTCGGTCTGTACCGGAATCACATCATTTAACGAACAGTCCCCCCGACTGATGCAAAAAGGCTGCCAACAGTGGCAGCCTTTTTGCGTGTCTGTTCATATTGGATTGCTGTAGTGATCAGTATTCCATCAGCGTGAAGATGTCATAGCCTTGAACCAGGTCACGGCCCTTCAAATCCAACAACTCGATCAGGAATGCCAAACCAACGACTTCCCCGCCTAATTTTTCAACCAATTCGATCGTTGCGGCTGTAGTGCCGCCGGTTGCCAACAAATCGTCACAAACCAGCACCTTGTCTCCAGGCAAAATAGCGTCTTGATGCAATTGCAGCGTCGCTTTTCCGTATTCCAGACCATAGGATACTTCCACTGTTTCGCGCGGCAATTTGCCTTTTTTGCGGGCCATCGCGAATCCGCAGCCTAATTCCACAGCGACCGGGCAGCCGACCATAAATCCACGCGCTTCAGGGCCTACTACTTTATCGACTTTCAAGTCCTTGGCATATTTCACGATTTCTTTGATCGAATAGCGGTAGGCTTCTCCGTTTGCCATCAAAGGCGAAATATCGCGGAAAATGATGCCTTGTTCCGGGAAATCCTTGACATCAGCAATATATTGTTTCAAATCCATTTTATGTTCCTCCTAATTATTGTACCATCATCTGTTCATTCAACCATTTCGTCAGCTGCGAAAACGGGCTGTAGATGAATATCTTTTCAGCTTCCATTTTCTGCAAGCGATCTTTGTATACTTGCGTATCATCCAAAGCCCTTTTGGTGGGATTCTTGACCTCGTTGATGAAACCATTGTCTATTGTAACAAATCCCGCCTCCAAAAACACTTGAATCATAAAAATGGCAAGATTTTTTTTGATTTTTAAGTATTCCGCCAAGGCATCTAACCGATTTCTCACATCGATATCCTTATGGGAACGGATGTATTGGTAAAACTTCGCAAATTGGTCTTTAGGAGGGACTCCATCTGCGTAAACGCTGTTCGATTCATGAGAGACGATGTACACATTTTCGAACTGGTTGTTCTTCAGGAGATTCGCCAGCAAGCCCATCTTCAAAGGACATTCGAAAAGCACAAGGTTGCTGGCGCTGACATCCTGCAAAGCGTCCACTGTATTGTCAGTGAGCAAGGCGGCGTTCGAACTGTTTGGGATGCGCTCATAAAATTTTTTCATGGTGCCGGAAGTCGAAAATAGATACAAGGCATCTTCCACACCCAATACTGCTTCTTGAATGACCGAACTCCTTTTGTCGAAAAACTGGACATGCTTGTTTTTGATGTCCTTCAGCTGCAGTTGCGGTTTTGCGCTGTCCCGCCAAACATTGATCGAAAGCTCGCCGATGAGCGAAACCACATCCGCTTCGTTCAAGTGGTTGCTGATGCTCCCCTTGTTGAAGCCGATCACATCCAGAAAAAGGTCCTTGTCCTTGAGCTTGAATTTAAGATGTTTGTTGTCGGCACCGATCTGTCTGATGTCCGTCAACGGTACATTTTGGAAGCCGAATATCGGCTTTGGATTGTCGGTGCCATAAGGTTTAAGCAATTCCAATTCCTTCAAAAAAGGTAAGGTGACAGCGGAAAGCGGCAGGATGGCGTCTATGTAAATGGATTCGCCCAATACGATTGCATCATGATAACGGGCCGCATAGCTGTTGATTTTTTCAGTGAAAGCGGATAAATCGACAGCAGGAAGACTCATGCCTGCGGCCATTTTGTGCCCTCCGAACTTCGTCAGAAAGTCCTTGGCATCAGTCAACGCAGCATAGATATCCAACGCTTCTGTGCTTCGGGCCGACCCTTTCGCGATGCCGGTTTTTTCATCGATGCGGAATAAGATTGTCGGCCGCCCAAATTCCTCGACCAGCTTGCTTGCCACAATACCGAGCACGCCCTCGTGCCAATTCTTGTTGCCCAATACAATAACATCCGGCATGCTCCCGTTCTTCGCCAGTTCTGCACTGGCTTCTTCATGGATGGATTGGACGATGCCTTGTCTCTCGACATTCTTTTCCTGTATGTAGGCAACCAGTTCAGCAATTTTTTCTTCGTCGAATGACAGCATCAGTTCAGCGCCTGGACCCGCATCCTCCAACCGACCGACAGCATTCAGACGCGGGCCGATGACGAAGCCGATGCTTTCCTCATCCAAATTGGCTGCATCAATTCCCGCGGCCTCCATCAACGCAGCCAAACCGAGCCGATGCGTTTGTTTCATGACCTGCAGGCCCTGTTTCACGATCCACCGATTCTCGCCTGTCAGACTTACAAGGTCCGCAACGGTACCGATGGCAGCCAAATCGAGCGACTCGTAAGGCATTTCCCCCAGAAGGGCCGCCGCAATTTTCAGGGCTACGCCGGCTCCGGAAAGATCCGGGAAAGGATAGGCTCCTGCGGGATGTTTCGGGTGGATGATGGCATACGCATCCGGCAAAGTATCGGGCAGTTCGTGATGGTCGGAAACAATGACATCGACCCCCATTTTCTTGGCCATCGCTATCGGTTCATGGCCGGAAACCCCATTGTCGCAAGTCAGGATCAGTTGCGCACCGTTTTCGATCAATTTCTTGAATGCCGCAGCATTCGGGCCATAACCATCCGTGAAGCGATTCGGCAAATAGTAGCCGACATTGCCGCCCAGCACTTCGATCGTTTCCACAAGAATGCTTGTGCTTGTGATGCCGTCCGCGTCATAATCCCCATAAACGACGATTTCTTCTCCAGCTTCAATCGCTTCAGTCAAGCGAAGGATCGCTTTTTCCATATCGTGGAGCAGGTACGGATCATGGAATTCCATTTTGTCTCCATCAATGAAAGCCGTGATCTGTTCTTTTGTTTCCAATCCACGCTGCATGCAAAGCATCACGAATTTTTCTGATAAGCCTGCAGCCTGACTGATTTCCTTGCATACAGAATCATCACTGTCTGATTTGCGTATTTTCCAGTTCATCTTTGACGATAACAATTTATCGACTCCTTACTTTATAAACTTTACAGGTGCACGGCGGCCCCAGTAATCCAAAAAAGACTAGAAGCTGAAATCGTTCTAGTCTTGTCTTTTTAACTTAAAGTGGCTACCGAAGGAATTTCCAGCTCTGTTTTTATCAAACTTTGCTCGGCTGATTCGGGTCGCCCACTGTGAACTTTTTGATCAATTCTTCTTCAAGCGAATTGATTTTGCTGTCTTTCTGGGTCAATTCTGCCCTCAGATCGGCGAGCTGCTGCTCATATCCCGCTTTCGTCGCATCGACTGCTTTTTGGATTTCTTTCCCTTTAGTGTCGATTTCTGCGCGCATCTGTTTGAATTCTTTGTTCTTCTTGGTTGCACTGCCTGTCGCAACCAATAGGGTGATGAGCGAGCCCATCAGAAGAGAAACCAGAATGACGATGATAAGAGGTCCATCCACAACAGCGAAACCGAAATTGACCGGCACAGTATCGACATTGAAAACAGCAAACAACACAATGATGATGATCAAAATAATGCCCGCAACTAATCTCCATTGGTTTTTCATAATAATCGCCCCACTCATTTTGATGTTTTTATACTCTTATTATCATCTTTTTGCAGTTCCCTAGTCAACTTATAGCGCTTGGCTGCGATCCGATTGTCAAATCAACTTAACTTTTTAAGCTTGTTTCGTCAAGGCTATCTCGAATTCATCATAATCATTGACAAGTTTCGTATTCGGAAAGACTTTTCGGGCGTCGCGCTGCAACTGATGCGCATTGCCGTTCAGGTAACGTGCGCTGATGTGGGTCAGATAGAGTTGCTTGACGTTTGCCTCTTTGGCAACATTGGCCGCATCGATGCACGTTGAATGGAAATAATCCGAAGCGATCGCTTGGTCTTCTTTCCCGAAGGTGCTCTCATGAACCAGCACATCGGCATTTTTTGCCAGAACGACCGTATTTTTCGTTCTTCTTGTGTCGCCCAGAATCGTTACGACGCGTCCCTTAGTTGTTTTCCCGATAAAGTCCAGCCCGTTGATCGTTCTCCCGTCAGGCAAAACAACCGTCTCTCCATTTTTCAGCTTTCCATAAAGAGGTCCCGCGGGAACAGCCATCTCCTTCAGCTTATCGGCCTGCAATTCGCCTGGATAGTCGGCCTCTTCGACGCGGTACCCATAGGATGTGATGCCGTGATTGAGCTTTGCGCAGCTCACACGGAACTGCTCATCTTCAAACACTACGCCATCCTCAGTTATTTCATGAAAGAAGATCGGATAACGCAGGTGGGACTGGGATATGCGCAAGCTGGTCAGCACAAATTCCTTGATTCCGACAGGGCCATAGATGTTCAATGGCGTGTTTCCGCCTTGGAAAGCTCTGCTGCTCAAGAAACCGGGCAACCCGAATATATGATCTCCATGCAGATGGGTGATGAAGATCTTTTCAACTTTCCTCGGTCGGATCGTTGTTTTGAGCACACGCTGCTGTGTCCCCTCCCCGCAGTCAAAAAGCCAGATGGCATTGCGTTCATCCAACAGTTTCAATGCGATGCTGGAAAGGTTTCTGCTGGTGGAAGGAACACCGGCTCCGGTGCCTAAAAATTGAATTTTCATAATCAGTTGCTCCCATTTTCATCATTTAATTCTTGATAGATTTCCTCTGCCACAAAAAGGGCTAATTGTTGTGCTCCAGTCGGATTCGGATGCACTTGATCCTTCAGAAGCCACTCGTTGTGCCCGCTGCTGTATGCATTCCAATCCAGAATATGGACATTGGAATGGTTGCTTTCGGCGAGCGCCAACTGCTCGTTCACGCTGTCCTTCCAGATTCTCGGTACATTGGTAGTCAGGAAAAACAGATTTCTGGCTGTCCCGATTTCCTTGATGAATGTTTCCATTTGCGTCTGAGTGAAAGTCCCGTTGGAACCCAGGAAGACCACGACCGTGTCATGCAGCTGTTCCCGTTTTTCCAAAGCAGCAATCACAACCGAGGTTTGGTAAAGTTGTCTGCTGACGGCACCATCCACAACCGCTTGACCGAATATCGTCACCAGTTGATCCGCGACGGAGAGCAACACGGAGTCGCCTATGAAGGTAATATCCGCGTCATGAGCAAACAACACGGTCTCTCTTTCCAGACCTTCGATATTGTTGATGGCCCTGCTGCGGAGAGACTCATCCCGATTGATTTGTTCCATCTTGGTTTGGCTGGCTGCAATCTGCTCTCGCAATTCCTGCACTCCGGAATTCTCGCCGGATGGCGCTTGCGCAAATCCTGTCAGAGCGGCCAACAACAGGCCTAAACTGACGATTGCAGCGAGCTTTTCCGGCAAATTCGCGGCTAAGCCGCGTGCTCTTGAAGCTTTCATTCGGGCAATCGCATCGCTAGGTCGCCAAGACTGAACAAACGGAACCATCCAACGCTCTTTTTCGAATAACTGGTACCCCAGTTCGGAAAGGCTAAGAATGATTGCCAGTTGGATCAAAATATGGCGACCGGGATCAACGCTCGTATCGACTACTTTTGCTTGATAAAGGGAAATGACAGGATAGTACCAAAGATAAAGCAGGAAACTCCGCCTTCCGACCCACTGGATCGGTTTGAACCGCATCATTTTTGAAATGCCCGTGGCCGGATGTGCCGTCAAGGCAACAGCCACACAGATGATGACGCTGTTGAGGTACATTCCGCCTCTGTAAGTGAATATCTGACTGTCCAGCATGCTGCTGAACATCACCCCGAGAATAGCGTAGCTCATCAAGCCGGCGAGCGTCAATCTTCGGCCGATTTGCTTCGACACCGGCTCATTCAGTTTCGCTAACGGCCAAACAACAGCAAATGCACTGCCGATCATGAATGAAAACAAGCGGGTATCCGTCCCATAATAGACGCGCGAAGCGTCCTCTCCTGGCACATAAAGCAGGGCCATCGCAAGGGCAGAAAACAAAGAAAGCCCGATCGCAGTGCAGAGGATTATCCGTTTATCTTTGAACAATGCCAACAGCAGTAAGACAAGCAACGGCCAGATGACATAGAATTGGCTCATGACCGAAAGGAACCAAAGATGCGTGAACGGTGATTGCACATAGAACTGTTCAAAATAAGAAGCGCCACCGGAAATTTGCCACCAATTGTTGTACATCCCCAATGACGAAAAGAGCCATGGCCGCAAATTCAGCAATAAATCCCTTTGGAACAAAGTGATATAGGCTGTCACCGATATCAGCATCCATAGCAACGGAAGAAACAACCTGTGGAACCTTCGGGACAAGTAGCGCTTATAAGCCAACTTTTCCTTCTGGCCGTATTCCATAATCACCGACGATGTGATGAAAAAACCGGTCAGGACGAAAAAGATGTTTACAGCCAAGTACCCGCCCGGCAAAACATGAGGCATCAAATGATAGAAAATGATGGCAAGAATCGCAAGCGCCCGCATCCCATCCAATGGGACGGAGCGTGTCTGTAATGTCACGATAATTATCCCCCATTTATTGATACTGGTGATGCTTTTTAATCGACGAACTCAAAATGGTAGGTCATGATGCGAACCATGTCGCCATCTTTCGCTCCTTTAGCCCTCAGTTTTTCATCCACACCCATTTGACGCAATTGACGCGCAAAACGCATGATGCTTTCATCATGAGCAAAATTGGTCATGTTGAATAATTTTTCTAATCTTTCGCCGCCCAATACCCATGTGGAATCAGGATCGCGTCCGATGGTGAACTGCTCTTGATTTTCTTCGAATTTGTAAAGGACGGATGTTTCGACTTCTTCTTCGTCGAATAATGGGAACTCAGGCGTTTCCTTCAGGACTTCAGCAGTGTAATCCAACAATTCGGCTACGCCGGTAGTTGACCAGGCTGAAATCGGGAAAATTCTTGGCGCTTCGTCATCACCGAATTTTTCGGCGATTTTCTGTTTGAATATTTCCAGATTTTCTTCCGCTTCCGCCACGTCCATTTTGTTGGCCACGATGACTGTCGGTCTTTCCAACAAACGCAATTGGTAACTTTCCAGTTCCTTATTGATTTTTTCATAGTCATCGAAAGGATCTCTGCCTTCCGTGCCGCCCATATCGATGACGTGCAGAATGACTCTTGTGCGCTCGATGTGGCGTAAAAATTGGATCCCCAGGCCGACGCCTTGGGACGCGCCCTCGATCAATCCCGGCAAATCGGCCATGACAAACTCTTCTCCGCTGCGTGTCTGCACCATACCTAAATTAGGCACAAGCGTTGTGAAGTGGTAGGCTGCGATTTTTGGTTTCGCTTTTGACACAATCGACAGCAAAGTCGATTTGCCCACTGACGGGAAGCCTACCAAACCGACGTCCGCGATGACTTTCAGTTCAAGCTCCAACTCCAGCTCTTGCCCAGGTTCACCGTTTTCGGCGATTTCGGGTGCAGGGTTTCTCGCAGTGGCAAAACGGTTATTCCCGCGTCCGCCACGTCCGCCTTTTGCGACCACAGCCTGTTGTCCAGCTTCGGTCAAATCGGCGATGAGTTCTTTTGTTTCCGCATTGCGCACAATCGTACCCGGCGGAACCCTGACTATTGTGTCTTTTGCGCCGCGGCCGAACATGCTTTTGCTCATGCCGTTTTCGCCGGGCTTACCTCTGAAATTGCGGTTGTAGCGGAAATCCAATAGCGTGCGCAGACCTGGGTCCACTTCAAATATGATGCTTCCCCCACGGCCGCCATCGCCACCTGCGGGACCCCCATCGGGAACATACTTTTCGCGACGGAACGCTACCATTCCATCGCCGCCTTTACCGGCTTTTACATGCACTTTTGCATGATCCAAAAACATTGACATCTTTTTTCCCCCTTGGAAAACTGTTCGGCACTCTGCACGCCGAACAAAATGATTCGATTGGTCCAACTTTTTCAGTGCGCATGCGCAATGAAAAGATCGGACAGTTATCTTTAACAAATAATTTGCGTTTCGTTCTTCTGAACCGCTCATTCTTCCCTCTTAATTTACCATATTAACCAAAAAACGAAAAGAAAATACAGTATGGAAGGTATTGATCTAGCCCGCACCTGGCGGAAGACAAAATGATGGAGCCGGGAGTAAACAATGTTAGCCCCGCCTCCATCACTTCACTATTTAAGGATCAATTTTCTGACATCAGCAAACTGCAGAATGCTCAATGTCAGGTTGCCGAGCGTATTCAAGCGGTTGCTGCGGATCGCAATATCCTCGACCATGACCATATTTTCATCGAAATAAGCTTCGATGTATGGCGCAATCGCAGCCAATGCGGCGTAATCCGCTTCCGGATCGCCGTGGGAAAGAGCCAAATCGAGATGGTTGATCTGCACATACAGATTCTTCTCGCTGGCTGTCTCCAGCAGCTCTTTCTGAACAGGAATCGATTCATCAGGATTTCCGGAAATGTTTACGACGCGCGCGAGAGCTTCCATGATCGCCTTGAATGAATCCTCTTCACTGTGCGCCTGCAAGACTTTTGCGTTTGCGAACAAGGTGTTGACATCTTTTTCGCCGGATTGCAGCACAGCTTCCACTATATCATATCGGATGCCGTAGGTTTGAAGTTTCTGTTGGATCCGGGCGTTTGCAAATACGGCAAGTTCAGTCATCGTTTTATCGAACGATTCTGCATCTTCAACCGCATAGACTTCTGTCAATAAGGCCGACAGCAACTCTTCCAACGAAAACGACCATTGGTATTTTTCGATGATCTGAATGACCCCGATCATTTGACGGCGCAAAGCATAAGGATCATTCGATCCTGTCGGAACCATTCCCTGCAGGAAGAAACTGATGATGCTGTCCAGTTTGTCCGCCGTCGCCAGGACTGCCCCGACTTGGGTTTCCGGCAATTCGCCTTCACTGGATACCGGCAGATAGTGTTCGCGGATCGCTGTAGCTACCGCAGCAGTTTCGCCTTGTTGCAAGGCGTAGACTTCACCCATGATTCCTTGCAGTTCCGTGAATTCGGAAACCATGTTGGTCACCAAATCAAATTTGTAGATGGAAGCCGCCCGCAACAATTGCGATTTATCGTCCTCTCCCAAGTCAAGCAGATCAGCAAGATGGGCAGCGATTTTCGCTGTATTGTCCATCTTATCATGAACGGAGCCGATTTTCGAATGGAATGTCACTTTCTTCAATTTTTCGACCGATTGCGCGATGGTGATGCGTTGGTCCTCATTGAAGAAGAACAGGCCATCCTCAAGCCGTGCTGTCAGGACTTTCTCGTTCCCTTTTTTAACGTTATCGATGAATCTGCCATTCCCGTTGCGTACGGATATGAAGTACGGCAACAGTATCCCGGATTTGTCCTTCACTTCGAAATAGCGCTGGTGGTCTTTCATCGATGTGATCAATACATCTGCCGGCAAAGTCAAATATTTGCTGTCGTATTCACCGAAGAAAGCTGTCGGGTATTCGACCAACGAAGTGACTTCTTCCAATAAGGTTTCATCGTTAGGGATGATCCAGCCGTTTTCAGCTTCAATCTGCTGGAATTGAGCCCGGATCATGTTTTTTCTTTTGTCTTGATCAGCGATGACGTGTTGTTCCGCCAATTTTTCCGCATACTCCTCCGCATGCGCGAGCGTCACTTCATCACCCAAGAAACGGTGTCCGCGTGTGGTCCGGCCTGAAACGACATCCAATACCTGGAATGGGATGATTTCATCATCAGCCAACGCCGCAATCCAATGGATCGGACGGATGTACTTGAAGTGATGGTTGCCCCAATGCATCGAAACAGGGAAAGTCAATGACTCAACGACTGCGTTCAATTCCTTCAGCACTTCGGATGTAGCTTTTCCGTTCGTTTCTTTCTTGACGAAAACATACTCCACACCATTCAGTTCATCAAAGAAGATGTCTTCAGGCGTCAAGCCTTGCCCGCGGACAAAGCCCAGTGCAGCTTTTGACCAGCTGCCGTCCGCCTGCAAAGCGATTTTTTTTGCGGGTCCTTTGACGACTTCAGCCAAATCCGCCTGTTTATCACTGACCCCGCTGGCGATGACCGCCAATCGTCTCGGTGTCGCATACATTTCGATCGCATCAAAGTTGATGCGGTTATCTTCCAAAAAGGCAGTCATCTTTTCTTTCAGTTGGACGCTGCTGCTGCGTACATATTTCGCAGGCATTTCTTCAAGTCCGATTTCTAATAATACAGTTTGACTCATCACATTAGTCCTCCTTCAAGGCAAGTTCTTTTTGATCATCCGAAAGTAAAGGGAAACCCAGTTCTTTTCTCTTTTGGACAAAAGCTTTCGCCAATTGGCGCGCCATGTTGCGGATTCGTGCGAGATAACCCGCGCGGTCAGTCGCAGAAATGACACCTCTTGCATCCAACAGGTTAAAGGCATGCGAACTCTTCAGGACATAGTCATAGGCCGGATGCACAAGACCGTTCTCGATTTGTTTCGTCGCTTCCGCTTCAAATGAATCAAACAGTTGGAACAACAAATCGACGTTGCTCTCCTCAAACGAATATTTTGAATGCTCGTATTCCGGTTGGCCGAAGATTTCGCCGTATTTCACGCCCTCGGTCCATTCAAGGTCATAGACGCTGTTCACATCTTGGATATAAGAGGCCAATCGTTCCAAACCATAGGTGATTTCGCTCGTGACAGGGCTGCATTCCAAGCCGCCCACTTGCTGGAAATAAGTGAACTGGGTGACTTCCATCCCATCCAACCAAACTTCCCATCCTAAACCTGCGCAACCCAACGAAGGGTTTTCCCAGTTGTCTTCGACAAAGCGGATATCGTGTTCGATCGGATCGATGCCCAATACCTTCAAACTCTCCAGGTAAAGTTCCTGGATATTGTCCGGGGATGGCTTCATGACCACCTGGAATTGGTGATGTTGATAAAGGCGGTTGGGATTTTCACCGTAACGGCCGTCAGCCGGACGACGGGAAGGCTCCACATAGGCAGCGTTCCAGGGTTCCGGGCCGATTGCGCGCAGGAAAGTATACGGACTCATTGTTCCGGCACCTTTTTCAGTATCGTAGGACTGCATCAAAAGGCAGCCTTGATCTGCCCAAAAATTTTGCAGCGCTTGAATCATTTTTTGCACAGTTAATTTGTTTTCCATCATAAATCTCCTCCACTTGAAATAATACATAAGAAAAGCTGAACGGGTTCGCTCAGCCCTGAAAGAAATTTAGGAAATCGTGCCGACTGAGCATCGTAGAGCGCAATAGGTACGATTTATCTAATTTCCGAAGGGCTTACCCGTGAAGCTAGCCATTATTATTGGATGCATAAAATATTAAGAAAACCTATGAAATACATTTGATGATGCAGTTTTCACTTCAAAACATTTTATACTTGAATATAAAATAAAAAAGTCCCTATGCATCAAGTCTCCTTGAAACATAGGGACGAATATTTTCGCGGTTCCACCCTAATTCCGGCTGATGCCGGCACTTCGTTACAGGACTCGGATACGCCTTTCCGCAATAGTCTCCCGCTTTGGCTCACACTATCCCAAATTCGCTTTTCGGTACTGACCAGAGGTACTTTTATCTTCAACGTCCAGTATTTAGTTCTTCTCAATAGTAGCGTTGTTCCTGCATAATGTCAAGAGTTACTTGGATTGGACTGTCCGCTTTCATTAGGCTTGTCCGGCTCCGGTTCAGAAACGGAACGGAACGGAATCTCTACCTTTGTCTCCCAAGCGTACATCTGATCGATGAAACTCTTGCTTTTCAGACGGATTCCGACATATTCTTCATATAATTCGTCGATGAAGGCTCTGAGAGCCTGTTTTGTTTCGGCTTTGATCCGGATATTCCCGACTTGCTTTGGCGTGACCAATTGGAAGATCCGGGCAAAATGGACAGCTGCAGGGCTTGCGTGCGATCTTCTGGGGTCTTCCCCGTAATGCTTCTGGCACAGGGCACCGGAATACTTGACCGAAAAATCGAAAGGTTCCTGCTTGCTGTGACAGATGACGCACTCCTGCAACTGCGGCGCCGCTCCAAAATATTTCAGCACCCGCATTTCGAAGATGTTCACTACAATTTCCGCATCCATCCCGTTCTGCATCGCGATTAGCGATTCCTCCAACAGATCATAGAGGTCAGCGGCCTTGATGGCATCGTTGATCGCAGCATCGGCCAGGTTGTTCAAATACGTCGCGTAGGCGTTCAGGTGGATATCCGTCTGCATTTTGGAAAAGTGGGTGATTTCGCGGCTGTCCTGCAGGAAGCTGAGCCCATCATCCTTGATGCGGCCAAGGTAAGTCGCCTTCGTGAATGGCAATAGCGCCGCTTTCAAGGAATGGTTCGGGTTTTTGATGTTCTTCACGAAAAACATCCTTTTCCCATGATCACGCGTAAATATTTTTACCAAAGCATCCTTTTCCCTGTGTTTCCGGATCGATAGGACGATGCCATCAAATTCCTGATATGTCTCCATGTCGCACCCTTTCGAAAAGAGAAGAGTCCGGAAGGCAGCCTCCCAAACTCTTCCTGATTGCTATTCATGTATCAATAGAACACTACCTGATCAATCGTAATCTTTTTGGCGGTATCCGTAATCCTGCAGATAGCTTTGTTTGTCGCGCCAATCTTTTTGAACCTTCACCCAAAGCTCGAGGTAAATTTTATCACCGAGCATCGCTTCGATATCGCGACGTGCCCGGACGCCGATTTCTTTCAGCATTTTCCCGCCTTTGCCGATGATGATGCCTTTCTGGCTGGCCCGATCGACGACGATGGTTGCATGGACGTGCACTTTATCGTCTTCGTTGCGCAGCATCGATTCCACGACGACAGCCACCGAATGCGGTACTTCTTCCTTGGTCAACTGAAGGATCTTTTCGCGGATGAACTCGGAAACGACGAAGTATTCCGGGTGATCCGTCACTTGATCGTCCGGATAGAATTGGGGTCCTTCCGGCATATATTTTTTGATGGTGGCCATCATTTCATCGACATTGTTGCCTTGAATGGCAGAAATCGGGACCACTTCATTGAACTCATTGTCTGAAGTATAGTCCATGATGATTTTCAGCAATTCTTCCGGCTTGACCTGATCGATTTTGTTGATGATCAAGAATTTCGGCGTGCGCAGGTTCTTGAGTTTCTCAAGAATGAAATTATCGCCCGCTCCTCTTTTTTCTGCCGCATTCACCATGAACAAAACCAAATCCACTTCATTGAAGGTGCTGTATGCGCTCTTCAGCATGAAATCGTTCAAGCGCGTCTGCGGTTTGTGGATTCCGGGTGTGTCGATGAAGACGATCTGGGAATCATCCGAAGTGACAACGCCTTGGATCTTGTTCCGGGTAGTCTGCGGGACATCGCTCATGATGGCGACCTTTTGACCGACGATGCGGTTCAAAAGTGTCGATTTTCCGACGTTCGGTCTCCCGATAATGGAGACGAATCCTGATTTGAAACCTTCTTTTTTATTCATAAAAAACTCCTCAAATTAACTTATAATATAATTCCACGAACTTGGGCAAAAATATGATTGCCGCAATAAGGATGGCAAAGAATGCCGTAACCAAGACCGCTCCGGCAGCAATGTCCTTTGCTTTCTTTGCGAGCGGATGGTATTCGTAATCCGTCACCAAATCGACCACATTTTCAAATATCGTGTTCAGGAACTCCATAATGATGACCAAAAATATGCAGAAAATGATCACGATCCATTCCATTGGACTCGATTCGAAAAACCACGCCAACAGAAGCGGGATCAAGCCAAACAAGGCATGACTGCGCATGTTTTTTTCTTCTTTGAGGATAATGCCGATGCCGTCCAATGCATGCTTCACAGAAGCAAAAAAATTTGGATTCTTCCCGATTTTCCCCATTTTTTCCCTACTCGTCCCTTTTAAGTCCATAAGCATCCAGTATCTCTTTCTGAAGACCGAACATTTCCTTTTCGTCTTCTTCCGTCATGTGGTCATAACCATTCAAATGCAGGAAACCATGCAAAGCAAGGAAGCCTAGTTCTCTTTCGAAACTGTGGCCATAGGACTGCGCTTGCTCAGCGGTCTTGTCGGTCGAGATGATGATATCGCCGATATTGGTCGGAAAAGAGCCGGTTATGCTTTCCATGTTGATCGGGAAGTCATCATCCATGTCATCATTCAGCGCAAAACTGATGACATCCGTGGCCTGATCTTTGTTGCGGTATTCCCGGTTGATCTCCCTGATGCGTTCGTTGTCCACAAAGGTGATCGACAATTCGGTATCGGGCGCCAACTTCAGATACTCCCCCGCAAAAGCAATCAAGGAATGGACCAATTCGGTGTGCTCCTTCTGTACAGATTCAGTTTCATCAAAAATATCTATTTCCATATAATCGCTCACTTTTCTATGTTGAGTTTTGTTTCCTCTTTGACATCATATGCTTTGATGATGCTCGCAACAACCGGATGGCGCACGACATCATAAGTATCGAAGGTAACGAAAGCGATATCCGGGATACCTCGCAATTTCTTCTCAGCATCGATCAAACCAGAAACGGCGCCTTTCGGCAGATCTATTTGGGTCTTGTCGCCGTTGATGATCATTTTCGACCCGAAGCCAAGCCGCGTCAAGAACATCTTCATTTGTGCGACAGTCGTGTTCTGCGCTTCATCAAGGATGATGAAGGCATCTTCCAGCGTCCGTCCGCGCATGTAGGCGAGCGGCGCAATTTCGATGACCCCCCTATCCATCAAGCGGGTCGTGTGTTCAACGCCATAGATGGCATAAAGCGCATCATAGACCGGCCGCAGATACGGGTCAACTTTTTCCTTCAGATCGCCGGGCAGGAAGCCGAGATTTTCTCCGGCTTCAACAGCCGGACGGGTAAGGATGATTTTTTTTACCTTGCCGTTCTTCAGAGCCTCCACAGCCATCACAACGGCCAAGAAGGTTTTTCCGGTTCCGGCAGGCCCTATTCCGAATACGACATCTTTTTTCTTGACGGCCTGCACATATTGTCTTTGACCGAAATTCTTCGCTCGGATTGGCTTGCCTGCGTATGACCTGCCGATTTCCTCCTCATAAAGGTTGATGAAGAAGTCAAGGCTTCCGCGTTCCGACATTTTTATAGCTGTGACGATATCTGTTTGTGAAATAGGGATGCCGCGCGCTAACAATTCCAATAGTTGCTTCAACAGGGAGCGGGCCTTGTCGACAGCCGACTCTTCGCCACTGATTTCGATTTTCATGCCGCGGCTTGTAATGTTCACATGCAAAGCATCTTCCAGCATCTTCAGATGCTTGTCCTGTGATCCAAATAATTGAGGCAAAACGGATGCGTCCATCACTTCAATTTTCTCTGTTTTATTCACTTTATCGGTCAAACAAGCTACACTCCTCTTTTTGGGGATTTTTTTCACTGCTCATTGCCATTAGTATACCATAAAGCGGCATGGCTTATGAAAATATTTATCCCCCTTACGTTGAGTGTGGTTTTGCTGGACAACAAAAAAATGGAATGATACGGAGATCATCCCATTCTTTAACGATTAGTCTCTAAGAATTTTAGAAAGTGAGCATCAGGCTGTTAGAATTTACGTTTTCTGGCAGCTTCAGATTTTTTCTTGCGTCTCACACTTGGCTTTTCATAAAATTCATGTTTACGAGCGTCTTGTAGAGTTCCAGTTTTTGAAACAGTACGTTTAAAGCGACGAAGAGCATCATCAAGAGATTCGTTTTTACGAACAACTGTTTTTGACATTAAATATTCCCTCCCTCCGAGCATTAAAAGTAACGTTTCCTTTTGAAAGTACGTAATCAAAATGAAATTGTTCTTTTGATATTATATCATAGGCAATAGCAATTGCAACGTTTTATTGCAAAACAAAAACAGGAATTGTATTTGGAGTGTGTCCATGGCCAAAAAATTCTGGCCGCGGTCCGGCGTATTACTTTATCCAGCAGCCAGACAATCCTTGCAAATACCAAATATTTCGAAGCGATGGGAAGAAATCTGGCATCCTTCCAACTGTTGCTCAAAGAAATCCATCGGACACATCTGCAAAGCAATCGTCATCCCGCATTGTTGACAAATGAAGTGATGATGATGGTGCCCTTCATGCAGACAAGTGATCCGGAACAGTTTTTCGTTGTTCAATTCTGTTTCTTCCAAGATCCCAACCTCAACAAAAGTATACAGGTTGCGGTATATCGTGTCGTAGCTGAGTGTCGGATATTCATCCTCTAGGGCATGGAGAACAGCTTTCGCAGAAAGGTAACGGTTAGCCTCCACAAAAACCGTTATGATATCTTCCCTTTTTTGGGTGTACTTATACCCTTGTTTCTTCAATAATTGCAGTGCAATGGTTACGGTATCTACCGGCATCATTTTCCCTCCCGACTCTATCAATTTCAAATTGACTATAGTATATTATTAGTGAGATTGCAATGATTAAGATTCAGGAAGGACGAAATCATATGGAACAACAAGAGCAACAGGACCTACATTTTGTCATCATATCCGATTCAGTAGGAGACACCGCCAGAAAAGTCCTCCAGGCAGTTTTGGCACAATTTCCATCGATAACAGTTCATATGTATCATTATCCCTTCATCAGGAAAATGAAAGACTTGGAGCCTGTATTGGAAGAGGCCAAAGAACTGAAAGCATTTGTCATTCATACTTTGGTCGTCGAAAATTTGAGCGAATTCACAGATGATTTCTGTGCTGCTGAGAATTTGCCTTGCTATAACATACTGAAAGATCTGGTCAGGGATATTTCCGGAACGACCGGGCAACAACCCCTCAAGAGAGCGGGCGCCCTGCATCGTTTGGATGACGAATATTTCAACCGGATCAGCGCCATCGAGTTCGCTGTCAAATACGATGACGGGAAAGATCCGAAAGGTTTCTTGGATGCCGATCTGGTGCTGCTCGGCGTTTCGCGCACTTCAAAGACGCCGCTCTCCATGTTTTTGGCGAACAAGAACATCAAAGTCGCCAACCTGCCGATTATGCCGGAAGCCACAGTGCCTGACGAAATCTGGCAAGTGGATCCGAAGAAAATCGTCGGATTGACCAATGATGCTGAGGTATTGAATAATTTCCGCAAGGAGCGGATGATCGCCTACGGATTATCACCGGAAACCATCTATTCGGATATGGAACGCATCCGGGCTGAGCTGGAATACGCCTATGAGCTTTACAACAAATTGGGTTGCATCGTCATCAATGTATCCAAGCGTTCTATAGAAGAAACAGCCGCCATCATCATGACCAGCCTCGAAATTTCAGACACAACCATCATCCCATGACATCGAAAGAAGAGGACCCGGATTAAAATTCGGGCCCTCTTCTTTTGTTTTATATCCAGTTCAGCAATAGCTTGACTAGAACCCTCTGCTGGATCCACCGCCTCCGGAAGAACCTCCGCCTCCGAAGCCGCCTCCCCCGCCAAAGCCGCCTCCACCGAAACCGCCTCCACCATATCCGCCACGATGATCGTTGCCGCGGTAACCGCCGCCACCGCTGAGAAACAACCACCACAACGGGTTCATTCCGCCGCCGCGTCCCCCGCGTCCGCCTCTGCCTCGGCCTCCGAAAAAGAAGGACAGCAGCAAAAGGATGAACAGGAATTGGACCAGTGACGCGAAAAACGATGAATCGCCTTCGGAGTATTGCGTTGTATCGACAGGATAACCGGAGAAAATCACTTCGTCATCGTATTGGTATTCCTCATTGACGACAACAGCGGCCTCCGTAAAGATTTCTTTCAGTCCGCTATCGAAATCATTTGCCGAAAGATAATCCAGATGATTATCCAGGATTCTGCCGGTTCGGCTGTCCGTCAAGGCACCTTCCAGACCGTATCCGATTTCGAAGCGGATTTCCCTTTCCTCCAAAGCCAACAAAATCAGTACACCGTTGTCGGCATCCGCCTGGCCAATTTTCCACTTTTCGAAAAGGTCGACGGAATACTCCTCGATTGTCTCGCCCTGCAGTGAATCGACCACCGCCACTACAACTTGCGGCTTCTCTTCCGTCAATTCGTATTGCTCATTCACGCTCATGATGAATGTTTTCGTTTCTTCGGAGAGCGTGCCGCTTGGATCATAGACATAAAAATCGCTTGTCGGATCAGGAAGTGCTTGCGCATGTTTGGGCGGCGCGAACACAATAGAAAAGAAAAATGCCCCCAAAACCACAAGCAATTGCCATTGCGCCTTTTTCCTCATTTGAAACAAAGCATCATCAGCCCCTCAATTATTCATCATCTGTATTCAGGTCTACACTAGGTGCGGTTTCAGCGCCGCTGACCGCTTCAAAATAAGATTTTTCGTCAAATCCAAAAAGTCCTGCCATAAGCGATCCCGGGAACCGTTTGACTTTGTTGTTGTACTGTTGCACCGCTTCGTTGTATCGATCCCTTTCGACCGAAATCCTGTTTTCGGTTCCTGCCAACTCATCCATCAGGGCGGTCACCTGTTCGTTCGATTTCAGTTCCGGATAGTTCTCCACAACCACCAACAAACGCGAGAGTGCCGATTCCATCTCGTTGCTGGCTGCAACCTGTTCTTCGGTCGTCTGGGCACTGCCGATCCTTGCACGGGCATCAGCGATTGCGCCGAAAACTTCCTGTTCCTGTTCCATGGCGCCTTTTACCGATTCCACCAAGTTGGGGATCAGATCATAACGTCTTTGGAGTTTGCTTTCCACATTCGCCCATTGCACATCGACGTTGCTTTCCTCCGTCACCAATCCGTTGTAGGAGCTGACCAACGGCACGCCCAACAGCACCACCGCAATAAACAAACCGATTAAGCCCTTCAACCAACCTTTCATCTTCCCATCTCCTTTATCCTTACATATTGTGCTTGAATAGTATTATCCCTGATTTAACCCGAAATGGCATCCATCCAAAGACGTATTTCTTACTGGTTCAGTATGTCTTCCAACAATCTCGGATTGAATGTCTGTGCCTTCAGCATATCCAATTCGAATCGGTAAGGCGCCTTCTTGTTCTTTTTGTCCTCGCCCACAAACGGCGTCTCCAATATTTTCGGCAAATCCTGCAGTTGCGGATGGTGAACAATTTTATTCAATGTTTCAAAGCCGATTGTGCCGAACCCGATATTCGCATGCCTGTCCTTGTGGGTCCCTCTTTCATTTTTCGAGTCGTTGATATGGACCATTTTCAAACGTTCCATGCCAATGACACGGTCGAATTCCTCCAAAACACCGTCGAAGTCCTCTTTGACGTTATATCCCGCATCGTTCGTATGGCACGTATCCAACGTTACGGACAACTTATCGTTATGGACTACGCCGTCCATGATCGCAGCCAACTCTTCAAACGTCCGGCCGATTTCCGTGCCTTTTCCGGCCATCGTTTCCAATGCGATCTGTGCAGTCTGACTGGGCTCCAGCACTTCATTCAGTCCCTTGATGATCTGTTTGATGCCTATTTCAGAACCGGCGCCGACATGCGAACCCGGATGCAGCGTGATCTGTTTTGCGCCGAGCGCTTGGGCCCGCACGATTTCATCTCGCAAAAATCCGATCGCGAATTCAAAATGATCCGGTTTTGTTGTATTCGCCAAGTTGATGATGTAGGGAGCATGAACGACCAGTTCGACCAAACCGTGCTTCGCCATATAATCCATGCCTTCCGGAATATTCATCTCATCGACGCTTTTTCTCCGGGTATTCTGCGGAGCTCCTGTGTAGATCATAAATACCGAAGAACCGTAAGACGCAGCCTCTTCAGCTGATCCAAGCAACATTTTTTTGCCGCCCATAGAAACATGTGAACCTATCTTTAACATATCTTCACCCTTTTATTGTGTATTATCCTAAAAAGCAATTCCGTCTTCCACAAAACAAGAGACGAAAAAAACAGCCTTATGATACGATTATTGTATCATAAGGGCTGTTTTACTTTCCATCAGATGCTCTTTTTAGTCCTATTCCTAGTCCAAAGAAGCAATTCTCAAACTCAATTCTTTCAATTGAGCTGCGCTTACTTCGCTTGGGGCGTTGGTCATCGGGTCGAAAGCTTTCCCGTTTTTAGGGAAAGCGATCACTTCGCGGATATTCGATTCGCCAGCCAACAACATGACCAGACGATCCAATCCTAAAGCGATGCCGCCATGCGGTGGGAAGCCGTAATCGAATGCATCCAGCAAGAAACCGAACTCCTCTTCAGCATCTTCTTTACTGAAGCCAAGTGCCGCAAACATCTGCTCCTGTACTTCCCTTGTGTAGATACGCAATGAGCCGCCGCCGATTTCATAGCCGTTCAGGACGATATCATAGGCTTGGGCATAAACTCCTTCCGGATGATCAGCCAATTTCGCAAGATCCTCATCGTTAGGACGAGTGAACGGATGATGCATAGCCGTATAGCGTTTTGCGTCCGCATCGTACTCAAGCAATGGCCAATCCACAACCCAAACGAAAGCAAACTGGGATTTGTCGATCAGATCCAGGTCGCGGCCGAACTTCAGACGCAACTCCCCTAATGCTTGATAGACGATCTCCTTTTTGTCAGCAACAAACACCAACAAGTCGCCAGGCTCGGCATCCATCAGTCTGATCAATTCTTCGCTGTCTTCCGTGAAGAATTTCGCCACGGCGCCTTTCAGTCCGTCCTCTTCGACTTTCATCCAAGCCATGCCTTTTGCGCCGTATTGTTTGGCGTATTCGATCAGATTATCCATGTCTTTGCGCGAATAAGCATCAGCTTTGCCTTTGACGTTCAATCCACGGACTTGGCCGCCGTTTTCGCTTGTCGCTTTGAAGACATTGAAAGAAGAAGTTTTCGCAAATTCGTTCATGTCGATCAGTTCCAAAGCGAAACGGGTATCCGGCTTATCGCTGCCGAAACGGTTCATCGCTTCGTCGTAGGAAATGCGAGGGAATGGAGCCGGAATGTCTTTGCCCAAAACGTCCTTCATGACTTTCTGAAGCATGGTTTCGGTGATTTCCTGAATCTCTTCCGCGGAAAGGAAACTGGTTTCGATATCCACTTGGGTAAATTCAGGCTGTCTGTCACCGCGCAGATCCTCATCGCGGAAGCAACGCACGATCTGGTAATAACGGTCGAAGCCAGCGCCCATCAACATCTGTTTGAACAGTTGCGGCGATTGCGGCAGTGCGTAGAATTCGCCTTGGTGGACACGGGATGGAACGATATAGTCACGTGCACCTTCCGGGGTCGATTTCGTCAAATAAGGCGTTTCGATATCCATGAAATTCAAGTCATCCAAATAATTGCGGACAGTGCGCGTCGTTTGGTGGCGAATTTTCATGTTGTTCATCATTTTGTCTCTTCTCAAATCGATGTAGCGGTATTTCATGCGCAATTCATCGGATACGTTCAGATCGCCTTCGATATAGAACGGCGGCGTTTTCGCTTTCGCCAAAATCTCCACGGATTCCGCTTCGATTTCGATTGTGCCTGTGCCGATGTTCGGATTGACCTGGTTTGCTTCGCGCAGGACTACTTTACCTTTGACCTGCAGGACATATTCCCCGCGGATCGTTTCCGCAATGCGGAAGGCTTCTTCGCTGAATTCTGTGTTGAAAACGACTTGGACGATGCCTTCGCGGTCACGCAGATGGATAAAGATCAATCCGCCTAAGTCTCTTCTTTTGTTTACCCAACCATTGGCGACGACAGTCTGCCCAACCGATGCTTCCGTCAATAATCCGCAATACTCTGTTCTTCTTTCCATTTTCACTACCCTTTTCTGTATGTTCTAGTCTTCTTTTCCGAAAAATTCATTGAAAGCCGTCATATCGGCTGTCTGTGTTTTGTACACTTTATCAAAATCTGCGTAAATTTCAGTCAACGCCACTGTCTTTTCTTTGCCGGTCGACATCACTTTGAACTGCACTTGTTTTTTCTGCAATTCGTCTTCGCCGATGGTCAACACTACTTTGGCTCCATTTTTAGTGGCGGTTTTGAATTGCGCTTTGGCTTTGCGGTCATGGAAGTCCCGATCCGCTGAATACCCTGCTTGGCGTGCGTTTTGGACCAACTTCAAGGTTTCGATGTTCGTAGCTTCTCCCAGGCCTACCACATAGACGTCCAACTCGGATAGTTTCGGTACATCGACTTGTTGATCCTTGATCAAAAGGATCAGTCTTTCCAATCCCATCCCGAAGCCGAACCCCGGCACTTCCGGCCCGCCGATTTCCTGGACCAAGCCATCATAGCGGCCGCCGCCGCAGATGGTCGTTTCCGCCCCGAAGACCGCCGATGAAGTCATGATTTCGAAGATGGTATCCTGGTAATAATCGAGTCCGCGGACCATATTGCTGTTGATCGTGAAAGGTATTTCCAATGCCTGAAGCATTTCCTGGACTGCTTCAAAGTGTTTCCTTGAATCATCCGACAGGAACTCCAAGATGCTCGGTGCCTGGGCAACGATCTCCTTGTCGCGCTTGTCTTTGCTGTCCAGCACGCGCAACGGATTCTTGTGCAGACGCGTCTGCGAATCTTTGCTCAATTCATCGTGGAAAGGCTCCAAGTAGGCGATCAGCGCTTCACGGTATCTGATCCGGTCTTCCGTCTTACCCAACGAATTGATGACCAATTTCAGATCGCTCAATTCCAGTTCTTTCAGTATATCCCATGCCAATGCCATTGTTTCGACATCGGTCGCCGGATTGATGCTTCCGAAAACTTCTACACCCAGTTGGTGGAATTGACGCATTCTTCCCCCCTGTGGTCTCTCATAGCGGAACATCGGGCTGATGTAATAGACTTTCAATGGCTTCGGATGTTCAGGACCGAACAGTTTGTTTTCGACGTAAGCCCGGACCACCGGAGCCGTTCCTTCCGGCTTCAGTGCGATGTGGCGTTCGCCTTTGTCGTAGAAGTCATACATTTCCTTCGATACGATGTCACTCGTGTCGCCGACTCCTCTGGAGAACAGTTCATAACTTTCGAACATCGGGGTGCGGATTTCTGAAAATTGATAGTCATGCAGTAAAATCCGGGCTGTTTCTTCTACGTATTGCCATATTTCCGCTTCCCTCAAAAATATGTCGGCAGTCCCTTTTGGTTTTTGTATCATTTTTATCACTCCTTAAGCTTCATACTGTCTTCTGTCTGAAAAAAAGCAAAAAAATAGCCCTCTTTCCATCATGGAAAAGGACGATTAGTCAGACGTGGTGCCACCTTTATTCGAAAGCATAGCTTTCCTTTAACGAGTAACGTTCGTGGCGTAATAGCTTTTCACTATTAATCCTCCAACCTGTCTTTCGAATAAACGTTTGGGAGTGCTCTCAGCCGCGGCAATCCTCTCTGAATCAAACCAATCTATTCTACTTCGATTTTCACTGGACATTTATAATTTCCTTAACGATACAAGATAAGCGCCGAATTGTCAATACTGTTTTCATCAAACTTTCACTTTCACAATTTCTGAAAAGGCTTTGCATTGGATAGCGTATCTTTGCTATAATGATAGAAGAATTGAACAATTTTTGTAAATTTTATGCATTCCAAACCAGAAAGGAGACACTCAGTGAAGACTATCGCAAAAAATAGACATCTTTTCTTCTTGACGCTTGTTTTGCTATTTGTCGGATTGGGCTCCTTCGGTACGGTAGCATTAGCCAACTATACTACGGTCAGCATCTCAGCCAGCATCGTAAATGTCCGGTCCGGCCCAGGCTTATCCTACGACATCATGACGCAAATACAAGGCGGGTCCACAGTAAACGTTTTGGCCGACAAGAACGAATGGTATAAAGTCAGGCTTTCGGACGGAAGGATCGGTTGGGTTGCCAGCTGGCTGATCAACAACACCGAAATCGCGGCAACATCCGAATTGCTGGCAACGGTCCTGGTACCCTCCGCCAACGTCCGGCAAGAGAACAACGAAACATCTGAAGTCGTCGGAACGGCCAGTGAAGGCGAAAAATTCGCCCTGTTGTACGAAGAGAACGGCTGGAGCCAAATCCAGTACAACAATAAAGTCGCTTGGATATTGTCGGAACTGATCGAAATTTCGCCAGGCAGCATCCAGTTGGCGCCGGAAACAGTCGATACCACAGCAGTTGTTGCAGACGACGCGAATCCAAAGGTGATCATCACAATGGATGGCGTTAATGTCCGCAGCGGCCCTTCGACAGGCAGCGCTATCCTGTTCATTGCCGAAAAAGACGAAGAGTACGAACTGATCAGCGAATCCGGTGATTTCTATAAGATCCTTTACGAAGGGAACAAGGAAGGCTACGTCGCCTCCTGGTTGGTGGAAACATCCGAGTCGCTCAATACGCCGGTCACTGCGTCCTCCACCACGACTCTCGCCGAAGCGACCATCGTGATCGACCCGGGCCACGGAGGAGAAGATCCAGGTGCGGAAGGTACTTACATTTACGAGAAGGAAGTCACACTCAAAACTGCTCAGGTTGTGGCGGACAAATTACGCAGTGCCGGAGCCAACGTCATATTGACGCGCACCTCTGATATTTATGTAACCTTGGAAGATCGGGCCGAAATGAGCAATGTCAACAATGCCGACCTGTTCATCAGCTTGCATTATGACTCCACAGCAAGCGGCACTTCCGCGACTGGCTTCACGACTTATTACTACGCGGATAAGGATATTCCGTTGGCAAATCTGGTCGATGATCACTTAGCTGACAATTTGCCGTTGCAGGACAATGGTTCCAAATTTGGCGACTTCTTGGTCACACGCGAAAACGATCAGCCTGCCTTATTGTTGGAGCTTGGGTATATGAACAACGACTCGGATGTCAAGACCTTCAACTCCGATTACTACCGCTCGTTGGTCGCCGAAAGCATCTACCAAGCATTAACTGAGTATTTCCAATAAGAAAGAAAAGCGGAATAAAAATAACAGAGTCGGCAGATTCAACCTCGAATGGTTCAATCTGCCGGCTCTGTTATTTGTTTTTGGAATCGATGAGGATGGTTACAGGGCCATCGTTGATCAGACTAACAGCCATGTGCGCACCGAACTTACCCGATGCCACAGGAAAACCCTCCGCTCTTAGCAGCTCGTTGAGCGCTTGATAGAGCGCCTCCCCCGTTTCCGGAGGGGCCGCATTGGTGAAGCTTGGGCGATTGCCTTTTTTTGTGTCAGCGAACAAGGTGAACTGGGATATCGAAAGGATGGCTCCATCCACATCCTTCAAGGCGCGGTTCATTTTGCCTTCTTCATCTTCGAAAACCCTGAGATTCGAAATTTTACGGGCAAGGTAGTGCACATCTTCTTGAGTGTCGTCCTTGCCGATGCCGACCAAAAGCATGAAGCCTTCACCTATTTCCCCGATGATTTCCCCATCAACCGCGACGGAGGCTTCCGTCACTTTCTGTACAACTACACGCATATATTTCCTCTATTCATTTTTATTAATTAGGATGTTACCCTTCTGACTGTGTAGACATCCGGGATATTTTTGATTTTATCGACGATTTTGTCCAGTTGGCTCAAATTTTGTATCCCGATCTTCAACGTAATGACCGCAATTTTATTGCTGTCGACTTTCCCGTTGACGCTGCTGAGATTTTTTGTCATCGTGTTCACCACATGCAGAATTTCGTTCAACAGACCGGAGCGATTGTAGCCCTCGACCGTCAATTCGGTTTCGTAATCGATATTGGACAATCCGGTATCTTCCCATTCGACATCGATCAAGCGGTCGCCGTGTTCTCCCGATACCTGCACATTCGGGCAATCTTTCCGATGGACCGAGATGCCGCGCCCTTTTGTGATGTAGCCGACAATTTCATCCCCCGGGACCGGATTGCAGCAGTGGCTGATGCGGATCAGCAGATTATCCACCCCTTGGATGACTACACCGCCTTCATGTCGGATCTTCATTTTAGGATTATCTTTTTTCGTTTTTTGCTCAATCGTGTCCAGCTGTTGTTCCACTTTGTGTTTATCCCGCTCACGGCGAGCTTTCTCGGTCAAACGGTTGGAAACGATGAAGGCAGACAGTTCACCGAAGCCGATGGCGGCATAGAGGTCATCCTCCGAATTGACATTGAAGCGATTCAACAAATCTTTGATCCCTTGTTTTGTCAGAAATTCC
Source organism: uncultured Trichococcus sp. (assembly GCF_963675415.1). Lineage (NCBI taxonomy): Bacteria > Bacillati > Bacillota > Bacilli > Lactobacillales > Carnobacteriaceae > Trichococcus > uncultured Trichococcus sp. The sequence continues at coordinate 3,119,772 of NZ_OY776220.1, forward strand.
TTTGGCGAGAATTCCATTTCCGTCAATTGTTTTTCCAGCATATCCCGACCTTTGATGACGTGTTCATCGCGGTCCTGCAGCTTGAAATAACGTTTGATTTTGTTTTTTGCCTTGCTTGTGGAAACCAAGTTGACCCAGTCCCTGCTTGGACCGAATGAGTTCGGGGATGTCATCACTTCGATGATATCGCCATTCTGCAGCTTGTAATTCAAAGGGACGATCTTTCCGTTTACTTTGGCACCGATGGTTTTGTGTCCGATTTCGGTATGGATGTTATAGGCGAAATCCAGAGGACCGGCACCCGATGGCAATTCAACGACATCGCCTTTCGGAGTGAAGACATACACTTTGTCCTTGAAAATATCCTCTTTGACACTTTCGACAAATTCGCTGGCGTTCTTGGAATCATCCTGCAGATCGATCAGATCCCGGAACCAATCAATCTGATGGGGCATTTTATCAGGATCGATTTTTTTGGTGATGCCCTCTTTGTATGCCCAATGAGCCGCAACCCCATACTCCGCGACTTGGTGCATTTCGATTGTCCGGATCTGGATTTCGACAGGCGTTCCCTGCGTGCCGATGACTGTCGTATGCAGCGACTGATACATATTCGCCTTGGGCATGGCGATATAGTCTTTGAACCGGCCCGGCATCGGTTTCCATTTCGTATGGATGGCGCCCAAAACGGCATAGCAATCTTTGATGGAATGGACGATGACGCGGATAGCCAACAAATCATAGATTTCCGTGAACTGTTTCTTTTGATCCTTCATTTTTCGGTAGATGGAGTTGATGTGCTTCGGCCTGCCATAGATGTCGGCCTCAATCTCCAATTCATCGATCGACTCTTTGATTTTGTTGATCGTATCTTTGATGTACAGTTCCCGTTCATCGCGTTTGCTGTTCATCAAATGAACAATCCGGTAATATTGCTGCGGATTCAGATACCTGAGCGACGTATCCTCCAGTTCCCATTTGATCCGGTTCATCCCTAAGCGGTGGGCTAAGGGTGCGTAAATTTCCAGTGTCTCATTGGATATGGTCCGCTGTTTTTCCGGCTTATGGTACTTCAGCGTGCGCATGTTGTGCAATCTGTCCGCCAATTTCACCATGATGATCCGCAGATCCTTCGCCATGGCCATCAGCATCTTGCGGTGGTTTTCGGCCTGTTGCTCTTCATGCGACTTGTATTCGATCTTCCCCAACTTGGTGACGCCATCGACCAGGATAGCTACGGTTTTAGAAAATTCCCGTTCGATATCCTCCAAGGTATATTCTGTATCTTCCACAACATCATGCAAAAATCCGGTTGCAATCGTTTCTGGATCTAATTTCAAATCTGCCAATATCGCTGCGACTTGGGTCGGATGAACGAAGTACTCCTCGCCGGACTTGCGCATCTGTCCGCTGTGAGCTTCCCTGGCAAAATCACATGCTTTTTGGACAAATGCCACATGGGTTTCATTCATATATTCCGCGCATAGCTGCACAACCTCTTCAGGCGAATAGGTTTTGATTTTCGGCATGTTGTCACTCCTGACTCTTAAGATTATGTATTTACTTACTCTGATTCCGTCCGCAGACGGAACAGTTGCTGAATATATCCTATTCTGCAAACAAAAAAGTGAATATATTTCCTTTTATTATACTTTAAATCGGAACGATGCGCCATCAACAATTATCCTCCTTCTACAACCTTGAGGCATCATAAAAACCTTGAAGGACAGCCTCCTAAAAAGAAGTCCCTCAAGGTTTCCCAGATCAGTTCAAATTTTACTGGATGCGAATGGAGCATCCCTTGCATTTATTTTGCCGCAAGCCAACCTTCGACGATTTTTTTGCCGCTGGAAGTGCCCAAGCGCGTTGCGCCGGCTGCAATGAAAGCCAAGGCATCTTCATAGGAACGCACACCTCCGCTTGCTTTTACGTCCATTACAGGTCCGACTGTCTTGCGCATCAGTGCAACATCTTCCAATGTTGCGCCACCAGTTGAAAAACCAGTGGATGTCTTGACAAAATCGGCCCCCGCCTTTTGGGCCAACTGGCAAGCGATCACTTTCTCTTCATCGGTCAACAGGCACGTCTCGAGGATGACCTTGAGGATTGCCTTGCCCTTGACGGCTTCAACCAAAGCTGCGATTTCATGTTCGACCGTCTGGTGATCCCCATCCTTCAATGCTCCGATGTTGATGACCATATCGACTTCATCGGCACCGTTCTGAACCGCTTGTTTCGTTTCGAAAGTCTTCACTTCAGCCGTATTTGCGCCATGCGGAAAACCGACGACAGTGCAGACAAGCACATCCGACCCGGTCAGGAAGGCTTCAACCTTTTTGACCCAGTAGGGTTGTACGCAGACGGATTTGAAGTCGTATTCCTTCGCTTCTTCGCAAAGGGCTTTGATTTCCTTCTCTGTCGCATCTTGTCTTAATAAAGTGTGATCAATATATTTGTTTAATTTTTCAACCATTTTTATCCGCTCCTTTTCTTAATTCCAGTTCATAGGATACTGCCGCCAATGCGTACAAAGGCGCTGTTTCAGCCCGCAAAATCCTCGGTCCCAACGCACAGCTCTTATGGCCGGCTTGTCTGAAAGCCGCCAGTTCTTCCGGTGCCAACCCGCCTTCAGGCCCGAACAGAAGCAGTAGCGAATCGCCTGGTTGGAGATTTTCCAATGTATTCACTAAGATGCTGCCTTCGCCGGCTTTTGCATCTTCTTCATAGGCAACCAACACTTTGCTGTATTTTGCCGCTTCCGCCAGCAACTCCTTGAGGTTGTGGACAGGATGCACAAACGGTTCTTTTTGGCGGTGCGATTGCTCAGCTGCCTCTTTCGCAATTTTCTGCAGGCGCTGCTGTTTTTTTGCGCTTTTATCAGCTGTCCATTTAACAACCGCATTCTTGGCCGCGAACGGGATGAAGGCTGCCGCGCCCAGCTCTGTGCCCTTCTGTACGATGTACTCCAGCTTGTCGCCTTTCGGCAAGCCGCAAGCGATCGCAATCTTGACCGGCAGTTCCGTGGAGCGGTCTTCATCGGCCACCCACTTCAAGCTGACGGTGCTTGCTGCTATATCGGTGATTTCCGCAACGAAGGAAATACCGGAGTTGTCGGCCAAATAGACCTGCTCCCCCTGCTTCATGCGCATCACATGCACCATATGGTGATGAAAATCATCCGATAAAATGATCGGCTGCGTTTGATATTCTTTTGTTAGAGGCGGAATGATGTATCGCTGCATGCTTCAATCCTCCAATTTTTTTGTGCAGATCAGGCAGACCCAATCTTTCATTTGCTTTTCTTGCTCGATCTCAAAGCCGTTGCTGATCAAAGCTTCAATCAGTTCCTCTTTCTTTGAATCGATGATGCCCGAGAGGATGAAATAGCCATCGTCCTTGAGGTTCTTAAAAGCGTCCGGAAGTAACAGCAGCAGGATTTCCGCCAGGATATTCGCTACGATGATGTCCGCCTCCTGATCGGCAATCCCCACCAAAAGGTTGTTTTCTTTGACGATGACATCCGAAGCATACGCATTATAAGCGATGTTCTCTTTGGAAACACGGGTTGCGATTTCGTCGATATCGTAGGCATAGACAGTTTCCGCACCCATGGCCTTGGCTGCTATGCTCAGCACGCCTGACCCGGTTCCGACATCGATCACTTTTTCGCCGCCGCGCATCACTGCTTCGAGTGCTTCGATGGACAGACGTGTCGTCGGATGCGTGCCGGTGCCGAAGGCCATCCCGGGATCCAATTGAATCAGCATTTCTTTCTCATCTTCAGGCGTGTACTCTTCCCAATAAGGTACGATCGTCAAAAAGCGAGTAAGGCGGATCGGATGGAAATATTCTTTCCAGGAATTTTCCCAATCCTCTTCTTTCACTTGGTTGATCTGCAGCTCATTCTTTCCGATCTTCAGATCAATTTTTACCAGCTCTGCCAGTTGTTCTTTGATGAACAACACGGTGTCCTGGAAACTCGCATTGTTCGGATAATAAGCCATGATATAGACGGAGTGCCCTTCCTCAGGCAAAGCCCGTTCCTCTTTGATCTGGCCGAAACCATCATCCTGCAGATTGACGAAGTCCAATTCGTCATCTATGGCGACACCTTTCGCACCGGCTTCCATCAATATATTCGATACAGCCTCAACCGCTTCGGTAGCAGTCACAACCTTCACTTCATTCCATTCCATTTACAATCACCTTTCCTATCATCAAGGATAACGATAATACGTTTCATCAAATCTTCCTAATTCCTTCAGTGTTTCGATTGTCTGCATAAAATTCAGCTCATTCCAATGCAATTCGAAGCTGGAGTCCCCATCATTGTTCAGAAAATCCCTGAGTTTGCTGTTTGCTTCGCCGACCGTCAGGCGTAAGTTCTTGACAACCGCTTCGGCCAAACCGCCCTGGATCCCTTTTTTCCGGTCGAATGGGATGCCGGTCAAATATTCCTCCGCCCGTATTTTGGAGGATGCGCGATCATAGAACAAAACGGAATCTTCAAAAATGAACCGATCTTCATGATTCGAATGGCCAAAAATATCAGAAATACTATTGTCTGGAGGATAACTGACTTCTAATAATAACACAATTTCGACTGTATGGAAGGGTTTATGCCACTCCAATCGCCACTCACAGGGCAAGTGCTGTTCTTCCAATTCCTCGTGGATTTTGTCGATCATACTTTTGTCCATTTTCTTACACCTCGTATCTTCGTTTCGGCAGTGCCATACTGGCTGTGTACCGCCTCGGAATGACGCTCTCAGTCCATTGTAGCAAATTACGGGAAAAAGATATATTCCGGACTGTGCATCAGCAGATCATTTTTAAGAAAAACGGCCCGCGATATGAAGGGAACGATTTCTAAAAGGGGTGGTTTGTGATATATTTAGGTCAGGAAAAAAGTTGGAGGGATATTTCATGACAGAACAATCAGAGATCAGACAATCCATCGATTACTTAGTCACGCGCATCGCACGCGATTACCAGAAAGAAGAATTCAAAGACAACTTAAAAGTCCAGATTCCTTTCGGCCGAAGGGCTGAAATACTTTTGGCTGATGATTACCTCACTTCGGATGAAAAAATCATTTTTGAGGATGGCATCGATCCGCTGGTAAAAAGTGAACTCTTCAAAGAGGCCCTTCAATCCAAGACGGATAAGGTCTTCAAGAGTTTTTTGTTGGAGATATTCGGTAAGCAGCCGGTTCTTAATGAAAACTTATCCATCACGACAACTAAGTCGGGCGACAAGCAATACATCATCATCAATTTCCAAGGAGCCTTGCCCTATTAGGCTTTCCTTCCATTCCCTGCTGTGACGCGCATCGTCGGGCGTAATAAAAAATTAAGTTGAGTTTTACCGAAAAGCCTGATATGATGTTGATTAGAATATTTGCTTATTAATATTACTGTTTTATGCTATACTGTTTAGGTAACAAGGACAACTAACGAGGTGTGCAAATATGGCAGATAAAAATCTAACAACTAAAGATATTCTGCAAAAAGAATTCAAAAGCGCTATGAGAGGCTATAACGTTGCAGAAGTCGATGAATTCCTGGATATGATCATAAGAGACTATGAATCCTATCAAAAAGATCTTTCTTATCTTCAAAGCGAAAATGAACGTTTGATGAGCCGTGTTGACGAGTTGACGAAGCAAGCAGTTTTAGCTAAGCCGACGCAGTCGAATGTATCTTCAGTCGGCAGTGGTGTAACGAACTTTGACATTCTGAAACGCCTTTCCAACTTGGAGAAACATGTATTCGGTTCAAAACTGGATGAAACAAACGAAGAAGCAAACTAGCATCAAAAGACATTTGTAAATTTCGGGTAATTGCGGTCTCCTTTATGGAGGCTGAGGAAAGTCCATGCTCGCACAAGCTGAGATGCTTGTAGTGTTCGTGCTTAGCGAAACAATAAGCTAAGGCAATCGATAGATTGACGGCAGAAAAAAAGGCTAAGGGCTCTGCCTATGCCTGAGTATTCTTGAAAGTGCCACAGTGACGAAGCAGACGGGGAAACCTTTCTGGTGGAACGCGGTAAACCCCTCGAGCGAGCAACCCAAACTTTGGTAGGGGCACTCTTTCCAAGGAAATGAACGAGGGAAAGAGGCAGAAATGCAGATAGATAATTACCTCCGCCATCAGAGGCCTGGCTCCGATGGCGCGACAGAACATGGCTTACAGAAATTTACAAATCAGGCTTTTTTTCTTCAAAAGAATACGATCGAGGATGGGACAAGCTAATTTTTGTCCCATTTTTCGTGCATTATCCGGCAATTTCTAAGGCAAAACAATAAGGAGTTATCAATGAAAACATATCAATTAGTGGCTACGGCCGCAAGCGGCATCGAAGCCATCACCGGCAATGAGCTGAAGAAAATGGGCTACAACGTCCAGGTCGAAAACGGCAAAGCCTACTTCACCGGTACGGAAGCGGACATCATCACAACCAACCTATGGCTGCGCACCGCTGACCGCATCAAAATCGTGTTCGGCAAATTCGAAGCCAAAACTTTCGATGACCTTTTCGAGCAAACGAAAGCTTTGCCATGGGAACAAATCCTTCCGATGGATGCGGAATTCCCGGTTTCCGGCAAATCGCAAAAATCGACTTTGTACAGTGTCCCCGATTGCCAAGCGATCGTCAAAAAGGCCATCGTCAACCGCCTGAGCGAATACTATCACCGCCGTACCCGTTTGCCTGAATCCGGCGCACTCTATCCGATTGAAGTCGCCATCAACAAGGATGAAGTGATCCTGACGATCGACACGAGCGGTTCCAGCCTTTTCAAACGCGGTTACCGTTCCGAAAAAGGTGGCGCACCATTGAAGGAAAATATGGCAGCCGCTTTGGTGATGCTGACCAATTGGTACCCTGATCGTCCCTTCTATGATCCGACTTGCGGTTCCGGCACTATTCCGATCGAAGCGGCTTTGATCGGTCTGAATATCGCTCCGGGATTAAAACGCTCTTTCCCTTCCGAAGAATGGAACATTTTTGAAGAAGGCTTATGGGATCGCATCCGCAACGAGGCAAAAGCTGCCGCGAATTTCGATGTGAAATTGGATATCGGCGGTTCGGACATCGATCCACATGTCATCGCCATCGCGAAGAGCAATGCCGAAAAAGCAGGCGTTGTGGATTATGTCACTTTCAGACAATTGGCTTTGGCCGACTTCACGACAACCAAGGAATACGGCACGATCGTCTGCAACCCGCCATACGGCGAGCGCCTTTCCGATCAGGAAGAGATCGAAATACTCTACAAAGAGATGGGCCAAGTTTTCCGTCCGTTGAAGACATGGAGCAAGTACATCCTGACGAGCGAATTGCTTTTCGAAGAATTCTACGGCGAAAGAGCCACGAAAAAACGCAAACTCTACAACGGCAGATTGCGTACCGATCTGTTCCAATATTGGGGAACGCGCCCGCCAAGAATCAAAAAAGAGCTTGATACCAACGAAACCAAAGAGAAATAATCCTGATTGAATGAATAAAAGCATTCTGTACGATCCCGCATCAGGGGCGTACAGAATGCTTTTATTTTTTTGATAGGATATCCGCTTTGTATGGAACAGCTTTTGATTAAGGTCTGATCAGAACTTTCAACGCTTCGCGATTGTCCATGGCTCTGTAGCCATCAGGAACCCCGTCCAGATCGACTGTCACATCGAAGACACGGCCAGGTTCGAGCGTGCCGTCAAGGATATCCGGTAAAAGCTCTTCCATGTAGGCACGTGTTGGTGCCGGTCCTCCGGTAAGCATGATGTTGCGGCCGAAAAGACTCGCAAAGCCGACTGGTGCTTCGACATACTGGGGAACACCGACACGGCTGATGACTCCGCCGGCACGGACAGCACCCAGGCTCATCTCATAAGCGGGCATCAGACCGACACATTCGAGCACGACATGCGTGCCCTCCCCGTTAGTCAATTCCTTGACCTTCGCGATCCCCTCTTCGCCTCGTTCAGCGATGACATCCGTAGCGCCGAAGTCAATCCCAAGATCGGTACGCTCTTTGTGACGGCCCATCAAGATAATCTTTTTCGCTCCAAGTTTCTTCGCTGAAAGGACAGCCAGAAGGCCTACAGCACCGTCTCCGATGACCGTCACAGTCGAATTCTCGTTGACGCCGCCCATTACTGCCGCATGATAACCCGTTCCGTATACATCGGATAAAGTCAACAACGAAGGCAACAGAGGAGAATTCTCGTCAATGTAGTCGGGCAATTTAAACATGCTGCCCTGCGCTTGAGGCACCCGAACGTATTCCGCTTGGCAACCGGTCATGAAGCCGCCATTTACGCAGGAAGTCATCAAGCCTTCTTTACAAAACGGACAAGTGTTGTCGCCGTATGCGAAAGGAACAACGACCAAATCGCCTTTTTTGAATCCAGAAACTTCAGAACCCATTACGTCGATCCTGCCGAGCACCTCATGCCCCATCGCTTCGCCTTCACCGTGCTCGTGCGCATGCATGCTGTGGTATGGATGCAAGTCACTTCCGCAGATGCAGGCAACCACCACTTTCAGGATCACATCCGTTGGTTTCTGTATTTCAGGGACGGAAATTTCTTCCACGCGCACATCGCCGGCCGCGTACATTATGTTTGCTTTCATCTGTTTCTCCACCTTTTCTTGATAATCACTTGCGCTTGCAGAAACCAAGGGTAACACTTAAAGCCCACATGAAGGCAAGTGTTTTCTGAAAATATTATTATTGGATCAATATTATCCGCACTGAATTGATTCCCGCATCAACCGCGTTTATTTTTGCCCCACGCCGAACTGGCCGAGCGTTTTTTCTTCCGAGCGGCCAGTAGCCGGTTCCGGGGCTAGGGAAAGCGAACTGATTTCAGCCCGCAATTCAGGCGTCATCTCAAAATCGGCTGCAGCCAAGGAGTCCTCCAATTGGGCCAGATTCCGGGCCCCGATGATCGGAGCGGTCACAGCTGGATGGCTTCTTGCCCATGCCACCGCCAATGTTGCCGGGCTGACGCCCAATTTATTTGCGAAGGCCGCAAAACGATCTGCAAGTTCCAAGTCATGTTGATAACGCAAACGGTTCAGTTCGCTGTCGACGAGACGGCCGGAATCCGGTTGTTTAGCCGATCCGTATTTCCCCGTCAGCAAGCCTGCTCCGAGTGGGCTGTAGGGAATAACCCCGATGTTCTTGGCTTCAGCCAAAGGCAACAATTCCACTTCGGATTGCCGTTTCGCCAAGTTATACAAAGGTTCCATGATTTCGAAGCGGCTGAGCAACTCCCTTTCCGAAATGCCAAGCGCATCCATGATCTGCCAGGCAGCCCAATTGCTGACGCCGGAGTAGAGGATTTTCCCTTGTTTTTGCAGATCATCCAAAGTGCGTAGAGTCAATTCAATATCGGTAGTCGGGTCGAAATAATGCAGGATATAGAAATCGATGTAGTCCGTATCCAATCGTTTCAGACTGGCGTCGATGCTTGTGAGTATATGTTTACGGGATAGACCGCGCTCATTGATATTCGGTGTTTTCGATGTCGGGAAGAAGACTTTGCTTGCGATCACAAGCTCCTCCCGTTGCCCCTTCATCAATTTCCCGAGAATTTCTTCGGACCGGCCGTGCGAATACATATCTGCTGTATCAAAAAAATTGATTCCAGCCTCAAGACAGCGGTTATACAATGCTTTGGACGTTTCTTCATCCGCATCGCCACCAAAAGACATGGCTCCGAAACACAATTCAGAAACTTTGATGCCTGTTCTGCCAACTGATGTGTACTTCATTATTTGTCTTCCTCTCTTTTATGGCCTAATGGATCTCATTGATCATTGCGGACGGTTGATGCCGACACTTTCACGGACATAAAGGGTCGAATCAGCAGCAAGGCGAACAACCAGATCCGCGATGCTTTTCCTGGATACGTCATGTCCGCCGAATGGCTCGCCCTTGATTGTAATTTCATAATCGGTGTCGTTGCTGCTGTCGAACCAGCCCGGACGGATGATCGTATAATCCAAACCGGAAGCCTCGATGATGTCAGCCGCGTCACGGTATGTCTGCAATACCGGATTGAAGCGAAGGTTGCCGGAAGAACCGACTGTAGCCGGGATTTCGTTATAGATACCCATCGAAGTAATAAATATCAAACGGTTTACTCCAACGCGTTTCATCGATTCCACAATCGCCTTGGCCATTTTCCCTAGATTCCCTGTCAAAGAGGCAAAGACTACATCCTGGCCAGAGATGACTTTGTCAAGGTCGGATGCATTCATCACATCGCCCGAAACGGCAATTTCTCTCGTTGAATCGACCGGCTTGAGCCTTTCCGGACGCCGCGAGAAAAGCGTCAATTCATCGTTGGTTTTTTCAAGGAACAGCCGTCTTGCTACGCGACCAACTGAACCGGTTGCGCCGATAATCACTATTTTTGTCATCATTTCCACCTCATATTTCTTGTCGATATTAGTATGGTATCACTTGGAGTTCACTCCAAGTCAACCATGAACAGACATCTTTATTTTTTCCGAGTACGGTAATCCAGCTTTTCAATAGTTCAAACTGAGCAGCAAATGTATAATAGTAACAAATCCTAACATGTGCTGCATTATTTTTTTTAAACAAAGCGCTTGACTTGGAGTCCACTCCAAGAGCTATAGTCTGAATAGAAATGAAATGGAGGTAAGAATAATGCGCAAAACATGGTTGATTACAGGGGTGAGCAGTGGTTTTGGTTACGAACTGACAAGAATGTTGCTGGATAAAGGCGACAAAGTGATCGGAACGGTACGTAATAAATCCAAAATTGCTGATTTGATTGCGGAGTACCCGACACTGTTCGATTGTCAGATCCTTGACGTGACCGATGCCCCAGCGGTCCATCAGGTGGTGAAGGACGCTTTTGGAAAACATGGAGAAATCGATGTCATCATCAATAATGCGGGCTACGGTCTGTTCGGCGCGGCTGAAGAGTTGAGCGATGAGCAAGTGGATCTCATCATCGCAACCAATTTGACCGGCTCCATCCAGATGATCCGTTCCGCCCTTCCGTTCTTAAGGAAACAAGGGCATGGCCGCATCATCCAAATCTCTTCCTATGGCGGACAAGTCGCTTTTCCGGGCAATTCCATGTACCATGCAACAAAATTCGGGATCGAAGGTTTCTGCGAATCCGTCGCACAGGAAATGGCACCATTCAATATCGGCGTGACCATCGTTGAGCCTGGCGGTGCGCGGACTGAATTCCGCTACGGCAGCGCGCAAGTCGCTGAACTGATGCCTGAGTACGACGGCAACCCGGCGCACAGCTTTCTTGCGATGCTTGATTCAACAAAAGTACTGGCACCCGGAGATCCTGCGGAGATGGCAAAACGGATCATCGAAAGCGTGGATATTACACCGGCACCACTTCGCATGGTTCTCGGATCACAAGCATTGGCCAGCACGATTTCTACGCTTGAAAACCGCTTAGCTGATTTCAGGACGCAAACAGAACTGGCTGCTTCAACGGACTACAAGGAATAATCAGTGCCGCCTGAACTAAGGCAACACTGATTAGCACATTCATCATGATACGAAAATCAAGCACGCTTGAAACTCTTGGCAACAGGAATCCAAGCGTGCTTATTCATTGTCTATTGATTTTCAATTCCGAATTTTTCAGTTGTGCCCCATAATATGATGAGGGATGTATGGTTCTTCCAGAGTCAAGATGTCCTCCGCAGAAAGTTTGAAGTCAAGAGCCGAAATGGCGCTGGTCAGATGGCTTTCCTTCGCAGAAAGTTTTAAGTCAAGAGCCGAAATGGCGCTGGTCAGATGGCTTTCCTTGGTGGCACCGATGATCGGCGCACAACGGCAGCATTTCCCGCTCTTCCTCCCGGTACAAAAGGTTCAGGTGATTCTGCATCGAAACGAACTTTGTCAAACCGAGTTTTTCAGCAGCCGACTGCGCTTTGGCGAATTGCCACGCGAACATGGCGGATGCGCCGATATAGCGGGCTTTGCGGGAAAGTCCTCCACCGTTCGGTGCTTGGCGCATCTTTTGGTGCACTTTCGTTGCCACAGCGATCTCATCACGGTTCGCGTAATCGTTCAAGGCTTTCCCGAGTATGCTCTCACTGGCCCCGTATGAGTAGATTTTGGCCGTATCGAAGAAATTGATCCCCAGATCCAACGCACTTTTGATGACTTTTCTGCTCTCTTCTTCTTCCAGTACCCAATTGTGGAAGCCGCTGTTCGGATCGCCGAATCCCATGGCCCCTAGGCAAATCCGCGAAACATCCATACCTGTATTGCCGAATTTTACGTAATCCATCATCATATCCATCCAGCTTCAATTTGATGACATAGAAGTTTCCTGTGTTGCTGATAGTATACTCCTTGAAACGAACTCCAAGTCAAGCCTAACCAACAACTTGATTGCACGAAGCAGCTAGTAGAGGCGCGCAAAAAGGCCATCCCCGTTTCAGTACGAAAGGGGAATGGCCTTTTTGCTTGATGAAATGTTTTACATATTTCTGTAGAAAAATACTATCATCATTTTTTCTTTTTGGTGAGCTGATGGAGCGCATTTCTGGCGAGATTATCGGCTCCTCTGTTTTCCTTTTCCGGAATCCATTTCAAATAAAGATTTGTGAACACAGCCAATTCCTGCAATGCCTCTTCCAGCAAAAGCTTAAGCTCCGCTTTTTTTGTGTACTTTTTCCTGATCGATTCGGCAACCAGTTTGCTGTCCGTGTAACAAAAAACGAGCTGGTCCTGTTTGTTGTGCGCTTTCAGGTGGCGCAACCCATACAGGAGCGCTTCGAATTCAGCCCGATGATTATCCATTTGCTCCTCTAAAGGCAAGCCAATCTGCTCTTGTACCCCGTCCTCAACGATCAAAATCCCGATGGCCGCATAACCTTCTTTTCCGGTCGATGCCCCATCCACGAATAATTTTATCAATTGTTCCACATCCTAAAAAACAAAGGTGAAAGGAAATCCTGAACGGATTCCCTTCACCTTTGCGGTTTGCTTGTGCTTTTTTATGCTTCTGCCAAGACGACCACATTAGTGGCCTGTGGTCCCCTGACGCCTTCAGCGATATCGAACTGAACGCGTTGCCCTTCTTCGAGTCTTTTGAAGCCTTCTCCAGCTATGCCGGTAAAATGTACGAAAATGTCGTCATCCTGTTGGTCGAGTTCAATAAAACCATACCCTTTATCATTATTGAACCACTTTACTTTGCCAAATTCCATTGTACATCCTCCTTCAACACTCAATTCTTTGGAACTGCTTTCACAAAGACGGGTTACCCTCATTATAGAGAGGAAACCCAATAGAGTCAATTAATCCGGCAGCCTTATTCAAAAAATCCAAAAAAATCGGCCAACTTATTTTCCAATTTTTCGATTTTATCGCGGATGCTCTTTTCGCTCGGTTCACCCGTCGATCCGGTCCCGTTGTAAATGCGGTACAGCACTTCCAGCCATTCCGACACGGATGGGATGGTCCTGTCTTCGAACGGATAAAGGAGGGATAATTGCATGAAGAAGGCATTCTCAATCGCATCAGCCAAAGTCGGATTTTTATTGACGATTTCTTCACGGATGTAAGCCATTCCTTCTTTGTACGTTTTCGATTCGATCAAAGGGACCAGTCCAGTCAGATTCAGTTTTTCTTCGCTTCCGTCCAATCTGACAGTCACCGTTGGGCGGAGCCCACGCGCAAGAAATTGGTGGATGATCTCTGTCTTGAGCATCCGATGGAGATTGTTGTTCATGAGCAAGCGTTGCGCTATCTTACCGAATTGGTCATCCTCCAATTCCTTCAATTGTTGCGCGTAAAGTTGCTGCTTATGGAATGGTTGCGCATCGATGCTTTTTTCGGCTTGGAGGATTTCTGCACTTTTTTTCAGCTTCTTCTCCAAATTCTTCAGTTCAACTTTTTCGACTTCAGCTTCCAATTGCTCTAAAGCGAATTGATGTTCCATCGATAGGCCATAAGTATTTTTCCGCGCTTCGATTTGTTCGCGGGCCGAATCGAAGGCTCCGGACTGCAGTAAGCCTTTCAAGTACAGAAAATCAATGTCATCGACTGAAATGGAGGCGGCTATGTCCGGCCGCATTTCAATTATCATGGCCAGACTTTTTTCTGCTTGATCGGTCTCTTGCAGCAACATGAGGTAAAGCGGGAGGATATCGTCCGCCTTCTTGATGGCTACGGCTTTGCCGATCCATTCTTCCGCCAACTGCAGATTTCCCTCTTCGAATGCCAATAGTCCCTTTTTCAAGTATCCCTCGTAATTTAGTGGAAAAACAATTTTTTCTCCCACTTCCATCACCCCAATCTAAGCTGATTTTTCTGTTAGGTCATTATAACACAAAAGCGAACACGAAAAAAACCGCCCGTACAGCATCAGCTGTGCAGGCGGCCCAAAGCCATCCTTGAATCAATAGTTCCGGAATCGTTTCTGGCGTTGCTCGACCAATTCCGCTGGAGTCAATTGCTTCAGCTCTTTCAGCTTGGCACTTAATTCCCGCTTCAGTTCCAGCATGACATCGTCTGATTTACGGGCCACTTTCCTGCGGGTTTCCATAATGATTTTGTCGATGACGTCCAATGCAAAAAGATCATCAGGCGTCAACTTCATTACTTTGGCCGCTTCATCGGATCGCGAGGAATCTTTCCATAAGATGGATGCGAAACCTTCAGGGGACAGGACAGAATACATGGTATTCTCCAACATCCACACCTCGTTGCCCATAGCGAGCGCCAAGGCACCGCCGCTGCCTCCCTCGCCGATGAAGATGGCGATGAAAGGGACCGTCAGTTGACTCATCACCAAAAGCGATTCAGCGATTGCTTCACCGATGCCTCGGTCCTCAGAGTCAACGTCGCAAAAAGCGCCTGAGGTATTGATGAAAGTAACGATCGGACGATTGAATTTCTCCGCCTGCTTCATCAAGCGGATCGCCTTCCGGTAGCCTTCCGGATGCGGTGATCCGAAATTCCGGTAGACATTCTCAGTCACATCGTGGCCTTTTTGGGTTCCGATGACGGTTACCGGCATGTCATCCAGCAATGCGACGCCACCGACGATAGCAGGATCGTCACCGAATTTTCGGTCGCCGTGGAATTCAACAAAACCTTCACAGATGGCATGGATCATTTCCGTCGCCGTCAAGCGGGAGATGCTTCTTGCAGAGGTGATGATTTCTTTTACATCTTTCACTGCGCTTCACCCGCCTTTTCTGCAGGAGCATGGATCAGCAGGATATGCTGTAATGCCCTTTTCAAATCTTTTCTGGCTACAATTTTGTCGATAAAGCCGTTTTCCAGCACCTTTTCAGCTGTCTGGAAGCCTTCTGGCAATTTCGCTTTAATTGTCTGCTCGATGACGCGTTTGCCGGCGAAACCGACAGTCGCCCCAGTTTCGGCAAGGATGATATCCCCCTGCATCGCAAAGCTGGCCGTTACGCCCCCAGTCGTAGGATCGGTCAGGACTGTGATGTACAACAGTCCTGCTTTACTGTGATTGGAGACTGCAACGCTGACTTTCGCCATCTGCATCAGGGACATGATGCCCTCCTGCATTCTGGCGCCGCCTGAAGCAGTGAAGACGATGATCGGGAGTTTTTCTGCCGTTGCGCGTTCAAACGCAAGCGTCAGCTTCTCGCCGACCACTTTCCCCATGCTTGCCATGATAAAGTTCGAATCCATCACACACAAAGCAACTTTATGCTTATTGATGAATGCCGCGCCGGTTACAACCGCCTCGTCAAGTCCCGTTTTTTCTTTAGCAATCTTCAATTTGTTCTCATACCCCGGAAAAGCCAATGGATTTTCTTCGGGCATGATCGCATTCCATTCATCAAAAGAACCTTCATCAACGATATGGGAAATGCGTTCATACGCCGAAATCCTGAAATTATAGGCACAATGCGGGCATACTTTATCTTTCCCCAAATCCTTGCTGTAGATCGTTTTTTGACAATTCGGGCATTTTTCCCATAAGCCTTCAGGAACGATCGGTTTCTGATCGTCTGCTTTTGAAGCGGGAACTTGAGCTATCGGAATGTAAGGACGCTTACGAAATAATTTCATTTCCTCACCTCTAGTGTGACTTCTTGACTAATTGAATTATACACTTTCCTCTTCTTCAGGTGCCCACGTTTTCAGGAACACATTCTGAAGATATTCCGTATCGTAATCTCCGGAAATGAAATTAGGATCCTGCAGAATATCTTCCTGGAAGAATTGGTTCGTTTCGACTCCCTCGATGACCAGTTCCTGCAGCGCACGCCTCATTTTGGCGATTGCTTCACTTCTGTCGTCGCCTTTTGTGATGATTTTGGCGATCATCGAGTCATAGAATGGCGGAATCATATATCCGCCGTACATGGCGCTTTCCACACGCAGGCCATTCCCGCCGCTAGGCAAGAACAGGTAGTCGATTTTCCCGGATGAAGGGCGGAAGCCCAAAGCCGGATTTTCAGCGTTGATGCGGCATTCGATCGTATGACCGGTGATGACAACCTCATCTTGCCTAAAGGACAACGGCTCACCGCTCGCGATGCGCAATTGTTCTTTGACGATATCAATGCCAGTCGCCATTTCGGTTACCGGATGCTCCACTTGGATTCGCGTGTTCATTTCCATGAAATAGAAACGTTGGTCCGTATCGACGAGAAACTCGATCGTGCCAGCATTGGTGTAGCCGACATGTTTAGCCGCACGGATGGCGACGTCCCCCATCGCTTTGCGTGTCTCTTCAGAGATGAATGTGGACGGACTTTCTTCCAACACTTTCTGATGATTGCGCTGAAGGGAGCAATCGCGTTCGCCCAGATGGACGACATTGCCGAATGAATCCCCTAAAATCTGCACTTCGATATGACGGGCCGGCGTAATGATCTTTTCAAGATACATGCGGTCGTCCCCGAAGGCTGCTTTTGCTTCCGCTTTCGCTTGGCTGAAGGCTGCCTCCAGACCGTTTTCTTGGTAGACTTTCCGCATCCCTTTACCGCCGCCACCAGCGGCAGCTTTCAGGATGACCGGATAACCGATCTTCTCGGCTTGCTCCACAGCCTCATCATAAGAAGAGATGTAGCCTTCGCTCCCCGGAGTGACAGGCACACCTGCTGCTATCATCGTTTTCCGGGCATTTGCTTTGTTGCCCATCAAGTCGATGATGGTGGAAGATGGTCCGATAAATCGGATATTCATTTCTTCGCACATTGTAGCGAATGCGCTGTTTTCCGAAAGGAATCCGAAGCCTGGATGGATGGCTTGAGCTCCTGTAACGACTGCTGCGCTCAAGATGCTTGTCATATTCAAATAGGAATCGCTCGCTTTTGCAGGGCCGATACAGATAGCCTGGGTAGCCAGTTGTGTATGCAATGCTTCCCGGTCAGCTTCAGAATAGACCGCCACCGTTTGGATTCCTAACTCATGACAAGCACGAATGATCCTGACAGCAATTTCTCCTCTGTTTGCGATCAATACCTTAGTAAACATATTATCTACCAATGATGAATGTCATTTCAACTTCACAAACTTTTTTGTCTCCGACAAAAGCTTGTCCATAACCGATACCTGCAAATTTTTTCAATTTGACGATATCAACTTGAAGGCGAACAACATCGCCGGGAACAACTTTTTGACGGAATTTGACTTTATTCAATCCACCTAAGTAAGCTGTTTGTCCCTTGAAATCTGGTAGTGTCAACAAAGGAATAGAACCCGCTTGAGCCAATGCTTCAACGATCAATACGCCTGGCATTACTGGTTCGCCTGGGAAATGTCCTTGGAAGAAAGGTTCGTTGATTGTTACGTTTTTGTAGCAGACGATATGTTCGCCTGGTGTCAATTCTTCAACTTTGTCGATGAAGAAAATCGGGTAGCGGTTTGGGATGATATCCATTACTTCTTGTGCGCTTAATAAACTCATTTTATTAGTCTCCTTTTTTTAGACGATGCGGAACAGCGGTTGGTTGTATTCAACGATTTGTTCATTTTCAACCAACACTTCAACGATTTCCCCATCGAATTCGCTTTTGATTTCATTCATAAGTTTCATTGCTTCCACCAAGCAGACAACGTCGCCTTTAGCGATGGTTTGGCCTTTAGTTGCATACGGTTTCGCATCCGGAGTCGGTGCTAGGTAAACAACGCCGACAATCGGAGAAGTGATGATTTTTCCTTCTGTTTCAGCAGCCGTTTCTGAAACGGCTGCTTTGCTGTTTTGGACCGGAGCAGTCACTGCTGGAGTTGGAGCTGCTGCCGGAATGCTGTCGCTTGACTGTTGGTTCGATTGGACCAACTTGTTCTTGGACAACAATAGTTGAAAGTCGCCTGTCTGATAATGCAACTCAGTCAAGCTTGATTCATCGATCAAGGAAATGAGGCTTTTTACATCTTCAATATTCACGTATTAAGCCTCCCATTTTTTGAAACATAGTACGGCATTATGACCGCCGAAGCCCAACGAGTTGCTCAATGTGTAGGTGACTTCTTTTTCACGTCCAACATTCGGGATGTAGTCCAAATCGCAACCTTCATCAGCCACTTGGAATCCGATTGTAGGCGGCATGAAGTCGTCTTGAATGGCTTTGACACAGGCAACAGCTTCAATACCGCCGGCAGCACCCAATAGGTGCCCAGTCATGCTCTTTGTGCTTGAGATAGCAACGTTGTATGCTTCTTCGCCGAATGCATACTTGATCGCAGCCGTTTCGCCTGAATCATTTGCAGGCGTACTTGTTCCGTGCGCGTTGATGTAATCGACTTGCGCCGGAGTGATACCCGCTTCTTTGATGGCTTGAAGCATCGCTTTGCCGGCACCGCTTCCGTCAGCGGATGGAGCCGTCATATGATAAGCATCACAGGTGACGCCGTATCCGACAACTTCAGCCAAGATGTTTGCGCCGCGTGCCAGTGCGTGATCAAGATTTTCAAGCATCAAGATGCCCGCACCTTCACCCATGACAAAACCATCTCTCTCTTTATCGAAAGGAATGGATGCACGGTCCGGATCAGTGTTTGTGGATAAAGCCGTCAATGCCGCAAAACCAGCGATGCCGATTTCGCAGACTGTAGCTTCCGATCCGCCTGCCAGCATCAAATCTGCATAACCATGTTTGATGCTGCGGAATGCTTCTCCGATTGAGTTTGTCGCGGAAGCACAAGCAGTAACGATGTCCATGCTCGGTCCTTTAGCACCGAATTTGATGGCAGTATTACCTGCCGCCATGTTTCCGATTGCCATCGGTACGAACATAGGCGGTACGCGTTTCGGTCCTTTTTCATGCATTTTGATGATGCCGGATTCCATCGTGATGAATCCGCCGACACCAGAGCCGATGGTAACGCCAAAGCGGTCCGCATCGATTTTCTCCATGTCGATGCCGCTTTGTTCCACGGCTTGAGCTGAGGCTGCTACCGCATATTGCGAAAACAGATCCATACGCTTGTATTCTTTACGGTCCATATATAAGGTCGCATCGAAGTCCTTCACTTCGCCTGCGACAGAAATGCCCGTTTCGCTTGCATCAAATTTAGTGATGGCCGTAATACCGTTTTTACCGTTTTTAATGCCGTCCCAATATTCAGTGACTGTATTTCCTAAAGGTGTGATAGCACCCATACCTGTAATAACAACGCGATTCATAATTATCCTCCTGTCTTACATGTACATGCCGCCATTGACACTGATGGTTTGGCCTGTAATGTAAGTATTCTCACTCAAGAAGACGGCAGTGTTTGCCACTTCTTCGGCTTTTCCAAATCGTTTCAATGGGATTTGCGTCAACATCTGTTCCTGAATCTTTTCTGAAAGAACATCCGTCATTTCCGTTTCGATGAACCCTGGCGCAATGGCATTACAAGTAATGCCTCTTGTTGCAGCTTCACGGGCGACAGATTTCGTCAATCCGATGATGCCGGCTTTGCTGGCAGCGTAGTTGGCCTGCCCTGTATTTCCTGTTTCACCGACGACGCTTGAAATATTGATGATGCTTCCGGCTCTTTGCTTCAGCATCAGCGGCAAAGCGTGACGGATCATGTTGAAGGTACCCTTCAGATTCACTTGATAAGTGGCATCAAAGTCCTCTTCATCCATGCGCATGATCAATTTGTCGCGGGTGATTCCTGCATTGTTGACCAAAACATCAACAGAACCGAACAGTTCTTTGGCTTGGCTGACAATTTCTTTGGCAGTCTGAAAATCGCTGACATCACCTAAGAGTGTTTTGACTGTTACGCCGTAGGATTCCAGATGCGCAACTTTTTCTTCAGCAATCGGTTTGCGTGCATTCAGAACGATATTGGCTCCACGTTTCGCATAAGCTTCAGCGATGGCTTCCCCGATTCCTCTTGAACTACCAGTGACGATGACCGTCTTTCCTTTTAAATCCAAGACTATCCCTCATTTCTTGTCAGATCTCTTTATTTTTGTAACGCTTCTAGGGTCTTGTTGAGGGATTTCAAATCCTCTACGTTGTACACAGCGACCTCTTTATTGATTTTTTTGATGAATTTGCTTAAAGTCGTGCCAGGGCCGACTTCCACGAAGGTGTCCACACCCAATTCAACCAGTTTACGGACGCTGTCTTCCCATAATACCGGCGATTCGATCTGGCGCACCAACAGACCCTTGATGGCGTCTCTTGCCACGATTGTCGCTTCGGTATTGCCTACGACAGGTATCTTCGGTTCATCGACAGTCACCTCAGCCAAAGCCACTTCCAACTTTTCCGCTGCAGGATGCAACAGGGCCGTATGGAAAGGGCCGCTGACGTTCAATGGGATGATGCGTTTCACGCCTTTCGACTCAAGAATTTCGATGGCTTTATTGACGCCTTCGATTTCTCCGCCGATGACGATCTGCGTCGGCATATTGTAGTTGGCAGGCGCGACATAAGCCGTCTCGCTTGCTTCCCGGCAAGATTCTTCTATGACAGAGCGTTCCGCATTCATGACGGCAGCCATTTTCCCACGGCCTGCAGGCACTGCCTCGCTCATGTACTTCCCGCGTTTCGCTACGAGCGAAATAGCCTCATTAAAAGAAAAAGCATTGGCTTTCACCAGTGCTGTATATTCTCCGAGGCTCAATCCTGCAACAAAATCTGGCTGAATTCCCTTTTCAGCTAGTAATTGATCAAGGGCGTAGCTAACCGTTAAGATTGCTGGTTGTGTATATTCAGTTAAATGAAGCTTGTCATTCTCTTGGAAACATAGCTCTGCAACATCGTAACCAAGTGTTGCTGAGGCTTCATCAAAAACAGTGCGCACAACAGTATACTCGTTATAAAGTTCTTGACCCATACCGAAATATTGTGCACCTTGACCACTATAGACAAAAGCTGTTGCCATTATTTCACCTCTATAAATTTGTTACTCAGCCCAAAGTTTCGCTTGGGCTAAGATAACTTCTTTGCATTCCGTCATATACTCTTGTATGATATCATGACACGTTTGTTCCTTCGAAATCAAACCGGCAATTTGTCCGGCCATCATCGAACCGTAGTCTTTATCACCATCGACAGTCGCTCTTCTCAGAGCGCCTTTGCCCATTTCTTCAAGTTTTGCCAAGTCCGGATTTTCCTTGCTTGTCTCTTCTTTTTCGACTTGCAGATATTCTCTGGTCAACTTATTGCGCAACACACGAACAGGATGTCCGGTAATCTGACCGGTAATGACTGTATCGATGTCTTTCGCCCTAAGGATGGCATTCTTGAAATTTTGATGTGCATTGGATTCTTTGGCGACTACAAAACGGGTACCCACTTGAACAGCAGATGCGCCCAACATGAAAGCAGCTGCCATCCCGCGTCCATCGCCGATACCGCCGGCAGCGATGACTGGAATGGAAACGGCATCGACAACCTGAGGAACCAAGGCAAGTGTCGTTGTTTTTCCGATGTGTCCACCGGATTCCATGCCTTCGACGACGACAGCGTGTGCGCCGTCTTTCTCCATTCTTCTCGCTAAAGCTACGGAAGCCACAACCGGAATAACGGTGATGCCTGCTTCTTTGAATTGGTTCATATAACGGGCTGGACTTCCGGCGCCGGTTGTGACAACCTTAACGCCGGCAGCGATCACTGCTTCAACAATAGCATCGACATGCGGATTCAAAAGCATGATGTTTACACCAAAAGGCTTATCCGTCAATGCTTTCATTTTCGAAATTTTTTCATTCGCTACATCCACGCTATCATGTCCAGTCCCGATAAGACCCAAACCACCAGCATTGGAAACGGCACTTGCCAAATCAGCATCCGCTACCCACGCCATTGCCCCTTGAATGATGGGATATTGAATACCTAATAATTCACATAATTCTGATTTCATACAAGGCCTACTTTCCTTCTACTGCTTATTCTGCTAATTGAGCGTCAACGTATTTAACTAAATCTTCAACAGTGTTGATACCTTCGTCTGATTCGATTTTGATATCGAATTCGTCTTCGATGTCGTTGATGATTTGGAACAAGTCTAAGCTGTCTGCATCCAAGTCTTCTCTGAAGTTAGTTGCTAATTGTACTTCTTCTACTTCTTTGTCCAATTGGTCCACGATAATAGCTTGAATTTTTTCGAATGTCATAATAAATTCCTCCAAATATGTTTTTTTTAGTTTAATGATACTACGATGGCTCCCCAAGTGAGGCCGCCACCAAATCCTGTCATCAGCACCTTATCTTTGGTGCCGAGTTGAATTTCCTTGGTTTGAACAAGCTGATCCAACAATATCGGAATGCTTGCTGCTGAGGTGTTGCCCGTTTCCGCAATGTTTGTGGCAAACAATGAAAATGGCATTTTCACTTTTTTGCTGATCGCCTCCAATAAGCGTACATTTGCTTGATGAGCTAAAATCTTCTTCAGATCGCCGTCAGAAAGATTTCCTTTCTCCATCACTTCGCGTATGACGCTTGGCACACTGCGGATTGCAAAATCAAAGATGGCTCTGCCATCCATCGTAAGGAAAGCCTGTTCCTCCTGAGAGGAGTCTCCATACGGATTTTTTACTTTCATTGTGTTCGCCACTAATGCCATATGGCGTCCACCATCAGAATGGATCGCTTCTGCAACGAAGCAATCGTCTTCCGTTCGTTCCAACAATACGCCGCCTGCGCCATCCCCAAACAGAACAGCTGTAGAACGGTCTTCCCAGTTGACGACTTTTGACATTGTCTCAGCACCGATGATCATGCCATGTTGATAGAGACCGCTCTGCATCATATGGAGGCCGGTGGACAATGCGTAAACAAAGCCGGAACAAGCTGCATTGATATCGAAACAGAAAGCATTTACTGCACCTATCTTTTCTTGCACTAAGCAAGCAGTCGATGGGCTGAGAGCATCCGGAGTCATTGTTGCTACTATGATGAAGTCCAGTTGGTCTGCAGTGATCTTACCGTTTTGCAAAATTCTGAGGGCCGCTTTGCTTGACAGATCGGAAGTATTTTCATCCTTCGAAATGTGTCGGCTGCGGATGCCTGTCCTTTTGCTGATCCACTCATCACTTGTGTCCATGATTTTAGACAGATCATCGTTTGAGATGGTCTGTTCAGGAAGGTAGTGACCTGTTGCGCTTATCTTTGAACCCAATTTCATCAACCCTGTTCCTTGATATTTTGAACTAACCCAAATAAGAAACCGTGAAGATTGTTTAGGCCTTTCAGCAAAACTTTCACTTCCTGATCTTCCATATCGCGAATGGTATTTTTTACCATCTCTCTATGGAACTTATCATGAAGACGATACAGTAAGCGTCCTTTTTTGGTTAATCCTAGTTTTACGACTCTGCGGTCTTTCTGCATCCGAATGCGTTCAACATACCCTTTTTTTACCAGAGCGTTTATGGCCACCGTCAAAGTTCCCGCAGTTATGTTCAATTTTTTCGCTACTTCAGAAGTTGTGTGTTCCTGATACATGCCGATCGCCTCGACTGTATGCATCTCCTTTATGGATAGATCAGAAAAGGTACTGACACGCAATGCCCCCTCTTCGATATCCAGCACTTCATTGAAGACAGCTACGAGGTATGAGTTAATTTTATCTATGGAATGATCCAAAGATATCACTCCCCCTTTCGATGCCCAATCAAACCACATTCGTTTGAAGGCCAAAATAGTTTGATGTTCAAACCTTTCGACTTTCAAACTATATAAAATTTTATACAGCCTGTCAAGCATTTCGATAATAATTTTTCTGTTGCATCTTCCGGTTCCGCAAGATTCATTGATTCCTTACTATTGTAAAACGGTTACGTAAAACTGCAGGATAAACAGCCTGCTTGATACGGACTGCCGCAACAAAAAGAAGCGACGATGAGCGCCGCTTCTTTCCATATATGTATTAGTCAACTTTAACAAATTCTTCAATGTCTTTGAAATTCACAATCGTTTTATCCTCGCAGATGTCTTTCATTGTGCCGGAGGATAAATCCCAATAAATTTCTACGACGGCGCTATTTGTCAATAATTTCCGGATTACCCCTACCATTTCTTGCTTGCGGAATGTAAATTTTATTTCATCACCGATCTCAGGCCGTATAGATTCCTTGATGGCATCGACGACCTCCAAAGCCTGCTCATACGACACGCCAAGCAGATTCGCAATACGTGAGTTGCTCGTACCTTTACGTAATTCGCTCTCAATCATGGTTTTTGTTTCGTTAGTAATATTTCGTACCATTTCCATTATCGCCTCACTTTTAAGAACCAGGAACTACAACAGACTTACAACTAGTAGTATACCACACTTTTCATGATTTAGCCTAAATTTCCAATTATTGCCTTTAATATCGAAATATATCTTTCAAATTATTGACTTGGTTCCGCAATTTCATTTCAAAAATGTGTTAATTATCTGCCCGCTATGAGGTATAATGAGGATGTGAAGAGTTTAACATTCTGTTTAGGAGGGATTTATGATGTTGAATGACCTTATTACGATACTGAAATATGAATACACGGTTCATCCAGGTGAGTATTTCAATGTGGATACTTACTGGGTGAAGAGCATGTCTGAAGTGAAGACTGTCATCATCGACCAGGATCATGTATTCACGAAAA
Source organism: uncultured Trichococcus sp. (assembly GCF_963675415.1). NCBI lineage: Bacteria > Bacillati > Bacillota > Bacilli > Lactobacillales > Carnobacteriaceae > Trichococcus > uncultured Trichococcus sp. The sequence goes on from NZ_OY776220.1 coordinate 3,144,825, forward strand.
TGGTAAGTTTTTACCCCAAAAATTTCGTCATCTATTTGGAGCAGTTCCCTGATCAGAGCATCTACCGCACCAATTTTCCATTGAAGAAAATCGAAAACAGCGATTCGCACGAAGTTATTTTCGACGAAGCGACAAAAAACGTCTATGAGTATCTGGATTGATTCCACCGAATTTTAAAGTCATTGTCACAGAAAAAGCCCGCCGTAAGGATCAAATCCTTGCAGCGGGCTTTTGATTTGTTTGATACGTCTCAAGAGAGATTCGAACTCCCGACCGTTCGCTTAGAAGGCGAATGCTCTATCCGGCTGAGCTATTGAGACAAAGTTAGTATTCGGCAAAACGCGTTTGGTTCAGCCTCAAACCCGGTGTCACAAGAAATGATTATACAGCAAATCATTGAAGTTGTCACCCTGATTTTGACTATTTTCCAAAAAAATATTTCACCCTCGCAACAAACCGACAATCGCGTTGCTTTTTTCATCTGTTGCCCGGTCCAAATGGCTGTGATGAGAAAAAAACGTCGCACCCGCTTCATTGCGAATGCAACAGATGCTCTATCATGGACGTAAGGACCTGAAAACAACTATGACGTCTCAAGAGAGATTCGAACTCCCGACCGTTCGCTTAGAAGGCGAATGCTCTATCCGGCTGAGCTATTGAGACAAATTTCCCGAGCCATCTGAACGACTCACAACATTTAACAGTATAGGCGATATCCGCCCTAAAGTCAATACTATTTTTGGGGAAGCTTTTGATGCTTTACTTCTTTTGGAGTTTCTGATCATCCAATATTGTAATTTCCGGGCTGACTGTTTGTTTTCTCCAGCCCGGAAACACAAATTATTATGCGAAGAACGTATCCTGCACTGCTGCTGTGACTGCCAGTTTGACGTGTTCGTAGGTCAGTCCGCCTTGGACGTAGAGCAGATAAGGAGGTCTGATCGGGCCATCTGCCGTCAATTCCAGGCTTGCGCCCTGAATGAAGGTTCCGGCAGCCATGATGACATCATCTTCGTAACCGGGCATATAGGCCGGAATCGGTTTGGCCGCTGCGTTCACCGGGGAATATTTCTGGATCGTCTGAGCAAAGGCGATCATCGCTTCTTTGCTCGGCAGTGCCACCATTTGGATCAGGTCTGTGCGCGGGCTGTTCCATGCTGGGGTGGACGATACGCCGCACTCCTCCAGCAATCCAGCCGTATAGACAGCGCCCTTCACTGCTTCACCGACAACGTGGGGCGCCAAAAACAAACCTTGGTACATCTCCAAAAGGCTGTACAAGGAGGCTCCGGCTTCACGGCCGATCCCCGGTGTCGTCAGGCGATAGGCGCACCGTTCGATCAGGTCTTCCCTGCCGGCGAGATAACCGCCCATCTTCACGATGCCGCCGCCCGGATTTTTGATGAGGGAGCCGGCAATCAAATCGGCTCCGACCTCAACCGGTTCCAGCGTTTCGACAAATTCCCCATAACAATTGTCGACAAAAAAGACGGTTTCCGGTCCCACATGCGGCCGGATCGCCGCAATCATCCCTTTGATCTCATTTATCGTAAAGGAGGGTCTGGCTGCATAGCCGCGCGAGCGTTGAATCGCGATCATTTTTGTTTTTGGACTGATTTTTTCCAGCACCGTCGGAATGTCCACTTTGCCGTCTGCACACAGGTCGATATGCTGATAAGCGATATTGTATTCTTTTAGAGAGCCGATCCCATTCCCGGTCAGGCCGACAATATCCAGCAGGGTGTCGTATGGCGTTCCGGTCACGTACATCAATTCATCACCGGGACGCAGGACTCCGAAGAGCGCAGTGGAGATAGCGTGTGTCCCGGAAATGATTTGCGGCCTGACCAAAGCAGCCTCAGCCTGAAAAACCTCGGCATATACTTTTTCGAGCGTATCGCGGCCGTCATCGTCATAGCCATAGCCTGTGCTCGGGTTAAAATGGTAATCACTGACGCGGTGCTTCCGGAAAGCTTCCAGCACCTTGCCTTGATTAAACAATGCCTTTTCCTGTATCTCTTTAAAAACGGGCTGGATTTTGTTGTCCACTTGTTCGACCAATCCGGCCAGCCTTGCTTCTTTATTCGTCGCTTGCATCTGTTGCTTTATCCCCTAACCATTTTGAATTGCTTTTAGCGTACCCTCTTAGGCGGTATGCATTGGTCTCTTCTATATATTCGATTGATTCCACAAAAGTTTCTTGCTGCATCTTATTCATCAAGCGGGCTTCAGGGCCGCTTGCATCGAGGTCTTTCGTATATGGGACCAACATTTTGGCGATTTCTTCCCAGAGAAAGTCCTTCAACCGGTTGATGTCGTCATCATCAAGCGCTGATATGACGATATTCGGAAAGAGCCGCGGCTGGAAATCCGGACCGGCAAGATCGCGTTTGTTGTAGATCGTCAGCATAGGTGTCTTATCCATATCCAAATCCTTCAATAGGTCCAATACAGTTTTTTCATGTTCATCGATGAAGGAGGTCGAAGCATCAACAACGTGCAAAAATACATCCATATTCCGGCTCTCTTCAAGTGTCGAATGGAAAGCATGGATCAACTGTGTCGGAAGATCCTGGATAAAGCCTACAGTATCGGTTATGGTAGCCTGGAATTGGTTCGGCAGCGTCAGTTTTCTTGTCAAAGGATCCAGAGTCGCGAACAATTTGTCCTCTTCCAACGTTGCTGCATCGGTCAGACGATTGATGACCGTCGATTTCCCTGCATTCGTGTAACCGATCAAACCGATCTGGAAGACTTCGCTTGCATGGCGTTTTTCTCTTGCCCTTTGGCGGTGCAGCTCTGTTTCTTCCAATGTCTTCTTGATTTCCTGCATCTGACTGTGGATGTGTCTGCGATCGGTCTCGAGTTTTGTCTCACCAGGCCCTCTTGTGCCGATCCCCCCGCCCAGACGGGATAAATTGACGCCTTGACCCATCAGACGCGGCAACAGATAACTCAATTGCGCTAAGGCTACCTGAAGTTTCCCTTCTTTACTGCGGGCACGCATGGCAAAGATGTCCAATATCAACTGGACCCGGTCGATGACTTTGCAGTCGACAGTCTCCTGGATGTTGCGCACTTGCTTGGAAGAGAGCTCTTGCTGGAAAATGACGGTATCCGCCTCCAGTTCTGCACACAAATTCACCAGCTCTTCCACTTTCCCTTTGCCGATGACAGTACGCGAATCTTTTCGTTCCCGCTTTTGGGTCAACACACCGACAACTTCGCCCAAAGCGGTTTCGGTCAATTCGGCCAGTTCCCTCAGTTGATACTCAAAGGCTTCATCCGATTGGTTCGTCTGAACGTTCACCAGAATTACTTTTTCTTTCGTATTTTCCATAGAATTTCCAACTTTCTTTTTTCGTTCTTTCTCATCCATCAGGCTAAGAACGACTCGACTAAATCTTCGATTTTCTGCATCTCATGCTCGTTCTGAACCAGATCAAACCAACGGATGCCGCTCATTCTGTTCCGGAACCAGGTCAACTGTCGTTTGGCATAGCGCCTCGAATTCTGCTTCAGCAGTTCTGCGGCCTCTTCAAATGTGACTGCCCCATTGAAATACCCGAACCACTCTTTGTAGCCGATGCCTCTTGTCGCTTGCGTCTTGGGTGGCAACTGCCTGTCAAAGAGCGCTTTTGCTTCCTCAACCAGACCACCCGCAACCATCAGATCAACCCGTCGATTGATGCGGTCGTAAAGGAGGCTTCGCTCGGTATCGAGCCCGATCAGCAGCGCATCGTAATGAGGATCCGCTTCCCGATCGGCCTGATCCGAAAAGCGCTTTCCGCTGAAGTGGATCACTTCCAAAGCACGGATGACCCTTCGGCTGTTGTTCGGGTGGATCTGTTCAGCCGCTTTGGAGTCCTTCTCCCGCAACTGGATCCATAGCTGCATGGCGTCAGTCCGTTCAAGTTCAGCCTCCAATTGTTTCCGGTAATCAGGATCTTCGGCAGCCACCCCGCCGAACTGCATATCATACAAAAGTCCTTCTATATAAAGTCCCGAACCTCCGACCACAATCGGGAGCTTGCCTCTTGCCAGGATCGACTTGATGGCCCGTCTCGCGTCCCTTTTGAAATCGGATGCCGTGTAATCCTGTTCCACAGGTATAAGATCCAACAGATGATGCGGGATCCCTTCCGCCTCTTCCACCGTCACCTTCGCCGTGCCGATGTCCAAGCCTTCGTATACCTGCATGGAATCCCCATTGATGATTTCACCATTGTATTTTTTCGCCAGCCGGATGCTCAGTGCGGTTTTACCCACCGCAGTCGGACCGACAATGACCATGATTTTCTCTAACTTTTCTTTTTTTGTTTCAGACACCCTGAATCACCTTTCTCATTTGCAGTGCGCGTTCCGGATAATCCGTGATCATCGAATCGATATGTTTGCGCAGACAGACTTGCATCTCGACCTTGCGGTTCACCGTCCACACGCGAAGCGGAATCTTGGACTGTTCGAAAGGCGGCAGACTGCGCAAAATCGAGAATTTGGGATGCCAACCTTCTACAGGGACCCCTTCGCCCAGATTAAGTTGCTGCTTGCCTTTTTTGCTGAAAAGCAGGGCAATTTTCGAATCCTTGCGCAACGCCTTGATTTTTTTCAAGGTTTCGTAGTGGAAACTGGAGTAGATGACCGAAAAATGGTCAAGGTAAGGCTCAGCCAAAGCAAGCACCTTTTCCTCGATCGCGGGATATTGGAATACGTCAGTCTTCAATTCGATGTTGAGAACGCCTGTAAAATGATTATCCGCCAATAGGGTCAATACCTCTTGGAGTGTCGGGATACGCGCGTTGCTGTATTTTGGATCGAACCAACTGCCGGCGTCCAATGCCTTCAATTGTTGCACGGTCATATCTTTGACATAGCCTTTTCCGGATGTCGTGCGGTCCACGGTCTCATCATGGATGACTACGACCTCACCATCTTTGCTCAAATGGACGTCCAATTCTATGCCGTCGCTGGCGACTTTCAGCGCTTCCTGAAAGGCCTCCAGCGTGTTTTCTGGCCGGGTTCCGCGGCTGCCCCTATGCGCGATGATTTTAGTGTATGCCAATCTCCCCACTCCTTCCGGTCTTCTCTGCTGCGCAGTTTATTTTTTACGCTTTGTTTTTTTCGGTATCGGCCAATTCCAGCAATTCTTTTGCATGGGCAAGTGAAAGTTCCGTGATATCGGTGCCCGCCAGCATGCGTGCGACTTCGTTGATGCGTTCAGCTCCGAACAGCGGTTTGACATGTGTCTTTGTCCGATCGGCGATGATTTCTTTTTCTATATAGAGATGCTGATCTGCCATCGCCGCCACTTGCGGAAGATGCGTGATGCAGAGCACCTGCGAGTAGCTGGCCACCAAGTGGATCTTGTTGGCTATCGCTTGCGCCACCCTGCCCGAAACACCGGTATCCACTTCATCAAAAATGATGCTGGTGATGCCTTGCGTCTTCGTAAAAATGGCTTTCATGGCCAACATCATCCGTGAAAGTTCGCCGCCACTGGCCACCTTCGCCAAAGCTTTCAGCGGTTCGCCGACGTTCGTCGCGATATAGAATTCCACTTGATCCAGCCCGTTGTCCGTGATCGCGGTCTTCCCCGGCTGTTCATGGAAAACAGCCTTGAAAAGGACCTTGTCCATGTACAGTTCCTTCAGCTGCAGTTGGATCTGTTCTTCCAGAACGACTGCTGCTTTCTTACGGATAGCAGTCAATTGTCTGCCGATAGCCAGAATCTCTTCTTTTTCCTTATTATAGTCCGAGTTGAGTTTCTCAAGGTAGCTTTCCCGGTTTTCGATCAGATCCAGTTCCCGGGAAATTTTTTCGTAATGCCCCAGCACTTCGCTGATTGTGTTCCCGTATTTCCGCTTCAACTGGTGGATCAATTCCAATCTGTTTTCGATTTCATTCAAGCGGCCTTCATCGTAGGACAATTGCTCGATCTCCGAAAGGATGTCACCTGCGCATTCCTGCAGCTGGTAATACGCTGCCGATACCGAGGATGCGATTGCCTGGTAGACCGGATTGATGTCCTGAACTTTTTCCAACGCCGCCATGCCGAGACCGATTTTGTCGATGCCGTTCTCTTCGCTGTTCTGCAACGAATCGTACGCGCTCGTCAGAGCTTGCATGACTTTTTGGTAGTTGACAAGCAGATTCCGCTCTTCCTCCAGTTTTTCATCCTCAGCAGGATCCTTCAAATGTGCTTGCTCGATTTCCTGGATTTGGAAAGTCAACAGATCGATTCTTTGGACTGTTTCTTTCTCATCTGTCTTCAGTTGGATCAATTGTTTGCGTGTATCCACATATTTGGAATAGGTATTGAGGTAGTTCGTTTTGACTTCTTTCAATTCAATCCCGGCAAACTGGTCCAATAGGTCGATATGTTTTTGCGGATCCATCAATTCTTGATGCTCATTCTGCCCATGGATATCGATCAAGGTTTCACCGACCTCGCGCAGCGTCGCAACCGTTACGATTGTGCCGTTGACGCGGGAAATATTTTTGCCGTTGCGGGAAAGTTCCCGCTGCAGCAAAACTTGGTTCCCGTCCGCTTCGATTCCGTACGCTTCCAGAACGGCCATTGTCTTGGCGTTTTCGGGGATACTGAAAAGCCCTTGGATGACCGTCTTGTTTTCGCCGTATCGAATCAAATCGTTGGATCCTCTCCCGCCTGCCAACAGACCGACGGCATCGATGATGATGGATTTCCCTGCGCCGGTTTCCCCGGTAAGCACGGTCATCCCCTCGTCAAAACTCACTTGAAGATTTTCAATTATCGCAAAATTTTTAATGGACAACTCTTGTAACATTCCGTATTCCCCTTCGCAACGGTTCTTTGGACACCTATTTATCCGAAATCGAGATTGATTTGCTCTTCAGCTGCAGATAAGCTTCTTTGACGACTTGCGGGCTGTCGATTTCCGGAGAAACGATCCCCGGAGCATGGTCATTGGCCTGCAAATGGACCAAAAATTCGATGTTTCCGGTCCCGCCAGTGATGGGCGAATAACTCAGATTTTTCACATCGAACCCGGTCAATGACGCAAAATCCAAGATGTCACGCAACACTTCATTGTGGACTGCCGGATCACTGACGATGCCTTTTTTGCCGATTTTTCCTCTTCCGGCTTCGAATTGTGGTTTGATCAGCGCGACGACGTCTCCGCCGACTGCGATGATTGCCTTCAGGACCGGCAAAATCAGCTTCAGCGAAATGAAGGATACGTCTATGGAAGCCATCTCCGGCCGACCTTTTTCAAAATCCGCCAATTTGCTGTAGCGGAAATTCACCCGTTCCATCACAACGACCCGTTCATCCTGGCGCAATTTCCAATCCAATTGATTGTAGCCGACATCCAGTGCATAGCAAAGCTTCGCGCCATTTTGCAGCGCGACATCCGTAAAGCCCCCAGTTGAACTGCCGATATCCAAAAAGATTTTGTCTTTCGGATCCACTTGGAACAATGCGATGGCTTTCTCAAGCTTCAATCCGCCTCGGCTTACGTATTTCAATATTTCTCCTTTAATATGGAGGATTTTCTCGACGGAAATCTTTTCGCCCGGTTTGTCGTAACGCTGGTTGTTTTCGTCATAGATTTGCCCGGCCATGATCAATCTTTTGGCTTTTTCACGGGAATCAGTCAAGCCCTGTTGTACTACTAGTAAATCCAATCTTTCTTTTTCCATGGTAATCTCCCGTTATATTCTGACGTAATCCAAAAATTGGCGGAACACATCTATTTTATCTTCCGCACGCGCGTAGGACGATGCCACACGGTCCAAACAGCCTTCCGCTTGGCGGATGACGCTGTTCAGTTCCTGGATGGCTCCGTTTACTCCCAATAAGGATGGGTATGTATTTTTATTCAATGCGGCATCGTGATGGATGGTTTTGCCTGTCTCGGCCTCATCCAACACGACATCCTTCAGATCATTGTGGATCTGGTAAGCCAAGCCCAAATGTCTGGAGAACCTTTCCATTTCGGTTGTGAATGGTTCATCCGCCTCCGCGATAAGGCACCCCGCCGCAACGGCATACCTTATCAAAGCACCGGTCTTTTTGTCGTGCACTTGTTTCAACTCTTCTATTGTCAGTGCCTTCTTTTCGCCCTCAACATCATCCATCTGCCCAGCGATCATTCCGTTCGGGCCAGCGGCATCCGCTAATAAGGCAATCAGTTTGACTTTTTTGTCTGCCGAAATGGCGGCGGATTCCGCAAGTATCCCGAAGGCAGCCGTCAACAGCGCATCACCCGCGAGGATCGCGGTGGATTCTCCGAATACCATGTGCGAAGTCAAACGCCCCCGTCTGTAATCATCATTGTCCATAGCAGGCAGATCATCGTGGATCAAAGAATAAGTATGGATATATTCCAATGCGGCTGCGGCGGCAAAACCCTCCGAAATTTCGCTGTCGGCCAGCGAAATGGTCGCCAACACTAAAAGAGGGCGAATTCTTTTTCCGCCCCCCATTAAAGAATACGCCATCGCTTTGTGCAGATTTTCTTGCGAAGGCGTTCTTGCATCCAATTCAGAATAGAGGTAATCGTCGAACCGCGGCATCCATTCCGCTTGAAATTCGCTAAGATTCATGTGAGTCATTCCCCTTCGTTTTGGACTGTCGGTTCTTCAAAATTCGCTTCCGAACCATCAGGGTTGACGATTTTCGTCAATGTTTTTTCAGCATTGTTTAAAGTGTCTTGGCAATACTTGCTGAGATCCATCCCGACCTTGAATTGCTCCAACGCCTCTTCCAAGGGAACGTCCCCTGCTTCAAGTCTTGTTACAATTGCTTCTAATTGGTTCATTGCTTCTTCAAAACTTACTTTCTTTTCGGATTTCATTATTTTTCCTCCACCACATGTTTTACTTCTGCTTCGGCATAACCGTCCGAAAAATTCACTTTCAATTTATCGCCGCTGTGCAACTCTTTGACCGATGCAATTACGTTCCCATCCCTAGTCGTATAAGTGTACCCGCGCGACATGATCTTCAGCGGACTCAGCAAGTCCAACGATTGCATGGCCGATGTCATGCGCATTTCCTTCTGTTTCAGATAGCGATCCATGACTCTTTGCAGTTCATTGGTGAGCTGTTGTCTGCGGTTACCGGCCTGCTGCACTTCCCTTGCAGGATTGCGGTTCTCAAGACGCAATTGCAGCCGTTGCAGCTCATTGGACCGCAAATGGAGCTGCTGCTGCATTTGATTGGCCAAGCGTTGCTGCACCTGGTCTGCTTTGATGGCATAGCCTTCATACATCCTTTCCGGTTGCCTGAAGATATAGGATTGCATGGCGCGGTTCAAGCGTTGTTGTTGCATCGTGTGCAGATGCCGCATCTGTTGATAGAGCCTGTTGTCGACCTGATGGATATGGCGGATGACATCGCTCAATACCGGCACGGATAATTCCGCCGCTGCTGTTGGAGTAGCGGCGCGGACATCTGCAACAAAGTCGGCTAACGTCGTATCCGTTTCATGCCCAACGGAAGAAATGACCGGGACATTCATGGCCGCTATTTGGCGAACGACTGCTTCCTCGTTGAAGGACCAAAGATCCTCGATGGAACCCCCACCCCTTGCGACGATCGCCACATCAAAATCACCTTTTTGCTCGATTGCTTGAAGATTCTTTATGATGTTGGCAGCGGAATCCTTCCCTTGGACAATGGTCGGATAGAGCACGAGTTGGACAATCGGGTATCTTCTTTTGACGGTCGTCATGATGTCCCGGATGACCGCGCCACTTGGACTGGTCACAATGGCGATGCGCTTCGGGAACACAGGGAGCTTTTTCTTCGGCAAGGAAAACAATCCTTCGCGCGCTAATTTCTCCTTGAGTTCCGAGAACGCTTGGTACAAGGCACCGATGCCATCCGGTTCCATATGTTCGACCATGATATTGTAGGTTCCGCCCGCTTCGTAGACATTCACCCGTCCGATGAGCATCACCTTCATCCCTTCCTTGGGCTTGAAGGTCAACTTGTCGAATCTGCCTTTATACATCACTGCCGAGATGACGGCATGGTCATCCTTCAGGCTGAAGTATTGATGGCCCGGACGCGGACGATAGTTGGATATTTCACCGGTAAGGTATACGCGTTCGAGGTAAGGATCGGCATCAAATTTTCTTTTGATGTATTTGGTTAAAGCGGTGACGCTGAGATAGAGAGGTTCCAACTTTGTGCCTCCTTGGTTATTTTGCTTTATCGATTGTTTGTTGCAGCAGCATCGTGATCGTCATCGGTCCGACACCGCCAGGCACTGGTGTGATATGGCTTGCGATGCCCATTGCGCCTTCTGTATCCACGTCGCCGATCAATTTCCCTTCTGCACTGCGGTTCATCCCTACATCGATGACGACTGCGCCCTCTTTGATGAAATCAGCGGTGACGAAATGCCCTCTTCCGATCGCAGCGACCAGGATGTCGGCTTCTTTCGCCAATTCCTTCAGGTTTTTGGTGCGCGAATGGGCAATCGTGACTGTCGCGTTTTCGTTCAGCAGCATGATGGACATCGGTTTGCCGACGATATTGCTCCGGCCGATCACCAATGCTTTTTTGCCCTCAATTTCGATGTTGTATTCTTCCAAAATCTTCATGATGCCGTACGGTGTGCATGGCAAAGCTGATTCATTGCCCAGGAAGAAGTTCCCGACGTTCATCGGATGGAAACCATCCACATCCTTTTCATAACGGATTGCGCGCAAAACTTTCTGTTCATCTATGTGTTTCGGCAAAGGTAATTGGACCAGAATGCCGTGCATGCTGTCATCTTGGTTCTGCTTTTCGACTTCCGCCAACAGATCCGCTTCGGAAATGTCTGCCGCAAGACGAACGACACGCGAATTCATCCCCATCGCTTCGGATTGCTTCTCTTTATTGCGGACGTAGACTTGGCTCGCTTTATCCTCGCCGACCAAAATGACGCAAAGACCCGGGGTTTTCCCTTCCGCTGTCAATGCTGCTACCTGTTCTTTCATCTGATCCTGCATTTTTTTGGCTAAGCCTTTTCCATCCATAATAATCGTTTCCATTAATCAATCTCCTTTTCCTTGGTGTTACCGTCTATTTTAACATAATATCTTTGATTACGGTTAGAAAAGCGGGCTTGGCATGCCCGAATTCACCGGCAAAAAAAGAAAACCCTTAAGCCGAAGCATTAAGGATTTTCCGTTTTGGGAATGAGATTGGACAATACGCCATTGATGAATTTGCTCGATTGTTCATCGCAATAAAGCTTTGAAATTTCGATGGCTTCATTCAACGCTACCCTTTGAGGTACTTGTTCCGTATCACCCAAGAGCATTTCATAGGCAGCGATCTGCATGATCAAAGCATCTGCTTTGGCTAATCTGCCGACACTCCAGTTCTTCAGGTAAGGCTGGATCGCTTCATCGATCGCTGCTTGATTATCCAACACGCCATGCACTAAGGTGATCAAATAAGGATAGTCCTGGATCTCGACGTCCTCTTCGCTGTTCCATTCCTCTGAATCGCTCAACAGCGCTTGCTTGATGGCTTCTTCAGGGGTCAATTCTTCGTTCGTTTTCAATTGGAAAAGAGCTTGGAGCGCCTTTTCCCTGATTTCTCTTCTGGTTAAACGGGAAGTGCTCACGCATTCTCCCCCAATTCTGTATCCAAATCAAGATAGGCGTTGTCTTCGGATTTCGGCGCGACAAGGCCGACCACGTGGACGTTCACTTGCGACACTTCAAGATTGCTCATGTATAGGACTTGTTCCTTCACTTTTTCTTGCATATCCAAAGCGACTTTCGGTACGGAAGCCCCGTATTTGATGTAACAATACACATCGACCACCAAACCATTTTCATCTACCGTCAAATGTACACCTTTGTTGTGGGCGGTGCGTCCCAATAATTCATTGACGCCGGTCTTGAAAGACCCTTGCATCGCATAAACACCGTCTACTTCATTCGCTGCAATACCAGCGATCACTTCAATCACTTCAGGAGCAATTTCAATCTCTCCCAGCGGAGCCGGACCGTTTGCTAAAGGAATGTTTGTTTCTTCCATCATCTGTCATTCTCCTTTCTTGGGAAACATTATGCGCGGGATACGTAAGAACCGTCCGTTGTGTTGACGATCAGCATATCATCCGCATTCACGAAGAATGGCACGTTCACCATCAAGCCTGTTTCCATTTTGGCAGGTTTTGATCCGCCTGAAGCTGTATCGCCCTTGATGCCTGGCTCAGTTTCTTCCACACGCAGAATTACTGTGTTCGGAAGATCGACGCCAAGTGTTTCTGATTCATACATCAGGATGTTGACTTCCATGTTTTCTTTCAGATAGTTCAATTCATATTCGATTTGTCCTGCATTCAATTCGATCTGTTCATAGTTTTCAGTGTCCATGAATACATACGCACCGGCACTCTCGTACAGATACTGCATCTTGCGGTTTGCGATATGCGCTTTTCCGACTTTTTCACCCGCACGGAAAGTCTTTTCCTGTACAGCCCCTGTGCGAAGATTTTTCAATTTCGAACGGACGAATGCCGCGCCTTTACCCGGCTTTACGTGTTGGAAATCGACAACTTTCCATAACCCTCCATCAATTTCGATCGTCAGGCCTGTCTTAAAATCATTTACTGAAATCATTTATAATTCCTCCTGTGGCAGCTCATTTGAACTAAGTTTACCATTATTTTAGTGCGGATTCTATTTTTTTATAAAATAATCAATTCTTTTGGAGAATGCGTCAAAATCTCGTTGCCGTTATCCCGGATCACAAGATCGTCCTCAATCCGGACGCCGCCCAGACCTGCAAGATAAATGCCCGGTTCATTTGTGATGACATTTCCCGGCACAAGCACTTTTCCGGCTTTTTGCGATGTGTTCGGACCCTCGTGTATCTCCAAGCCGATTCCATGCCCGTTGGAGTGTCCGAACGCTTCCCCATAGCCTTGTTCCGTAATGTAATCACGTGAGACACTGTCGACTTCGATTCCGGTCATGCCCGCTTTTGCTGCCTCATTCACGCGCAGTTGGGCAGCCAGAACAATCTCGTAGATTTTCTTCAATTCAACATGGGGTTGTCCAACCGATACCGTGCGGGTCATATCCGAAACATAGCCGTTGTAATAACAACCGAAATCCAGCGTTACAAAGTCGCCTTTTTCGATCAGCTTCGGACTGGCCACACCATGCGGCATGGCGGAACGGATGCCGCTGGCGACAATCGTTTCGAAAGAAACGCCGCTCGCACCCAATCCGCGCATGTGGAAATCCAGGCGGTTGGCGATTTCTATTTCCGAAACTCCTGGACGGATATGGTCAAGGATGAACATGAAGCCCGCATCCGCTATTTCACAAGCCATCTTGATTGTCTTGATTTCCTCTTCATCTTTGACTTCACGCAATTCCTCGATGATGCCTGAAGCAGGAACCAGATCGCACGTCACCAAATCCTCCAAGTCCTCGACACTGCGGAAGGACATGATGGCGTCTTCGAAACCCATTGATGCAAGGCCCTTTGCTTCCGCTATCTTTTTCACTTCTTCGAATATCGGCCCTTTATTCTGAATAATCTGAAAACCCTGTGCCTGCGAAGCAGCCTGTTGGGTATAACGGAAGTCAGTCACAAAAAAAGCTTCCTCTTGGGTGATGACCGCCAGACCGGTCGTACCCGTAAAATTGGAAACATAACGTAAGTTATATTGACTTGTCACCAGCATTGCATCCATCTTCTTCGCTTTGATGGCATCCTGCAATTTTGAGACTCTACTCATTTCACATACTTCCTTCCAATAAAATATCCTGTTTGTTTACAAACATACCTATCAAGTATATCAAAAAATGGTCTGCATAGATAGGGGAAATTCGTGTATATGGGCTTCCGTACCAGCATTCGATTCCAGATTCGCTGAATTACAAAAAAACGCACAAACAAGCCGTCAGTTTCCCGGCTTATTTGTGCATTCCCTTGTAACGTATGGTTCCTCATTCTCTGCAAGACACTTCATTTCCTGCTTGTCACTCCGGAGACGGGATTTCCAATACCCTCGTTTCGCTGTAGTCATTTCGCAGCGTCACGGTGGCAGTGACTTTGCCGCTCGCATCCGCCAAGCAATGCACGATGCCTTCTTCGAAAGACAGCACGGCCGGCACAATCCGGTTTTCCGGGTTCGATGCTTTGTTATGATCCTGCAGCCAATAGTCTGTATAGGCCAACAAGGTCTGCGCTTTGTAATGATTCTCCGTCAATCTGTACAAATAGAGCTGATTCTCATATACCTGGATAAGCCCGAAAAGCATCATTTGTGAAAGGAACAGGTAGAAAATGGTGAGCGGCAAGATGGAGCCGCCCTTCCTCCGAAAACGGTGATTTTTAAATCGGGGCTTTCGGCAAAATGAGATGCGCTCTGCGCGTCTGATTGTCCGATAGCGTAGCCTCGATAGCAATCCCTTCATTGGTCACCTCGTATTTCATCGTTTTGACGTGCAGCAACATCGGATGATAGCCGTCCCCGTTTTTGTACCGGAGGATTTTATTGATCCGGAACTCATAGGTGTAGGCAGCCGTGTCGGCCGGATTTTTTGATTTGGTGCGGATCGTCGTGCTTGTCTTCTGCACCAGCAACTCATCCTCCCACTCATGCTCGAGCTGGATCAGGAAAAGGTGCCATTCCGCCTCCTGCGTCTTCTCCATCTGGCTATCCGCGGTGCGGATCACCTCCATGCCTCCCATCATCAGCAGGAGCACCAGCGTATTGACTGTCAGCGCAAAAGCCGCTTCCAGCAAAGTGAATCCGGCTTGCGGTTGCTCAGGGACCTTCCGCTTGGATTTCTTCAGCACGCACCGTCACCCTTTCTGCACCGTCACTGCCGCTCACCACCAGTTGTGCGGCATCCGGGTCCCAAGCGGTCGTGAACAGGATTCCTCCAGAAGCCTGGCTCCCGATTGGGCTGCCTCCCTTGGCAATGACCTGCATTTGTTCCTGCGCGACCCGCCAATAGGCAACTTCCGCTCCCGCCGATTTCAAAGTCGCAAAAAATTGAACGGAATGCGGCATCAGCACGTAGAGCGAGATGCTGACCATGGCCAAAGCGATCAGACTTTCGAAAAGCATATAACCGCTTCTATCTTTTAGCTTTATTGACTTCATATCGACCGCTCCCCAATTGGATTGTGATGCTGTAGCGATATCGGGCCGTATCCATGATGATGGTGTTCGGCTGCAGATACCCGCTGCCGCCTTTGATGAATCCGGTGTAGCCTTGGACCACCCTGGCCCCTTCAGGCAACAGCAGCTTGCGGTTGATGTAGCGGTCCGATCCGGCACCGTCTTTAAAAACAGCGTAATGCGTTGCGCCGATTGGGCGCACCACATCCATGTTGACGCCGTTCCCGGTGATGACCGCATAACTCTGCGCCGTGTTGAGTTCCGTCAGGAAATCATCCAAAAACAGATTGAATGCGAATTCATCCGCCGCGGTATCCAGTTGCGGGGTCAACAGCAATATCATGGCTGCGATTGCCAGCACCAACAGGCTTTCGAACAAAGTGAAGCCGTTCTTGTGCATCGGTCAGCCCATCATCACGGCGTTTCTACAGGTACAATCGGCGCCACTTCGCCGGCGGTGATCGTCAGTTTGGCGTCCGCTTCAGTCAGTTGTTTCGCACTAATATAGCCTTCCGTATTCAAAACAGTGAAGCTTGCCGCTTCCGTCCCCGTATCAAGTTCGTACATATTGGCTTGGGTCTGCACGACGACCGCCAGGGCATCCGTGCCTTTGGTCTCCACGCTTTTTTTCGTGTTCGCCACATTCGGGATGATCATCAGCATCAGCACCGAGATGATGAACAGGACCAGGACCATTTCCATAAGTGTGAAGGCTTCTTTGTTTTTCAGTGTTTTTTTGATCGATTTCATCAATACATTCCTCCTAATGAACTAAGCATCGGCATCAACAATATAAGATAGATCGCCATCACGATGACGGCGACCATGAGAAACAGGACAGGCTGCAGCCAGCCGATTTTCTGTTCGATTTCCGCTATCAGCAGCCGGAAACATTCTTCGCTGTACATGCTCAATTTGATCGGCAACTGGCTGGTGAGTTCGCCGTGATAGATGATCCAACCCATCTCCTCTTTGAAGATGGGATAACGTTTGATGATCGTCGTCAGGCTGTCGCCCTGCATCAGCCCTTCCTCCACCAATCCGGATATTTCCTTCATCCAGGCAGTCCCTTCATCGCCGCGCATCAGCGAAACGATCTGGTTCAACTGCATACCGTTGCGGAAAAAATAGGCGTATTCCCGGCAGAAGAAAAAGGAATAGTAGAGTTGGACCCATTTGCTGAAGAGCGGGATCCGGCAGAACAGCAACGACTTTTGGAAAGCGGACTTCTTTTTCAAATAACTTTTTGCCAACAGGAACAAACCGGCACCTAATGCCAAAGTGCCCAAAATGATGAGCGGCAGGTTCTCCAGGTATATCAAGATGAAGCGGACCATCACGCCGGAACCCTCTTCCGAGGGCACCAGCATCGTCTCCAAACTGGGAAGCAGGACCTGCCTGATCGCAATCAGCATCACATTCGCGAACACTAGCAAAAACAACGGGTAGATCAAGACTTTTCTGAGCTTACGCAGCTGTTTGTCCTTTTCCGTCAGGAAGTCTGAACAAAAAAGCAAGGTTTCCGTCAATTTCCCGTGAAGGAAGGACAGCCGCAGCTGCGAAACGACCTGCTCCGAAAAGCCGCATCCAGCCAAGGCATCCGCAAGATTGATGCCTGTTTCCAGTTTGGCCAGCATGCGCTGGATATCGTCCACGCGCTTCGGCTGCATCATCTTCAAAAAAGCCAGCCCTTCGGCCAACGAAAACCCTTCCTTCAACAATTCACCCAGGCGCCTCAAAAAATAAGCCTGCTCTTTTGCCTGCCAGCGTTTTTCAGACGAGATTCTCCAGATAATGCTTTTCCGTAATGTATCCACACGCATAGGCTTTGCGCAATTTGTCATTCAGCGTGACAAACCGCTTTCCGTCCTCCTTGTTCTGCAGATGATTCTGCAGTTCCTTGCCTGCCAATATTTCGTAGATGGCAGCCGACTTTTCGTTTACATGATAGTGAGTGCAGTGAATCATGCATTTCCCGGAGCACAGCGGACAATATTTTGCGATCAGACGTTGGGAAACGACAGCCAGCAACGTCTGTTTCATTTGCTCGGAAGAAATCGCGAGTTCCCGCAGCCTTTCCAATACCCCGAATGACTCTTTGGCATGGATCGTCGCGATCACCAAGTGCCCCGTCAATGCGCTCCTCACAACCATTTTGGCTGTTTCCTCGTCCCGGATTTCACCAATGACGAGGATATCCGGATGATGCCGCAGACACTGGCGGATGAGCAAGTCGTACGTGATGCCCGCAGCTTCAATAGCCTAACCGGGTAACCTATGAAATAGCATTAAATGTTTGCGGATTCCGCTTGCTTAGTCCGGCCATAGTGCACCAATACCGGGATAATGAACCAGAAGGGGGGATAAAGCGGGATATGGATGCAACCAAGCCGACCGAATACGCCGCGGCGAACATGCCGAGCGATGAAACACAAAGATAGACCGAGGACATTGTCCCCGGCCTTTTATTTTGCACTGAACCCCGTCACGGTTTGCGCGTGTCGGCTTTTAATTATCGGGCGGAACGTTTGCCCGTTCAGTTCGTAAAACCGAACCGCGGCATTTTTGGGCTCTTTTAATAATCGGGCCCCGCTCGTCGATCGTGACGGCGGCGTTTCCCTTTGTCGCCCGGGATCGTGTACGCCAACCGGTGGAATTTAGCCGGCTCGCCAGCATCCAACCGGATAAGGGATAAATCTTTCCAAATATGCAATATATACGTTGACAAATTCCGATGATTGACCCCTGTTTGTATCGGGACGGCCCATCAAATACCGCTTGCCCGATCCAACGGCACAACCGGACGGCACCGCGCCCCCGTTCCTGATTTTTTGGCTCTCAAACCGCCCTGCATCCAGCCCGTCTAAAATCCATTTAGGGGGTTTTTGCTACAAAGTAGTCCCCGCACCGTTCCCCAAAGGGTCACGTCGCAGAATTTTGGGTACCCCTACCGCCTATCGTTCGCCGTGTTGATTTTAAATAGACAGCATAGGTATTTATACCACATTGATATAAAACCGCTAAAAAGGGCCTTAATTCGCCTAAAAATAACTATCACTTAACGCGTGATTGACAACGGCCGCGCTGTTCGTTGTAGTGGTCCAACCTTCCGGCGTTTGGATCGGCGCGGGTTGCTCGATGCCGCCCGGCCTGTCGTTCCTCCTCCGGATCCGGCGCGTGATTGATCCAGCTTTCCATGGATAACGGAACAAATACCCCGCCCGCGTTCGCCCCCTTTGCCGCGCCCTATCATCCACGCCCTAACAAATTAAAAAGGACCGAGCCGGGGCCGATCCATTCCGTGATGGATGCAGAGTAATAGTCTAGCAGGCGGGCCAGTCCAGTGCCTTGATGCCCTCGGTGTAGAAGCGCATCGTGTGCCGGGTGGTGTAGCCCATACGCTCGGCGATGTCTTCGAACGGCAAGCCCTCGATGAAAAACAATTCCAACGCCTCGACGTGCCGCGCATCATCCAGCCCATCCAACGCCCCGAATATTTCTTTGCGGATAACCATGCTCTCATGGACAAGGTTGCTGATCCGTTCCTCGGTTTCCATCTTGTCGGCGAGCAGGTCGTCCATGGTCGTGGGGATGCCACCCCTCGGCATGTCGGTGATCGGTCGGCCGGTTATGGAGGTGAGGCGGTCGTCCAGTTGGGCGAGTTTATTCTCGAGCCGCTCGACCCGTTTCATGATTCGCAAATACCGTTTTAAAAATTTCTTTTTTTCTTTCATGACGCCCTCTTTTATTTGCACTGTTCCATTCATCCAGTAACCCCCTAATTTTTGAGCTGTCACAAAGTTTGGGCTTTTTGGCCCAACTCCTTATATATTTCTTATACCCTTATATCCTAATTACTTTTTATCTATATATAATATATATTCTCTATTAAGTTAAAAGAAATATATATAACTATGTGACAAATGAACTTAAAACCCTTAGCGCAATAGGCTTTTGGGTGTCACAAAGTTTGTCACAAAGTTTGATTTTTGTCACATAGTTGGGGCTGAAAACTCAAACTTTGTGACAGATTTCAAACTTTGAACACTTTGGGGCACCTCGCCGCGGTCGGTCAAGTCTGTCACAAAGTTCGAGAAAAAAAGCAAAACTATGTGACAGTCCCAAACTTTGTGACAACTATGGGACAAACTTTGTGACGGCGTTTCCCGGTTTTTTACCCTAATTTTTTTAACGCTCAGCACCGAAATAGACCCCCATCATGTAGAAATATACCCCTATATTCATTTTAAATTTAAGATATTATTGTTTGATATTTAAAACTCATTGAGCTATACTGGACCCACAAAAGAAAAAAGGGGCGAGTAAATCATGACCATTGATAAAAATAGCGAGTTTGAGAAAATGCTGGTTGATTCGAATTTGAAACTTAAGGGGATTGCCGAAGGGCTGGACATCACCCCGAGCACATTGTGGTTATTGAGAAAAGACCCTAAAAAAATGACAGTCGACCAAGTGGAAAAGCTGGCCAAAACTTTAGGCAAAGACCCGATCCACATCATGAAAGTAATAGCGGGCGGGAAACTAAAATGATTAAGCCTATCGACGTTGCGGCCGAAATAAAAGCCGCCCTGTACATTCGTGTCAGTTCACAAGAACAGGCCGAGGAGGGGTATTCGATCGGGGCGCAGACGGAACGGCTGACGGCGTATTGCAAAGCTAAAGGCTGGACCGTGTACCGAACCTATACGGACGGCGGCTTCACCGGATCCAATACCGACCGCCCGGCGTTGGAGAAATTGATCAGTGACGTAAAAAATAAGCTCGTGGATATTGTGCTGGTTTACAAATTGGACCGCCTATCCCGGAGCCAAAAGGACACCCTCTACTTGATCGAGGACGTGTTCCTGCAGTATGGCGTCGGCTTCGTGTCCATGAACGAAAACTTCGATACGTCCACCCCGTTCGGCCGGGCGATGATCGGGATCCTTTCCGTATTCGCCCAACTCGAGCGCGAGCAGATCATGGAGCGTATGTCCATGGGTCGATCCGAGCGAGCGAAGGCGGGACTATACCACGGCGGCGGAGAGATCCCGATCGGGTACGACTATACCGACGGCGCGCTGGTCGTGAACGAATACGAGGCGATGCAGATCCGGGAAATGTACTCGATGTTTTTGGATGGATGTAGCTATCACGAAATCCGCAAGTATTTAAGCGAGCGATACACCACCAAATCGGGGAGCTGGACCTCGACCAGTTCCGTGAGCCGATCCTTGAAACAAGTTTTATATATCGGCAAAATCGAGCACAAGGGGGCCATTCACGAGGGCCAACATGAGCCGATCATCAGCCCCGAGGTATTCGCGGCGGCGCAGGCCCAAATAAATGAGATCAGAAGCCGGCCCCTCAGCCGATCCCTGCAGGCAAGCCGGAAGAAGCCGCAATACCTACTAACTGGGATGCTCTACTGCGGACAATGCGGGGCGCGGTATTTCTCGCACCAGTCCACGTATGTCTATAAAGACAAGCGGGAGCCGCGGCATTGGTATAAATGTTACTCACGGCACGGGTCCCCGTATTACATGGTCAAGGATCCCGGCTGTAAAAATAAAAATTACCGACTCGAAACGCTCGACCAAATGATTTTGGATGAAATCAAAAAATTAAAGTATGACGCCTCGTATCTGACAAGGTTGACCACCAAACCCGAGCCGGATAACAAGATCCCGATCCTGCAAAATCGGATTGCTGAGATCGAGAAACAAATATCCCGGATAATGGACCTATACCAGTTAGGCAATTCGGCTTTTGATCAGGTCAAGGATCGGATCCAAACCCTCGCCGATGAAAAGGACAAGTTGATCCAAGAAATCGAGGGGGATGAGAAACAAAAACGGCCCTTGTCCGTGGATGAAACCGTGAGCCTCCTTGATGGCGCGCTCGAGGTGATCGCCAACGGGGCGCTGGACGAGAAACGGGTCCTCGTGACATCGTTGATTAATAAAATCGTGATAGATGGCGAGGACATAACGATCCATTGGGCTTTTGTGTAGGTCAGATTCGTATGTATTGTGAACCGGTCATTTCATTCACTTCTGCCTGCAGAAACAGCGGTTCTTCAATCTCGACCGGATCCTCCATCGTAATAGCACGCGTTTTTTTATTAGAGAAGGCAGAAGGAGAAAACCTTGTTATTTCAACTGTTTAACTAGGTTGGTGTTGGATAACTCCGGATGAGATAAGAATAAAAGGGGCATAATAAGCCCCTTTTTTGCCCCTTTTCTATACAAAAAAAGCCCCCACCCGATTAAGAGTGAGGGTTTTTTGCTTCTATTTCCGTCTTCCGGAAAGCTGAAACGTTCGCTTTTTAACCAACTTATTCGTCTGGCCAAAAAATATAGTTCGGATTATGCGTATTGTTTTGTAATTTTCGCGCCCTTCGATTCGTCATATCGGATAGCCACGCGCCCGACGCCACCTTCCAGATCCACCACAATCAGCCCCTGACCTTTGTCACCTAAAACCAAACAAGAGCATGCCTGCTCAACTGCGATGACATTACCGGCTTTGTACGGCCCATTTTCCGGGTATGTAATCCACGTTTGTCCGGCAGGAAGATGCAGCGTAGAAGAAACAACGATAGGCTCCTTTGTAACAGCCCGCTTATCAATCCAGCCCAGGCTCGTATTGATGTACTCACCACCGCCGCTTTCTTCAATCACCGGAATATTCTGGCCAATAAATGCATCCGTTGTGCCCCAATTCGTGAAGCCTGGTTCGCCCCATGGCCGGGAATCGATCGAATAGCCGCCAGTCTTAATAATCACGTTGTAGCTCACTGATTTGCGCGCTGGAACGTCAATCAGAGCGCGCTTGTCAATCCATCCTACTTTGACGCCATTCGCGTACTCTCCGCTGCCGTTCTCTTCGTAAACTGAGATTGTATTGCCGATTATGTCATCTGTTTTACCCCAATGTACTAGCCCTGGCTCGCCCCATGGATTGGAATCGATCGAATAGCCGGGATAAGCGACCATCTTGTTATAATTCACAGGGACCCGCATCGGTGAAATTGGATCAGATGCTGCAGCTGCAACTTGCCCCAACCTTGCGCGGAATGCATCCATCTGCCCTTTGGTGTACCCGGGGCAAGCTGAATTGTTGTATACTTCCCAATGCCCTTTGACCTTGCTTGCCGGGATATTAAGATCACCCATTATTTTCCGTGTCAGCCATTCCCTGGCATCGATTTGCGCTTGCGAGTAATCCGTTCCGCTACCGGCCTCCACGCTGATATGCACGCAGTAGCCATTGTTGTTGAACACGCCCCATGTGATACGTTCGTAATCGTAGTTTTGCCAGATGTTCCCATCGGCATCGATATAAAAGTGATAGCCGCCGCGGTCCCATCCGAGAGTGTTCTTCCAGTATTCCTCATGCCCGGTAATGAACTTGCGTACGGATCTAGCAACAGCCGAATAGTGCCATACGATGGTTGTGATTGCCGATCGGTTGCGATCTTTACTTTGGCCACCCAGTGCTGAAGCGCGTCTGTCGTTGATTACATAACCCATTATTTTTCCTCCTTGTCTTCGTCTCTCAACTGCAGAAGCGCATCCCTCAATTGATCAGGTACCGTGATAAACATCGCTGCATTTTCCAAAAGAGAAATGCCTTCATTGGAAATAAAGAACAAAATAACAATTTCACGGAGCGGTACCGCATCCCCGATCAGGCGTTGGAGAAAGTTAGCCACCACGATCATCACCAGAATCATCATCTTTTTAACAAGTCCTTCAAATCCGATCTCCGATGACAATTTTTTCGTTTTCCACGCTTTGGCCAAACCTGTAAGATAATCCAAAATAATAAAACCGACCAACGTCCATAACAGCACATCCCAACCCCCTACCAACCATGCTAGACTTCCACCAACAATCCCGAACGCAATCGATATGTCATTAAAATATTTCATTCAATTCACTCCATTCCTATAATAAAAGGCCGCCCAGATGGGCAGCCCGCCGTTTTATTCTTGTTCGAGTAAAACTAATACCGCATCTCGCCAAACCATTGGCACGTCATCGATTGTTTTGAGTCCTTTTGTGATCAGATTGTAATATAGTTTCGCCATGCTCATACACCCCCCATTAACGCTTCAGCAAGTTCTGCGATTGCCATTTCCGTCTCCGTCTTGTCGATCTCCCGTTGTGCATCCAGTTCTGCAATAGCCAACATCAAGCCATCAGCTTCGGACGGCTCCACGGGTGCGACGGCATCCAGTGATGTTGGGTCTTCGAACAACAAATCGAAATACTCTTCGATTATTTCACGCGGTAAAGTTGTGTTGATAGACACTTCGTCATAAACGAATGTCTCGTTTCCTTCGCCATCCACTTCGTCAGGCAATCTCTTACGCAAAAATACATCTACCGTGCCATTTGGAAGCGGGTAGTAATCCACCTCATTTTTTAAATCAGCGCTATAAGATAGCATGCTGCAACCTCTCTTCCCTTGCCTGTCGGCCTATTATTCTTTTGCATTCTTTTACCAGGTAGCCCACTTTGAGTTTGGCGCGAACGGTGTATGTGTTTGTATGTTTATACCAGCCATACGCTGATACAACGCGACGCGCATGATCTACACTGATTGGCAGCCTTTTCTTCCTTCTCTTTTGCGCACGCAAAAACTGGCGGCGCGTTTTAATAAATATTTTAGCCCGAATCGTGGTTCTTGACTTACGGAAAACAAACCCCATCATGTCAATGGGTTCGCCATCCGAAAATTTCGAAATCTTCCAATCGGGCTTTACGGTCAGCTGCAAAAATTGATTGATGTAAACAATCAGCATCCGCATCCCTTTTCGCAAATCCTTTTTCGATGTTCCAGTCAACAGAAAATCATCCATGTAGAACAATACGTGGTTGACCAGGCGCACCTGTTTGTTTCCGTTGCGTTTCGATTTCCTGACCTTAAACAGCTGTTCAGAAGCATAGTGATACGCATAGGATAGGTAATAGTTGCATAAATACTGAGACAAATACGATCCGATGGAAAGTCCTCCCTTGAACATGTCTAATAGCGAGAACGCAAAGCGGTTGATCTTTTTGTTTTTGATGTCCCGCTGCAGCAATTCTTTCAGACGCGCGATCGGGATGGACGGGAAACATTTTTGAATGTCGCCTTTTACGAAGTAACGGATATCGCCCCTCCAGCTCTCGATGCGCTTTTTCCCGTAACTTTGCCCCCTTCCGGGTAAAGAAGCGCATTGAAAAATGCCGATCTTGGCATCAAACATCGGCTTCATCGCATTCACGCAAACATAATTCATGATTTGATGGATGGGTTCCTCGATGCCGAGCGTTCGCACTTTCCCGTTCATGCCATCAACTTTTTGAAAATACTTAATCGGCCGCAGGTTCAAATCTCCGCTATCGATGCGGCGTTTTATATCCACCGCTATTTTCGGGATAGCTGGCATCAACTCCTCTTTTTCCATTTCCTTGATAAATTTTACCGGGATTCTCATGTAAGCCGAAAACATATTGGATACATCGTTCCTTTCCCATTTCTCGTCAAGGTATTCGTAACAACACATTTCGATGAATGCGAGGTTAGTAAAATCTGCGTTTTGACAATAACGCTTTATGATAATCACCCTTTCGGTGTTTATAACTTTCTGATATCTAAATGACGTTCGGTTTTCTACTAGCCACAAAAATAGCCTTTCGCTATTCTTTCCGATCCGATAACCGGACCGGATTCCGGTTCGATATAATTTCACTCATGAGAGTAAGCGATGCCCGCTCGAAGCGGGGAGATACGACACAAATGTGATGTTCTTTTATCAGAAGTGCGCCCCAGGATGTTCCAGTTCGAGTTACCAAGGCCATTGTTGCCATTGACGTAGAAGAAACCGTACATGGAGCCATTGTTCAGGTTACCGAGCGAATGCCAAGGAGCTGTGTCGTAAATCCTTTTTAAAACATGATGGGCTATGCCCCTCTTGGCTTACGCCAATTCACCCCGGCTGCGCCCGGTTGCAGAAAGGCGCCCCAGGATGTACCAGCTCGAGCTACCAAGGCCATTGCTGCCAATGACGTAGAAGAAACCGCACAAGGAGCCATTGAGCAGGCTACCGAGCGAAAGCCAAACGCGATAACCCGTTGTTGGTGCGTTTGTATAAACTCCGTCGGCAAAGCCTGTTGTACTTGATGCAGCTGCGGCAATGGGGATTAATGCGGTCGGATGATTTGGGTCGACGCCTAGCTTGCTGATGTACTGCCACGTATTGTTTGTTTGCGCCATCAGCACGCTTAATAGCTTGTAGTCCGCAGAAGGACTTCCGGCTTTGTACTGTTTGGCATCATAGCAAACGTATACCTTGATTTTGTAATCAAGCGGGTTGGTATTGTCGTTGTAGATCATCAGGTTTTGGATGACTTCGTATCCACCGACCATCGTTTCGATGCCGTTGATGATAAGCGGCTCTTTTCCGGATGCGTTACTGATGGGCGAACCATCATTGCCGAGTACGTTATCACACGCTCCACTGCTCCACGGAACCGTTGATATCGTCGTCGTTGCGTTTGTATCGAAAGCAGGCGCATCCACGTTTACGGCTGAGTTTAGCCCGTCCGGAAGCGCCACGATGCTTGTGATTTTGACACGGTTAGCGACGTTGTGGACTAGCGCGTTTCCGCGATCATCCGTTTTCGTGCCGCCGGCATAGTTACCGACCGAAACACGAGATCCGACTACCAGTGCATTTGCTTGCGCGTTGGTAAGTACGACACGGCTCACGCCCGACTCGTAAATGGATGGTTGGTATTGCAAGTAATATGAAATACACCCTCTCATCACAGCCTCGGAGTTGGTTGTTGCGTATTTCAGGAATAGCATCAACTTCATCCAAAAGTCGTCGTGGGTTGTTTTACCGGAATATTGCTCCCCTTTTGCCTTGAATTTTGTGATTTGGCCATCATGCGACATGCTATTAAATTCAGGATTAACGCCGCTGATGGAGGCTAGTTTGCCATCGCTACCCACTCCGGCGATGTATTTCGCGTGTAGCAAGAACGGGCGAACGGTGCCGTCTGGTTTGACTGCCTCAGGCAGCACGCTGAATCCGGCATGCAATGTGTCGGAATACGAGTATCCCCATGTAGTCGGCGTGTCAAATCGCTTGATATAGCCAAGCATATTCATGATATACACGTCGCCGTTGGTTCCGTCGCGCTTGAATCGACCGTCACCTTTGATAGCCGTTACGCGGTAGTCATCGTTTGCGTCCACGTAGGCATTGACCTCGACTGGCTTGAACAAACCGATGTTAGCATAATCGTCTTGTCCGGCCACCAGATTCGTTGATGGCACGGCTACCAATCCGGCGTTAGCATCTTTTTTCGTTCCCGTTGGAGAAGGAGACACTTCGTAGTTGTTGAATTCGGTCGTGTAAATCTTTCCGTCACGATAAGCGTCCCAATACTTCCCGACATTGACATATTCGCCCAGTACTTTATCGTAGTGCATCGGTTCGTCGTTTGATTCCAATTTCTTCACGCGGCCATCGAAGGTTGTGACAATCGCGCTATCTGCTTCTGCGCGCGTATGGTCCGCCGCTGCACGCGTGCGGTCGTTTGACGCGGCCGTCCTGTCACTCGCTGCAGCCGTTCGGTCTTCTGCCGCCTTTGTGCGGTCTTGGCCAGCTAGCGTATGATCGTTATCCGCCATGGTATGATCTGTTCCGGCGCGGCTGTGATCTGCATCGTATCCGGCTGCACGTAATGCCTCGGCTTCGCCAAATTCCAAATCTCTAGCGGTTTCAGCGGCTGCATAGGCGTTGGTTTGATTGGTTTGCGCTGTGCCGAAGTCTGTATTGCGTTGAGTCTGAGCCACTCCGAATGCTGTATCGCGCGCATTTTGGTCAGCAACAAACGCAACGTTCCGGTCAAACTGAGCATTATCAAACTGCGCCTCACGCAACATCTCATCCGCAACAAACTGATCAATATACGCCCGCGCATCCCTGGTTAAAGTCGTCCAATCCTGGATCATAAGTTCTGGAGCAACTTTCGTTTCAAGGCCGTTGGCAATTTCAAATTCGTACAGCTGGGACGGAAAGTTCTGCTCATTATCCAAGCCGGCGTTAAAGCAAACTACCAACTGTATTTTTGCTATACCAGCATGGTTTCCTTCGTTTTCTTTCAGTGTGTAACTAAACGTTGTCTCATCCAAACCGACATCTTCTTTCGGATTTTGGAAAAACGAACCGTCTCGCATGTATAAAAGCGTTGTTGCAGTCGCTTCAGACAAGTCCGCCGCTTCCATGTCAGTCACTTGGAACCGGAATTCTGCAGATCTCAAATCATTTGTGTAAACAACGGGCGGCCGCTGAAAATTTTCTTTCGGTCTTACCGCCCTCAACTCTACTTCATAGTTTAATATTTTAGGAACTACCATCAAATCACCCCTTTATTAATTTTCAGCCAAAAATGAAATGCCGGCCAACGATACCCATGACATGGAATTGGTTGCGCCATTGAATGTGACAGTTCCATCCGGATGTACCTCGATGCGCGAATGTTCCGCGCTCGAATCGGAACGCTGGTTGAATATCAATGTCCCGGTCGGACGATATCCTTCCGGCAACGTGAATATGATTGCGTTGTTGGTGCCGTAACCATATTCCACGTATAGCAAACCTTGGATACTCACAATATTTTCATGTGTTTTCACAAAACTCACATAGGCGAAATCCCCGCCGCCCCAATCCTTATAGTTCCACCATCCGGTTCCCAACGCGGGGTGATACTTTGTCGGTGTATAGATTTGGTTTTGAATTTTTACCCATGAACCCACACCTTCAGACGTGAATCGCAAGTACCACCGTTCTGCGGTGCTGTAGGAAATGCACTCTGCGATACCATCCGTTCCGTGTCGATATACA
Organism: uncultured Trichococcus sp.; assembly: GCF_963675415.1. Taxonomy (NCBI): domain Bacteria; kingdom Bacillati; phylum Bacillota; class Bacilli; order Lactobacillales; family Carnobacteriaceae; genus Trichococcus; species uncultured Trichococcus sp. The sequence goes on from NZ_OY776220.1 coordinate 3,172,877, forward strand.
TTCAGCGCACCTCGCGGTGTAGGCTGTCCGGCCAAGGTCCCATCTTCAAGGATATAAAAACCCCCACCCAATGATTGCCAATAAGCCAACCCGTTATCGCCAGACGGAAGCGGAATGGCTTCGATACCACCTGTGAACCATGTTTTCAGATTGTTCTCAAACCCTTCCTTTTCAGCTACTTTGCCGAATGCCAACCCTTTGCCGCCGTTGAAATAATCAATCAACGAAAAGGCGGTGGATAGTTGCATCGTTTTCGAAACCTTTTCATCGGTACTGAAGTAATCATTCACCGTGAATTTGATATCCCAGGCATTATTCCCGCTGATGCCTGAAATTATCACATCAGTTTCAATTGTATAGGCCGCACTTGCGATGTTCTGGTCCGTCCATACTTCGCTTGTAACGGTTTTTTTCGAAATCGTGAATATCTTGTCATTCAGATTATCCACGTCCGAAACAGCGGCGCCGACTGTGACTTTAGCGTATTCCCCTTCATCGTTCGGGGTTCCGTCTGCATCGCATCGACTTGCTTTGAGCAATGATAGGACAGGTGCCGAATAAGGCAGCACCGAAATCGTCACGGTCCTAGATGCAGTTCGCCCCCTTGAATCCGTTACGGTATATTTGATGGTTTGGTTTCCGGAAACGTTCAGAACCTCGCTTGTCGCATCGTTGGAATTGAAAATTTGCCCGTTCATTTCTATTTTATGACCCACGATAGAGGAACATTGAACCCCGCCAACAAACGCGCCTGTGCCGGCCGCCGTTGCTCTTATTTTGGATTTTGATTGCACATAAGCGTTGAATTTCGATGCAAGCCCCTCCACTGCTTCATCATGAGTGACTTGCTCAGCCGAAATTGTCGGAACCACTGATGCCGGAACAGTCGCGGTGAACCAAACCTCGTTGGTTCCGATATAGCCGCCATTTCCGTTGTAAGTATGAACCGTGAATTTTCCTGAATTCGCATTTAGAGTAGGAATCCTCGCGCACCAATCAAATGGCAAAACAAAATCAAAACTATTCGTGTGCCGATCCATGGCGCCTATATCGGTTTTCACATTCCCGATGTCAATCGAAACATAGTGTGTAAAATCTTCACTCGCTCGATTCAAATTCACATGAATGCTATCACCGTACTGGATGCCGGTCGTTGCCACGGTCGGAACCGAAGCGCGCGGGATGGTATTCAGCCAAGCAGAACCGTAAACATCCACAACGCCGATGTATGACCCGTTCCAGGTGATGTCAAAATTATGAGTAGCGTATATATCGAACCATTTGGAACCGTCATTCGTGTGATATACCGTTACCGTGTGCGAACCCATCCATTTCGATTGCCATGCATTGATAGTGGAGTTATTCGAAAAGTATTTCGTGTTCCCATTGATTGACAAGCTCGTGTTAGATGATGTCGCATCATACACACTCGCCCATGACTGCAAAGAATCGATGTATAGGTGAGCGGTAACGGTCGAGTAGTTTTCATTGATGTTCTGCGTAGCGCTCCACTCAACGCGCAGGCGAAACGCGCCATTATTAGAGAATCCCTTTGTAAAGCTGCCTGATAATGCCATAGTTTAGCCCACCCACTTAAATGATAAATTTCCGTTGCTTCTTGGAATGAAAGCGTAGTTCCCTATACGGATGCTAGTTAGTATCCGCGCTTCTGTGATGTAGAAATTGCTGTCACTCCAATAGGCGACTTCCAATCCGTTCAGAATAAACGCAATGCGATCATTTTCTATTTTCAGCTTCAGTGGATTGCCTACCTCACCCAGAATGATATCTCCATCCAGAAATTGGATAAACTTGCGGATTTCTGTGAAGGATGCGGACGTTTCGCCGCCCAAATCAGTAACGAGCTGCTCCAATGTGCCGAAATCAAACCTAAAAGATTCATTTGTTTGAGTAAATGTCGTGGATACATCAAGTTTGTACTGCTCCAATTCTGATTTGGATGTGTAGGTCTCGGATACATCCATTCGAATCGCTGATGCAGATTGTTCGATATTCGAATTCAGCGTGGTAACTTGATCCGTGACATAATTTTGAGTTTTTGTGTTCGTTTCGCTGAGATTATTCGACACGTTTTCGATCGCTTTTTCTGTATTCAGCTGACTTTCGGAGAAGGTTGCGTAATTCGTTCCCAGCATCAGCTTGTTGTTCTGCGGGTTATCCATGTCAACGGTCAGCTTCTGGATCAGCATGAACTCATTCAGCTGATGCGCCGGGCTATTTACTTTTACGTATTCAAAGAAACGAAGTTTGTCTATCTGATCATCCGTCATGGATAAGTCAATGGCCGACACATCAAGGGATACATTCAAATTGATGCGGCTCGCTAGTTCGGCTGCCGCTTTTGTGAGCAGGTTGCCGCCAACGGTCACGTCATCCCAAGTTTTTGTATCAAAAATCCAACCATACGCATCGACAGCCGCTTGATCGTACACATAATCCACGCCGCCATTCACATCTGAAATGGTCAGGCGCTCATCCGTGTCATTCCCCAGCTTTGCCCCATATGGAATCAAAGCCGTTACAATGTCCTGGCCTTTGATTTCTTTGTTCAGATCCAGTAAATTTTCTCCCAGTTTGATTTCCTGAAGGCTTTGAGCTGTACTGTCTTCCAGATAATCCACGTAGTTGATGCCGCCTGATCTGCGAATCCTGATATAACCGCCCAGCAACTTGATCAGTTTGTCGTTAACCACATCCCACGCGCTCGCTGCAGTGATGCTGGACCGCGTGATGTAGTCGTTCGGATCAGTCACGGTCACACTCCCCAAAACAAAGCGCTTCGTCTCTTCCACCTGTGCGTTATATTCCATCAGGATATAGCTTAAAAAGCCGGACACGCTACCGGAGTAGGTGTACGGCCGAATGATACCATCATTTAAAAAAGCAAGATCCCCTTCGCAGGTGACATCCTTCGCATTGTCGAAGTCCTGGACATCATCCAGCACGCGTCCACGGAATACCATATAACCATCCTGGTAAACTTCGATAGATGATTTCAGCCGTTTGATGCGGTCATACATCGGATGGGATGGGTAGATTTTAAAATCAAATGACCCCGTTTTGTTGACTTCCAACACTACTTTTTTATCAAAGATAACCAGTTCATCAACCCGAGGGTCGAATAGCAATTCGTTGTCACAATAGACTGTATAAACCACTATA